>CAYGXO010000096.1:0-55116 GCA_964353885.1 uncultured Spirochaetaceae bacterium
CGGGCAGCTCGTTGATGGCGAAGATGCCCCGGTTGGTGCGCGGGATGATGCCGTAGTGGATGACCTCCTCGTCGGCGTACGACAGGCGCATGGCCGCGGCCTTGATGGGGTCGATGTCGCCGATGAGGTCCGCGATCGTCACGTCGGGCGTGGCGAGCTTCTCCTTGTACCGGTCGTCGCGGCCGAGCCAGGCGATCGGCGTCTCGTCGCCCTTCTCGGCCACGATCGCACGTCCCCGGTGACTCACGGGGTGGCAGGGGTCGTCGTTCGTCTCCGTGCCCGCGATCGCGGGCAGGTGCTCGTCGAGAAACCTCGTGAGCGACCGCAGGATCCGGGTCTTCGCCTGCCCGCGCAGGCCGAGCAGGATGAAGTCGTGCCGCGAAAGGATCGCGTTCACGAGGCCGGGGATGACCGTCTTCTCGTAGCCCACGATGCCGGGGAACAGGTCGGTGCCGCTCTCCAGCATGCGCACGAGGTTCACGCGCATCTCGTCCTTCACGGGACGCGACGTCCAGCCCGAACGCTTCAGTTCACCGAGGGTTTTTACCAGGGTCACGGGGATTCCTCCGAGTGCCTAAAGGTACTCACGGCCGGGGCGCCGGGGCAAAGTGGGCGGCTTCGTGCGCGCTTCAGTCCCCCGCCCGACCGGCCAGCTCCTCCCAGCGCGCGAACTTCCGCTCGAGCTCGATCATCAGCTCCCCGTAGCGCCGGCGGTCCCTCTGGAGCAGGGCCGGGTCCGTCACCTCGCTCTGGAATCCCTCTTCCAGGTCCTTCTGCTCGATTTCGAGACCGTCGATCTCCGAAAGGAGCAGCTCGTACTCCCTGCGCTCGCTGAAGGAGAGCCCCGTCTTCTCCCGTCGCAGCCGGGGGGCCGCGGCCGGCCGCTCGGGAGGGGCAGCGGCCGGTTCCTCCCGCAGCGACTCATGGTAGTCTTCGTAGTTCCCCGAGAACCCACGGATGCCCCCCTTGCCGTCGAAAAGGAAGAAGCGTTCGGTGAGCTGGTCCAGGAACGCCCGGTCGTGCGACACCAGGAGGATGCATCCCGGGAAATCGGCGAGGTACTCCTCGAGCAGGCGGATGGTGTCCAGGTCGAGGTCGTTGGTCGGCTCATCGAGCAGGAGGAAGTTCGGGGCCGTTGCCAGGAGACGCACCAGGGTGAGCCTGCGCACCTCCCCGCCGGAGAGCCGTTCGAGCCGGATCCCGTGCATGCTGCGCGGGAAGAGGAACTTCTCGAAGAACTGCTCGGCGGCGAGCGAGCCGCCCCCCGGCTGCGGCACGCGTTCCGCGAGCTCCTGCACGTACCCGAGGACGGAGAGGGAGGGATCGATCCCCGTTCCGGTCTGGGTGAAGTGCCCGAACACCGTGGTCTCCCCCCTGACCACCGTGCCCCCGTCCGGGGCGAGCTCGCCGGACACCAGGCGGAGGAACGTCGTCTTTCCCGAACCGTTGGGTCCGAGGAGCCCGATGCGCTCACCGCGGCGGAAGCTGTAGGTGAAAGGGAGGATCACCTGCCTTCCCTCGAACGAGCGGCTGACTTTCTGCAGCTCGAGCACCTTCTTTCCCAGGCGACGATGGGTGGATGAGAACTCCTGCATCGCCATCTCCCTCTGCACGCCGGAGTCGAGCAGATCCATCGCGCGCTGCTTGCGGCTCTTGTCTTTTCCCGTCCGGGCCCGAGGACCCCTCTTCAGCCATTCCAGCTCTCCGCGGAGGATCGAAGCCCTGCGTTGCTCGACCCGTTCCCGCGCCTCCTCCCTCTCCGCGCGCAGCTCGAGGTAGCGCGAGTAGCTGCCCGGGTACTTGCGGATTCGCCGGTCGTCGATCTCCATGATCGCCGTGCACACAGCATCAAGGAAGTAACGATCGTGCGTCACCACGATGAAACCGAAGGAGGCGCGGCGCAGCAGCGACTCCAGCCACTCGATCGTCTCCAGGTCCAGGTGGTTGGTCGGCTCGTCGAGGGTCAGGAGGCGGGCGCCGCGCGAAAGGCAGCGCGCAAGGGACGCCTTGCGCAAGCTGCCGCCGGAGAGCGTTTCCACAAGCGCCTCCTGGTCGGAGAGCCCCAGCTCCCGGCAGTATGAGCGAAAGGCGTCCAGGGCCCGCGCATCCTCCGCATGGTCCGCGCCCGAAGGCCTCCCGTGGAAACAGAACTCCCGCAGCGTTGCTCCGGGCGTGAACGAGGGATGCTGCTCCAGGGCGCTCATGGTGAGCTCCCGATGCCGCGACACCGCGCCGGTGTCAGGGGGGAGAACACCCTGGAGTATCCTCAGGAAGGTGGACTTGCCCGTTCCGTTCTTGCCGATGAAGCCGATCTTCTCCCCATCGTCGATGCCGAGGGTCACCCCCTCGAACAGGGGAGCATCCACGAGGGTCTTGCTCACGTCATCCAGTGACAGGACGTTCATGCGCGGTGACTATACCTGCGCTGACGGTGATGCACAACGCGCCCGGGACGCTGGTCGCCGTGGCCGCGGGGAAAGACCCGCGGATGCCCGTCTTTTTTCAAGCGCCCGAGGGGGCGAGCCGGAGCGTCTTCACGTGCGGGTATGCGAGGATTTTCTGATCCTTTGTGACGAGAGTCGCTCCGAGCGACAGGGCTGTGGCGATGATGATTCGGTCTGCAGGGTCGGAGTGGATCGGTTCGGGCAGCTCCACGGCAAGCCGGGCGATCGTGTTGTCGACCGGCACGAGGTGGAAAAGCGACAGCCGTTCGCATTTCTCCACCCACAGCCCCGCGGGGATGCGCAGCTCGAGCCGTCCCCTTCGCTCGAGCATGAAGACCTCCCAGACACTGATCGACGAAATCCCGACGGGCTCCCGGCCGCTGCGGATAGCATCGAGCGCCGGCGTCGGCAGCGACGCCGGATCGTCGATGTATCCGATCCAGATATGGGTGTCGAGAATAATCACCGCGCTGCTTCCCAGTCTTCCGAGCCGACGGGCTCGTACGGGTCGACGTATCTCACCAGGAGGCCGCGCAACGCGGAGAGCTCGTGCTCGTCGGCCTCATCAACCGGCGAGATCAGCGCCACGGGCCGGCCGTGATCCGTGATCAGGATTTCCTGGCGTTTTTCCTCGACCAGCCGGAAAAACTCGAATGCTTTCGGCTTGAAGATCGATTTCGGCACTTTGACCGGCGAAACACGTTTCATAAGACCATGGTAACAGGTCCATGGTCCGCTTGTCAAGCCCTCTCAACGCTGCACTCCGAAGAGCTTCGGTGGTTTCCGCGGACCAAGCATCGAGCTCCTGGGGCCGTTCTTTCCCCATGTAACAGATCGGCCTGAAGTCAAGACGGGCCAGGCGGGGGGCCTAAGAGCGTGTCCGGTTCCGCGCACTCTTCGGCCGCGCGCCGCCGCCTGCGCGGGGCGGCGTCGGCCGTGCCCGATAGCCGCCTTCGCCGCCCCCGTCCTCCTTGGCAACCCTCATGCGCGGAAGGCCGCCCGCGCCGCGCGATTCGCGGATGATGCGCTCGGCAGCGTCGAACGGGACGGTCACCAGCGAGAACGCGTCGAAAACCTTGATACCGTCAATAAGCCGGTCAGGCAGGCCCGACACGCGGCGTATCATCGCCGCAAGGCCCTTGCGGTCGATCCCGTTGCTTCGCCCGGCGGATACGAACAGACGCGTCTGGCCGGTCTGGTCGACCAGGCGGCCGGGGCGTTCGTCCCGCTCCACCTCGGCGATCTGGGTGTAGCGTTCAGGGTCCAGAGTCCCTGCGAATGCAATGGAGAGGCAGGAAGCCAGGGCAACGCGCGCTTCGGTGACGGAGAGAATCTCGTCAGCCAGCGTGACCCAGGGGGAATCCTCGGCGCCGACATCCTGCGCGACGGTATTCACCCGGGCGATCGCGCGGGCGCGCCGGGCGTCGATGACGTCGCTCACCTTGGGCACCGTGCCCTTCCTGATGCTCGTACCCGCTCCCTCGCGCATCCGGGTGAGCTTGCGGTACTCGTAGGGCGTGACGAACGTGATCGCCGTGCCTTCGTTTCCCGCCCGTCCCGTGCGGCCGATGCGGTGCATGTAGGCCTGCGAGTCTTGTGGAAGGGACCAGTTCACGACATGCGTCAGGCCTTCCACATCGATGCCGCGCGCCGCCACATCGGTGGCCACCAGGATGCGCGCCTTGCCGGATCGAAACCGCCCCATGACACGGTCCCGGTGTTCCTGGGCGTAGTCCCCGTGCAGCGTTTCCACGGGATAGCCGCGCTCCTCCAGGGATTGTCCGATCCGGTCGGCGTCGACGCGGGTGCGCGCGAAGACCAGGCCGTAGAAGTCTTCCTCCATGTCGACGATCCGTGTGAAGGCTTCCATCTTGTCCAGTTCGCGCACCTCGAGCCAGATCTGCTCGGTGAGCTCCGTCGGCGCAGCCAGGGGGTGATCCTCTATCGTCGTGAAGTCGCGCAAACGCTTGCGCGCGACATGCATGACGGCTTCCGGCATGCTCGCGGAGAACATGAGAACGCGCCGTTCGGGGTTGACTGCCTCGAAGATCGCATCGATTTCTTCCGTGAATCCCATATCGAGCATCTCGTCGGCCTCATCGAGCACGAAGAACTCGATGCGGGAGAGATCAAGCGTGCCGCGCTGGATCATGTCGAGAACCCGACCGGGAGTTCCCACCACGACGTCGACGCCCCGCTCCAGCGATCTCATCTGCAGGCTGATCGCCTGGCCGCCATAGACGGCAACGGTCCTCGGGTGGGCGCCATGGCGCAGCGACACGATTTCTGCATGCACCTGGATGGCCAGCTCCCGCGTGGGAACCAGGACTAATGCGCGCACATGAGGGGCCGGCTCACCGAGGCGCTCGACCAGAGGGAGGCCGAATGCGGCGGTTTTTCCGGTGCCGGTGCGGGCGCGCGCAACCAGATCAGTTTCGCCGCCGAGGAGGAGGGGAATCGCTAAAGCCTGAATCGGCGTCGGCTCCTCGAACCCCCTCTTTTTCAACAGCGCGAGTGTCTTCTTGCTGAGCCCCAGGGACTCGAAATCGGGTGTCGTCATTGTCTTGAATCTACTTCGCAAGAGGCGCAGCCACAAGCCGGGCCGGGCGCGGCAGATCTTGTCACGCGGGGGGAGGCTCCTCTACCCTGCCAGGAGCAATCGAAAGAGCGAGTGTAGCCAAATGCCACGAGAAGCCTGTTACCGATGCTGGCGCCCCAAGTCCTGCTGTCTCTGTCCGTCACAACCGCCAATGCACACGCGCACGCGGATCGTCCTCCTCATGCACCCGATGGAGTTCCGCTATCAGAAATGCACGACGGGACGACTCACGTGCCTGAACCTGGCCAATAGCGAGATCGTCCCGGGAGTGAGCTTTGACGGCAACGCCAGAGTTCGTTCGTTGATCGACGATCCCCGGAACTACCCCGTTCTGCTGTATCCAGGAGAGGGCGCGATGAGCATAGGCGGTGGAGGGTTCCCCGCCTCAGCACCTGGTGAACGCAGGCTCGTCGTTTTTCTCATCGACGCGACATGGCACTGCTCCCGGAAGATCGTACGGGAGAGTCCGTCCCTCATGCGACTGCCGCGTCTCGCGATCGAGCCCAACTCGCCCAGCCGTTTCGTCATCAAGCGCCAGCCAGCGGCCTGGTGCCTTTCCACCATCGAGGCGGCCCACGAGCTTCTTCTTGCCCTCGAGGTAGCAGGCCTGGAGGTCTATCCAGACAAGAACAGGCTCCTCGATGCATTCAACGCGATGCAGGATTTCCAGATCCGACAGACCGCGAAGGCCGCTGTCCACTTCCCCCATCACGTTCGGGGAACGAGAGAGCCCCTCTGACCCGGCGGGGATGCGCCGTTGTGCCTACGCCGGCGAGGCCCGGAGATGACCCTGGGCGCCGTATCGGAGGATCGAGTCGTCCCTCGTGAGCAGCACGGCTCCGAGCTCGCGGGCCGTGGCCACGATGAGTCGATCAGCCGGGTCTCCGTGGAAGATGCCGGGAAGACGGGAGCTGCGGACACAGATGGAGGGTGTGAGGGGCATCAAGGAGAGCCCCGGCAAGCCGAAGGCCTGCTCGACCCACTCCTCGCACGGGATGTCGAAGCGGAGCCGTCCCCTCGCCTCCAGCATGCCTACCTCCCAGGCGGAGATGGCGCTGACCCGCAGGAACGACTCCTCCCCGGCGCGCTCCATGAGCTCCACCGCCTCAGGTCGGACGCCCGTGCGGCCTTCCACCAGCCACACCCAGACGTGGGTGTCGAGAAGGACGGGCCTATCCACGCTCCGCCTCCCAGCCCTCACCAGTGGGGCATACAATATCGCCTTCCTCGACCACATGCCCCGCGAAACAGCCAAACAGCTTCCTCGGTTTCTCCACGGCCAACGGGACGAGCCGAGCAACCGGCTTGCCGCGCTTTGTGATTGTGATCACCTGATGGGACCGACTCACCTGGTCAAGAAGGGAAAGGCACTGAGCTTTGAACTGCCCGGCAGGGACCGTCATTTCACTGTTTTTTGTGACTATGGACATATAACCATGGTAACATTTTTCGCATCGGGTGCCAACTCCACGAACAGGGGGCTCTACGGGCCGGGATTGCCCTTGCTTCCTCAGATCTCGGCCACGACATGACTGTGGTAGTACCTGTCCCGCAGCTCCGCGATCTTCCGGTCCTGGAAGTAGTCGTCGAAGCTCATCGCGCGATCGATCACGCCGCCGGGGCAGATTTCGATGATGCGGTTGGCGATCGAGGTGACGAACTCGTGGTCGTGGCTGGTAAAGAGCAGGACACCCGGAAAATCAACAAGGCCCTCGTCAAGCGCCTCGATCGCTTCCAGGTCGAGGTGATTTGTCGGCTCGTCGAGGACGAGACAGTTGGCGCCCGACAGCATGAGCCGGGCAAGGAGGCAGCGCACGCGCTCCCCGCCGGAGAGCACGCGCACGGGCTTCAGCCCCTCGTCGCCGGAGAACAGCATGCGCCCCAGAAAGGAGCGGACGAAGGTCTCATCGTCCGTCGGGCTGTACTGCGCGAGCCAGTTCACAAGCGACAGGTCGGTCTCGAACAGGCGCGAGCTCTCCTTCGGGAAATACGACCACGAGATGGTCTGGCCCCATGAGAAGGTGCCGGAGTCGGGTGAGTCTTCGCCGGCGAGGATGCGAAAGAGCGCCGTCTTTGCCAGGTGCTCCCGTCCGACAAAGGCAATTTTGTCGGAGGGGCCCACGGTGAGGTCTAAACCTGCGAGCCCTGGTCGGCCCTCGAGCGATTTGGACAGGCCCGCGATCTCCAGGACGACGTTTCCCACCTCCCTCGCCGGCTTGAAGCCGACGTACGGGAAGCGCCTGCTCGAGGGCACGTAGTCGCCCACCTCCAGCTTCTCGAGGATCTTTTTCCGCGAGGTGGCCTGCCTGCTCTTGGAGACATTGGCAGCGAAGCGCTGGATGAACTCCTTGAGGTCCTTGACCTTCTCCTCTCGGCGTTTCTTCTCGTCCTTCTGCTGCTGCGCGAGTATACGGTTGATGCGGTACCAGAAGTCGTAGTTGCCCGGGTACATGCGCACCTGGCCGAAGTCGATGTCGCACGTGTGCGTGCACACCGCATTGAGAAAGTGGCGGTCGTGGGATACCACGATGACGATGTTGGGAAACTCGATGAGAAACTCCTCAAGCCATGAAATGGAGGCCAGGTCAAGCCCATTCGTCGGCTCGTCGAGGAGCAGGATGTCGGGGTTCCCGAAAAGGGCCTGGGCGAGAAGAACGCGGACCTTGACCCCTTCGTCGACGTCCCGCATCAGCTTTTCGTGAAAGGCTTCCGGCGTGCCCAGCGCGGCCAGAAGGGTCGCCGCCTGGGCATCGGCCTCCCATCCGCCCAGCTCGGCGTACTCGGCTTCCAGCTCGCTCGCGCGTATGCCGTCGGCCTCGGGGAACTCGGCCTTGGCGTAGAGGGATTCCCGCTCTCTCCCGACCGCGTGCAGGCGCGGCGAGCCCATAACGACGGTGTCCAGGACCCGGTTCTCCTCGAAGGCGAAGTGGTCCTGGTTGAGAACGGACATGCGCTTGCCCGAACCGAGGACGATGTCCCCCTTGTCCGCCTCCAGCTCACCGGAAAGGATTTTGAGAAACGAGGACTTGCCGGAGCCGTTCGCGCCGATGACGCCATAGCAGTTGCCGGGGGTGAACTTGAGGTTGACGTCCTTGAACAGGATCCGATTGCCGAAGGAAAGAGTGAGATCGCTGACAGTGATCACGGTTCCACCATACCGGCAAAATTGTACGGGGTATTCAAGAGGTGAATATCGCCACGGCCGGCCGCCGGGGCAAGCGGCGGCGATCAGCTCCCCGCGACCACGTGGAGCTTCACCAGGCCGTCGTAGACAAATTGCACAGAGAGGCTTGTGTCCAGCACGATGCCCATGATCCGCTCGATCACCGAGACGCCGGTCTTGCCAAGCACCCTCAGAAAGAAGGAGCTCAGGAACATCGTGGCCGCCGCGATTGCGAGCGCAAGCGCAGCAGAGCCGACCAGAACCGGAAAGATGAGTCCGGGCAGCGTGAACAGTTCCACCACCGGGATGTCGGAAGAAAACGGCTCGTGAGAAAGTCCATAGTCGTGGGTGAGGGCGATCATGAAGGTTGATCCATGGGGAATGCGGCGCGCGAGACTGCGTTAAAGGCCGACGACTGTCACGATCCCCTGCAGACTGGAGAAGTCGCTGGGATTCCGGGTGTAGAGCGGGAGCCCGTTCGCAGCAGCGATTGACGCGATGAGCAGGTCGGCAAGTCGAGCCCGGCTCTTTCGCCCGTGCGCTCTCGTGGCAGCGAACACCCGTCCATAGGCACGGGCCGCGTCGGCATCGAGCGGCAGCGGGTCCCATGTCGATGCCGCCCACTGGAGTCTGTCCTGCCGCCGTGCGCGTTCTTCCTCGTCGACCGTTGCATGCGGGCCGGCGGCGAGTTCTGCAAGCGTCACGGCAGTGATGGTGGACTCATCGGGGAGACGGGTAGGGTCGATCCCGTGGTGATCGATCACAACCGAGGTGTCAAGGATTCCCCGCGTCGGTTCAGCCATCGACGGACTGATCCACTATCGCGTCGATCTGGGATCTAAATCGCTCACCGTCGACCCTCGGCGAACGCTCCATGGCAGCGGCGATCGCGGCACGCGGAACGAACCGGCGAGTGGAAACCGGTCGGACCTCGGCGATCGGCACACCGCTGCGTGCCACGATAAGTGTCTGACCTGCCTGCACTTCGCGGAGAACTTGGGCGGAGCCGTTTCGCAGTTGACGCTGGGTGATAACCCTGTTCATGGTCCAAATGTAGCACATGTAGCATTTTTGCGCAATATATGATAGTAACTTTAATTTCTGATCGGGGGTTCCGTAGGTTGGGATACTGTCAATCCTGGTGGGTGAGGGCACGCCTGCCCACGGAGGAGGAGGCCAGCTCACGACGGAGCCCCCGCTCGATCAGCACCCGAAGCGGAGTACGCGTCTCCACGGCGCGCTTCTTGGCCCGCACCAGGAGCTCGTCGGGCAGTTCGACCGTGGTCTTTATACGGGAAAAATATACCCATACACGTCAAGCCGAAGCACGCCGGCTTCCTGCCTGCCGTGGAACCGTGCCATGCATCAGGAGGAACGCCCGGGTAAGGGGTCTCCTCCCAATCTAGAGCACTTAGATTGACGGAAAGTAACTTTTAGAGTATACATTTAGAATATGAAGACGATAACTGTCAAGGACTTAAAGGCGAACTGGGCGCAGATCGAGGCACAGGTCAAAGCCGGAGAGACCTTTGAGGTGCTGAACCGCGGCAAGGTCGCGGCTCATGTAGTTCCGCCCACGCCACGGCCTGTGTTGCGGTGGCCGGACCATCTGGCCACGGCGCATAAGAACACCGGTCGAAAGGGCTCTGATATCGTCCGGGAACACCGGGAACGGCGTGGATGATCTACCTCGATACCAGCGCATTCACTAAGCTGTACCTTCATGAGGACGGTTCCGCCCAAGTGCACGGTCTCGTCGTCGTTCAGCAGGAACCTCTGCCCGTATGGCATTTCATGGAACTCGAGTTCCTCAACTCTCTCCGGTTCAAGGTGTTCCTCGCTGAAATGAGCCCTGACGACGTGGACCGCCTCATCTCCCTGTACCTCGACCGGAAACGCAGCGGTCAGTACTTCGCGCCGCACCTCGATCCCATTGCACTTCAAGAGCTGTCTCTCCAGATGACCGTACGGACGCCGATCATCGGCTGCCGGGCCCTCGATATTCTCCACGTAGCGGCTGCTCGCCTGTGCGATGCGACGGTGTTTGTCACCGCGGATAAACGGCAGGCAGCTCTGGCCGAGGTCGAGGGGCGGGTCGTCAAGCTGATCTCGTCACAGTGACATTGATGATTTGCCATCCATTTCCCTGGTAGCGGACGCCCGCGCTGCCGCAACCGCGTGCAAGCGGCGGCGGTCAGCCCCCCGCAACCACGTGGAGCTTCACCAATCCGTCGTAGACGAATTGCACCGAGAGGCCTGTCAGCACGATGCCCATGATCCGCTCGATCACCGAGACGCCGGTCCTGCCGAGGACACGAAGGAAGAACGAGCTCAGGAGCATCGTGGCCGCGGCGATCGCGAGAGCCAGCGCAGCGGAGCCGACCAGGACCGCAAAGATGAGCCCCGGCAGCTTCTCCTCGCTCACGTAGAGCAGCACCGTCGTGATGGCGCCGGGTCCCGCGAGCATGGGGATGGCCAGCGGGAAGATCGAGACATCCTCGCGGGCATCGGCGCTCTCCTCTCCCGAGGTCTTCGTCCTGCCGGGTTTTCCCAGGAGCAGGTCGATCGACACAATGAACATGAGGATGCCGCCCGCGATGAAGAACGAGCCGGGCTGGATGCCGAGGAAACGCAGGATCGCGCTGCCCGTGAAGATGAAAAGGCACAGCACGGCGAAGGCAGCGATGACCGCCTTGAGCACGGTGGCGCGCAGCCTCTTAGGGGTGAATCCACCGGTGAGCGAGATGAACACCGGGACAATGCCGAACGGGTCTACCACGATGAACACTGTGAGGAAGATGGTGACGATCTCGCTCGCGAGGGACATCGGTGCATACTGTAGCACGCGGGCGACCACGCGAGAAGCGGCGGGTTGTTCCCTGTTTGCGGTTCCACACCCCGCGGCATGACGGTGGTACCGTATTGCCGGGGAATCTGGTATACTCCCCCAAGCATCATCAAGAGAGGAAACATAAACAGAAAAATCGAGGAGGAGTAAAAATGAAAAAGATCTACGCCATTCTCATGCTCGTCATGGTCATCTTTGGGTTTTCCGGCTGTGACCTCTGGAACAGCATCTTCGGCACAACCCTTCCAGGCATGGCCGGCAAGCTCCTGTCCGTGGACGGGAAAAAGCACTTCAAGGAGGATATCGAATACCATCAATGGAGCCAGGTCAACATTTATCGGAAGGATGGGACATTCGAGATCGACAGTTTTTCCGACCAATCGACCACGCAGATTCTTCAGGACTGGGGGCTGCGGGGGACTTATGCCTACGATCCGGACACGCTCACCATGACCATGACTGCCACGCAAGAGTACAACTCGGGAAGGGCTCCCGGTGCATGGTACATATTCACCACGACCCAGACTCGAACGGCCGTCATCCAGCAATACTGCGCAGACCACGAGTTTGGATGGGTCTACAGAAAGAATGGCTCAAGCTGGATCTGCACATGGGTGGACGAGGGAACCGACTCCACGCAACCGTTATCCGGTACCTGGCAATACATCTCGACGGAAACCTACACATTGGTAGCGGGGATCGGTGGATACAACTTAAATCGCACGGGAGTCCTGCGGTCCGGCAGCAACCCGGCCGTCACCCGGGCGGTAGTAATGAAGATAGGCGATGCCGAACTCTTCCCGGCGGGCGCGAAGTTCGAGAAAGGCGAATCGGTTACCGTCCACGCAAAACTGACAACCAACACGATTCAGTCCTGGGATTCCATCAACGGGCTGGGTGCCCCTGTGAATGACACCTTGTATTACGAGAGCCGTTCGTTCCAGTGCCTGGGGGACTCGATCATTGAGTTCCCCTCCAATGCATCGCGTGACAGGGACGGGTGAACGCCCTCACAGAGCTCCTATGCTCAGAGAGTGAACTCGCTCAGGCGCACGGGCTTGCCCGTCTCCGCGGACTTGTCGGCCGCGAAAACGACGCGGTGCGTCTCGAAGGCATTCTCGATGTTCGAGACGGTTTCCGCCCCCCGGTCCAGGCAGTCGGCGAAGTCCGAGAACTGCTCCTTGTACGGGTGGTGCGCCACATCGCCCGAGTCGACAAGCTGCACGTCCATCTTGGCCCAGCCGCGCAGGCCGGGGATCTTCTTGCTGTAGAACAGATCGTTCTTGACCGAGCCGTGGGAGCCCACGAAGTTCATGTTGAACACGTAGGGCTGCATGGCGTCGATCACCGAGGCGCACTTGCCCAGGGTTCGGCTGTTGGCGAACTTCAGAAGCGTGACTGAGGTCGTGGGGTACTCGTAGGGCTTGTAGACCTCGTGCGGGTTTGTCGTCGGGTAGCTGAAGACCTCCTCCACGGGGCCTGCCTGGCCGCACGCGATGTACAGGAGGGTGTCCAGGGAGTGGATGCCGGCGGTGAGCAGAGAGCTTCCACCGAAATCCCTCTTCACGTTCCAGGCGAATTGCCCGTACCACGGCCCAATCCCGTGGAAGTAGTCGCACTCAGCGTAGTAGATGTCGCCGATCTGCCCCTGATCGACCAGGGCCTTGGTGGCCTTGGTGACCGAGATGAAGCGGCACTCGAAGCAAACGGAGGTCTTCACCTTGTTCTTGCGTACCGCCTGCACCATCTTGCGGCAGTCGTCGAATCGGATCGCCATCGGCTTCTCGATGATGAGATGCTTCTTCGCGTCCGCGGCCTTGATGGCCTGCTCCGCGTGGAAGGGGTGAGGCGTGCAGATGTCCACGATATCGATGTCGCTGTCCGCGAGGAACTTGTCGTAGTCGTTGTAGACCTTGAGGTCGACCCCGAACTGCGCCTTGAGCGCGGCCGGATCGAGCTTCCTCCGCGACAGGATCGCCACTGGCTCGAAGTTGGGAAGCTCGCTGAAGGTCTTCAGGTGCGCCCCTGCCACCCAGCCGAAACCGACGATGCCGACACGGTACTTCTTCATGACATCCTCCTCGTACCAGTTTTGCCCTGCTTTGCTCTGCGCCCAGCCGGGTCTTCAGGACCCGCGGCGGCTCACTCCTGCCAGCTCGACCACTTCTTCCCGACCGCGGCCATGACGATCCAAATTGATATTCCGATCAGGGACACCAGGAGGATGACAGCGAAGAAGCTGGCCATCCTGGCAAGGGAAGAGTAGTACGAAATCCTGTTGCCGAGCCCCATCTTTCCGCCGAACATGTCCGAGGCGACGGCGGTGATCAGCCCGAAGATCCCCCCGACCAGCAGCCCGACATTGATCATCGGAAGGGCGAGAGGGAAGCGGATCTTTCTGAAGATCTGGAACGTGGTGGCCCCATACGACTTGGCCAGCGCGATCTTGGCGAGGTCCGTTCTGCGAAACCCCGTCGTCGCATTGATCATGACCATCGGTCCCACCGACAGGGCCACCGCGATGATCCGCGGCCAGACGTTGAAGCCCATGCGGAGCATCAGCAGGGGCACAAGCGCGATGGTCGGGGTAGTGACGAGGAGCAGGATGTACGGCGTAATGATCTTCTCGATGTACGGGAGCTGGGTGAGGACCGCCGCCATGAACAGCCCGATGGAGGCGCCGATGACGTAGCCTGCCAGCAGCTCCCCCAGGGTGATGAAGAAGTGGGGGTAGACGGTGGGCATGTTCGTCACCATGGCAACCGCGATCGCGCTCGGCGTGGGGAACACGAACTCGGGGACCTTCATCAGGCGAACGATGAGCTCCCACCCTCCGATGACCAGCACCGCCACCGCGAGGATGCCCAGCACCTGTTTCCACCCGCGGATCTGCACCGCCGTCACAGTGGCCGAGATATCCAGCGCGCCGCGGCTCGCCGGCCCTGCGTGCGCCTCGAACTCGGGCACCTTCTCCTCGAGCTCCTTGTCGTATTGGTCCATGCGTGTCTCCCTCGGCCTCTTCAGGTGATCGTGCTGTAGGCCTGGCTCGCGTACGTGCCCTGCCGCTTTTGTTCCTCGACGTCCCTCACGATTTTTCTCTTGATCTCGGCGACGATCTCGAAGTACTTCCTGTCCATCGTGATTCCCTCTGGCCGCGGCCTGGGCAGGTCGATGTGGAACATCGTGGAGTTGGTTCCCGGCCGCGGGGTCATCACATAGACTGTGTTGGCGAGGTACACCGCCTCTTCGATGCGGTGGGTCACGAAAACAATGGTCTTTCGGGTTTCTTTCCAGATTCTAAGGATGAGCGTGTCCATCTCGTCCCGCGTGTAGGCGTCCAGGGCGCCGAAAGGCTCGTCCATGAGCAGGATCTTCGGGTCGAAGGACAGGGCGCGCACAATGGAGGCGCGCTGCTGCATCCCGCCCGACAGCTCCCGGGGGAAGTGGTTCTCGAAGCCGTCGAGCTCGACGCTCGCGATGAGCTGCTGTACCCTCTCCTTGAACTGGGAGAGGTCCTCCCTCATGATCTCGAGCGGGAAGGTGATGTTCTGAATCAGGGTCCGCCACGGCAGCAGGTTGGCCTGCTGGAAGATGATCCCGATCTCCTTGCGCGGCTTCTCCATCGGAATGCCGAGCATCAGGGCCCGACCCGACGTGAAGGGGTGCAGGCCGGTCAGGCCCCACAGGAGAGTGGTTTTGCCGCAGCCGCTGGGCCCCACGATCGCGACGAAATCCCCTTCCTCCACGGTCATGGAGAAGTTCTGAAGGGCGTTCACGGGGCCCCGCTCGCTCGCGTAGATCTTGCTCACGCCTTGGACGTCAACAATGACTCCCATCTCCGCTCCTCACGCTGCAATGAAATGTGCTGGATTGCCATGAGCCGTTCTCCGGCGAAGAAAGGCCCGTGGCCGCCGTCTGCGGCCACGGGCGATACGGATGAACGATCTCTCCGATCCGACGCCTTGCTCTCTTACCAATTGCCCGTCACGGGCACGTCTTTCCAGTCGTCGTTCAGCTTGAAGTTCTTCGCGTCCCTCTCCACCTTGGCGTGGTCGAAATTGTTCGCTTCCTTGATCAGCTCGTTGGTGATGGTTTCCTCGAGGGCGAGCGTCCTCTTGGTCTGGCCAAGCTTCGAGATGATGTCGAGGTAGGTCTTCCAGCCGTTCGTCTCGAACCAGCCGTACCCCTGGCCCTTTCGCACGCCGGCCGTATAGCCCCAGTGCAACTCCTGCATGCTCTTGAGCGCCAGCTCGGGCTTCATCTGCTCTCGGACGGCAGCGAACTTGCTGTACGTCATCTGGGCGGCGGCGCGGGGGTTGGTCCGCGCGAAGTGGATGCCCATCGAGGCCCCTTTCAGGAACTTCACGAGCAGCGCCTTTTTCGCCGGATCCTTTAGATCGGACTTGCGCGCGCAATATCCGTTGGCGGGCATCTTCGAGAACTCCTCGCCATAGAAGTAGCGCAGCCCCAGGCCCACGGCATCCCACTGGGGAGCGAGGGCAAGCCACGTCAGGGCGATGTCGGCCTTGCCCTGGGAAACCGCCTGGCCCCACTGGGCGCCGACCGCGACGTAGGTGATGGACTTCGGATCCACGCCGATTTCGACAAGGATCGGGTCTATGATGACCTGCCAACCCACGTCCCACACGCTCATGGTCTTTCCCGCAAAGTCCTTGACGGACTTGATCGAGCTGTCCTTGCGCACGGCGAAGCCGAAGACCTGGTCGATCATCATCTCGTAGACCATGATGACGTCCATTCCCGTGTCGACGCTCGAAGTGAGGATGCCCGGAGACGGGTACCCGACGTCTGCCTGCTTCTGGTCGACGAACTTGGTGGGGGCGAACGCTTCGCCAGGACCGGGTTCCATGACCACGTCGAGGCCGAGATCCTTGAAGTAGCCCATCTCGATGGCGACCCACAGGTTGTAGTCGTCCATGACCTCGAGGGTCCCGCGCGGGGTGATGAAGGTCATCTTCGTGAGCGCGGTGGGCTCCTTCTGGCCGCCCGCAAACAGCAGGGCGCCTGCGGTGAAAACGAAGGCTAGGATACAAATGGTCTTCTTGAGCATTGTGAACCTCCCTTTTGAAGAATGTGATCTCAGACTACAACTCCATGCACGGTTTGTCAACTTTGTCCTTGATTATTGTTCTTGATTTTTACCGGCCTTTGTCTATGATGCGCGTAGGCGTGAGCGCAGGATTCAGAGGAAGGGGAGGGTCGCCATGGACAGAATACGTTGCGGCGTGATCGGGCTGGGCTGGTTCGGCGAGCACCACGTGGATGCCCTGCAGCAGCTTCCCCAGGTGGAGGTCGCGGCGGTGTGCACCCGCACGGAAAGCCGGCTGCGGGAAGTGGCCGAGAAGTACAAGGTCCCCAAGTCGTACACCGACTATCACAAGCTGCTCGCAGACAAGAGCATCGACATGGTCACGGTGGTCACGCACATCAAGGAGCACGTCGCGCCCACTGTGGACGCTCTTGCCGCGGGCAAGCACGTGTTCCTGGAAAAGCCGATGGCCGACAGCATCGAGGACTGCGACACGATCATCGCTGCTGCCGCAAAGGCGGGCACCTGCTTCATGGTCGGGCATATCTGCAGGTTCGACACGGTCTATGCCCTGGCCAAGGAGGAGATCGAAGCGGGGAACCTCGGCGCGATCATCTCCATGCACGCGCGCCGCAACCTCGCCAAGTGGATCACCCCCTCCCACCTCAAGAAGATCTCCGCACTCTTCGGCGACGGGGTGCACGATCTCGACCTCATGCTCTGGTACAGTGGCGCGAAGCCGAAGACCGTCTATGCGCAGAGCCTCAACACGCGTCCCGAGCTGCCCAACGACGATCTGGGCTGGGCGATGTTCCGCCTCGACAGCGGGGCGATCGCGGTGATCGAGAACGTCTGGTGCCTGCCCGAGAACGCCCCGTTCGCGATCGACGCCCGCATGGAGATCATCGGAACCAAGGGAGCGATCTACATCGACAACTCGGGCGTCGGCTACACGGTGCTCAAGAAGGAAGGGCTCTCCTACCCCCAGTCGACCTACTGGCCCAAGATCCACGGCGCGCGCCGCGGGTTCCTGAAGGAGGAGCTCGACTACTTCACCAAGTGCGTCATCCGGGGAGACAAGCCGACGGTTATCACCCCCCAGGAGTCGCGCCTTGTCGTGCACTCCATGAAGACAGCCGAGCGGTCCGCCCGGGAGAACCGGGTCATCACGTTCTAACCCGCGGGGAGGTGAGGAAAATGCAGTTCGAGCACATCGGCCTCATCACGGATGAGAAGAAGACGGGCGAGGACTGGGTGGAGTCGACCCGGGTGTGGGTGACTAATCCGAAAGAGCACCCCTTCCACGTCGAGTGGCTGCGCTACGAGCCGGACAGCCCTGTCACGGGACCCGTGCGCGAGAAATCGCATGTGGCCTACAGCGTCGAGAGCCTCGCAGAGGCCTCCCGGGGCTTGAAGGTGCTCCTCGAGCCCTTCGAGGTCGGAGGATTTGTGCGCGTGGGGTTCTACGAATACAAGGACGGCACGGTCGTGGAGCTGATGGAGTATCTCGGAGACAAGAGCGGCTGGTTCGACAAAAAGAACGACAAGGAGAGATAGGAGGCCGTGATGAGGCTGCAACCGCTTCCCGCATCCGAGTACGAGGGCAGAGTACAAAGGCTTCAAGTCGAGCTTGCGCGCGCCGGCATGGACGCATTCGTCGGCTACTCGAGCGAGTCGGAGTCCGGTATCTCCCGCTACCTGACCGGGTTCTGGCCGTTCTTCGACTTCGCCTGCGTCGTGGTGCCCACCCGGGGCAAGGCCGCACTCGTAACGGGCGGACCGGAGTCATTCGAGTTCGCCTCGAAGTTCGCCAGCGCGCCCGAGGTCCGAGTCAATCCGCTCCTGGTCGAGACCTCCGCCCCGGAGTGGGTCCCGCAGGTGCATGGCGAGAGCTTTGCCACGCTCCTGCCCGCGGTGTGCGGCGGGACGCCAAAACGGGTTGGGGTGGGCGGCTGGAACATATTTCCGCGCGTGGTCTTCGACGATCTACAAAAGGGGGCGCCGTCCGCAAAGTTCCTGCCCGCGGACGACCTGCTGCTGAAGGTGCAGTCGATCAAGACCGACGCGGAGATCCCGTACATCGTCGAGGCCTACCGGATCACCGAGCAGGCCATGAGGGCTGCGCTGAAGGCTGCCAGGCCCGGCGCTCGGGAGTGGGAGCTCGAAGCGGCCGGACGGATGGTGATGCTCGAGCAGGGAGCCGAGGGCTTCCCGTATCCTCCCTGGGTGTGCTCGGGACCCCACTCGCCCCTCAGTCTCTGCCGATCCACCGACCGGGCGATCCAGCGGGACGAGCTCGTGCAGCTCACCCTCGGAGCGAAGTACGAGGGCTACTGCGGGAACATGTGCAGGCCTTTCGCCATTGGAAAGATCCCGAAGCCGGCACGGAAGCTCGTCGATGTCGCACTCGAGGCTGTGCGGTATACGCTTTCGGCGATCCGCCCTGGCCGCAAGGCCGCGGAGGTCTTCCAAGGATACCACGAGATCCTCGCCCGATACGGCTACGAGAACTTCACGCTCTATGGTCCGGCCCATGGGACGGGGCATTCGGAAGTGGAAGGTCTCTGGCTCGGCCGCGAGGCGGACTTCACGATCCGGCCCAACATGCTCTTCAACATCGACATCTGGCTCTCGGACGGCGAGCACGGCCTGCGCTTCGAGGACGGCATCCTGGTCACGGCGGACGGGCTGCGCGAGCTCACCTCGTTCCGCAGGGAGGCGATCGAGCTGTGATTGGCCCCGGCCCAGCGCCCGACCCCGCCGCCGTCCGGCGCGCCGTGCAGGAGCGCAGGTCGGACATACTAGAGTGGACGAAGGCCTTCATCCGGCTGGCGAGCGAGAACCGGCCTCCCACGGGTGCCGAGGCGGCCGCGCAGGATTTCATCGCCGCCGAATGCCGGGCGCTCGACTTACGGGTGGAAGAGTTCCGGCCGACGGACGTGCCGGGGATCGAGAGTCATCGCTACTGGCTCGCGGGCAGGGAATACCCGAGCGGCCGCAGGAACGTGACCGCACGATGGAGGGGATCGGGACGCGGCCGATCGCTGCTGCTTTCCGGCCACGTGGACGTGGCGCCATTCGAGCCGGACGACTGGAAGGCGTGCCGGCCGTACGAGCCTGTTGTCACGGACGGCCGCCTGTACGGCCGCGGCTCCGCCGACATGAAGGGCGGCATGGCCGCCGCCTTCTGGGCCCTGCGGGTGCTGAAGGACATGGGCTTCCGCCCCGCGGGCGATATCCTCTTCGAGAGCCTCGTTGACGAGGAGTTCGCGGGAGGAAACGGGACCCTCGCTGCCCGCTTGAAGGGCTTCAATGCGGACCTCGCCGTGCTCATGGAGCCCACCCGCATGCAGGTCTGCCCCGCGTGCCTCGGGGCGTTCCTCGGCGACATCACCTTCAAGGGCAAGGCGGGCATGCCGTTCATGGGCTCGGAGATCCCCAACCCGATCTTCGCCGCCTCACGTGCAATTGCTCATTTCCGGGAGTGGCAGGCCGCCTGGCGGGCCGAGAACTCGCACCCTCTTTTCGTGGAAGAGGGGAAACAGTTGAACGTGGTGCTCTCGAGCATCGGCTCCACGGTGCCCGGCGAGTTCACGCAGATGGGAACCCCGCTTGTCACCACGATCTCGTGGATCATCTGGTGCTACCCCGGAGCGAGCGAGAGCGTTTTTACCGACCGTTTCCGGGAGTTCTGGGAGAGAAGGATCGCCGAGGACCACGAGCTCGCCCCGTTCAGCTTCGAGATCACCCCGACCTACCACCACGTGCGCGCCTGGGAGACCCCGACGAACGATCCGGGCGTTCGCGCTGCCGTGGACGCCCTGGCTGCGGCGACCGGAAGCGAGCCCGTGGTGGGCGGCGCTCCGTTCTCGTGCGACCTCGGCCTGTACGGAGACCCGGGCGGCATGCCGTGCCTCATCCTCGGGCCTCGCGGCGACAACCTTCATGCTCCGGACGAGTGGGTCCTCCTCGAGGACATCTACTCTCTGACAGAGGCTGTCGCACTTCTTGCTGCAAGGTGGTGCTTATAACATGAAAAGCAAGTCGGGTTCACGCCTCCTGCTGCTCCCCCTGCTCCTGGCCACGTTCTTCTGGGCTCTCGGCCATCCCCTGGGCAGAATCATCCTCCAGACCGTGCATCCCTTCCAGCTCAGCACCATGACGCTCACGGTCGGGTTCCTCTGCGTGCTCGCCTACCTCGCCGCTGCGCGCAAGCTGCCGCTCCTGCGCCGGATGTCCGGCCGGGACATCGCCGGCTCCCTCGCCCTCGGCGTGCTTGGGTTCGGGGCGTACCAAATCCTCACCTTCAGCGCCCTGGCGCGGATCCCCGCCTCCATGAACGCGGTCCTCGTCTCGAGCAATGTCGTGCTCATCGCGATTCTCTCTTCGCTGATCCTGAAGGAAAGGATCGGATGGGCGCGGGCGGCGGGAATCCTCACGGCCTTTGCCGGCGTGGTGCTCGTGACGTTCAACCGCGGCTTCACCCTGAGCGGGGGGATCGACCTGCTCGGGTGCGCCTTCTCCCTGCTGGCGGCGCTTACCTTCTCGCTGTACACGGTGATGGGCAAGCGTCTCGTGGGGCGCAACGATCCGCTGATCGTGACGTCGCTCGCCCTGTTCGCGGGCGCCGTGCTCCTGGCATGCGTCACGGCGGGCTTCGTCGGCTTCTCATCGATGGCGGGAGCGGGGTTCCAGGCGTGGTGGCTGATGATCCTCCTGGGCGTGTCCATGATCGGTTTCGCCTACCCCGCATGGTTCGAGACGCTGAAGAGGCTGCCGGCATCGCGGGCCTCGGTCTTCGTCTATCTCACGCCGGTGTTCGCGGTGATCCTATCCTTCCTCATCCTCGGGGAGCGTTTCTCCGTCATGTTCTACATCGGCGGCGCGCTCGTGCTCGGCGGGGTTGCTCTTTCATCCATCTCCTCGCGCCGAGACGCGCCGGCATGAGCGACACTCGAAAGTTCATCGACGGCTTGCGCCGGGCATGGCGCGACGAGAAGGCAGCCGCCCTCGTCTACAGGGCGGCTGCCGGGCGCGAGACCGACCCCTCGCGCAGGGACATCTTCGCGCGCATAGCCGAGGAAGAGGAAAAGCACGCGCGCAGGTGGGAGGATCGGCTGCGCGAGCTCGGGTCAGACCCCGGCGCATTTTCCCTAACTCCTGCGGAGAAGGCCCGGATGCGGTCGCTCCTCGGCCGGGGCAACGACGCGGTGGTGCGCGCCATGGAGACGGAGGAGAAGAAGGCTGACGGGGTGTACGAGTCGCTCGCCGCGCTGGCCCCGTCCGACGGTGATCGCGCTGTGCTCCTGGAGGCCAAGCTCGAGGAAAAGGCGCACGACCTGGTCCTCGGCGAGATGACCGCATCCGGGCAGCCGGAGCACCCTCGTCTCCTCCTCGACGCCATCCTCGGCAGGGAGCGCTGGCACGTGAGGGGCGGGGGGTGGATCGGACAGGCCATCTACGGAATCAACGACGGCCTGGGGGCGGCCTTCGGGGTGGTGAGCGGGGTCGCGGGCGCGACGCACGTGAACGGCTCCTTCGTCCTGCTCAGCGGGTTCGCCTCCATGATCGCCTCCGCTCTTTCCATGGGCAGCGGCGCCTATCTCGCCACAAAGTCGGAGAGGGAGGTGCACGAGGCCGAGCTCGCGCGCGAGAGGCGGGAGATCGCGGAGAAGCCCGAGGAGGAGGCGGAGGAGCTCGCCCTGTTCTACCAGCTGAAGGGTTTCGCTCCGGAGGAGTCGAGGGCCATGGCGGCGCGCCTGGCCACAAACCCCGAGGAGATGCTGAAGACCCTGGCACATGAGGAGCTCGGTCTCTCCGAGCAGGCCTTCCCCCACGTGTGGAGGTCAGCCCTCAGCGCGACGGTGAGCACCGCGGTCGGCGCCGCGGTCCCCGTCCTCCCCTACCTCTTCAGCACCGGCATCACGGCGCTGGTCATCTCTTTCGTCATCAGCACGCTGGCCCACTTCGCGGTCGGCGCCGCCAAAGTGATCGTCACCGGGCGCACGTGGTGGAGGAGCGGCCTGGAGATGATGCTGATCGGCCTGGGGGAGGCGGCGATCACCTACGGCATCGGGCTGCTCGTGGCTCCCCTTCTCGGTTGAGCAGTGCGGCGCCGCATGTCGCGTTCTGTCCGCGCAGCGACGGCGTACAGCGGGCTCAGAAGGCACGGCATCAGCCGCGCCTGCAGATTCGATAGGGGCAGGAGAGAGTCGTCGGGATGGATGCCCAGCTCCCGCTCCAGCAGCGCGCGCCTGCGGCGAATCCGACTCCAGCAGGCCGGATAGCATTCCGCGAGCTCTCGTCGCAGCCCCGCATCCGCGAGGGCGATGCCGTCCTCGGCATCGGTCATCGTGATCATGTCGAATTGGAGCGCCATTCCCGATCTCAGGGTATGCGGGGAGTTCCTGTCGATGGGGCTCGTCGTCCACTCCGCTCCCCCGTCGATTTGGTGCCCGGGGTTCAGCGCGAAGGAATCGCCCAGCATCCGCTTCATCAACGCGTACAGCTCCGCCCCTGACGCGCCCACCTTCACCGTCTCGTACCACATCTTGAGCGCGGCGAAGTAGGGGAAGTAGATCGTCTCGAGGGCGCCCTTCAGCGCGCCCTTGTCCCTGTACGCGAGCGCTCGCCCTTCGCGGGTCGCGAAAGCGCCGTCGTGTCCGATGCCGGTGAAGACCCTGTCTCCCTTGCGAAGCCGAATCCCCGGACTTGCCGTCGCGAACCCGATATCGATCCTTTTCTGTCCGAAGAGGACGACGGGGTCGGCGGAGAGCCGCTCTCCCCGGTAGCGCCAGAGGCCGGCCGCGTCGGCCTCGCTCATCCCGAGGACGAGACCTTCGATGAGCGACGCGAGGGCATTCGAGACTCTCGAGCAGGCTCCCTCCATCCATGCAATGCGGTGCGCGTCGTTGCGCGCCCGCAGCCCATTTTCGGGATCGATCATGATCCCGGACAGGTTGGGTATGTTTTCGCAGCCCGTGGCCTCGGCGATCGCCCGCACGAACACCTCGGGCACGAAGTGGGCTGAAGAGCCTTCGGAGAACTCGCCGATGGCTCCTGACTTCCATCCGATGAGCCCGACCCGAACGCCTGGGGTGAGCCCAGCCTTTCGCAGGCCCTGCGCGAGGGTGGAGACCCCGGGGCTGTCGAAATGGCGGACTTGACCAGGGAGGCTGAGGCTCGGGCAGTGCACCGTGCGAAACTCCGCCCGGGCCGGGGAGGACTCCGGGTAGCCTCCGTACATTTCATTGCCCAGCAGAAGAGCGCTCGCGCCCTGCTCGGGTCCCACGACGAGGAGCGCTTCCTCCCACTTGATCTGAAGCCCCGTGAAGAAATCGATGTCGCCGAAGTGCAGCTTGTCCCCGTAGACGACGACGCGTTCGACTCCCTCGCTCGCGGCCCGCGAACGAAGCGCGGCGAATCGCCGTCCGTATTCCTCCGGCGTGAAAGCCGGGACATCGCGGCCCTCCCACCGGGGAATCGGCGCGACTTTCCGGAGCTCGACTTCCATATCCCCCCCCGCGTTCCGAGAACGGATCAGCCCTTGACCGCTCCTGCGATCAGTCCGCCGATGAGGTACTTGCTCAGGAAGATGAAGATCAGGATGACGGGGATCGTCGTGATGACGGAGGCGGCCATCATCTCTCCCCACTTGATGCTGAACTCTCCGACAAAAGACTGCAGCAGCCCCACCGGCAGGGTGCGCATCTGGTCCTTGTCCATGATGGTCAGGCTGATGATGAACTCGTCCCACGCCATGATGAAGGTGACGATCGACGTCGCCGTGAGTCCCGCTTTCGTGTTGGGCAGGATCACCCGAAGCATGGCCTGCATCCTCGTGCACCCGTCCACCTTCGCCGCCTCGTCGAGCTCGCGCGGGATGCTGTCGAGGTACCCCTTCAACATCCAGATCGAGAAGGGCAGCGAGAACATGAGGTACGGGAGCACGAGGCCGACGTACGTGCTGATCAGGCGCAGCGACAGAAACGTCCTGTAGAGAGGGATCAGGATGAGAACGATGGGCAGCATCTGCGACACGAGCACCGCGTAGATGAGGATGCGCTTTCCACGGAAGGCCACGCGGGAGAAGGCATAGGCGGCCGGGGTCGACAGCAGCAGCGTCGCGATCACCGTGGCTGCCGCAACGATCAGGCTGTTTTTGAGATACGTGGGGATGGCGATCGAATGCGAGAGGTCCCCGACTAGGACCGCGCGATAGTTGGCGAAGGTGAAGTTCAGCGGGACGAGGGGGGGGGGGATGCGGAAGATCTCCGGCTGGAGTTTGAAGGAGGCGACCACCATCCAGTAGATGGGAAGGAGAACGACAATGAGGGCCAGCAGGGCGACCCCGTAACGGACACCCGCCCTCGCGGTCCGCAGCACGCGCGCAGCGCTCGCCATGGTCTATCGGCCCTCCCGTCGGCCCACGAACCGCACGTAGATGATGCTGAAGGCGAGAAGGAACATAAGCCAGAAGACGCCGATGGTGGAGCTGGTCCCCATGTCCAGGGTGCCGTGGAAGGCGTAGCGGTAGATGAGGATCGGCAGCGTGGTCGTGCGGTCGATCGGTCCTCCTCGGGTGGTGGTCCAGATGATCGTGAGGTACTGGAATTGCCAGACGAACTCGAGGATCGTCGCCAGCGTGATGATTTCCCTCATGTTGGGCAGCGTGACGTGGAGGAACCTCTGCAGGGCGTTGGCCCCGTCGATCTTCGCGGCCTCGACCTCCTCCACCGGAATGACCTGTAGCCCGGCGTACAGAACGACGAACATGAACGGGAACATCTTCCAGATCGTCGCGATGGTGACGGTCGGCATCGCGAGCACCGGGTCCTTCAGCCAGGGAAGGAACTCTCGTATGAGTCCAAGCTCCTTGAGCACGACATTCACGATCCCGTGGTAGTGGTCGAAGAACAGGAACCGGGCGATCAGCGCGACGACCACCGAGGGGATGATCCAGGGCACGAAGAACAGGCTGTTCGTGAGGTTCTTGAACCGGTGCCGCCAGTTCACGAGCAGGGCCAGCGCAAAGGCGGCGAGGAACTCCCCGAGGACGGTGCCTCCGACGTACACAACAGTGTTGAAGAAAACCCTCCAAAACCCAGCACTCGTCAGCATTGCCCCATAGTTGGCGAGCCCGATGAAGGTGGGCCCTTTGGCGTCGGTGAGGAAGTAGCGGAAGAAGCTCGTGACCACGGCATTGAGGAGGGGGTAGACGATGATGAAGAGGATCACGAGGAGGGCGGGCAGCATCAGGAGGAACGCGAAAAGGCCATTCGCCATTTCCTTCCTCGGTGCAGGGCCTGCGGTCATCGTGTTCTCCCTAGATGAAGCCGGGGAGCCCCGAGCGGGCCCCCCGGCGGATCAGCGCGTGTCGATGCTTTTCAGCGACCCAGTATCTTGGTGACGTCGGCGTCGAGCGCGTTGAGGGTCGCCGTCGTTTCGCCCTGTCCGAGGTAGATTTTCTGCAGCGCCTGCATGAAGGCGATCTCGACCTCGTACTTCTTCTGCGATGCCCAGATGTTGGGGTTCTTCAATGTGGGGAACTGGGACAGGAAGACCTTTGCGTAGTGCGAGCTGTACTGCGCGTCGTCGTACTGGCTCTTCACCATCGGCAGCAGCCCCGTGCGCTTGAAGTACTCCTTGGTGGTCGTTTCATCGGTCACGACGTACTTCATCAGGTCCCATGCCAGGTCCTTGTTCGGGGAGTTCTGCGACATGCAGAGGATGTGGGAGGCGGGCTGGACATTCCCCGGCCACGCGGAAACGTCCCATTTGTCGCGCGACATGCCCTCCCCGTCCAGGACCCCCGCGATCCACGGGCCCTCGAAGAAGAACCCGATCTTGTCCTGGGCGAAAAGGGTGCGCAGGTTGCGGGTGTCCTCGCCGAAGGGGGCCGCTTTGCGGTCGACGTAGTCCTTCACCAGGTTGACCGCTTTGATCGTGCCCGCGGAGTTGACGGCCGATTTCAGCGACGCGTCCAGCATATCGCCGCCGGTCTGCCACATCAGGATGTGGAAGGTGTCAGCCGAGTACTCATCGAGGTTGAGCTGGAAGCCTGCCCCAAAGGGCTTGCCGTCCAGCTTCGCGATCGCGTTCGCCTGCTGGTTGAAGTCGTTGAAGTCCTTGGGCGCCCCGCTCACGCCGGCATTCTTCGCCAGCTCCTTGTTGTAGACCAGCACCCAGGGGTTCGGGCTCCAGACCAGACCCACCATCTTCCCCTGCAGCTCTCCCCCCTTGTACGCGGGGACGAGCGTGGAGGTGAACTTCGCGTCCATGTATGTGTTCAGGTCCTGGACGGCTCCGGGCATCATCCCAAACCTGCCCAGCCAGAGCGACTCGATGGTCCAGATGTCCGGGGCGTTTTTCGCCTGCACCTGGAGGGTGATCTTGTCCGGGGTGTCCTCCCACGCGAGGGGAATGACCTCCACGCTGACGTTGGGGTGGCTCTGCTCCCACGCCTTGATCCGCTCGGGGATCCAGACCTCTCCGCCCGATGCTTCCGCGACCATCCAGCTCACGAACTTGAGGCTGGCCTTCCCTCCCTTGGCGCCTTCCTTCTGGCCGCCGCCGAACGCAAGGGATGCTCCCACAAGGAGGAGAATGACGACCGCAAGCGCTGATGCTCTGTTCCTGACTCTCATGACTGCCTCCTTCACTCCGATCTGTGAACGTGACCAATACACGCAGGCGTGAGTATCCGTCATGCACCTTCCGATGTCAAGTTTTTAGGGCTGGAGATTTCGTGGAATCTCGCGCCCCAATCGTGCATACTGTGATCATGCGCGCTGCCATCGTGCGCGCAACCTGAGAGGAGTCGGAATGAGGGAACGCAACCTGAGCCCCCAGAGAATGTTCATCCGCCTCGCGGAGGAACACGTTCCCCGGTTCCGTTTCTCGGGGACCAGCGCAGAGGATTTCCGCAAGTGGAAGGAAGCCGCCCTTCCTCTCGTGCGGGCGACCATCGGTGCTCTGCCCGATCGAGTTCCCCTCGACCCCGAGCTGCAGGTGGAGTGGGTCCACGACGGCCTTCTCAAGCAGCGCTGGATCATCGACGTGTCGCCTCACATCTCCGCCGTGCTCCAAATCAACTATCCGGATGCGGGCTCCCGTGGGGGCTCCCGTGGGGGCTCCCGTGGGGAAAAACTTCCCGCGATCCTGTGCTGGCACGGCCACTTCTTCGGAGGCAAGGAGACGGTCATGGGCAATGACTCCTCCCCGCGCCTCGCCCAGATCGCCTCCGCCCACAACAGCGCCTACGGCCACACAATGGCGAAGGCGGGATTCGTCACCTTCGGGCTTGACTGGTTCGGCTACGGGGACCGCAACGACAGCGACAAGCCCAACTGGAGGAGCGCGCCCGAATGCAAGGACTGGTGCGACGTGTACTACCTGCACGCCACCATGCTGGGCATGACGCCGCTGGGCATGTACATCGCACACGGGGTGGCCGCGACGGATTTTGTCTGCTCCCTGCCCGGCGTCGATGCCAAATGCATCGGGGTCATGGGGTTGAGCGCCGGCGGGACCCTCGCGTTGTGGTCTGCCCTCTGCGACGCGCGCATCAAGGCGGCGGAGCTGATCTGCTACAGCGATCTGTGGGCGGCGTTCGGGTTCCGCGACATCAACTACTGCGGGATGGAGATCGCCCCTGGCCTCTTCGCGCTGGTCGATGTGCCCGACCTCCAGGGCCTGCTTGCGCCTCTTCCCCTTCTCAATGACATCGGTGTGCACGATACCTGCTACAAAGCAGACACCGCGATGGAGTGCTACAGGCAGGTAGAGCGCATCTACCGGGCGGCGGGCGCATCAGAGCGCCTGGAGCTCGACCTCTTCGACGGGGAGCATGCCTGGGGAGCCAACAAGTCAGTAGAGTTCTTCAACAGATATCTGGGAACGGGTGGATCGCGCGGAGATCAGCCCCCGCGGTAGTGTCGGGCGACCTTGCGGATGCCCCTCACCATGTCGTCGATGTCCTCATCGGTATAGAACTCGTTGATGCTCAGGTTGAATGTGCGCTGGAAGGCCTCCTCGGCCCGAGGGCACAAACCCTCCGGATAGGAGGCGTCGGATCCGAGGTCCTGCGAGACGAACGGCAGGCTGCTGTTGGGGAAGGCGCTGCGGTTCCTGAAGAGGTCGTAGCGGTAGACCGGCATGCCGCCGGTCACCTTGTTCGGCTCGCACGGAATGCCCTCCGCATCCAGGGCGGCGCAGAAGGTGGGCAAGTCCACTGCGATCGCTTCCGGGTCAACGCGGACGACGAAGAGGAAGAAGCTGTGCTCAGCCCCTTCGGGCACCTTCTGCGGCACGATGCCCTGCACCTCCCACAAGCCGGCGATCAGCCGCGCGCCCAGCCGCCCGCGGGTCTCGACGATCCGCTCGACTTTGCCGAGCTGGCCGAGGGCGACGGCGCCCTGCAGCTCCGTCATCTGGTAGTTGGGGGCGAGGAAATAGGGGTTTCTCTTCCTGCCGTCCCGGAAATAGCACTTGTCGACGAACAGCCTGATCCTCTCCTCGAGGTCCGGGCGGTTGGTCAGGACGGCCCCGCCCGAGCCTGTCGTGATGTGCTTGAAATGGTTGTAGCTGAAGGTCGAGACGTCGCCGAAGGTCCCCAGGAGCCTGCCCTTCCACCTGGTATGGTGGGCCTGCGCGCAGTCCTCGATCACGGGGATCCCGCGCCGCCTGCCCAGCTCGATGAAAGCGTCGATATCCGCGGGCATTCCCGCATGGTGGACGACGAGGATCGCGCCGGTCTTCTCGTTGACCAGCGCCTCCGCGCTCGCGGGGTCCATGTTGTACGTCTCGGGATCGATGTCGGCGAACCGCGGGATCAAAAGCTGGTAGAGCACGCCGGTGAGGGATCCCATGTCCGTGATCGCCGAAGTGATGACCTCCTGCCCCGGCTCGAGCGCGAGCGCTCCCAGGGCGATGTGCACGGCAGCCGTGCCCGAGGAGCATCCGCTCGCGTACTTCACGCCGTACATTTCCTTCATCTTCGCTTCCATGGCCTTCACCTTGGAGCCGAAGACGTAGAAGAGCACATCGCTGTCCATGGCCTCGAGGACCAGTTTTCTTTCCTCCTCACCGAAGCGGCGCCCCTTGCCGAAAGGATTGGTCTTGGTGCGAGGCCCGCCGTGAATCGCCAATTTCTCCATGATTCCTTCCCCTTTCAAGAGTGGTCGTATCAGAATGCGCGGTGAACGAAGATCCCGTCCACCACTGTCGCGCTCACCCTGGTCTCGCGGATGGCGTGAGGCTCGATGCTGAAGATGTCCTGGTCGAGCACCGTGAGGTCTGCCAGCATGCCGGGAGCTATCTGGCCCCGCTCGCGCTCCCTGCCGGCCGCGTACGCAGCGCCCACAGTGTACGCCCGCACCGCTTCCTCCACGGTCAATCTCTGCTCGGACCGCCACCCCTCGGGACCTGGGCTGCCGTCGGCGCGGCGACGGGTGACCGCGGCGTGGATGCCGGCCAGCGGGTCTGGGATCTCCACTGGGCAGTCCGATCCGAAGGCGAGCCGGGCCCCTGAGGCCAGCAGGGACCTCCATGCGTAGGCGCCGGCGCAGCGCGCCCCCCAGTGGCGATCGGCGATCAGCATGTCGGATGTCGCGTGCAGCGGCTGCATGGAGGCGATCACGCCCAGCCGGGCCAGACGCGGGAGGTCGTCGGGGTGCAAGAGCTGGGCGTGCTCCAGCCGGTTGCGGGGCGCGCCATGCGCCGGCCCGCCAGCCAATGAGGCTGCCTTCTCGCAAGCGTTCAGCATGGCTCTGCATGCGGCATCCCCTATGGCGTGGACAGCACACGAGATCCCCGCCGCATTGGCCCGACGGATATCATCGGTCATCTCGTCTTCGCTCAGCGTGGGGATGCCGAGGGAGCTGCGGCCGGATGTCCCCTCGTACGGCTCGAGCATCCACGCGGTCTGAGGGCCGAGGGCTCCGTCGGCGAACATCTTGAGCGCCCCTATCGAAAGCCGCTCTCCGCCGAAACCCGTCCGAAGCCCGAGGGCGATCGCCTTGTCGAGCAGCTCCCGGGGAATGCCCTTCACGACGCGGAGCGTCAGCTCTCCGCTCGCCTCCATTTCCTGCAGGGCTTGGAACGCGAGGACCCCGTCGTAGTCGTGGATCCCCGTGAGGCCGACACGGTGCAAAGCCGCCTGCGCTGCCTTCATCAGCACGGCAAGCTCGCGCGGGCTCGGCGCGGGGATCGCCGCCTGCACGAGCGCGAGCGCATTCTCGAGGAGGATGCCGCAGGGAGACCGTCCGTCCTCCGTGCTCTCTCGCACGATCTTCCCGCCCACGGGGTCAGAAGTCGCCGCGCTGATGCCCGACCGCTCGAGAGCCGCAGTGTTCACCCACATCGCGTGGCCGCTCTTCGCCTTCAACGCAACGGGATTGCGGGGAGCGACCTTGTCCAGGTGCTGTCGCGCCGGGTACCCGCCCGTACCCGTCTGCCCGGCCCACACGTTGTGGTTCCACCCGCTGCCCGTGATCCAGGCGCCGGGCTCCGAGCGGCCCGCCTTCTCGGCTACTCTCTCAAGCGCCTGGTCGAGCGTCGGCGTCTCGGCATCGACAGCATCAAGGGATTCGGCGTACCAGCGGAAGTGCAGGTGCGCATCGGTGAGCCCGGGGACCACGCAGCGCCGCTCGAGATTCACGAATTCGGGCGCCGGACCTCTGAGAAATGCGCCGAGCGCGGCGCGCGCGTCCTCCTCACCGCCGACGAAGACGATCCGGCCCGAGCGGATCGCCACCGCGGAGGCGACCGGCGCAACAGGGTCCATCGTGCGGATGATGCCATTGAAAAGGACGAGGTCGAGGCCCATGCTCTCTACAGCGCGTGCTCCCATACCCGGTAGGTGCGGTAGCGCCGTCCGCTCAGCTTGAGGGCCGTGTTGTTCATCGCAACATTGTCCTCTTCGACCCAGGACATCTCAGCGCCCCAGTACCCCTTGGGCACGCCGTACTTGTAGCTATAATAGTAGAAGGCGAGATCGATCCCGCGGTTCCTGTACTCTTTAACAACTCCCATGCTGAGCACCCGGACCCGGTGGATCTTCTTGGTCGCGAGGAGCATCTTGATGATGCCGAAGGGGAACATGCGGCCGTGCGCCGCCTTGAGGGGGACGTTCGCATCGGGAAGGGCGAGTGACATGCCGACGGGCTTTCCATCCACCTCGGCGAAGAAGATGATGTCGGGATCGAGGATCGCCCTCATGTCCTTCCCCATGTACTCGAACTCTTCCTTGGTCATGGGCGTGAAGATCGCGTTCACCTGCTCGAACTCGTTGTAGACGATGCCGGCCTTCTCGATTTCGGTGTCGAAGTCCTTCAGGTTCAACTTGCGGATCGTGAACTTCCCCTGCTTCTCGACCCTGGGCATGATCTTCGCCAGGCGCTCGGGGATGTCGGGGCTGTCCAAAAGCCACGCGAAGAGGTCTTTCCATTTGCGATGGCCGTATCCATCGATCAGGCCAACGTGGTAGGGGGGATTGTAGGCCATCATGACGCAGGGCGGACCGTCAAACCCCTCGACGAGCGTGCCAACCAGCTCGTTGGCGTTGGGCGTCATGGGGCCGATGATCCGCGTGCAACCCCTCTCCCTCGCCCAAGCTAGGGCCGCATCGAAGAGGCTCTTGGAAACCGCGGGATCATTCTCGCATTCAAACCAGCCCCAGTAGGCGGTCTTCTCGCTGTACCTCTCCTCCCAGAGCCTGTCCTTCATGGCCACGATGCGGCCGACGGGCTTTCGGTCTTTCCGCGCAAGGAGATACTCGGCCTCGGCGTGCTTGAAGAAGGGGTGCTTCTGCCTGTCGAGCTTCTTGTAGTCGTCGACAAGAAGCTGGGGAACCCAGTTTTGATCGCGGTTGTAGAGACGGTACGGGAGCCTGACGAACTCCCTCAGTTGTCGCTTCGACACTACCGTCTCGACTGTGATCTGCATCGAGCCCTCCGCTCCTGCTGTGATTGCAGCAAGAGTAGAGGCATGCCGTCGCGGTTGTCAAGGCAGATCGGTTTCGGCGCGGCCTGCGAGGGCCGCTGTCAGGTCACCCTATCGATTCTGAACGACGTCATGGTGAGCGACCCCCCGACGGCCACGTCATTGAAGAAGGAGAGGGATTCGTCTTCCTGCTTCAGGGCAAGCGCGTACAGCATGGGCAGGTAGTGCTCGGCGGTGGGAATCGCGAGCTGCGCCGCCTTGCCCAGCGATCGGTAGTCGACCAGCTCATCGTGCCTGCCCTCGTTGATAAGTTTCTTGAATAGGTCGCTGGCCTCGACCGCCCAATCCAGCCCGTAGGGCGCGTTGAAGTCGTTGAGGCCGCCACCCCTCAGCACGACAAGGCGAAGGTTGTGCACGATGTTGCCGCTGCAGAGAATCAGCACGCCCTTCCTGCGCAGGGGCGAGAGATCCCCTGCAAGCTCGTAGTGGCGGCGTGCGGGCTGAGTGGCATCGAGGCTCAACTGAACAACGGGCACGTCGGCATCGGGGTACATCTGGTTCAGGACGCTCCAGCATCCGTGGTCCAGGCCCCATTCGCTGTCAGCCTCCACCCTGGCCTTCGTGATGACTCCTTGCGTCTCCTGCGCGAGCCACGAGCTCCCCGGAGCCGGATACTGCACGGCGAACAGCTCTCTGGGGAACCCGCCGAAATCGTGGATGGTCCGCGGCTTGTCCATCGCGGTGACACGGGTGCCCCGCGTCTCCCAGTGCGCCGAGACGCAAAGAATGGCTTTCGGCCTTGGCAGCGCTTGAGCGACCTCCCTCCACCCTCTCGAGAAGTCGTTGTCCTCGATCGCATTCATCGGGGAGCCATGTCCGATGAACAGCACGGGCATCTGTTCAGCAAGGTCGCGCATCTCAAGCATCCTGTCTCGTCAGGAATCCCCTGTCAATCGCGCGGTCCCTTGACAGCTCACCGGAAAGGGGTGATAGTTGCAGGAGATGCCGGCATCCAGGAAGGGTCTGTTTGCTGAGCATGCCTTCGCCTATGCCCTCTGGGGGGCGTCCGCCCCTCCGCCTCAGAGGGCCGTGACAGACAACAAGTGAGAAAAAGGTGAGGACGATGAAAGTAATAACCCGTTCTTTGTGTCCTGCCTGCCCGTTATGAAATCTCATCCGCCGCTTCTTCCGCCGCTTCTTTCGGGACATGCACCGCGCTTCGCGCGAGAGGTCCCGTGTTCTCGAGAAATCCGCCGTCTCCGTTGGAGACGTTTATATATTTTCTCAAAAGGAGAACAGCTATGAAAACGTTCCGAACAGTGCTCCTGATTCTGGCGCTCGTGCTCGTCCTGGCAGCGCCGGCGATTGCGCAGGCGCCGCCATCGCTTAATGTTGTGAAGTGGAGCTTCCCTCCCGCCTTCAAGAACGTCACCATCACCGTGGTGGGCGACGCCGGACACAACCTGAGGCCGTACGAGTTCTGGAAGAGCGACTTCGAGAAGGCCGGCATCACCATCCAGGTCATCGAGGTCCCCTTCGAGGGGGTCTACGAGAAGGAGAAAACCGAGTTCATCGCGGCTACCGGAGCCTTCGACGTCGTGACGTTCTATCCCGCCTACATCGGCGACTTCGCGGGCAACGGATACCTGGAACCGCTGGACGCCTATCTCAAGAAGACCCCGGCAGCGGTGTGGGATCCCAATCCGTCGGATGTCCTCGCGCCGTTCTGGGAGCTGTACTGCAAGTTCTCCGGCAAGGTGTACGCCCTCCCCATCGATGGCGACGTGCTCATGCTGCAGTACCGCAAGGACCTGATCAACGACCCGACTGAGAAAGCGGCTTTCAAAGCGAAGTATGGCAAAGAGCTGAAAGCCCCCGAGACCTGGAAGGACTGGCTGGACATCGGGCAGTTCTTCACGCGCAAAAAGGGCGCCAAGCTGGCGGGCAAAGCGCTGGAGAGGGACTTCTACGGCTCGGCGGAGTTCGCCAAGCGCGGGTTCAGCTTCGCGTGGTTCCTGAACCGATGGGCACCATACGGCGAGCCGTACTTCGACAAGGACATGAAGCCCCTTATCAACTCGCCCAATGCTGTGAAGGCCCTTCAGAACATGGTGGACAGCCTGAAGAACTGCCCGCCGGACGTTCTGGGCTACGGCTATGACGAGCTGCGCGATGCCTTCATCAAGGGAAGCGTGGCCATGGTGGTGCAGTGGACCGACGTGCCCAAGAAGGGCGGCGATCCCAAGGAATCCGCGATCGCCGGCAAAATCGGCGTCGGCCGGGTGCCGGGCTGGGAAATCGGGGGAAAGGTCGTGCACCGCTCGATGATGCCCGTCGGAAGGGTCGTCGCGGTGGCCGCGGACAGCAAGAACAAGGATGCCGCCTACTGGGTCGCCAAGCACATCAGCTACGACCGCAGCCTCGAGGATGTCTCCACGACGCTGACGGGCCTGGACCCCTACCGCAAGATGCACTTCCAGAATCCGAAAGCGTACACGATGTTCCCGAACGAAGCCGACGCCGCGGAATACCTGAAGGGCGTGGAAGCGGCCATGGCGGATGGCTATCCCGAGATCTTCATTCCCGGCGCCGCCCAGTACGAGGATGCGCTGGACCTGCACGTGAACAAGGCCCTCGCGGGCCAGGAGACCCCGAAGCAGGCTCTGGATGCAACGGCGAAGGAGTGGGACGCGATCACGGGGAATCTCGGCAAAGCCAAGCAGATCGACTTGTGGCGCAAGGCCCTCGTCGGATACGCTGCCCTTGGTCTGACCCCATAGCCCTGTTCTCGAGTTGAACCGGGGTAAGGCGCCTTCGCGCCTTACCCCATTTTCTTGACGTCAAGGAGCGGATGCGGTGAGCCAGCCCCTCTCTCTCGGGATGCGGAACGGTTTCTTCACCCGGCTGTACAAACGCAGGGTGCCAATTCTCTTCGTGCTGCCCGCGGCGATCACCCTGCTCGCGATCACCGTCTTCCCCCTGATCTACGAGCTGCGTCTCGCCTTCATGCGCTGGGAGCTCACCACCAGCGCGCCGGCCCAGTTCGTGGGACTGCAGAACTTCGGGAAGGCCCTCTTCCGCGATGAGCGCTTCTGGAACTCGATGGGCGTCACCATGAGGCTGATCGTGTTCGGCACGTCGATCCAGCTCATGGCCGGCACGGGCCTGGCGCTCCTCTTGAACAGGCTGCGCCGCTCGCGCACCGTCCTCGTATCCCTGTTCCTGATCCCGGTCATGATCGCGCCGGTCGTGGCGGGCTTCCAGTTCCGCATGATCTATCACGACCAGTTCGGGCCGCTGAACTACATCATCGAGCTCGTGACGGGCGGACGCTGGGGCGGGCTCGCGTGGATCGCGGACCCCAAGGTGGCTCTCTTCGCGGTCATGTTCACCGACATCTGGCAGTGGACTCCGTTCCTGATGCTGATCGTGCTCGCGGGGCTGCAGTCCATATCGCCCGAGATGTACGAGGCCGCCGAGGTGGATGGGGCATCGCGGAGCCAGACGTTCGGACGGGTGACGCTCCCGCTGATCCTCCCCGTCATGGTCATCGGCATCCTCATCCGCGCCATGGATTCGTTCAAGCTCTTCGACATCATCTACCTCGTCACCGGCGGGGGCCCCGGCGACGTCACCGAGACGATCAGCTTCTATACCTACCTGCAGGGCTTCAAGTTCTTCAGCGTCGGCTATACCGCCGCCATGGCGTTCCTGCAGCTCATCGTCATTACGATCATCGCCCAGGTCTTCGTCAGGTTCCAGAAGCGGCAGACAGGGAGGATGTGACATGAGGCGCGAATCTCCCGCCGGAACAGCGGTCATCCTCATCGTGCTCCTCGCGGCACTGATCATCTTCATGTTCCCCGTGCTCTGGATGTTCCTCACCTCGTTCAAGGACAAGGCGGAGTACTTCTCCTACCCGCCAGTGTTCTGGCCGAAGAGCTTCAGCCTGCGCAACTACTTCAACTCAATGGCCTTCCCCCCCGATGGACGGGGAGGCCTTCAGGGCTTTCGCGACAGCCTGATCATCGCCCTCGGCAGCACCTTCGCGTCGGTGCTGCTCGGCTCGCTCGCCGCCTACAGCATCTCCCGGTTCAAGACCGGAGGGGAGAACTTCTCCTTCTGGATCCTCTCCACGCGAATGTTCCCGCCCGTAGCCGCCGCGCTGCCGCTGTTTCTGATCTTCAAGCAGTTGAAGCTGCTGGACAACCACCTCTCGCTCGTCATCGCAAACACGATCTTCAATCTCCCCTTCGTGATCTGGCTTCTCAAGGGGTTCTTCGACGAGCTGCCCATCGAGATGGAGGAGGCGGCCTGGATCGAGGGTTGCGGCCATTTGAAGACCTTCCGTCTCATCTCCCTGCCGCTCGTCGCCCCAGGGCTGGTGGCCACATCCCTGTTCTCCTTCATCTTCTCGTGGAACGAGTTCATGTTCGCCCTGCTCCTGACCCGGCGCAACGTGCGCACGCTCACGATCATCGTGCCAAGCCTTGTCGGCGGTCACGAGATCCTCTGGGGAGAGATCGCGGCCGTCGGGACTCTCGCGATCATCCCCGGCGTGCTGCTGTCGCTGCTGCTGCAGAAGTACCTGGTCCGTGGATTGAGCCTCGGTGCCGTGAAGGGGTAGTCTGCGGCGAGAAGGGGAGGAGCGAAGAGATGAAACGACCCAGGATCTGCGTGATGGGGGCGGCGAACCTCGACCTGATCAGCTATGTTCCGCGGCTTCCCCGCATGGGCGAGACCCTGCACGGGTCCCGGTTCCATATGGGCTTCGGGGGCAAGGGGGCCAACCAGGCCGTCATGGCGGCAAAGCTCGGCGCCGAGGTGGCCATGGTGACCAAGCTGGGCCGGGATATCTTCGGCGAGAACACGCTGAAGAACTTCTCGTCCTTCGGAATCGACACCCGTCATGTCCTGTTCACGGAGAAAGCCTTCTCGGGGGTCGCCCCCATCGCGGTGGACGCGGAGGGGCACAACTCCATCATCATCGTCACCGGCGCCAATGACCTGCTGAGCGAGGAAGAGATCGAAGCCGCACGGCCCGTCATCGCCGCAGCCCAGATCCTGGTCTGTCAGCTGGAGGTGCCGCTCGCGATCAGCCTCGCCGCAATGCGAATCGCCCGCGAGGAGAAGGTCACGACGATCTTCAATCCCGCCCCCGCGCGGCCCGGCCTGCCCGATGAGCTGTACCGGCTCAGCGACATCTTCTGCCCCAACGAGAGCGAGACGGAATTGCTGACCGGTCTCGAGGTCAAGACCCAGGAGCAGGCGGCAGCCGCCGCTCACGCGCTTCTCGGACGCGGGGCAGGCAAGGTGATCCTGACCCTCGGAGAACGCGGCAGCCTCCTGGTGACGGAGAAGGAGACGGTCCACGTGCCGGCAAAGAAGGTCAAGGCCGTGGACAGCACAGGCGCGGGGGACGCGTACGTGGGTAGCCTCGCGTTCTTCCTGGCCTGCGGCAAGCCGATCGCCGAGGCGATGAAGAGGGCGAACGCCATCGCCGGCATCAGCGTCCAATCCTCGGGCACGCAGACCAGCTTCCCCCTGGCAAAGGATCTGCCCGCCGATCTGCTGGACTGACCGGCGCGGCGTCGATAGGATGCCTTTTGGATCGTCCGAAACCCTTCCGATATTCAGTATGTGAGCGTGGGACGACGCACCGGGCTCCTGGTTTTCCTTCTCTGTCTGGCTGTTGCCGCACTGTTTTCGACCGGGCTGTGGTTCTTGGGCGGCCTCGGCGAGCAGCCGGCTCGGGCGGTTGTGCCCTCGAGCGTGCCGGCTGCGCCCGCGATCGCACCCCTGCCGCCCCCCCCGCCATCCCCGCTGCCCAGGAGCAAGACGACGCAAGAGCTTCGGATCGAGGGTCTCATCGAGGCGACCTTCTGCGAATACTTCAAGGACTTCACGATCGGGGGAAAGCGGGTGACCGTCAGGATGCCGTTCGCGCTGAACCACGAACGGGAAGGCGGCCGCGGCTACTCTCAGGCCTTCTACCTCGACGGCAAGGGGACTCCCGAAAGGCTCTGGCCCTACATTGGCTCGATCCTCGCCTCGAAAGCGTTCGGCAGGTATGCGGCGCAGATCGCCTCGCCAGGTGAGAAGGCCATCGTCTTCACTCTGGCTGACCGGAAATACCACGTCTCAAGGAATCGGCTCCTTCTTGAGGCGCTGGGTCTGGACACCTACCCCGGCAGCCCGACTCGCATCTTCGTGCAAAGGATCGGGGGGGAGCTGTCCGAGGCGGATGTGTACAACTACCTCTACGCCGTCACATCGGTGGGAGTGGATTGCTCAGGGTTCGCCTACCATGTCCTAGAGTCCATCGCGCGCGCCTACGGCCTCGAGACGGACCGCATGCTCGCCAAGAGCTTGAAAGTGAATCCCCGCGAGGTGAGGAGGCGTGTCGGCATGTGGTTCTACGACCCGGCCAACGGCTACACGGAGAAAGTCGCGGACCGGATCGAGGACCTCAGGCCCGCCGACATGATCCTCTTCCGCGGGAGCGACGGGGCGCTCAAGCATTCCGCCGTCATCCAGTCCATCGATCTCGAGAAGGGGATCATCCGCTACGTCCAGTCCACCGACTGGGCGATCGAAGAGGAGCGCGGGGTCCACCAGTCCACGATCCACTTCGACCCGGCACGAGCGCGGCAAGGACTTGCGCACTACTCGGTGAGGTGGCTGCAGCAGGTGCGTCCGCCGTTCGACGGCGAGGAGGAACCGCGGGATTGGCAGACCGACGGCGACCGCTACCTCTGGTACACGGATGCCGGCGGGAGCATGGTGGTTCGCCCGCGGTTTCTGGCGTCCGCCCTCACGAAGGCGGAACCCCTCTTCTACACCGCCATCTTCCCCGAGGAAGACCGGCGGCCGAAAGACTCTCCTACCGCTTACGGGATGGTGGAGCCCCCGTGGCTTTCTCGATCGCCTTGAGCACCTTCGTGATGGCATCCCGAGCTTGCGAGGCTGTGGCCATCGCCTTGTCGAAGGCCCGGGCGGCTAGGTTCGTCCGCGCCTGATCGAGCTGCTTGCCGGCTGCGCTCAACGCCGACTTCAGGGCTGCCGCGTCAAGCCCCTTGATTCGGGGGAGCCGGGAGAGCTTGTTCCTGGCCGACTCGAGGGATTTGCCCAGCTCCGCGAGCGTCGCCGTGACTTCGCCGCCGAGCTGCTTCTTCTTGGCATCCGCGTCCGCCATCGCTTGATTGGCCAGGCGCAGGGCCTCTCCCGCGAGGCTCTTCACTTTCCCGTAGTTGCGGAAGAGCGCAAACCTCTTGCTCTGCGCCGCAAACTCGGCCTTCATCCGATCCACCGCCTCTTTCGCGCGGTTCCAAGCATCGGAGGCGTACTGCGGCGCACCCGCGGCTTCCGCGGCCTGGAGAGCTGCCGTGGCTTGCGCGACAGGTGTGTCGGGGGCTTTGCCGCACCCGGCAACCGCCAGGATCATGACGATCAACAATGCGAACAGACCGAGTCGCTTCATCACCTTCGTCCTCCTCGAGCGGAAAGGTCCCGCTCTTGTCGCGAGAAATGCACAGTCCCCTCTCTCTATAGTAGTTCGGCAGGGCGGGAGATTCCAGTGAATTGCACGCGCGCCGCAGCGGACGCGGCTACCGCGCGGAGCGGTCCCTGAGCAATCCGGGAATTTTCGTCGCCTCGGTGCACAAGATCGCCACAAGTCCCGTGCCGAGGCAGAGGGCGAACTCCCAGGCCTGCAGGGGTCCAAACCGGAACAGGGACCGCAGGAATGGCACGAACACAATGAGAGCCAGGAAGGCAATCGCTCCGCCCGCCACCCATTTCACCGACGGGTTTTTCTCCCTCAGCGTGCTGATGATGGACCGGGTCCACGATCGGTTGGAAAGGATCATGCCGAGGTTGCCGAACACGAGATTGATGAACGCCAGGGTCCTCGCCTCGGCCTCCCCGACGCCCGACCCCAAAGCCCACGCGTAGATGCCCCCCACCACGGCGAGCACGCCGAGGCCCTGGACTAGGCCCGTTCCCACCATGCGCCGGCCGAACAGGGGCTCCTTCAGTTTGCGGGGACGCCGCTTCATGATGCCCTTTTCGTCGCGCTCCATCTCGAACACCACGGAGCAGGCGGGGTCGATGATCAGCTCGAGGAACACGATGTGCATGGGCATGAGCGCCAAGGGCCATCCGAAGAGCACTGGGAGCAGGGACAGCCCCGCGATGGGCAGGTGCACGGCGAAGATGAAGGTCATGGCCTTGCGCAGATTGTCGAAGATGCGCCTTCCCATCTTCACCGCCTGGACGATCGAGGCGAAGTTGTCGTCCAGGAGCACAAGCGCGGCGGATTCGCGCGCCACGTCGGTCCCGCGTCCACCCATTGCGATCCCGATATGAGCGGCTTTCAGGGCGGGAGCGTCGTTCACCCCGTCGCCGGTCATGGCCACGACCTCGTCGTTCATCTTGAGGGCGCTCACGATGCGCAGCTTCTGCTCCGGCACGGCGCGCGCAAAAATGCTCGCGGTGCGGATCCTCCGCGCGAGCTCCTCGTCCCCCATGGCGTCCAGCTCTGGTCCCGTGATGATGTCGTCGGGGTTCTCGAGGCCGATGTGCCGCGCGATATTGCGCGCCGTGCCGGGGTAATCCCCTGTAATCATGATCACCCTGATGCCCGCGCTCCGGCACTCCGCCACCGCCTCGGGCACCCCGGGCCGCACCGGGTCGTGCAGGCCCAGCAGCCCGAGGAATCGGAACGAGAAATCGTGCTGGATCTCGGGCACGCTCCCCTTCTCCACTTCCGCCGCGGCGACGCCGATCACTCGCAATCCCTCCTCCGCCATCCGGTCAATTGTGAGTTTTAGGGCATCCACCTCCGCGGACGGCAGGTGGCAAAGGTCCGCGATGGCTTCGGGGGCGCCTTTGGCGGCGATCTGGAGCCGGGTCCCGTCGGGGGACTCCCACGCGCGAGTCATTGCCAGGAGGCCCTGGGTGAGCGGGTACTCTCTCAAGAGCTTCCAATTCTCGTGCAGGTGCTCGGTCGCCATCAGCGTCTGCACGCCGAGCTCCCGCATCGCCTTCTCCATGGGATCGAACGGGTCCGTGGGACTGGCCAAGAGCGCATACTCGACCACCTCGTGCAGCACGTCGGGCAGGCGCGCCGCCTTGGCTTCCACGGCGTGATGCACCCCGCGCGCGAAGAGGTGGGACACGGTCATGCGATTCATCGTGAGGGTACCCGTCTTGTCAGTGCACAGAACGGTGGCGGCGCCCAACATCTCCACCGCGGGGACCCGGCGGGTGAGCACGTTGTGCTTCGAGATGCGCCATGCGCCCAGCGCGAGGAACACGGTCATGACAACGGGGAACTCCTCGGGGAGGGTCGCCATGGCGAGGGAGAGTCCCGCGAGCACCCCCTCGAGCCACGCGCCGCGGCCGAGCCCGAAGACAAGGACGATGACAAGGCACACCGCGGCTCCGACTATTGCGAATGTCCGCACGATCCGCCCGGTCTGGCGCTGCAGGTCGGTGCTCTCCGTTTCCAGCGTTTGCAGCGCCTTGCCGATCCGCCCGATGGCGGTTCGCGCGCCTGTCGTCGTCACCCGCGCGATGCCCTGGCCGCGGACGACCATCGAACCGGAGTACACGAAAGGCAGGTCGTCCCCGCCCGGCTGACCCGCCTCCCGCGCGCCGTCCCATGAGCTCTTGCGCACGGGCACGGACTCTCCGGTGAGCAGCGATTCGTCCGCCGAGAGGCTCGTCGCCTGAAGGACCACGGCGTCCGCCGGCACACGGTCTCCCTCGGAGAGCAGCATGATGTCGTCACGCACGACCTCCCTGCCGGCGATCTTCACCTGTTGTCCGTTGCGGATCACGAGCGCGCGGGGGCTGGAGAGGTCACGAAGCGCTTCAAGGGCTCTCTCGGTTTTGTTCTCCTGGTACAGTGTGATGCCCATGACCACGAACACGAACCCCAGCAGGAGGAGCGCCTCGGCAGGCTCTCCAAGGATCAGGTATAGGAAGCCGCACGCGAGCAGAAGGATGAACATGGGCTCCTTGGCAACCTCAAAGGCGATGTGGAACACGGTCCGCTTCTTTGTCTGCGGAAGCTCGTTGTAGCCATCTGCCGCCTGCCGTTCGATCACCTCTTCATCGGTGAGGCCGATCAGGCCTTTGGGCTCGAATTCCTTGCTCATAGTCTGAAGACCATAGCAGAAACCCTGCAGAGAAGAAAGGCGCAATTGCATTTCCCTCGCGTGCGCAGCCATGCGCCGTGGCTGCATCGCACCGCCATATGGTACTATAGGGCATGGTTTCTTCCTCAGTGATTTCCCCTGAGCGCCGCGTATGGTGCAACCGCACTCTCAACCTGCGGGCCATCCGGGCCGCCGGCTACGATATGGACTACACCCTCGTGCACTACCGCACCGGGGAATGGGAACGGGCGGCCTTCGAGCGAGCGCTGGGGCCGCTCGAGCGGCGAGGATGGCCGGTGAGCAGCCTCACCTTCGACCCGACCAGCGTCATCCAGGGGCTCGCGTTCGACCTGGAGTTGGGAAACCTGGTCAAGGCTACCAGGTTCGGATACGTCATCCGGGCCCACCATGGGACCCGCCCGCTGTCCTTCGAGGACCAGCGCGCCGCGTACTCCAGCACCTTCGTGGATCTCTCAGACCACCGCTGGGAGTTCATGAACACGCTGTTCTCGTTGTCCGAGGCGAACCTCTTCGCTCAGCTCGTCGACCTCCTGGACGCGGGGCAATTGCCGGAGACCCTTGGGTACCGCGATCTGCACCGCGTCCTCCGCCTGGCGCTGGACGAGGCTCACAACCTGAGCGAGCTCAAGACCCAGATCATGGCGGACCCCGACCGTTTCGTGGATCTGGACCCCGATCTCCCGCTCACCCTCCAGGACCAGAAGATGGCGGGCAAGCGCCTGCTCCTGATCACCAATTCCGACTGGGCGTACACCCGCTCCATGATGAGCTACGCGTTCGACCGCTCCCTGCCGGGCCCCATGAATTGGCGCGAGCTCTTCGATCTCATCATCGTCGAGGCGCGCAAGCCGGGGTTCTTCTCCGGTCGCCAGGCCTCGTACCTGGTGACCGACGAGGAGCAGGGTCTCCTGCGACCCCACCACGGCCCCCTAAAGCCCGGGAACGTCTACGCCGGCGGGGACGCCCAGCTGGTGGAATCGAGCCTGGGCCTCTCGGGCGCCGAGATCCTCTACCTCGGCGACCATCTCTTCGGCGACGTGCACGTGAGCAAGGAAATGCTGCGCTGGCGCACAGGGCTCATCCTGCGCGAGATGGAATCGGAGATCCTTGCGATGGAGAAAGCGCGCGATGCCGATGCACAGCTTCGCGTGCTCATGATCCGCAAGGCCGAGCTCGATAGCCGGCTCGCGCAGCTGCGTCTGGCCCGACAGCGCGCGCAGCACAAGTATGGCCCCGGGCCCGCAGCAAGGCCCGAAGAGCTGGAGGTGGTGATCCGAAGCGTCAACGAAGAAAGCCAGCAGTTGGACGCGAAGATTTCTCCGTTGGCCAAGGCCTCGGGCGAGATGGGAAACCCCACCTGGGGCCCGCTCATGCGCGCGGGCAATGACAAGAGTCTGTTCGCGCGCCAGGTGGAGCGCTACGCGGACATCTACACCTCGCGGGTGTCCAACTTCCTGGCGCAGACGCCCTTTGCGTACTTGCGCGCGGCGCGCGGCTCGCTGCCGCACGACGACTGAGGCAGCTGCCCGGCTTCCTGCTCCCTGCGCTGCCTCCCTCGCCGCTACCCACAGTCTCAGCAGCACCCCGCGACGGCAGCGAAGGAGCGCAGGATCCCGCACAGGCGCGCCGTGGCCCAGGCAGAGGGGAGCTTCTTCTGGCCGAACGACGTGGCCTCGAACGCCTTGTAGCACGACCGTGGCGTGACGGTGCCGTCGGGCCCGAACGTGGAGGCGAGCGCGTGGACGATCTCGGCAGCGCTCTGGCGGTCCTCGGCCGCAGCATCCCTGCTCTTCCAGACCGAAGGATACGCTGCCAACCCTTCCAGCACGGCTGACGCATCGTACCAGGTCGGCGGCCACTTGCCGTCGACGAAGCGTCGACCGTGCCCGAACATGTACGGCTTCTCCGCGCCTCGGCGACGCCAGGCGCCGAGCACGGTCCTAGCCGCGTCGGCGATCCGCCGGGGGCGCTCGGAGGCGGGCACAAGGGCGAACAGGCGCAGCGCTTCGAGCGTCACCTGCAGGCAGACATCGCCCTTGCGCCCCGGGCCGCGCCACCTGGCCACGGGATCAGGGAGGCAGAGCCAGCCGGACCCCTGCGCGGTCCCGCCGAAGGTCTCGCGCACACGCTCAAGGGCGGCGACGATCTCGGGTGCATCCCGCCTGCCGTACAGGAGCAGGATCTCCAGGATCGCGAAGTGGTCGCAGGGAAGCGACGCCCACGCAGACTTCCCGGCTCCCGTGGTTCCCCCAGGGGTCAGCAACCGACCATCCTCGGCCTGGTGACGGAGCATGCGGTCAAGAGTTCGCTCGATCGGGGCGAAGTCGCCCGAGCGGACACCAAGTGAGTGCAGGAGCCGCAGGAGGTTGGGCGGAAAGCCGGGCGAGTTGTGACCGCTGAACGTCAGCCCCGGACCCCACTCGGGGAGCCGGTCCACCAGGGCGCGGATGCCCGGATCGGCGACCACCCCCGCGCGGGCTGCCCTGGCCTCGGGATCCTGCTCGGGCACGCCGAGGACCTTCGTCAGGGTCACGAACCGGGCCGACGGCTCGGCACTCTCGAGCAGTGCGGGCCGGGGGTCCGCCGGCAGGAGTTCGAGCCAGGCCTCACGACGCAGCATCATGATCCGCGAGTGTACCACAGCGTCGCGGATGCGTCGCGGGCGCGCCGACCCTGGCATTCGGCGACCCTTTCTGCGATATGTTCCACTATTATGGAGGGAAGCTTGTTGAGTGGCGCTCCATCAGCCCCGGCTGAAGCTGCGCAGGAAGGTGGCGCCGAACCGGATGAGCGCTGACAGCCGGCGGACAAGGCCCCTGCCGTAGAGCGCCGTCATCCCTGCCCGCAGGCCCTCGTACATCGACCGGTCGTGCGGGTACCACCACAAGGCCCGGGGCGCCCGGTGCATCCGGTCGCGCACGGTCACGCGCAGCCGGCTCATCTCGGCAAGTCCCGCCTCTCCGTGCGTGCGGCTGAAACCCGAGCCCTTGCAGCCGCCCCACGGCGTCTCCGCCATGCCGTGGCTCATCATGTGGTCGTTCAACGTCACGGTGCCGACAGCGAGCTGCGATGCCACGCGCCGGGCTCTCCGGTTGCTGCGCGTCCAGACCGAGGCGCTCAGGCCGTAGGGGGAGTCGTTGGCCCGGGCCACCGCCTCAGCCTCGTCGCGCACCTTCTTCAACAATATCACCGGGCCGAAGATTTCCTCGTGCTGGGCCTTGATGGGCTCGCTGCCCGGCTCCAGCACCAGCACGGGATGGAAGAGGCCGTGCGACGGTCCGCTGGAGGCGACCACCCGGGCGCCGTGCGCGAGCGCGTCCTTGACGATCCGATCCACCTTCTGCTTCTGCGCCGGTGAGGAGAGCGAGCCCACGTCGACGTCGAAGTCCAGATCTGGCCCCACGCGAAGGGCAGCCGCGCGCCGATGGATCCTGTCGCGGAACGCCTGGTAGACCCGCTCCTCGACGAACACGCGCTCGACCGCTGCGCAGGACTGCCCCGCATTCGAGGCCCCTGCCCACAACGCTCCCGCGGCGGCCCGGTCGATGTTCGCGTCGTCGAGCACGATCATCGCGTCGCTGCCGCCCAGCTCCAGCGACACGGGCACGGGTCCCGCGGCCGCGGTTCGCATCACGTCCCTGCCGGCCTCTGTCGATCCCGTGAAGCACAGCTTGTCCACGCCCGCCTCAATCATGGCCTTTCCCACCTCCCGGCCTGGCATGCTCACGAGGTGGAAAAGACCAACGGGCAGGCCCGAGGATCTCACCACGTCGGCCACCGCCTCCCCGACGGCTGCCGTCTGGGTGGCGACCTTCAGGACCACCGCGTTGCCCGCGAGCAGCGCGGTCAACACGTCGTGCAGCGGGATGCCGAACGGGTAGTTCCACGGGCTGATGATCCCCACCACGCCCCAGGGAACGCGCTCGAGGCGCGACGACTTGAAGAAAAAGAATGGGTGGCCGCCCCGGATGCGCCGGCTCTTCAGCGCGCGGGGCGCCGTCCTTGCATACCACGAGGCTGCAAGCGCGAGCGGCAGCACCTCGGTGCTCATCGCATCCACCCGGGTCTTCCCGGTCGTGCGCATGATCAGCTCACAGATGCCATCCGCCCGGGCGGCGATGCGATTCCGCATGGCCCGCACGTACGCCGCGCGCTTCTTCACGGGAACGCTCGCCCAGGCCATCTGGGCTGCACGCGCTTCTTCCACAATTGTGACGAGGGGGTTCTTCCGGCTCATAGGTACCGGACTGTACCACGGGTCGCGGGGCCTGGGGCAATCCCGAGGGCGGCGTCTGTACGAGATCCTGCAAACACCGTATAAGCAGATGCATGTCCCATCTCCTCGTGATCGGGGGGGCGTCTCTCGATGTGCTTCATCTCAGTGGGGGGGCAATCCCCTCCGCGGGCGGCGCGGGCATGTACACGGCCATGGCAGCGCGGCGCTGTGGAGTTCGCGTCTCCCTGTTCGCTCCAAGGCCGGTCCCCATGCCCGCCGAGCTTCAGCCCGTCGCCGCCCGCTTGAGCGAATGGCTCGGCCCATCCGTCGCCCCCGACGAGCTTCCGCGCTTCGAGATCGCCCACAACGGCGGCACGACCGCTTACATCACGGCGTTCTTCGGCTCCGAATCCGCTCTCACACCAGATTCCCTGCCGGATGATCTTTCCGCATACGACATCGTCCACGTCGTGCCGCTGGGCGACGTGCACAGGCAGCATGAGTTCGTTCGAGGCAGCCGTGAACGCGGCGCGAGGCTCATCTCCGCGGGGACCTACATGGACGCGGTGCTCTCCGCGCCCGCGGTCGTGCGGCAGATCATCGAGGAGACCGACGTCTTCTTCATGAACCGCGGCGAAGCCGAGACGCTCTTCGGATCGCTCGAGTCCGCGCGGACGGGCGCCGGGAAGCTCCTCTTCGTCACCCTTGGCTCACATGGGGCGCTCGTGATCCAGGGCGGACACGCCTCCGATGTCCCCTCCATCCCCGCGAACGAGCGCGACCCCACGGGCGCAGGCGATACGTTCTGCGGGGCGACCCTCGCAGGCCTGATCCGCCATCAGCACCCCGTCATGGCAGCCCGCTCAAGCGCGCCCCTTGCCGCGGCGATGATCGAGCACGTCGGCCCGACAGCCCTCTTCTTCGAAGGGCCGGTGCCGGCCTTTCCTGCCGAAGCCGAAGTCATGGTCGATCAGGCGCGGGTGAGGGAGATATCCCGCCTGCTCGCCCTGCTCGACGACGCCTCGGCCTTCCCCTTCGTCGGCCCCGGCCTGCCGCCCGTCAATCATCCCAAGGCGCTGGATTTCTTCTTCGCGGCGACGCTCCAGCAGTTCGGTTTCTGGACCGAACGGGACGGAAGGTTTCACACTCCGCTGGTGGCGCCGCTCGGCGGGACCGCGCTCAAGGGGTCCTTCTACCTTTTCTCGGCATTCCTGCGCCGGCTAGACCGGGACGAGAAGTTCTGTTCCCCTGCCCGGCAGGCCGGCATGACCCGCGAAGAGCTCCTGGAGGTCTTTCGCGCCGATGACGGCTCTGATCCGATGCCCGCGCTGGAGCTTCACCTCGCGCAGGCCCGGCAGTACGGGCTGGACATGCTGGCGCTCGGCCTCAGCCCCGAGGCCGTCCTGCAGAGCGCCCGGGCCTCCCGCCATCCCCTGCAGACCCTCCTCCGCCAGCTCGACCGCATCGGCGGCTATAAGGAAGACCCCCTGCGCAAGAAGAGCAGCCTCCTCGCGCTCATTCTCAGCCAGCGCCCGGAGCGCTTCCTGTCATTCGGCGACGGCGAAGATGTCGCGCCCGTCATCGATTACCACCTCATGCGCTCGTGCCTCAGGGCGGGTCTGATAGAGGTTCGCGACGATGAGCTGCAAGCGGCCCTGGCCGCTCGCAGCGTGATCGGGGCGCGGCAGGAATGGGCAGTCCGCCATGCCGCATATCGCGCCATCCAACAGGTGATCGACGCCTCGGCGAGAAGCTCCGGAGCCGTGGACTGGTTCTTCTTCAGCGCGAGACAGCGCTGCCCGGAGATGAGCCGACCCGAGTGCGCGCAGTGTCCACTCGATCCTGTCTGCGCGCATCGAACCGAGCTTTTCCAGCCCGTCCATCGGACCACATTCTATTAGCCGGGCGCGCGGCCGAAGTACATCAGCTCCCAGACCGCGGTCTCCTGGCTCACCGATTCGACGACCGCGTCACCCTCGAAACGCTCCAGCGTCGCCGTGCCCGCAAAGCGCAGGTAGGCCCCGTCGAAGCAGGCGAGGCGCGCGAGCAGCCTGCGGCCAGGCGGCAGGATGTCGAGGAACCGCACGCGCGCGAGGTCCGTTGCCCGGCGGAAGCTGACCCGGTAGCGGGCGCCGGCGTCCAGGTAGTCGTAGACCAGCCTTCCGTCCGCGGGCTTGCCCGTGAACGCGTCGGTGAAAGGCTCATCAGCCGAAAAGCGCACCTTCGACGCGTCCTCGGCGAGGAGAGCGTCCCCTCGGGCAAGCATGAACACGGGCAAGGCGACGCCGCCGTGGGCCTCGGTGGCAGTGATGGAGCTTGCGATCACCGTGTAGTCCCCGATGCGAGCCCTGCCCCAGTACCAATGGTGCACCAGTTGGGGAAGCGGCGCGTTTCCCCAGTTGTGGTCGTGGTACCCCACGCCGGTGACGCTTCGGGCGACTCCACCGATCGTCACTGTGCCCGCGGCGGTCCCCTGCGGCACCGAGGGGAGCCAGGCGAAGAAGCTCTTCCGCCCCTCCCCGAAAAAAGCGTGGCCCGTGCCTGGGCGCCACGGGGGCACGGTGCCGTGAAGCCGGAGGTCGGCCTGGACCTCCGCGTCCTCGAAGCGGATCGTATAGTCCCGCAGATCGCCGGTCGCGGAACAGGCACCGATCCTGACATCGCATCGATCCCTCGCCGCGGAGTACTCCGAAGCCGCGGACGTGACGGTTCTCGTCACGTTGACGCCGTCAGCCCCGTCGTAGGTAAAGGTGACGACTGGCGTGAGCGGGCCCTCCGGACGGGTGATGTCCTTGGTCATGAAGACGATCACGAGCGTGGAGCCGTCGTCCAGGGAGAAGTCGAAGTACCACCACTCGTAGGTCCCGCGGGCACCGGATGTGCGCGCGCCGTCCTCCCACGGCTCCACGGCCGAGACGGAGAGACCGAGAGCGGCGTGCTCCTCGGGGCTGCCGGCGGTGTATGCCCCCGGTGGCCCGCTAGGCTCGACGGCCAGGCTTGTGCTCGCGCAGCCGATCAATGCGAAAAGCAGGAACGGTCCGAGGAACTTCCACATCTTCATTTCCGCACCCCCCTTTCCACGACGGCGCCATCCCACTGTAGACCGCTGCGTCGTCTTCGCGCCAGTGCCTCCCGCACATGGTGATCCTGCGGGCAGGCAATCGCGCGCAGGAGGCCCCTGCGCTTCGGCAATACGCCGTGTGGTGCCTTTCGGCACGGGAGGCTGAACACGAGGCGGAGCGGCGCAATCGTCGAAGCGATCATCGGGAGCGCCAGATGGATGCGCAGTTGGCGAGGTCTTCCGATCAACGCTTCGATCCCGCGTCTGGCGAAGACCCTGGGAGCCGAGCGGACCGACTGAAGGAATACCACTCGCCGGGCCACCTCCGACTTCCCTGCCCTTCCGCAGCTGGCGGACCACGACGCTCTATCTGCCCGACGCGAACGCGCCGACTCGCGGTACGCACAGCCAGACCGTGGGAGAGCTTCCCGGCGGCAGAGCGGCATCGGGGAAGAGCAGGACACGGCCCTCACCCATGGCGAACCGGGCGTGGTCGACGACCTGGACCGGCTTCATTGAATTACGCGCGTCCACCTCGTAGACCTTGGCCAGCAGCCGTGCCCAGGCAGCGCGCGACGCTCCAGGCTGTACGAAATGGAGCACACCTTCGCAACCTCAGCCACGGTCGCTTTGGCTCAGCGCGCCCGCGGGCTTTCCGCTGCGCCCGCTCACGAGCTGGCGCACCCCGGTTGCGGCCAACTCGCAATTGCTATGGCTATTCCCCTCATTTCTCTTCTCTGTGCAGGCTGTGGCAACTCCCTCTGTCTCACCTGCGGCGACTACCCCTTGAGCGGTAGCGGCGCGGAATCGCGCCGCGAGAGCTGTCAATGAATAGCCCGCATCCGCTGCTCAAACCCCCAATGCCGCCTGGAATACTCCCGCCCCTTTTCGTGCCGCGGCTTTCACTTGTGTCCGTCCTGCAGCCAGAAGCGGTCCCTCCTCTTCGCCGAGTACCTCGACGAGCACCTGCTGCTTGCCCTGCCGCTGCAGAAGCTCACCTACGACCGCTCTGGCGGCAAGGTCCTGTATCACGCTTCCTACAATCTCGTAGTCGGCCGAAGGTCGACCCTATTTCAAACAGAACACGAGCCTGTGGGACGTCGCAGACTTCATCGCCTCTCGTACGCAGTTCATACCCGCCTGGGGAGTCCGCTCTCGATCATTCTCTCCTCCTCCTTATTGCCAAGGGAGAGCGTGGAGGACGGGATACCTTGGTGGTTGTGCGTTGCCTCCATTCCACTAACTCATCTCTTCGCTCCTCCGGTCGGACTCGACGGGGCTGACCGAGATCAGCGGCATTCCCAAATCACGCACTTTTTTCAGCAACCCACTAAGGGCGCCAGCAGGCGGTCCGACGGCGTGGCTAGAAGCCTTGACAGCCGGCTCACCCCGTGCTTACATTTTATATGATGTGCGTTACGCGGCACGTCTCATTTTGAATAAGGAGGAGTAGTAATGCTTAGGAAAATTGGGCTTCTCTTCATCATCCTGGTGTTCGCCCTGGCCATTCCGTTCACCGTGGCGGCCCAGAAAAAGACCTTCTACTGGATCTCGCATGGTTCGCCCGCCGATCCAGTCTGGACGTATTTCCTGGCCGGCGCCAAGCAGTGGGCGAAGGACACGGGCAACACCGTCAACACGTCCTTCCACAGCAACGACGTGGCCTCGCAGCAGGAAGCGATACGTTCTGCCATCGCCGCCCGCGCGGCGGGCATCGCCACCACCAGCCCGGACCCCGGGAGTCTGGTGAAGCTCGTCGCCGAGGCGCATGCCGCGGGCATCCCCATTGTCAACTTCAATACGCCGGACCCGGCGGCGGGGTTCGACGCCTATGTCGGCGGCGACAACACGGTGTTCGGCCGCAACTGGGCGCAGTACCTCGTGGATCACAAGCTGGTCAAATCGGGTGATTTCGTGTGGATGCCCGTCGAGGTCCCCGGCGCCACCTATGGCGTGCAGGAAGAGGCGGGCGTGGCCAGCGTGTTCAAGCCGCTCGGCATCAAGTGGGAAGTGACCGACGCCAACTACGAGCAGGCCGAGGTCATCAACCGCATGACCGATTACCTCACCGCCAACCGCGGGAAGGTGAAGGCGATCATCGGCTTGGGCGACCTGGTCACCGGGAGCATCAAGCGCGTGTTCGACCGAGTCGGCGTCCCCAAGGGCAGCATCCCGGTGGTCGGATGGGGCAATTCGACCGACACCACCCAGGAAGTCCTTCAGGGCTACGTGAACGCCGGCCAGTGGCAGGACCCGCTGGCAACCAGCTACATGGCGCTCTCGATTGCGGCCATGGCGGCCAGCGGCATCCCGCCGGGATTCAACATCATCACCGGCAAGCTGTACGAAAAGGACACCGCGGGGATCTACGACAAGATCCTTTCCGGTAAGTAAGACGACGGCATGGGCATTCGCGGTGGACATCTCCCCGCGAATGCCCTTTCTTGCCCGCGGATGCGCCGCCCAGCGATGAGGCATCACCCGGGCTCACGAGACGTCATGTAAGCCTCATGTAAGAAGGAAACGATCGATGCAGCAACGCCCGCTCATCCTGCGCCTGATCACGAGGCGCGAGCTGGGGCCTTTCCTCCTCCTCGTGGCCGAAATCGTCATCTTCGGATCGATCCGCCCCGAGTTTCTCTCGCCGCTCAACATCGGCAACGCGCTGGCTTTTACGGTCGAGCTGGGCGTGATGGCGCTGGGGATGACCCTCCTGATGACGTCGGGCGAATTCGATCTCTCGGTCGGGTCGGTCTTCGGCTTCTCCGCGGTGCTGATGTGGACGCTCAAGAACAGCGGAGCCACCTCGCTCGCCGTCGGGTTTTTCATTGCGATGGCGGTGGCGGCTCTGATCGGCCTGATCAACGGATGGTTCGTGACCCGGCTCAGGATCACCTCCTTCCTGGTGACGCTGGGCATGCTGCTCGTCCTGCGCGGCACCGCGCTCTTCCTGACCGACGGCTTTCCGCAGCGCACCTGGAGCGCCGAAGGCGACTCGCTTGCCCGCATCCTGGTCGGCGAGATCAACCTCGGTCAGTTCCACCTCTACGCCTCGCTGTTCTGGTTCATCGGCCTCGCGATCGTGCTCGGCTACGTGTTGACCAGTACCAAGACGGGCAACTGGATCCAGGCTTCCGGCGGCAACGCGAGCGCGGCGCGGGCGCGCGGCGTTAATGTCAGGTGGACCAAGACGTGGCTCTTCATGCTGACCGCCCTGACCTCTGCGCTTGCCGGGATCATCAGCTCGATCCGCACCACCTCGGCAAATCCGAACAGCGGCACGGGCTATGAGCTGGAGATCATCGCTATGGTGGTGATCGGCGGCACCGCGCTCAGCGGCGGCCGCGGCACCGTCATCGGCACCGTGATCGGGGTGCTCATCCTGCGGCTGATGCGCAACGGCATCGTAATGGTGGGCGTGCCCGGCCTGGCATACAACATCTTCATCGGCGCGATCATCCTGGCGATGGTCGGTCTCCACGCGACCCTGGAACGCCGGCGGCGGGCGGAGGCGTAAGACGATGGCACCGGAACTTGTCCGCATGAGCAACATCAGCAAGTCCTACGGCCGAGTCGAGGCGCTGCGGGGCGTCAACTTGACCGTGTACGAAAAGGAGATCGTGGGACTTCTGGGCGACAACGGCGCCGGCAAGTCGACGCTCATCAAGGTCCTCTCCGGCGCGATCACCGCAACCAGCGGCGACATCTACTTCCACGGGCGCAAGGTGGACATTCGCTCGACCACGGACGCCATTGCCCTGGGGATCGAGACCATCTATCAGGACTCGGCGCTGGTCAACGAGCTCTCCATCGCGCGCAACATCTTCCTGGGGCGGGAGCCTGTGAAGGGCCCGCGCTTTCTCGACCGCCTCGACAACGGGAAGATGAACGAGGTCTCGCGCGAGCTGCTGAAGAAGGTGGGCATCACAAAGGACATCCCGTCCTCCACGCTCGTCAACGCGATCTCCGGCGGCGAGCGCCAGGCGGTGGCCATCGCGCGCGCCCTGTATTTCAAGAGCGACCTGATCATCCTCGACGAGCCCACCAACAACCTCGGCGTCGAAGAAACGCGCGGTGTGCTTCACTTTGTGCGCAGCGCGCGGGACTCGGGGCATTCCTGCGTCTTCATCGCCCACAATATCCACCATGTCTTCCAGGTGGTGGACCGCATCGTTGTCCTGCGCCGCGGCGTCCTCGTGGCCGATGATATCGACCCGAAAGCGACCACCATCGAGGCGGTCGAGCGCATCATCACGGGCTTAAACGACGAGGGGTAGGGCGGCGGCGATTATCTCCGCGATTCAGCGCGTGGCGGCCTTGAGGTGCGGTGTGGCTCAGCTGCCTGCGGACGTCCATGTCCTCGAGCCACGAGCAGGCAACCATACGCTTACGACGCGCTTCCCCGGAAATGCCCGAGCAAGGGAGAGGAACAGCTATCTCACCGTTTTGGCAGTATCAGGGATACAGGCCACCATCGAGATTGAGGCTGAGATGCCAGATCGTTCGCCCGATGCCATGGTGCGCATCGTTGCGGAGAATGCACGAGCGCTGTAGTTCAGCAGCGAGAGGTTTGAGAAGGAGTAGGGGGCCAACACGAAGACGGAGCTATTGTACCCGACCTCCTACGGGGGCCTCTTAAGAAGCGTAAATGGTTTTTGCACTTTCATGACCGACTCCTCCATGCCGTATGAGCGGGCTTGGAATAGGCGGGGAATCAGTCACGAATAGGTCACTTTTAGAACTGTGAGAGCAGAATATTGACTACCCTTCAAGAAGGATCGCTCTCTGTCGCGATAAAGTCCATGATGAGAAAGCACACCATGTCTCTCCATGGCGTCATGAAGCACTCGATATGCTACATTTGTGCTACATGAAGTTCGTGTAGGATGGCGTTCGCAATTTCGGGTTGAAAGGAGGCGCTCGCACACTCCAAAATGATTCAGTCGCCAAACCAGGTCATGAGGAGGACCCCCTGTTGTCCATGTTGCAGTGGACAACCCAGCAGCTGATGCAGGTGGAGGCTGAGAACAAGGTCGGCGCCGAGAAGGGGAAGCACGCTTTGGATCGCCGCATCAATTTCTCGGGCTCCCGCTGGCGGCGATTCGACGTCGTGGAGCGGAAGCGAAGCGAGCAGGCGCTGATTCAGGCGATCCAGATTCTCTGCTGTTCTCTGCGTTCGAGGAGCTGGACGAGAAGAAGATCTCATCGACAAACATGCAGGAGCGGCTGCACGAGGAGGACTGGTCGGTGGGCAGAATCTACATCAGGACGGAGCTGATCGAGCGGGCGAGAGCCAGGCTTGGACTGGCAGCATGAGTCGGAGTGGTGTTGGCCTCCTCAACCAAGTTGCGAACATCGCTGGAGACGATCGAATCCGCCAATCTGCTTTACCCTCCCTAGGGATTCTGGTATCGTTGCGAATCTTATACCGGAGCCGACCGTCCCTTGTGCGCGCGGACGGCGGCGTCGGCGCATCGTTTGACGGGAGGCAGGATTGCACGCGGCGCGCCAGGCGGACAGCGGCGACCAGGGGGAGTTCCTCGAGATCGACGGGCTTTCGAAAACCTTCAAGGGGCTCCGCGCCGTCGAAGGATACGGCCTGCGGCTGC
>CAYGXO010000097.1:0-45592 GCA_964353885.1 uncultured Spirochaetaceae bacterium
CGCCCCCGAGCTTCAGCAGGTAGGCTTCCGCCATCTGGCTTCTGGCGGAATTGTGGACGCAGATCACGAGCACTATGATCATTGCTGCTCTTCCCGGTGATGCTTGATCACCCGTCCCTCTGTCATGTAGATGACGTCCTCCCCGATGTTCGTCGACAGGTCCGCGATGCGCTCGAGATTTCCGGCGATCTTCAGAACCGCCAGACTTTGGGAGACGCTCGCGAGATCCTTCGACATGGAAACGCTCACCAGCTCGAGGATGCCGGTGGCGAGGGTGTCCACCGAGGTGTCGATCTCGCAGACCTTCTGCCCGAGGGCCGCGTCCCCTGCGATGAAGGATCGGATGGCGCAGTCTACCATGAGGAGCGTCTCGTCGAACATGCGCGGCAGGGCATCGGCTGGCGGCGCGGGAAAGTCCGCCAGGAGCACCCGCACTGACTCCGCGATGTTCACCGCGTGGTCGGCGATGCGCTCGAGGTCATTGGTGATCCTGAGGATCATGAGGAGCGTGCGCAGGTCCCGTGCCATGGGCTGGTGCTGGGCAATGATGGAGGTGCACTCCTCCTCGAGGTCCATCTCGTAGCGGTTCGCCCGCGGCTCATCCTCTTCGATGATGCCGGACAGCATGCCGGGCTGCCGCTCGACAAGAGCCGTCTTGCTTCGGACGATCATTTCTTCAACCAACCGCGCATAGACGATCAGGCGCTCCTTCAGGGTACCGATCTGCAGAATTGGCATTGTCGCTCCTATCCGAACTTCCCCGCCAGGTATTCTTCCGTCCGTGGGTCCTTCGGGACCGTGAACAGCTTCTTTGTCGGCCCGAACTCTACGAGCTCGCCGAGGTGGATGAAGGCGGTGACGTCGGAGATCCTGGCCGCCTGAGGAATGTTGTGCGTGACCTGAACGATCGTGACCACGCCCTTCAGCGACACGATCAGCTCCTCGATGGCTGCCGTGGCTTTGGGATCCAGGGCCGAGGTCGGCTCGTCCAGGAGCATGATCTCGGGCTTCATGGCCAGGGCCCGTGCAATGCACAGCCTCTGCTGCTGGCCGCCGGAAAGGAAGGTCCCCCGCCTGTGCAGGCTGTCCTTCACCTCGTCCCAGAGTGTCACCCTCTTGAGCGTCTCCTCGACAATCCGGTCCAGGTCCGCCCGCGCCATGCGCGTGCCGTTCAGCGTGTAGCCCGCCACGACGTTGGTGTAGATGCTCATCGTTGGGAACGGGTTGGGCCTCTGGAAGACCATGCCGATGCGGCGCCTGAGCAGGATGGGATTGAGCTGATAGACGTTCTCGCCGTCCAGCAGCACCTCGCCCGCGACGTGGGCGTTGGAGGCGAGCTCGTGCATTCGGTTGATGCAGCGCATGAACGTGGTCTTCCCGCACCCCGACGGTCCCATGATCGCCGTGATCTTTCCCGCGGGCACGGCGAGGCTGATCCCGTGCACGACGTCCTTCCCGTCGAAGCCTGCAACGAGATTGCGCGTCTCGAGGATGGTGGTCTCTGCGGTTAGAACTGCGTCTTCCATTTCGATGTCACCAGCTTTGTCGCGATGTTCAGAGTGAGCACGATGGCGAGCAGCACGAACGAGGCCCCCCACGCGAGGTCGTGCCACTCCGCGTACGGGCTTGTCGCGTAGGTGAAGATGGTCTGGGGCAGGGACCCGATCGGTTTGAAGACCTTCACCGACATGTACGGGCTGCCGAACGACGTGAACAGGAGGGGCGCCGTCTCACCCGCCCCGCGCGCCACGGCGAGGAGCGAGCCCGTGACGATGCCGCTCATCCCCGCGGGGAGGACTACCTTGAGGATTGTCCGGGGGTAAGAGACACCCAGGGCGAGCGCCGCCTCGCGAAGGCTCACCGGTATCATGAGGAGGGTCTCCTCGGTGGCCAGGGTGATGACGGGGAGCATGATCATCGCGAGGGCGATCCCGCCCGAGAACGCGGAGAAATGGCCCATCGGCCGCACCACCCACACGTAGGCCACGATGCCGATGACGATCGAGGGGATGCCCATGAGGGTCTCCACCGACAGGCGCGCGAGGGTCCCCAGGCGGCTTCTGCCCTTCTCCGCAAGGAAGATGCCGGCGATCACTCCGAGGGGGATCGCAATGACCGAGGCGATCAGGATGAGGAGGCCCGTCCCGACGATCGCATTGGCGATGCCCCCTCCGGTCTCCCCGATCGGCTTCGGCAGCTGGGTGAGAAAAGTCCAGTTGATCGAGGATGCGCCGCGCGCGACGATGAAGGCGAGGATCAGGACGAGGGGCACAACGGCGAGCAGGGAGAGGGCGATGACGGCGCCCCGGAAGCCCCGATCGGCGCGCAGGCGAGCCCTGACCGGCGCGTCCCGCGTCATCTCAGACGCTCCCCGCCATGCGCTTGATGATGAGCTTTCCAGCGACATTGATGAGGGCGCTGATGACGAAAAGCAGGAGCGCGATCTCGACAAGGCTCGCGAGGTAGACCTCGCTCGTGGCCTCCGAGAACTCATTCGCGACAAGACTGGCCATCGTGTTGCCGGGGCCCAGAACGTTCAACGAGAGGGTGTTGGCATTGCCGATCAGCATCGTCACCGCCATCGTCTCGCCCAGTGCCCGGCCCAGGGACAGCAGCACTCCTCCCATGATCCCCGAGCGCGCGTACGGCAGGGTGACCCTCCAGATCGCCTCGGAAGGCGTCGCACCCAGGGACAGGGCGGCTTCCTTCAGGTCGATGGGCACGAGGCTGATCATCTCCCGGCCAATCGACGCCGCATAGGGCAGGACCATGAACGCGAGCAGGATGGAGGCGGTGAGGATCCCGACCCCGTAGGGCGGAACGCCCAACGCGAGCTGGACGGCCCGCATGGCGGGGACGAGGAAGGCGAGCCCGATGAACCCGTAGACGACCGACGGAATGCCGGCGAGCAGCTCCACCGCCGTCCTGATCAATGCGGAGAACACCCCTGAGCGAAAGTACTCGCCCATCAGGATCGCGAGCGCGAGGGAGAGCACGGTGGCGATGACCATCGCGATCAGCGCGGTGAGCAGCGTCCCGAAGACGAAGGGGAGCGCCTGGAATCGCCCGATCACGGGGTTCCAGTCCGTCCCGGTGAGGAAACGAAGGCCGTTGGCGGCAAGAGCGGGCCGGGCAGCGAGCAGCAACGAGAAAAAGATCGCGATGAGCAGGACGCTCACCGCGATCCCTCCAAGGGAGAGGAGCGTGCGGAATGCCGTGTCGGAGAACCTCGTGCTCCTCATGCTTCCCTCGGTCCTCCGCGTCACTTCATCAGAGGCGCGCCGCCGAAGGTCACGGAACGGAGCAGCGCTTCCGCCTTCGCCACGACGCTCGGCGCGAGCGCCGCGTACGACAGGGGTTCGGCGTACTTCTGTCCGTCGTGGACCATCCACCAGAGCATCTTCACCGCCGCATCGGCCTTCGCCGCCTGCCGTCCGTCATACCCCTGCTCCTTGTACAGGAGCGCCCAGGTGAACGTGGCGATGGGGTAGCCGTCGGGAGCGTCCGTGTCTGTCAGGCTCACGCGGGTGTCCGCGGGGATCGCGACTCTGCAGGCCGCCGTGGTCGAGGCGAGGGTCGGCTTCATGAACGCGCCGGCCTTGTTCTTGATGGACGCGTAGGGCATCGCGTTCTGCAGGGCGTAGATCAGCTCGACGTACCCGATGCTGCCCGGCAGCTGCTTGACCAGGCCCGCCACTCCCGCGTTGCCCTTGCCGCCCACTCCGGCCGGCCAGGCGACCGATGTGCCGGACCCGACCCTGCTCTTCCATTCCTCGGAGACTTTGCCGAGGTAGTCGGTAAACACGGCGGTGGTCCCGCTGCCGTCGGAACGGTGGACGACGGTGATCGCGCTCTTTGGGAGCGTGACCGACGGGTTCGCCGCCGCGATCCGCGCATCGTTCCACCCCTTGATCTTCCCGAGGAAGATGTCCGCCAGGACGTCGGAGGTGAACTTCAGCTCGGGATTGCCGGGCAGGTTGTAGGTCGCGACCACCGCGCCCGCGACGATGGGTATGTGCAGGATGGGCGCGGACGCCGCCGCGAGATCCGCGTCGCTCATGAACGCATCGCTTGCCCCGAAGTCAACGGTCTTGGCCTTGAGCTGGGCGATTCCCCCTCCCGAACCGATGGCCTGGTAGTTTACCTTCACGCCGAACTCTTTGGCGTACTGGTCGAACAGTTTCGTGTACAAGGGCGCCGGGAAGGTCGCTCCTGCCCCCACAAGCTCGATCGCCTGGCCGAAGCCCAGGCCGGCCGCCATGAGCAGTGCGGCAGCGGCGACCATGGTTCGAAATATCTTCATCATCGTCCTCCTTCTCGTGAGATGGGGAGAAGATGCGGACAGATGGTTAACCCGTCGTGAAGGTTGTGTGAGTTTTCCGTTAATTCGCGGCACGGCGGCCGGCGGGAAGATGGATCGTGAATCGGGTCCCCTTGCCCACCTCGCTTTCCGCTTCGATCGTCCCGGCATGGCTCTGGACGATGTGCTTGACGATGGCGAGCCCCAGTCCCGTGCCCCCCAGCGTGCGGGAGCGCGACTTGTCCACGACATAGAACCTCTCGAATATCCGGGGAAGGTGCTCGGGCGCGATGCCGATTCCGGTGTCGGCGACTTCGATCCGAACCCCCTCCTGCGCCTCGGCGGAGCATGACACCCGCACCACGCCCTCTTCGGTGTACTTGAGGGCATTGTCCACGAGGTTGACGAGCATTTGCTCCATCAGAAATGGGTCCGCGATCAAGCGCGGGAGGCTGTCGGACACGTCGAGCTCGAGTGAAATGCCCTTGGACTGCGCGCGGTGGGCGAACATGCCGGTCGCTTCGGCCGCGATCCGCCCAAGGTCGACGGGCTCGGGGGATGGCTCCGCGCCCTTCGCCTCCAGGCGGGAGAGAAGGAGGAGGTCCTCCACAATAGCCGTCATGCGCTCGGCGTTCCTGCGGATCGCGTCGATCCATCGCGCAGCCTCTCCGCTGATCGTCTCCCCTTCGAGCATCTCGAGAGATCCCCTGATGGTCGTGAGGGGCGTGCGGAGCTCGTGCGATGCGTTCACCACGAAATCGCGCTTGACCTCCTCGAGGCGGCGGATGTCACTCGTGTCGTGAAGGAGCACGATGAGCTCCTCCCGGCCGGCCATCCTCTCCACCGTGCACAGGAGCGTCTTCTCCCCGACAACCATCTCCTCCGACTGGCGCTGCCCTGAGGATCGTGCCGCGCGGACAAGCTCGAACAGCCGGGGAGCCGCCACGATCTCGAGAAGCGTCCGTCCGACGACCGGGCCGCGGCCTGCCAGCTCCTCGAACCCCCTGTTGGACCTGACGATCCGCCCCTCCCCGTCCAGCAGAAGGATTCCTTCCCGGATGGACGAGAAGATCCCGTCCAGCTCCTGCGTTCGAGCGGAGTTCTCCCGGAACAGCCCCTGGATCCGCTCCCCCATAGCGTTGAAGCTCTCGGCAAGCTCCCTCACCTCGTCGCGTCGGCGCAGGTGCAGGCGCGCGCCGAAATCGCCTGCCGCGAACCGTGTCACAACCCCCGCGAGGTCCCGCAGCGGAGAAGCGATCGTGCGCGAGATTACGAGCGCGGAGAGGAGGCAGGCGGCGAAGAGGAGCGATGCGAACAGGGCGAGGTCTCCGCCCTCGCGGAGAACAGTCGCATCGAGTTCTTCCCGCAAAGAGCTGGCCCGCACAACCCCTGTGATGTATCCGGGTGAGCCGAACGGCAAGGCCACGTACACCATCCATCGACTCACCGTGCTGCTGAAACGCGAGGAGACGCCCGTCTTCCCCGCCAGGGCGCTCGCCACTTCGGGCCGAAGGGCGTGGTTCTCCATCCGCGCGGCGTCCTCCTCGGAATCCGCGAGGACGAGGCCGCGGGCATCGATGACCGTGATCCGAGTACCCGTCTCCATGCCCAGAGTCCGCACGAGCATGTCCAGCTCGGCGTTCCTGCCTTTCGAGGCGAGCGGGGCCACGGTCACTTTCGCGCTCAACGCAATGTCCTGCAGCCTCCGCGTGAGGGCATCGTACGAGCTTGCGCGCAGGACGCGCAGGGTATAGAAGGCGAAGATCACCACGGCGAGGAGGCTTACGAAGACCAGGCCGACGAAAATCCGGTAGAAAAGACGCCTCCTCATGGCGCCGCCAGCTTGTATCCCACGCCCCGGACGTTCGCGATGCGCCTCCCTACCGACCCCAGCTTGTCCCGCAAGTGCTTCATGTGCACGTCCACCGACCGGTCGGTCACGCTCTTCTCGTCGCCCCAGAGGTGGTCGAGGATCTTCTCGCGCGAGAACACCCAGCCCGGCTTCGAGGCGAGGAGCTGGAGGATGCCGAACTCCGCGCGGGTCAGGTCGATCACACGCCCGTCGATGAACGCCTGCATCGTGTCGCCGTCCACGAGAAGGCCGGCCCCCGCGTCCAGACGCCCCTGGTCCGCTTGCGGTGCAGCGCGGCGGAGCACGGCCCGGACCCGGGCAGCCAGTTCCTTCGGCGAGAAAGGTTTGGTCACGTAATCGTCAGCGCCCACCTCGAGGCCGAGCACCCGGTCGTATTCGCCTGCGCGAGCGGTGAGCATGATGACGGGGATCCGCGCGAGGTCCCGGTCCCCTCGCAAGCTCCGGCAGATCGCGAACCCGTCCATGTCGGGAAGCATCACGTCAAGCACGACAAGGTCGGGTCTCTCGCGGCGCAGCTGGACGAGAAGGTCCTTCCCTTCCGCATACTGGCGAGTGCGAAAGCCCTCCTTCTTCAGTCCCGCGGCGACCAAGGCGCGGATATCCTCCTCGTCCTCGACGATGGCGATGAGCTCGTTCATGCCGGCCGCATTGTAGAGGATGCCGGCCGCCGCATCAAGGCGATGGGCGCCCGGCGGCTCGATCGCCGCCTGCCCTTCGGCCCCTTGCCCCTCCGCAGAGTCGCGGGTACAGTTGCCCCGGCCGATCCATGAGTGAGCCGCGAGCAGAGAGCTGGGCGGCCCGGGCAAAGGCATTCCTCCTGGGAAAGGCCCGCGACATCCGCGACCCCAGCCTCTTCCACAATCTCTCCCTCGTCGCCTTCTTCGCGTGGGTCGGGCTCGGCGCCGACGGGCTTTCCTCCTCCTGCTACGGCCCCGAGGAGGCCTTCCTCGTCCTTCAGCGCTACCCCTTTCTCGGCCTGTTCGTGGCCTTCGCCACCGCCCTCACGATCTTCGTCATCACGGCAAGCTACTCGCAGATCGTCGAGCTCTTCCCGAGCGGGGGAGGCGGGTACCTTGTGGCGAGCAAGCTCCTCTCCCCGGCCGTCGGGATGGTCTCGGGCTGCGCCCTGCTGATCGACTACGCGCTGACCATCACCCTCTCGATCGCGAGCGGCGCGGACGCCCTGTTCAGCTTCCTGCCGCCCGGATGGCGCCCGCTGCGCCTCGCGTTCGCCGTCGCCGGGGTCCTGGTGCTCATCGTCCTGAATCTTCGAGGCGTCAGGGAGTCCGTTCTGCCGCTCATCCCGATCTTCCTGCTCTTCCTGGCCACGCACATCTTCGCCATCGTCTACGCGCTGGCGGGCAATGCCCCCGCGATCAGCTCCCTTGCAGGATCCCTCTCGACGGACATGAAGAGCGCGACAGCAGAGCTGGGCGCCTTCGGGATGGTGGTCCTCATCCTCCGTTCCTACGGAATGGGCGCCGGCACCTATACGGGCATCGAGGCGGTGAGCAATGGCCTGCCTGTCCTAAGGGAGCCGAAGGTGCGGACTGCAAAAACCACCATGCGCTACATGGCCGTCTCCCTCGCCGTGATGGCCGTCGGCCTCATGCTGGGGTACCTGCTGTACCGGGTCGGACCTGTCGCGGGCAAGACCCTGAACGCCACCCTGCTCGAGAGGATCTCCGCGGGGTGGAGCCCGGGCCTCGGCCGGATGTTCGTTCTCGTCACGCTGGTGTCGGAGGCCGTCCTGCTCTTCGTCGCCGCCCAGACGGGCTTTCTCGACGGCCCGCGAGTGCTCGCGAATATGTCGATCGACAGGTGGCTGCCCAGCCAGTTCAGCCTGCTCAGCGAACGGTTCGTGATCAAGAACGGAATCCTGCTCATGGGCGGTGCGGCGATCGTGCTGATGATCGCCAGCCGGGGATCCGTGACTTTCCTGCTCACGCTCTATGCGATCAACGTGTTCATCACGTTCCTGCTCTCGCAGCTCGGCATGGTGCGCCACTGGTGGAGGGAGCGCGTGCGCGTCGCGGCGTGGCGGCGCAAGCTCGCCGTGAACGGCTTGGGGCTGCTTCTCACGGGCTTCATCCTCGCGGCCGTGGTGGTCCTGAAGTTCCGAGAGGGGGGATGGATCACCCTCCTGATCACCGGCTCGCTCGTGGGCGTCGCGCTCCTGGTGAAGCGTTTCTACAGGCGGACCCAGAAGCGCCTGGCCCGGCTGGATGCCCTCATGGCGGCGGCCGCTGACAGCGAACCGCTTGCCTCGGTCGGGCACGGCGCGCGCACCCGCAAAGCGCCGGCCTTCCAGCCCGACAAGAGGACCGCCGTCATCCTTGTGTCGGGGTTCAATGGCACGGGGCTGCACACCCTGTTGAACGTCAGGAAGCTGTTCGGGGAAATGTTCGTCAACTGGTTTTTCCTGCGCGTCGGCGTCATCGACGCGGACCGGTTCAAGGGCGCCGAAGGCTTCTCGGCCGTCGGGACTGACGTTGCCGAGGAGGCCTTTGCGCTCGCCCGCTCCATCTTCAGGAAGACCCCGTCGGCCGTCTTCTTCGGGGGTCGGATCGTCTACCCCGAGGAATCGTTCCTCACGCGCGCGCTGTCCAACGCGACGTCCTTCACCATTCAGAGGCGCCTCCATCACGAGGGGATCCCCTTCATCATCATGCCGGTCAGGGTGAGCTGACCGCCGGCGCGAGGATTTGCTTTCTGGGCCGCGTGTCAGTAGATTCTCAACAGGAGATGGCCGGATCGGCCTCTCCGACGGGCCGCCCCGCATGGGGAGCCCGCAGCGGCAGCCCGCAAGGGAGCCGAACGACAGCTCGCAAGGAGGAATGCCATGACGAGCAAGGTTTTCACCTTCGACCTCGGCCGGATCATGGACGAGGCGTTCCAGTTCGCCGAGAACATCGGCGAGTCCTTCGACCGCGACACAGCGGAGAAAATGCGCCGCGCCGCGGAGCAGTTCGGGAAAGGCCCCTTTGGGAACCCCGATTACTACCCAGCCTACATGTACCCGCCCTCGACGATCTACCTCAGCAAGGAAAAGAAGCTCGTCTTCGAGTTCGCCCTCGCGGGCTTCGACGAGAAGGAGATCTCCGTGCAGTTCCGGGGAGATTACCTCATTTTCTCCGCCAAGGCGCCCTCGGGGGTCGAGGCCGACGAGAGCGTGCAGTACTTCAAGCGCAGGCTGAAGCTGCGCGACATCGAGGAGCAGCGCTACTTCGTTCCCGCCGACAAGTTCGACCAGGCCGGGACGCGGGCCGACTTCAAGAACGGCCTGCTGCGACTGGTCGTCCCTCCGCGCGAGCAGGCGGAGACCGGCGAAGAGATCCGAATCGACATTCGGACGGCCGGCTCGCCGTAGTCGATCGCATGGGGCGTTCGCACGCGCGCGGTGAGTTTTCGCTCACCCTCGTTCTCACCGCCGCTCTCCTCCTCACCGTCGTGCCCCCCGCGGCGGCCGGCGGTGAGGCGCCCCCGCCCTTCGGCCTGCGGGCCCGGGCGGCGATCCTCGTCGACCAGGCCACCGGCCGCGTGCTCTACGAGAAAAACGCCGATGCGCCCTTCGTCCCCGCCTCGCTCGCCAAGCTGATGTCGCTCCACATCGTCTACGAGAAGCTAGAGAACCGCTCGATCCGCCCCGATGACATCGTCTCCATCACCACCCGCGCGTGGGCGACCAACCAGGAGCCGGGTTCGTCGCTGATGTACCTCGAGCCGGGGCAGATCGTGACCGTGGAGGACCTGATGCGGGGCACGGCGATCGCGTCGGGGAATGACGCCGCCACCGCGCTGGCCGAGTACGCGGCCGGGAGCGTCGAGAAGTTCGTGCGTCTGATGAACGACGAATGCCGGTGGCTGGGCTACCGCACGACGCGGTTTGCGGACCCCTCGGGCCTGAGCAGGGACAACCAGGTGAGCGCGCGCGAGTTCGTCGATTTCTGCCGGCGCTACATCGAGTGGCACCCCCAAGCGCTCGTCGAGCTGCACTCGCTGCGCGAGTTCTTCTACCCGCTGCCGCGGAACATCCCGCCGGGGTCTTCCCCATTCATTCGGTCATACCGGGTCTACAATGCCAACTATCTCGTTTGGGACGATTTCGGCGTCGACGGGCTGAAGACTGGCCACCTCGACGATGAGAGCTTCACCGCGGCGCTCACCGCAGAGCGCGGCGGCACCCGGCTCATCGCCGTTCTGCTCGGGGTGCCGGGCGACGGATTGACTGATGGGGCGCGCGTCAGGTCGGAGGACGGCATGGCCCTGTTCTCGTGGGGCTTCCGCACTTTCACCACCATCCAGCTCGCCTCCCCCCACCTCGACCCCCTGCGGGTCTGGAAGGGCTCCGCGGCCGAGGTCGCCCTCGTGCCGGCCCGGCCCGTCGAGGTCACGGCGCGCAGGGGGGAGGCGGGGAAAATCGTCTCGACAGTCGTCGCGCCGGCCGCGCTCGTGGCGCCCGTGGCAAAGGGTCAGAAGGTCGGAGACCTCGTGCTGAGCGCTGACGGGGCCGAGGTCGGGCGGATCCCGCTGCTGGCTGGCGAAGAGGTGGCGAGCGCCGGGCCGCTCAAGCGCGCGTGGGACACCCTGCGCATGGGACTGAATCTCTTGACGCTTCCCTCCGATTCGCGATAACGTCGCTGGAGAGGAGGATGAACCGTATGACTGCCGAACGAACGAACACTCTCCCCATCAACCGCCAGAAGGGCTCGCAGAGGTAGTCCTCCGCTCTCCGCCGCATTTTTCCCGCATTAGAGAGGATTCCTCCGCGGTTGCATCATGCCGAGAGAGGAATTTCAAATGGATCTCAACGCGCTGGGCTGGAATGCCCATTTTTCGAAAGAGTTCGAGGGCTTCGCGAATCGCGGCCTGCTGCCGGCGCGCGTCTCGTCGGACCTGAGGCATCTCTACACGATCATCTGCGAGCACGGCGAGCTCGCCGCCGAGGTGTCGGGCAAGTTCCGCCTCGAGGCGGCGAGGGCCGATTTCCCAGTCGTGGGCGACTGGGTCGCCGTCGCGCCCAGGTACGAGGAGGGAGCGGCCACGATACACGCGGTTCTTCCCCGGGCGGGTCTCATCTCGCGCAGGAGCCCCGGCGAGAAGACCGAGCACCAGGTCGTGGCCGCGAACGTCGACATGGTCGTGATCGTCTCGGGCCTGGATCACGATTTCAACATCAGACGTCTCGAACGCTACCTCATCCTCGCCTGGAACAGCGGGGCCGTGCCGGTGATCGTCCTCAACAAGGCCGACATTTGCAGTGAGCCAGCCGAGCGCCGGGCGGAGGTCGAGGCGATCGCCCCCGGGGTCGCGGTCATCGTCACGAGCGCGACCAGGCGCGACAGCCTCGCCGGTCTCCACGGCTGTCTCGCGCCGGGAAAGACCGCCGTCTTCCTCGGCTCATCGGGGGCGGGGAAGTCGACGCTCATCAACGCTCTCCTGGGCGAGGAGAGGCAGGAGACCGGCGCTGTGCGCGAGGACGACAGTCGGGGACGGCACACGACGAGCCGGCGGGAGCTTCTTCTCCTTCCCGACGGCGCGATCCTGGTCGACAACCCGGGCATGCGCGAGGTGGGCTTGTGGGGAGACGAGGAGGACGTCGCGGGATCGTTCTCCGATGTCGAATCGCTCGCCGCCGGCTGCCGGTTCTCGGACTGCCGGCACCTGCGCGAGCCGGGCTGCGCCGTGCGCCGGGCCCTGGAGGATGGCACGCTCCAGGACGACAGGTTCCGCGGCTACCTCAAGCTCCGCCGCGAGCTCGCGTACGTGGAAGCCCAGCAGAACGAGAGGCTGCGCCTGGAGCGGAAGCAGCGCTGGAGGCAGATCGGCAAGCTCCAGAAAAGCCTCCGCAAGGACAGGAAGTGAGTAGGGCCGTTTGATCCGGCGGCGCTTGATCCGGCGGCGCATCGCGGCTACCATCGAGACCGGAGGGGTCCATGGCGAAAGTGACCGTCGTTCCCGTTTCTCTCGGATTCGTGAAAGCGTTCCTCGTGCGGGGCAGGAAGACCATCGTCGTCGATGCGGGCATGCGGGGGAGCGGCAGGAAGATCCTCGCGGCCCTCGAACGCCTAGGCGTGAAGCCCCGTTCGGTCTCGCTCATCCTCCTCACCCACGGCCACGCGGACCACATCGGAGGTGTGAGCGAGCTCGCCGCCGCGCTGAAATGCCCGGTCGCGATCCACGCCGCCGACGCCGATGCGCTCCGCACCGGCATCCAGCCCGCGACCACCGCGGTCGGCCCAATGCTCGGCTTCGCCATGGCGATCGCGCGGGGGAAGAAGAAGGCGAGTAGCCGGCCCGGCCTTCCTCCCTTCAAGCCCGACGTCGTATTCAAGCGGACCCTCGACCTCGCGCCCTACGGGGTCATAGGGACCGTCGAGTCGACCCCTGGCCACACGCCAGGTTCGGTCACGATCTACCTTGGCAATGGGGAGGCGATCATCGGCGATCTGCTGAGGGGCTCGCTCGCCGCCTCCACCACTCCGCGCTATCCCTACGTGGCGGAGGACCTCACCGAGGTCCGGCGGAGTATCGGGCGCCTGCTCGACAGAAAGCCCTCGAAGGTCTGGACGTCGCACGGCGGCCCGCTCACGGCCGATGCGGTGAGAGAGTTTCTGCGTGGGGTGACGTGAACCCTCGCCGCGATCCGGCCGGCCGCCCCGGCCGGCGGCTGTTCTGGACACCAGCGGGGGCTCTCCGGTAGAATTGCTCCATGCTCCTGGACCACCCCCTCTCCTCGCAGAAGCTGGCGCCGAAACTTGACGCTCTCTGGGACCTGTCGGACAGCAAGATCAGGATGACCGAAGCAGCCTACGATCCGTCGAAGGGCTCCCCGGTCTTCACCGTCGACGGCGCATGGACCTCGCGCGGGTGGACCGAATGGACGCAGGGCTTCCAGTACGGCTCGGCGATTCTTCAGTTCGACGCCACGGGCGACGAGGAGTTCCTCGACATCGGCAGGCGGGGCACCGTCGAGCGCATGGCCCCCCACCTCTCTCATATGGGCGTGCACGATCATGGGTTCAACAACGTCAGCACGTATGGCGGTCTTCTCAGGCTGATGAACGAGGGCCGCATCCCGGAATCGCCGTGGGAGCGGGCATTCTACGAGCTCGCGCTGAAGGTGAGCGGCGCCGTGCAGGCCCGGCGGTGGATGCGGACAGCCGACGGCGGAGGCTTCATCTATTCCTTCAATGGCCCGCACTCCCTGTTCGTCGATACGATCCGCTCCCTGCGCGTCCTCGCGCTCTCGCACTCGCTCGGCCACGCGCTGATGGAGGAGAACGACCGTAGGGTTTCGCTGCTGGAAAGGCTTCTCCTGCACGCGGCAGCCACTGCTCGCTTCTCCGTGTACTACGGCGAGGGACGAGACGCATGGGACGTGGCCGGGCGTGTGGCCCACGAATCCATCTTCAATGTCAACGACGGCAACTACCGATGCCCCGGCACGCAGCAGGGCTACTCGCCCTTCACGACGTGGACCCGAGGCCTCGCGTGGGCCATCCTCGGCTTCGCCGAGGAGATCGAGTTCATCGACAGCCTGCCCGAGGCAGAGGTGGAGGCCGCCTCCCGAACGCTGGGCGGCAGGAAGGCGGCGCTCGATCTGATGCTCCGCGCCCTCCGCGCAACCTCGGATTTCTACATTGCGAATACCGGCTCCGACGGGATCCCGTACTGGGACACCGGCGCGCCCGGTCTCGCCCGGCTGGGCGACTGGCGGGAGAGACCTGCAGACCCGTTCAACGCCCACGAGCCCGTGGACAGCTCCGCGGCGGCGATCGCCTGCCAGGGGCTGATCCGGTTCGGCTCGTACCTGAAGGCGCGAGGCGAGCAGGATGCCGGGCCAGGCAACTCGCGTGACGGCGACCGATACCTCGGCGCGGGTTTCGCCGTTCTCTCGCGCCTGCTCGAGGAGCCCTATCTGTCAACGGAGAAAGCTCACCAGGGACTGCTCCTGCATTCGGTCTACCACAGGCCCAACGGGTGGGACGCCGTGCCGGCCGGACGGTCGGTGCCCTGCGGCGAGTCCAGCATGTGGGGCGACTACCACCTGCGAGAGGCCGGCCTGTGCGCCCAGCGCGGCGCTTTCAGCGCCCGCGGCGCCCCCAGCGCCCGCATCATCCGAAACGCCCGCGGAGCGCCGCCCCTGATGTTCTTCCGCAGAAAGGAAAGCGCATGACGATCGCGGACCTCGCGAAAATTTCCGGGCGCGCGTATCCGGCGCGCCGCAGGACGCAGAACCTCGTGGGGGGCGCCTCGCCGATCCAGGCCGGATTCTCGATGGGCTACGTGACGCTGGAGCCCCGCGGCGGCCAGGTGCCCTGGCACAACCAGGCCCAGGAAGAGGTCTACTTCGTCGTGACGGGCACGGGTGAGATGTGCCTGGGCGAGGAGCGCGCGAGCCTCGGCGCCGGTCAGGCCGCGTACATCCCACCGGGCGTCTTCCACCAGCTCACCAATGTCGCCGACGAGCCTCTCGTCATGATCTACTGCTACGCTCCTGCTGGCGATGTCGCGCACTGGCGCCAGGAGCTGGACGGCACGCTCCCCCGGGCGGGCAGCGAGGCCCCGCCCCTGCCGGCGGGCGCCCAGCCCCAGTGCCGGAAGAAACCGGAGGCTGCTCGATGAGCACGCACACCATCGGCGTCATCATGAACGGAGTCACGGGCCGCATGGGCACCAACCAGCACCTCATGCGCTCGATCGTCCCGATCATCCGGCAGGGAGGGGTGAAGGTCGACCCAGACACTGTGATCATGCCCGACCCCCTGCTGGTCGGGCGCAGCCCGGCCAAGCTCGAGTCGATCGCCCGGGCCGCGGGGTTGACCCGCTGGTCGACGGATCTCGATGCCGCCCTGTCCGACAGATCGATGAGCGTGTACTTCGACGCGCAGACCACGCTCCAGCGGGCGCCGAGCGTCGCGCGCGCGATCGGCGCAGGCAAGCACGTGTACTGCGAGAAGCCCACGGCCGTGACCACGAAGGACGCGTACGACCTGTACGTGCTGGCCCAGAAGAGCGGGATCCGGCACGGCGTCGTGCAGGACAAGCTGTGGCTGCCCGGGCTGATGAAGCTGGCCGACCTGAAGGCCAAGGGCTTCTTCGGCAGGATATTCGCCGTGCGAGGGGAGTTCGGCTACTGGGTCTTCGAGGGGGACACCATTCCGGCGCAGCGGCCCTCGTGGAACTATAGGGCCGAGGAGGGCGGCGGCATCATCGTCGACATGCTCTGCCACTGGCGCTACGTGCTGGACAACCTCTTCGGCAGGGTGAAGACCGTCTCATGCACGGGCGCGATCCACATCCCCCAGCGGCGGGACGAAGCCGGCGCCCCGTACCGCACCACGGGCGAAGACGCGGCGTACGCGACCTTCGAGCTTGAGGGAGGGATCGTCGCGCACATCAACTCCTCCTGGGAGGTGAGGGTCCGCCGGGACGACCTGTTCACGCTTCAGGTCGACGGGACCCTCGGCTCTGCGGTGGCGGGTCTGCGCGACTGCTGGATCCAGCCCTACGGCGCCACGCCCCGGCAGGTGTGGAACCCGGATATTCCCAACCCGACCGATTTCTTCGCAAGCTGGCAGAAGGTGCCCGAGCAGAGACAGTACGACAATGCATTCAAGGCGCAGTGGGAGCTGTACCTGCGCGCCGTCGCCCTCGGCGAGCCGTTCCAGTGGGACCTGCTTGAGGCGGCCCGCGGCGTGCAGCTCGCCGAGAAGGGGCACGAGTCCTGGAAGAAGCGGCGCTGGGTCAAGATCCCCGAGCTGACCGAGGTGCGCTGGTGAGCAGGTCCGTCGCTCTCGTGACGGGGGGCACGCGCGGCATCGGCCGCGGCTGTGCGGAATCCCTTGCGCGCGAGGGGTACGATCTGGCCGTCTGCGGTGTTCGATCAGAGGGAGAGGTGGCCGAAGCGCTGGAGGTCCTGCGGGCGGCCGGCGCCGAAGTGGTCTACGTGCGGGCGGACATCGGCGAAGAGGATGCGGCCGACCGGCTTGTCGCCGCGGTGAGCTCCCGCTACGGCAGGCTGGATGTGCTGGTCAACAACGCGGGGGTGGCTCCGTGCGAGAGGGCCGACATCCTGGAGGCCTCGCGGGAGAGCTTCGACAGGCTGATGCGGATCAACCTCCGCGGGCCGTACTTCCTCACGCAGGCCGTGGCGCGCTACATGCTCGAGCAGGGCCCGGTGGAAGCCGGGCGGCGCCGCTCGATCGTGTTCATCACCTCGGTGTCGGCGAGCGTCGTCTCGACAAACCGCGGCGACTACTGCATGTCGAAGGCGGGGCTCTCGATGGCCGGCCAGCTCTGGGCGGTTCGGCTCGCCGATCACGGGATCGCCGTGTACGAGGTGCGGCCCGGCATCGTGCGCACCGACATGACGGCCGGTGTCACGGCCAAGTACGACGCGCTCTTCGCCCAGGGCATCGCGCTGCAGAAAAGGTGGGGCACGCCCGAGGACGTGGGCCGAGCTGTGGCGATGCTCGCCCGGGGCGACTTGCCCTACTCGACGGGGCAGGTGATATCGGTGGACGGCGGGATGACCGTCCAGAGACTGTAGGATCGTTGCGCGGCCGCGGTGCGGCCCATTCAATTGGATTGAGGGGAGGAACGTATGGCTGACAACAGAGCGGCGTACCCGGTGACGCTCGAGGTGGACTATCCCGACAGGAAGCTCAACAGGCTGACGAGCTTTTTCAGGATGTTCATGGTGATCCCGATCGCGATCGTGCTGTGCCTGCTCGCCGCAGGCCCGTCGTGGGGCTGGGAGCAGGACCACTGGCGGACAGCGGCAGCGGCGGGCGGCATCCTTTTCGCCCCCACCCTTCTGATGATCCTGTTCAGGCAGAAGTACCCCCGGTGGTGGTTCGACTGGAACGTGAGCCTCGTGAAGTTCTGCTCGCGCGTGGGCGTCTACGCGGGGCTGCTCGCCGACACGTACCCCTCGACGGACGAGGAGCAGTCGGTCCACATCGGGATTCCCTACCCGGACGTGAAGAAAGACCTCAAGAACGGAATGCCGCTGGTGAAGTGGTTCCTCGCGATCCCGCACTACATCGTGCTCGGCTTCCTCGGAATCGCCGTGTGCTTTGTGACGATCATCGCGTGGTTTGCGATCCTCTTCACGGGGCGCTACCCCAGGTCGCTGTTCGGATTCGTCGTGGGAGTGGGCCGCTGGGGCCTGCGGGTCGTTGCATACGCTTGCCTTCTCGTCACGGATGTGTACCCGCCGTTCTCGCTGAAATAGGAGAGCGCGGGGGGCGGGCTCTGCCGTTCGTAGAATCCGCCCCCCCTGCTTGTCTCACGAGCCTCCGCAGCCGTCCCCTGCCCCGCAATTGCACTCCGAGACGGGCGGCGGGTTCGGGTTCTCGATGTCGAAGCCGCTGTTCTCCGCATCATCGACCCACTTCACCGTCGAGCCGTCCATGAACGACAGGCTCTGGGGATCGATCACGACCCGGACCCCGTTTGACTCGAAGACGCTGTCGTCCTTCTCGGGCTCCTTCTCGTCGATGCCCAAGCCGTAGCGAAGGCCGCCGCATCCCGCTCCCGCCACCCAGAGGCGGAGCATTGCCCCTGCCTTGCCCTGGCCTGCGAGCAGGGTCCCCACCTCGCGAGCTGCTTTTTCCGTCACCGTGATCGGCATCCGCCGTTCCTCCTTCGCGTTCCATGCGAGAGCGGGCATGGATGCGCGGCATGTCATGGACACGGAATATATAAGGAAGAAAACGCGCAAGGTCAAGGAAAGGCTGGCCTGGCCGGCGTGCGGCTCGCCTTCAACCCTCAACTCGGCACCGCGCCGCCGGCAGCCACGCCGGCAGCTTGAACCCTGTTCGGCGCTTCTGTTACACTGCCCGGCCATGAGCAGGCAGGAGCCTGAGCCCGAAATTGCGAAAGCCCTTGGCCTCGTGCGCGGAGCGATCCGCGGCATGACGGGCTACGTCCCCGGACTGCAGCCCAAGCCGGGGCAGCGGCTCGTGAAGCTCAACACGAACGAGAATCCCTACCCGCCGTCTCCCCGCGTCATCGACGCGCTGCGTCGAGGCGCGGACGATTCCCTCCGCCTGTATCCGAACCCCGCGGGCGACGCCTTGCGCTCTCGCGCCGCGGTGCTCTACGGCCTCTCCCCCGAACAAGTTCTCTGCGGCAACGGCTCCGACGAGATCCTCGCGATCCTCATGCGCACGTTCGTGGGTGAGAGGGAGGCTGTAGGGTTTTTCAGACCCTCCTACTCGCTGTACCCGGTGCTTGCGGGAATCGCCGGGGCGCGCACGTTCACGGTCCCGCTCCCGCGTCCGATCCGCGCGTCCGAGGTCGGCGCGCTCGCGGTGCCGGCCCCGAACGTGAAGGTGTTCTTCCTCACGACGCCGAACTCGCCCTATGGGTTCGGCTTTCCGACAGAGTGGATCGCCCGCCTGCTCGAGCGGTTTCCCGGCATCGTCGTTGCCGACGAGGCGTACGTCGACTTCGCCTCGCAGTCGAGCCTTCCCCTGCTCTCCGCGAACCCCCGGCTCATCGTGGTGCGAAGCCTCTCGAAGGCCTATGCGCTGGCCGGCATGCGCATCGGCCTCGCCTTCGGCCATCCCGCCGTCATCGCGGAGATGGACAAGGTGAAGGACAGCTACAACCTCGGCAGGCTCGCGCAAACGGCCGCCTGCGAGGCGCTCGCGGACCGTCCCTACTTCGAGCTCACTCGGGACAGGATCCTCGCCGCTCGCGCCAGCTTCGCCGCCGGGCTCGCGGCCTTTGGGTTCTCGGTCCTGCCCTCGGATGCCAACTTCGTGTTCGCCGTTCCGCCCGCGGGCCTCGCCGCCTGCTCTGTGTATGAGGGACTGCTCGCCCGAGGGTTTCTGGTCAGATACTTTGCGAGCCCCGACCTCTCAGACGGGCTTCGAATCAGCATCGGAACGGACAATGACATGGACGCCCTCCTGCGGGCCGTCAAGGAGATCGTGGATGCCGGTCGGCGATAAGATCAGGGGCATGATCGAGAACTCCTCGCTCATCCGCAAAATGTTCGAGGCGGGCAATGCGCTGCGGGCGATATTCGGGAACGATGCGGTGTCGGATTTCAGCCTCGGCAACCCCGATGTGGAGCCTCCACGGGCCGTCCAGGAGGCGCTCGCCGAGATCATCGCCTCCCCCATTCCGCGGAAGCATGGGTACATGCCCAATGCCGGGTACCCCGACGTGCGCGAACGCGTGGCCGAATACGTTTCAAGCGAGCAGGGCGTGCGGCTGAGCCGGGACAGCATCATCATGTCGTGCGGCGCGGGGGGCGCCCTGAACGCGGCCCTGAAGACGATCCTCAATCCCGGCGACGAGGTGATCGCGAGCGCCCCCTGCTTCATGGAGTACGGCTTCTACGCCGACAATCACGGCGGAAAGCTTGTCCTGGCGCCCAGCGCGCCCGGCTTCGACCTGGATGTCGCTGCGATCGAGGCGCGCATCGGCCCTCGCACAGCGGCCCTCATCGTGAACTCTCCCAACAACCCCACGGGCAGGGTCTACCCCGAGAAGACCCTGCGTGAGCTCGCCCAGATGCTCGAGCGTGCCGGCAGGAAGCGCGGACGCGCGATCTATATCCTCTCGGATGAGCCGTACCGCAAGCTGGTCTACGACGGGCTCACCGTGCCCAGCATCCTCGCGCTGTACCCGCACAGCATCGTGGCGACCTCCTATTCGAAGGACCTCTCGCTACCGGGCGAGCGCATCGGCTACCTCGCGGTGAATCCCGCCGCTGACGATGCGGCGCGCCTCGTGGACGGGATCATCCTGTGCACGAGGATCCTCGGCTACGTGAACGCGCCGGCGCTGATGCAGCGCGTTGTGAGCCGGCTGCAGGGTATGAGCGTGGACGTGGAGGTCTACCGGAAGAAGCGCGACCTGTTCTGCGGAGCCCTCGCCTCGATGGGATACGAGCTCGCGGTTCCGCAGGGCGCCTTCTACCTCTTTCCGAAGGCGCCCGGCGGCGATGACCTTGCCTTCGTCCAGGCGATGCAGGAGCAGCGTGTCCTCGTGGTGCCCGGTCGCGGCTTCAGCTTTCCCGGCTGGTTCCGCATCGCCTACTGCGTGGACACCGCCGTCATCGAGCGCTCGTTCACCGGCTTCGAGACTGTCGCGCGGAGGCTCGCCCCTTCCTGAGCGGCCCGAGCCACTTCCACACCAGCCCTCGTCCGGGCGCAAGAAGAAAGGCGACGAGGAAAAACGCCGTTGCCGTAAGTACGATCGCCGCCCCCGACACCACATCGAGATAGTAGCTGGCATAGAGCCCGATGATGCTCGAGGCGGCCCCGAAGGCGGCGGCAAGCCCCATCATCCGCGGGAGCCGCCGGGTCAGAAGCGACGCCGTGGCTCCCGGAGTGACCAGCATGGCCGACACCAGCCCGACGCCCACACTCTGCAGAGAGACCACGATCGTGAGGGCGAGCAGGACGAGCAGGACGATCCGCAGCGCCTCGGCGGGAAGCCGCAGCGTCGCCGCGAGCACAGGGTCGAAGGTCACGACGAGCAGCTCCTTGTACAGGAGGAGGATGACGATGAACACGACGAGCACGAGCCCTGCGGTGAGCGCGAGGTCGAAGGCGCTCACGCCGAGCACGTTCCCGAAGAGGATATGGCTCAGGTCCACCGCGTAGGTCCTCATCGAGCTGATGAGCAGGACGCCGAGTGAGAGGGCGGCGGCGAAGAGGATGCCGATTGCCGAGTCCTCCCGTATCGCACCCGCGCGCGAGAAGGCCCCGATGCCGAGCGCCACCGCGATGGCAGCCACGAGCGCGCCGACCAGGAGATTGCCCTTCAAGAGGTACGCCACGGCGACGCCAGGGAGGATCGAGTGCGCCATGGCGTCCCCGAGGAAGGCCATTGAGCGCAGGATGACGTAGCAGCCGATCACGGCGCACGCCACCCCCACGAGGATCGCGGCGAGCATTCCCCTCTGCATGAAGGCATAGCCCAGAGGGGCGATGAGCCAGGCGATCATCGAGTGACTCCGGGGGCGCCCCCGAGGGCGTCCACGATTGTTTTCACATTGAACTCCATCATCCGGAGATACGAGGGAGCCGGTCCGCCCGCATCCGTGAGGGAGTGCGTGTACAGCTCGGTCACCACCCGGGTCCCCGCCTCCCGGGCGACCTGCTGGGCGAGCTTGGGGTCCGTGCCCGACTCGAGGAAGATCGCTTTCGCGCCGGTTGCCCGCAGCTCGTCGATGAGCCGCGCAAGTTGGCGCGCCGAAGGGGAGACGCCGGTGGTGACGCCGGGCATGATCGTCCCGATCACCGTGAAGCCGTAGCTCTCGGCGAAATACCCGAGGCTCTCGTGATTGGTGACGAGAAGCCGATCTGCCGCGGGGATCCCCGCCACCTGGGCGCGGATCCATCCATCGAGCTCTCGCAGCTTTGCGATGTACACGGCCGCGTTCGCGGCATACGTCACGGCGCCGGCCGGGTCGAGGGCGGAGAGGCCGTCACGGATGTTCTCGACGTACCGCACGACCAGCAGGGGAGCGAGGAAGAAGTGCGGATCGGGCTCGTTGCCCGATTTCCTGGGCGCGAGGCCGGCCGAGGCTTCGATCAGGCGCCGCTCGCCGCCCGCGCTCGACAGAAGTTTCTGTAGAAACGCCTCCATGCCCGTCCCGTTCACGATAAGCGCGCGGCTCTCCGCCACCGTCGAGACATCCCTTGGAGTCGGCTCGTAGCTGTGCGGATCGATGCCCGCGGGCATCAGCGTTCCAATCGCGAGCCTGCTCCCGGCCACCTGCTGCGCGATATCGGCGAGGAACGTCTCGACCGCGAGCACCGGACGCACTCTCGCGGCTGCCTGCTCGGACGCTTTCGCCGGCGCTTTCGCGGGCGCGCTCGAAGCGGGGGGTCGACCGCACCCCGCGAGGAGGAGAAGGAGAGCGCTCACGGCCAGCGCCGCCGGTATCCGCATCATGCCGTCTCCTGCCCCTTCCTCTGGCAATCGGGGCACAGGCCGAAAAGCTCCAGCCAATGCCCGCTCACCCTGTAGCCGGTCTGCGCGGTCACCTTGCCGAAGGCCGCATCGACAGCGCAGCCCTCGAACTCGGCGGCCCTGCGGCAGCGCTGGCAAATCACGTAGTGGCCATGCCCGCGCGTGGCGGCCGCGTAGGTGGAGCACCCGTCCTCGCCGTGGATGCGTCGGACCAGCCCGAGCCCCGAGAGGATGTCGAGAGTCCTGTAGACCGTCACTTGGCCCAGCCTGGAGTGGATGAAGCGGCCGCGAGAGAGAAGCTGGGCGGGCGTCGCGCCCGACGACGATTCGCACAGCGCGCGAACCACCGCGCGCCGGGCACGGGTGTCGGAGTAGCCCGCCTCCGCGACCGCGCGGAGCATGGCCTGCGCCCGCGCCGCGCGGGACCCTCCCGCCTCGAATCGTCCCTGGGAGGCCCGCCGCGGGGTTCGCACACGCGGGGTTCGCAAAGTCTCAAATTGAAACCCTTTTTCATTTTTCACTTGCCGAATATACCGCCGCACAGCGCACCGGTCAACTCGTGCTCTGCCTGCCCTGCTCACTCCCCACTCACGCGAACGTGGCTCTTGATGTCCATCACAACAGGAACCCCTCTCGCGACGATCGTGCCCCCGATGACCTGATCGATCCGGGCCGATAGGACCCGTCCCGTCGCGAGCTGGATCGTGAATGTCCCCCGCTGCGTCCCCGAAAGCCCGGATGCCGAGGCAGACCCCGACCGCGGGCCGACCTCTGAGACGAGCGCCACCTCCCCCGTGCCCTTCGACCGCCGGACGAGCCTCCACGTGTTCCTGATCCGCAATCCCAGGCCGCTGCCGTCGCCGCGCTCGGTCTGCCACGTCTCGCCGAGCGCGACCTTTCCACTGGGGTAGGGACAAAAGAACAAGCCGAGATCGGAGGCGACGGATTCGCTGCTCAGCCATCGTGCCGGCGGCGCGCCGTTGAGGGCTCCCCCCTCGCCGCTGCCGCCTGCAATGCGCTCGGCCAGGCGCTCCACGCCCTGCACCTCCGCGACCTCCCCCCGCCGGGAAACGATGAAATCGAACCCCTCGCCGATCAGCTTTCCCATCGGGCGTAGGGCCGCGGTTCCCTTGTCCGGCGCGCGAGAGTCCCAGCTCAGGGCGCCTGCTGGCGACCGGGTCGACAGAGCGATAGCTTCGTAGAGGGCATGAACGGCGAGTCGTCCGTCGGACAACGCCTCACGCACCTCGAACCGATACTCCGCGCGCGTTTCCTGTGTCACGACGAGGGTCCGGCCGCCGATCGTCTGGCTGATGTCCTGGGAAGCCGAGAGAACGTAGCGCATCGAGGTCCCTGGCCGAAGCCGGAGCGCAAGGTCCGTGGGCCCGCTCCGTGGGGAGCAGCAGGCGAGCGCGGCCGCGGCCGCAACGAGTGCAGCCAGACGAAGGCTGGGACGGCTACGCATTCCCCTCACCCCCCTCCCTCCGCTTCCCGGGACTTCGTCGAGACGAGGCCCGGGGCGGCAGCCGCAAGAGCCGGCACGACGAGAACTGTGGAGACGAGCGACCCCAGCATTCCCCAGAAGACGACAAAGGCCAGAGCTGAGAGAAAACCCGACCCCTGCGAGCGCGCGAACAGCAGCGGCACCGTTCCCGCGATCGTCGCCACGGAGGTGATGAGGAGAGGCCGAATCCTTTCTCGGATCGCCGCGTGCAGAGCGGAGCGCATGCGCGCCACGCGTTCGTCATTCCCGCTCCCCGACGGGCTGCCGCGGAGTCGGTCCCGTATCGCGTCGATCACGAGGATCGAGTTGTTGACCACCATCCCCGAGAGCATGATGAAACCCACGAGGACGGGGACGCGGAACGGCTCGCCGAGTAGCGCAAGCGCCACGATAGGAAACGCGAGGGATGTCGGCAGGATCGACAGCACGGCGATCGGCGAGGCGAACGATTCGCCGAAGCCGGCGAGCACGACAAAGATGAAGACGGCGCTCAGGCCGAGAGAGATCCACAGGAGCCGGAAGCTCTCGCTCAGCTCCCGCACTTCGCGGTCGAGCTCGAAGGCGTATCCGGGGGGGAGAGCAAGACCCGCGAGCGCTCCCCGGATGCGCCGGGCGGCATCGTTGACCGTCCCCCGGGCGTGGACGGTCAGGTACACGGCGCGCTGCCTGTCCTTGCGGAAGATCTTCCCCCCTTCGGGCCGGACCTCGAGCGCGGCGAGCCCGCCGACGGGGCGAACGGCTCCGGCGGCGTTGCGGACAGGCACAGCGAGAACGTCGTCCCGAGTCGCCTGACGCGCGCCCATCTCCATGACCCGCAGGTCGATCTCCCGGTCGGCCTCGATCCACTTCAGGGCCACGGGGCCGTGAAGCGCCCAGCGGAGCGCGCCGGCGATCTCCGCGGCTCGCGCGCCGAAGCTGGCTGCCCTGCGGTGGTCCACCGCGACGATCAGGGCGGGCGGCGCCTCCTTGAAGTTCAGCACCGCCTGGAGCACCCAGGGCTCGCCGCCGAGGGCGCGCGCGGCATCGAGGGCAAGATCTCTCAGAACGGCATCGTCGTCGCCCCGGATCGCGACCTCGATTCCCCGCGCGCTCTGCGGCGCGCCTTCCGGCAGGTACACGAAGCCTCCCGGCACGCGCTCGCCCTGCCCGCGCATGAACGACGCGACTCGCATACGGGTCGTTCGAGCGGGATCGAAGCGGACCTGCATCTCCGCGCTGCCCCGCCGGGCGATGGACTCGATCATGCCGACTCCCGGACACCCTTTGAGCATCCGCGTGTACTCGAGGATCCGCGCGTCCACGGAATCGATCGTCGCTCCTGGCTCGAACTCGACGTGCGCGGAAATCGAGCTGTCCTCGACGGGCGGCGAAAAATCCTTCCCCCCGAGAACGAGCGCCGCGCCCATCGCGCCTACGAGCGCTGCGGCGCCCGCGAGAACGACAGCGCGCCGCCGAATCGTGATCTCGACCACGGCATGGAGGAAGCGCAGCGCGCGGCGAGTCGCCGCCCGCGTGAAGCCTCGAGCACGGGATGCCGCCCATGCGATGCGCCGCCTATTCCCCCGGCCGCCCGCTCCACCCTCTGCGCTCCCGCTCTCGCCTGCAAAGAAGAAGGCGGGCAGAAAAAGCATGTCTAGGCTGAAGGACACAACGAGGAGGAGGGCGATCGCGATCGCCGCCTCGCGGATGCCGGCGGTCAGGAACTCGAGAAACAGGAGGGGGACGAGCACGATCAACGTCGTGGCCAGGGATGCGGCGAGGGAAGGTGCGAGGGCGCGCACCTGACGGATGCCGCGCTGCTCGCTCACGATGATCCCCGTGTCGAGGATGGTCCCGATGCCGACCGCGAGGCCGGACAGCACGTACTGGTCGAGGCTGATTCCCGCGGCGGCGAGCGCCGAAACGACGATGAGTCCCGTGAGCGGCAGGCCGGCCGCGAGCACGGCAATGCGGCGCGCTTTGCGGACGAAGAGCGGGAGAACCGCGGTCACCACGAGCAGGCCCTGCAGGAGCGACGAGATGATCCCTCCGGCAGCACTCTCGAGGGCCCGGCCCTGGTCGAGGATCACGTCGAAGGCGAGCCCTCTTCCTTCCCACAGCGCGGCCTCCGCGCGAAGGCCCCTCGATACCGCGATCAGGTTCGCCGTGCCCGTGCTGCGAGCGGAGATCACGACGGCCTCTCGGCCGTCGACGCGGCTCACGCTCTCCCGCTCGCGCAGGCCGTACCCCACCTCCGCGATCTCCGCAAGGGCAATGGCCGCGGCTCCTTGCGGCAGGGCGATCGGCAGCTTGGCCAGGTCCTCGATCGAGCTCATCCTGCCCACGACGGATGCCCCCACCCTCCGCTCGGCGGCGCGAAGGGTCCCCGCCGGCGCGAGCAGATCCTGTCGGGCGATCTGTTCGGCGATGGCCGCCAGAGAGAGGCCGCGCTGGGCGGCCTTCCTCGGATCGACGCGGACATGGACCTCCCGCGCCGCTCCTCCTCCCGCCTCGACCTCTCCGACCCCAGGGACCTTCGCGAACGCGGGCTTCACCTCGCGCTCGACCAGATCGCGAAGCTCTTCCTCGCTGCCGCCCGCCGCGCGTATCGACGCGACGAACACGGGTCTTTGGTTGATCGAGCTGGAGAGAATTTCGGGTTTCTGCGCGGCGAGGGGCAGCCTCTCGTAGACTCTCTCGACGGCGTCGCGCAGGCCGAGGGACAGCTCCCCGCGGCCCTCTCCCTCCCCCGCGATCACCGTCACGCGCGACTTGCCGTATTCCGAGACCGAACGGATTTCCACGATGCCCGGGAGGCCCGCCACCTCGTCCTCGAGCGGCATGGTGATTGCGCGCTCGATCCGCCGGCTGTCCACGCCGGCGCATTCGATGAGGATGGCGTACGAGGCAAAGCGCTGCTCCCCTGCCGGGCCAAGGCTCGCCCGCTGCAGGAAAAACAGCGAGAGCGCGGAGATGCCGAGAAGAACGGCGGCAGCGGGAATCGGACGCGTGCGCCAGCTCTCAGACCGCATGGCCGCGCCTGCCCAAGAAGCGGTGGAACATCATCGGCGCCGCAAAAAGCGTGAGAGTCGTGGAGACGAAAAGCCCGCCGATGATCGCCACGGCCATGCTGGCCTGGGTCGAGGTGCCCGAGGCATCGACTGCGATCGGAACGAGAGCGGTCACAGTCGTGAGCATCGTAATGAGGATCGGCCTCAGGCGCTCCGAGGTCCCCCGGTAGACCGCGACGAGCGCTCCGCCTCCCTGAGCCCGCCCCATCCGCTGCGCGTATGTTTCATACAGGACGATCGTGTTGTTCACCGCGATGCCGAACAGCACGATGATGCCGAGGATCGAATCGACGTTCAGGCTTTTCCGCGCGAGCGCGAGGGCGGCAACGATGCCGAAGAAGGAGAGCGGCAGCGAGGCGAGGAGGAAGAGGGGAAGCACGAACGATTCGAACTGCGCCCCGAGGGCGAGGTACAGAAGCAGAAGCACGAGAGCGAAGGTGAGGACGAGGGGGGACATGCTCTCCGTCAGGGCCGACGTCTCGAGCGACCGCGCGTGCGGGCGCGTTCGCAGAATCTGCTCGATCGCCCGCGCGTCCTTTCTCCCGCCCGGCCCCGCCGCGGCGAAGTGAACGAAGGCGACGTCGCCGCGGTCGACTCGCGCAAGCGCGGCGGGGCTGCCGGCTTCCGCCACGCGCGCGAGATCCGAAAGGCGCATGAAACCGCCGCCGGGACCGCGGATGCGCAGGCTCTCCAACCCGGCGACGCCCACCGCCTCCTCTGGCCGCAGCATTACGCGCACGTCCTCGTCGCGCCCGTCGACGAGCAAGCTGGTCGGAACGACGCCGTCGAGGGCGGCGCGCGCGGCCAGCGCGAGAGCGGCGACGTCGATTCCGCTCCTCGCCACTGCTTCGCGATCGGGTGTGATGCGCAGTTCGGGCTTCACGCCCGACGGAGACAGGGCGACAGTCTCTCCCCCCCCGAGCGCACGGATCGCTTCCGCAAGCTCGCGCGCGCGGGCCGCCGCCTCCTGTTGGTCTTTCCCGCTCACCACGAGCTCGGACCGGCCGCTCGAAAGGCCCAGCAGCGGGGCGACGATGTTGCCGGGCAGCTCGACCGAAACCGATTCGTCACCATCCGCGATCGCGCGCCTCATCTCCTCGGCGATGGCAGAGGCTGCCCGCCGGCGGCCGGTGGAAAGGGCGGCGGTCATGTGCAGGATCTCCGCCGCCTCGAGCGGGTCGGCGAGGTACCAGAGGTCCTCCTGCTCCCCACCGGCCCTCGCGTGCACCATCCGCACCCCCTCGAAGTCGAGCAGCCGCTCGGACAGCTCAGCGCCGACGCGCGAGGCATGCTCGATCGTGCTTCCGCCAGGGAGCGCAATCGTCAGATCGATTTCGCCCGTATCAATGGAAGGGAGGAACTCGAAAGGAAGAAGACGGAAGCAGGCGATCCCCGCCGCTGTCGTTGCCGCCAGGATGGCCGCGAGAATGAGCGGCTTCCGAAAAAACGCCCGCAGGATGCGGCGGAAGACGCGCTCGATGCGCGCCATCCCGGCGCCTGGCGTCCCGACGCCTGCCGTCCCGATGCCTGGCGCCCCGACGTCGCGCGTCCCTCTGTCCCGCTCCCGCGCCGCATGCCTTCTCTCACGCCCCACCTTCAATCTCTCGCGCGCTCCCACCGACAGGCGAAACAGGACCGGGATCAGGGTGACGGAGACGGCGAGGGAGGTGACCTGCGAGAAGATGACCGACAACGCGAGATCCGTGAATACAGCGCCGATGACCCCGGGCAGGAAGATCACCGGCAGGAACACCACGGTGGAGGTCACCGTGGAGCCTACGTTCGAGCCTGACATTTCGTCGGTCGCGCTCACCACCGCATCCGGCCCGATCGCCCCAGAGCGGCCGCCACCCCTGCCAGTTCCGCTGCCTCCACCGACCCTACTGCCCGCCTTATCCCCACCCTCGTGCATCAGCCGCCTCTGGAGGTTCTCGAGGATGACGACGCTGTTGTCCATCATCATGCCGATGCCCATCGAGAGCCCGCCGATGGACATGACGTTCAGGCTTCGCCCCGCCGCGCGCAGGAAGAGCAGCGACACGACGATCGAGATCGGGACGGAGCAGACCAGCATGAGCGACGCGGCGATGTCGCGCACAAAAAGCAGGACGACAAAAAATGCAATCGCGGCGCCTGCCGCGGCCGAGAGGACGAGATCGCCGAGCGAGCGGGAGATGAAGAGCGAGGAGTCCTTTGCAACGACGAGCTCCACGTCGCGGCCGTACGCCCGACCCAGGCGGTCCAGCTCCTCGCGCACGTCGCGGGAGAGCGCGACGGGGCTCGCCCGCGGACGCCTGTACACCTGCAGGCCGACCCCTTCCCGTCCGTCAACCATGAAGAGGGAAACGCGCTCCCGGGCCCCCCGCGCAATGCGGGCGACCTCGCGCACCTCGAAGCGCGCGCCGCCGTTTCCCGCGACGGAGAACTCTCCTAGCGACTGGACATCCTTCGCTGTCCCCTCCGTCTTGACCAGAAGCTCCGTCGATCCCTCCGTAATCGCCCCTGCCGGCGAGTCGACGTTCGAGCCTGCCAGCGCCTCCGCGATGTCGGTCAGGGTCACTCCGCGAGCCGCCGCCTTCTCCTGGTCGACAAGGACCTTCACCTCGTCGCGAGTCCCGCCGACAAGGCCGACAGAGGCCACCCCGCTCACCTGCTGGAGGCGCGTTTTCATCTCCCTCTCGGCCAGGCGTCGTGCGAAGGAGAGGTCGCCTCCGCGGGGGAACACGCCAACCAGGAGCACCGCTCCTTCCCCCGAGTCCACGGGCAGGACCATGGGCTTGCTCGTCTCCGAGGGCAGCGACGGGTAGGCGACGTCGATGCGTTCGCGCGCCTCGACCGCCGCCATCTGCATGTCGGTGCCCCACTGGTATTCGAGGGTAAGGGTGGACACGCCGTCACGCGATACCGAGGCGATCCGCTTCACCCCTGTAAGCGAGGAAAGGGCGTCCTCCAGTGGAATCGTGAGGAGCACCCTGACCTCGGATGCCGGAAGTCCGGGGAACTGGGCGGACACGACGAGCTTGGGGACGCGAACGTCGGGAAGGAACTCGATCGCGAGACCGCTCGCCGCGAGCAGGCCGAGGACGAGGAGGGCGAAAAACGCCATGAGAGTCGCGATGGGCCTCCGCACGCACGCGGCGATCAGTCCCCTCATGGGCTGACTCCTCCGATCACTTCAGGAAGCTGAGCTGCCAGTCGGTTGTGAGGGGATTCCCCAGGGAATCGACGAAGCCCTCGGTGAGCCCCAAGGTGACGATGCCGCTGTCCGACGCGTTCACGATCGAGACATGGATTCTGAGCGGAAGCGCGCCGGCGATGACCTGCGGCTGCGGGTCGTCGAACCCCGCGCTCTGCAGCGCGGTGGCTCGCATCGAGAGGCAGCCGTTGGTCTCCTGGATCGAGAGATGCTCCATGGCCGAGAGGAGGTCCAGAGCAGCCGACTCGGCGAGAGTGAGCTGAAGGTCGAACCACGTGGACAGCGCGACCGCGACGGGGAAGTGATCGGCGCTGATCTGCAGGGCCGCGAAAGGGACGGCGGGATCGAAATCGACCGGCTCGGCCACATCCGAGAGGGGGGTGCCCCTGAAGCGCACAGCCGCTACGGCCGGAGGCCGCGACCTGCTGCCATTGGTCCTGAAGACATGGACGATGTCTTCCGTCGTCTCGTTGCCCGACAGGTCGGTGATCCCTTTTCGAACCGTCAGTGTGTAGATCGTGTCCCACGCAAGCCTCTCAGAGGGCCTGAGCATGAACTCTGCCGCCGAATCGACGGCCGGCTCGATCGTGAATCGGAGGCCGGGCTCGGCTAGAAGGCTCCCCTCGAGGCTGTCCCGCGTGACCGGCTCGGTAAAGGTCAGAGCGAAACCCCAGCCGCATTCCCACTGGCCGGTGATCTCGAGGCCCGGCGTGGCGGGATCGTCCGGCGCGAGGACCGAGCCTCCCGCGACCCCGGCCTCGGTATTCCTCACCTCGGCGAGCAGGGGCGGTGTCCGGTCGCTGCCGACGAAAAACCGGGACACGCGCTTCTCCGCGAGTCGGTTGCCGTCCCTATCCGCGAGGATGTCGTCGATCGTCACCACGTACTCGGTCTGCCACTCGTACGGAATGCTCGGGGTGAACGCGCAGCTCGCCTCATCCGCCGACCATGAGAAGACCCCCGTCACGCCGGGCGAGAGGGAAAAAGCCCGCAGGAAGGTCGTGGAGTCGATCCTCTCGGAAAACGCGACGACGATCGCGGCTCCCCGATCATCGATGACAGCGCCCGGCCCGGGTTCGATGCTGACGATCTCGGGCCTTGTCGCATCGGACCTTGTCGAGAAGGAAAATCGGAACTCCCTGTCCAGCGACACTCCCCGCCCATCCTCGACGGAAGCGCTCACCGACATCTCATAGCTCTTTCCCTTCGAGATCGCCTTGAGAGGCTGGAAGAGCAGCCGGTTGGCCTCCCAGGAGAACCTGCCCGCAAGCAGATCCCCGTCCTCCGTGAGCGCGAAGGCTTGCTCGGCCTTTGTCCTGTCGACGGGAGCTGAGAACTCCACCCAGGTCTCGATGCCCGAAGGATCGGGGTTCGCTGAGGTCGGGCTCCACCGCACGATGGTGATGGGGCGCGGGAACATGAGCGCGCAGGAGCCGAGAGCGAGGACGAGCAGGATCATCGCATGCCCCGCGCGCGATTGTGTCATCTCGCGACGAGCGCCACCCATGCGTCCTCCTCGAGGTACGAACCGTCGCTGTTGCGAATGCCCGTCGAGCCACCGGGAAAGCTCAGACGGTAGTAGTGCAGCTCTTGTCCCGCGCTCGCGCTGAAGCCCGCGAAGGCGATGGAGAGATTCGTATTGGAAGTCCACGCTGCGCTTTTCAGCGGGGGATCGAGAATTGAAGAGGGAAAGACGGCCTCGCAGCGCACCAGGAAAGGAACCGCGGCCTTGCTCGCCTCATCGAAGGGCTGCGCGAATGCCGCCGCGAAGACGATCTCTTTCTCCACCGTGAGCGCGACATCGGCCGGCAGGGGAGAGCCTGGGACGAGTGCTGGTCCAGCGTTCGCGGTCACCGACAGCACAGCCTGAGGCGGAATGTCGGGGGTGAACCAACAGCTGCGCTCCTCGGCCATCCTGTTCCCCGCCAGGTCCTCGAGATCGGTGGACACGACAAGATGGTGGACCGTTGCCATCCGGTAAGGCTCCTCGGGGACAAAGAGGAACTCCCCTGCCCGCTCCCGCGCGAGATGTCCGCGAATGGACGGATCGAGGCGGAACGAACTGCGCAATGCCTCGAGCGATACGTCTTTCGAGAATGACAGGGCGATGCAGTCCCGCGCGCGCAGATTGCCGTCGAGAGCCTGATCGACCACGGTGAAGGTCCCGTCCCCGTTCGGAACAGCGGGCCGCAGCGAGAGCATTCTCGGAGGCAGCGAATCGGCCTGCACGAGGAAGCAGCCAGAGGAGAGAATGCCCAGCTTCACCCCCCTTGCGTCTCTCACGGTCCCGGGGACCTCCCATGCGTACAGGGTGAGGGTCTCCCACATCTCCTTCGGCGTTAGGGTGGCGGTTTTCCCGTCCGCGCTCCACGCCGTGTCGTGTCCGGTCGAGGGGCTCAGAACGAATCCCTCGGCGAAGCTGTCCGCGTCCATCTGCTCGGAGAAGGCGAGGACAAGGGCTGTCTCCGTGCCCGCCACCGCGCCATCCTCCGGCGAGTACAAGGAGAGCCGCGGCTGCGGCGAATCGGTCTCCACAAAGAAGGGGATCTCGAGCGCAACGGCGAACTCGCGTCCGTCGGCCGCGGAGAGCGTTCCCGAAAGGCCGAGCACGAGACGCTCGCCGGCTGGCAGCGGGGGGATCGGGAGCAGAGTGAGCACCTCTCCCTCCCACGCGAAGTCGAGGCCCTGGATTCCGTTCGGCGTGGAGATCGTGGCGAGTCTCTCGGCGTCGTTTCTATCCGGAGGGATCGAAAATGAGAGTGTGATCCTCTCGCCCCTGCCGATGACCTGGTTCCTCTCGCTCGGGAAGGTCACGACGCGCAGCCGCTCGAGGGCGATGAACCCGCAGGATGCGAGCAGGGCGAGGATGACGCTTGAGGCGGCGGCGCAACGCGCCGCAGCGCGCGCGCGGACGATCCTATTCCGATTCAACCTCTTCTCCCTCCCTCAGGAGGAGCGACGGGGAATCCACGAGCCTCTCCCCCGCCTGCAACCCGTCCTCCACGGTCCAGCTCCCACCCAGCTCCCGCCCCAGCGTCGCCTCCTTCGCGAACACCCGGCGATTCACGACCATGAACACCCGCGCCGTGTTTCCCTTCTTCTGCGCGATCGCGCTCGCCGGAATCACGACGACCCTGCGCGGGCTGCCGTACACGAGCTTCACCCGGATGAACATCCCCGGCTTCATCCGCATGCTCGGGTTGGCGAGTATTGCTTTCACAGTCACGGTGCCCGCCTGCGGGTCGATCAGAGGCGAGATGAGCGCGACCCGAGCCCGGAAAGGCGGGCCTCCAAGAGCGTCGACGCTCACCTCCACTGCAGCTCCCTGCGCCACCCGCTGCGCTTCGGCCTCGGGAACGGGGAACACGGCGTACACCTCTCCCGTGCTGATCAGGGTGAACAGCTTCGCGTCGGCCGCCGCATGCTCTCCGGCCTCGACGTAGCGCGCGCCCACGATCCCCGAGAGCGGCGCACGGATGTCCAGCTCCGCAAGCAGCTGCTCCGCGGCGCCGAGCTCGACGGCTGCGGAATCGGCGCGGTCCCGCGCAACTTCCGCCTCCGCGGCGAGAGTCTGCGTGCCGATCTGCACGAGCATCCGCCGGCGAGCCGCCTCGTCGCGCGGGACCGCGAGACCCCGGGAAACGATATCCGCGTCGCGCAGGCCGATGCGCCTGATGTCGAGGTCCTTCTGCAGAAGCTGGACGCCGGTCTCCGTGGCCGCGTAGCTCAGGCGCAGCGAGCTCATCGCCTCCTCCGTGGTGCCCCCCACACTGAGCAGCTGCTCCTTGTTCTTCAGTGTCTTCGCCAGCTCATCCAGCTCCCGCCGCTTGTTCGCCAGTTCGAGCTCGCTCCTCTCGATCCCGGCGATCCGGGCCTCCACCTGCAGCTGCCCCTCCCACAACCGCGCCTGGGCGAGGGCGAGCTCCGAACGGGCCGAGCTCGCCGCCGACTCCGCCTGCCTCTTCCTGAGCTCGAGCTGGATGTTGGTGAGCCGGGCAAGAGTCTCTCCCTTCTCCACCGACGCCCCTTCCACTGCCGCGATCTCCGTCACCGTGCCATCCACGCGCGCGGTGACGTCCGCCTTCTTCTGAAAGGAGATGCTGCCGTAGCTCGCGAGCTCCTGAGCCGTCATCCGCTCCGTTGCGAGGACTGTGCGCACCCGCTGGGGCGCGGCAGCAGCAGGGGTCTGCTCCTTGCGCGCGCATCCGCCAGCGGCGAGCAGAACGAATGCGAGTGATGCGACAACCTTCCACGAGGCATGAGCGGGCGTTTGTTTCACTCCCTCCCCCTCCTGGCGAGGTCGGCGACGAGATCCGCGAGCTCGCCCGCGCGCACCCCGAGCAGCTTCTCCAGCTCCCGTTCTCCGTCCATCACGGCGAGAACATCCTCGATCAGGTCGCTCGCGTCGCGCGCGAGCTGCGCCTGCGCCCGCATGTAGTCGATGCGCTGGATGCCGCCCAGCTCGAGCTGCCTGCCGAGGATCGCCACCCGTGCCTCGTCCAGACCCACGGTTTTCCGCTGCAGATCAGCGGCGGCCTTCTTCTGCTCATAGGCAGCCGCGGACCGGCGCACCTCGAAGGCGAGAGTCTCGACCGCCTGCGTCTTCTTCAACAGACTTTCCTCGCGCGCAAGGGCAGCCGCTCTCCTGTCGGTCCAGCCGCCGATATCCTCCAGCACGCCGATCTGGCCGCTGGACCCCGCGCTCACTTGCCCGCTGCCCGTCCTTCCCGAAGACAGGCTCGTGGAGAACGGAAATGCGCGGCTGGGAAAGTCGATCGCGAGCTCGCCGGACAGCGAAGGATCCTGCAGGGGACGGCGCTCCCCGGAGATGCCGACGGTGATCGCCAGGCTGATCCGAGGCACGAACGACGCGCGGGCGGCGCGAAGAGCTTCGAGCGCGCTCCGGGCTTCCAGCTCACGACGCTTCACTTGAGTGTTATTGGCGAGCGCAACCGCGATGAAGGCTCCCGCGTCGCGGGGCAGGTCGAGGCCGGAGTACGCGGCATCGATCTTCCCCGACAGGGCCAGCTCGTCGCCCGGTTCCATGCCGAGAGACTCCCTCAGCCTGTCCATCCGCTCTTCCAGGACGGCTCGGGTGTCGCCGATCGTGAGGGTGACCCGCGCCTCCTCCAGCTCCGCCTCCACCAGATCGATCTCCCGAATCGCGCCGATCCGTCTCTCCATCCGGGCGATTTCAACCTGATGAGCCGTGATGCCGCTGATCTCCTCCTGGATCCGCAGCTTCGCCTGCTGCACCAGGCTCTGCCAGTACAGCCCGCGCACCTCGTCCACGAGGGCATCCTCGCTGTCGGCATACGATCGACTCTCCAACAGGAGCTGGGCGCGAGAGAGGGCCCGCTGGACCGCGAGCCTCCCACCGTCGAAAAGGGGTTGTTCGACGGTGAACGACAAGCTCTCCACCCGCGTGTCGGGTCCCCCGAGGACGATAGTCTGCGAACCGTTCGCCGCGAGGGACAGCCGGGGCAGGAACTCCCGGACTCCGAGGGCATAGGCGCGTCCCTGCGCCCGCGTGCGAAGGCGGAGGATCGCGAGCTCGACCGAGTTCGCGAGGGCTCGCGCTTCCGCCTCGCCGAGACTGATCGGCATGGCGCCGCGAGCGGCGCTTTCTGCTTGCGCGCTCCCTACAGGGGCGCCGTCGGCACCCGCCATCTTCGAGTGAGCGAGCAAGACGATCATGAGCAGGACAGCCCCCGCCCTCTGCGCCGCGGCCACGCGTCCCTACCCCTTCGTCGAAAGCTGCCGCCGCTTCTCGGCAAGGGCCTTCAGCAGGCCGTCCATCACGTCCCACAGATGATAGAAAGAAGCGAGGGACTCCTTCGACTCCTCGCTGTACAAGACGGAGCCAACGAGCCGCCCGCTCTCCCTCTCGCGGAGGGCCGCGGTGACCGACAGGGCGTTCACGGTGTCCAGGTCGCGCGGAAGCTCCCTCTCAGCCAGTTGAAGGTCAACTAGAAGAGTCGCATCCTCGACTTCCGCCACGGGCAGTTCGTACTCGTGCGCGAGTGGGGAGAGGATCTGCGGAAGCATGCGTCGGATCTGTTCCGCCATCGTCCTGTGGTCGACCTCGACGGTACCCACGGCCCAGGTTCCCCCCGCGGGAAGGGGATCGAACAGGAAAACCTCCACCCGCTTCCGCGGCAGAGCCATGCACGAAGCGAAAACAAGCAGGGCAACTCCGACGAGCACTGTTCCTCCCCTGCGCAGTGCCGCGTTCCCCCGCCCCGTCCTTCTTCCAGCCGACGATCCCCCACTCCGATCCATCATCCCTCCCCCGAGCGGCAGCCCCCACGCTCGTTTCATGGCGCCCCCGCATCCTTACCTACCGTCGCGATAAGCTTGTCCACCGAGTCCCGAAGCAGGCTCCCGTTCGAGGTGAGGCCGCGGCAGAGCTCGAGCTCCTGCCTGGCCTTGCCGGGGAGATCGAACTGGTAGTACAGCCGGGCGATTTCCAAATGCGCCCGCGCGAGCTCCTCGCCGAAATCGGCCGCGCGCTGGAAGAACTCCAGCGCATTCTTCAGGTCGCTCGTCTCAAGCGCCAGAGAGCCTCTGAGGAAAAGCAGCCGCGGATCGCTCGGATCGAACGAGAGGAGCTCCTCCACTCTTCTCTGCGCCGCTTCGATCGCCCCTTCGCGCACGAGGACGCGCACGAGCCAGATCTCCGCCTCGTTGTACCTGCCGTATCTCTTGACGAGAGCAGCGAACACTCTCCGCGCCTCCGCGGGCTTGTCCTCGAAGTAGAAAATTTTTCCGAGAAGAAACGCGGCCTGGTGGAAATCCGCATTGCTCGCAATGATCCTCGTGAGTCGCTGCTCAGCATTCTGCAGATCGCCTCCCGCGTAGTCGTTTTTTGCCGCGAGGTACTGCTCGACCAGATCGTCAGAAGGCGGCCGCGGCTGGCAGGAGAACAGGCAGAGCCAGGAGAGGATCAGGAGAATCCTATCGATCCGCGTCGTCGCTCTGATCCTTGCTCCCTTTGCTGCTCCCATTGCTGCTCCCTTTGCCGCTCTCTCCGCCGGTGGATGTCGCCGCATGGTTCAATCGCCCAAAAGGAAGGTGAGGCGTTCCTTCAGCCTGCCGGAGGAGACCTTCCTCCGTTCTTCGAGGAACGCCTCTACCCTCGCGTTGGCCTTCAGCGCTTCCAGCATCAGGGTCCCCGCCGCCTGGTAGGTGTTGTCGGGAGTCGCAAGCAGGGCGAGCACGGGCTCCAGCAGGGCGGGGTCTGCGCCCGACTCGATGGCGCGCGCGATCTGCTCAAGCTCGGCTCCGAGCAGGAGCTTCTCCCCGTCGGCAGGAGAGAGGCCCCGGATGCGGCCAAGCTCGCGCCGCGACTCTGCCGCGATGCCGGTCCGCGGGGCGAGCAGGATGCACTTCTCCACGATGTTGACGGCAGCGCTCACCGCCTCCAGCCCTCGGCAGACCTTCAGGCCGCGCCAGAGGTGATGGTAGTAGCTGGCGAGACTCCGCAGCGACGGTTCGAGGGAAAGGTAGGACTGGAAATCGGCGCTCGTCGCCTTCCCCGCCTCCAGTTGCGCGGACAGCAGGAGGTAGCGCCCGAAAGGCTGGGCAGAAACACTCGTGATCGTCGAGAGCGCAGTGAGAGCCCCCAGCCAATCGCCTGCCGCGTACCTGCCGAGCGCGGCGACCAACCGCTTCCCCCGCCGGCTGGGATTGAACGCGGGGTCCTCCAGCTTCCGGGCGAGGTCCTCCAGGCCTGCGAGCATCCGCGCCTCAGTCGCGGAGCCGGCGCATCGCTGGTATTCCAGCTCCTTGAACGCCGCGAGGATGCTCTCCTCGATCAACCCCGTCCTCTCGTAGAGCAACGACTCGGCAAGGCCGATCCCCTGCTCGTAGGGAAACCGCGCCTGATACGCCGCGAGGGTCGCAAGCGCCTCGCCGTTCCTGCCCTCGCTCGAGAGAAGGTTCCAGTACACATGGAAATCCTCGGGCACCATTGCCGAACGGCGGCTCTCCCAACCCTTCGCAAAATCCGCGAGGGATTCCTCATTTTCCCGAAGGGCGGCGCGCGCCTTCGCCCGGGTGAAAAGGGCGCCGGCAGGGTCTTCGGGATCGAGGGAGAGGGAAACGCTCGAATAGTCGGCCGCTTCCCGGTGCTGCTTCGTCCGCCACGACAGCTCCGCCAGATCGGCGTAGAGCAACGCGGCGAGGCGACGATCCTTCTCTCCCGCGCCGAAGCGATTGACCCTCGTTCGCACGGCGAGCCGTTCGCCCGCCTCCAGGTAGACCCGCGCTTTCTCCAGCTCGCCCGTAGCGAGCAGGTGCGCACCCAGGTCGACTTTCAGCGCGAGTGAGTTCGGGTATTCCTGGTCCAAGGCCAGCAGCCCGATGAGAAGAGCGCTGCCGGTCCGTGTCCTCGCAAGCTCTTCATGCCTCGCCTGGAAGTACGTCTGCCGAGGGGCGCAGGATGAGGGAATGAGAAGAATCGCGCAGAGAAAGGCACCACACCGATTTTGCATGACACATTTGCGGACGTGTCGGGCCACGCGCGTCCGGCGCGTCTCTATCGGGGTAAGATTCTACCATGGGATTTCCGGAAAAGCTACACAAAAGTTCAATAGCCACTAGTCTCACTGGCAGGCAATCCCCTCGATCAGCTCCAGCTGCAGGCGGCTGTGCGACGCAACGCTTTTCTCGAACCGGCGCGGGCTTCTTCTCGGAACCTCCTGGACAATCCCGCCCGGAGTCCGACTCCCGCGACTGTTCAGCGCAAGGGCACTCTCGTTGGCCGCGATGAGGCTCCCGCTTCGAATGAGGTGCTCGGGGTTTCGCGACCGGATCAGAAAGGAACCGACGCAGGCCGGGCAACGTTTCTCCGGCTCGTCGGCCTTCTCGGCCTACGGACGGTCTGCTTCGGTGGCGCCATTATTCTCCACCGCGTGAGCTGGGTGGTGAAGGATAGGGAGAACTGGGCGATGTTCGCCCGACCGGCTCGGGCAAGCCCACCGGGCTGTTCCTCGCTCATGGCCGTGTGAAGACCTGCAAGGCGCGATGAGAGCTTGACACGACTCTCACGAGCCTGTCGGAAGCCTATGGCGTGGAGAGTCCCCGGCCCCAGGCCGTCGCCCGCTCCAGCTCCCCATCCGCGAGCGGACCGCTGCGCCCCCTGACGATGAATCCCTCCGCCGGCGACTTCAACGTGCACCCACTTTCCTGGAGCTTGGCGGCGATCCGCGCAGCGGCATAGCCGAAAATCTTCGCGAACTTCATGGACATTCGCGTATCGAATGCCGCGATGGTGAGTTTTCCGGCGACCGCCTTCGGAATGGAGTCCATGAATCCCTGAATCGCCTTGGTTGGGCGGCCACCGAGGGTGGGCGATCCGACCACGAGAAGATCGACGCTGCTCAACTCATCGGCGCCGACCGCGCTCGGCCTTCGTGCCTTTGTGCCGCGGCCCATGCCGCCAGCGATCGCTTCCGCGATCTTTTCGGTGTTGCCGTACACTGAGTCATAGATGACCATCGTTTTCATCAAAGCCCTCCTCTGAGCCCACCGCCTTTCCGTCGTGATGCTCATCCCCTTTCTACACTTTTTCACATTTTCTTTTCAATCGAGAGTCCGGTGTCACCCGCTCTTCCCCAGCCCGCTCTCTCCTCTCGCGTTCCCTGGCACCTGGGCGCAGCGCCGCTCCAAGCGTTTCACGCTCTGCGCGGTCTCCGAGCAGGAAGATGTATCGAGCGAATCGATCTCTCGCACGAACTTGAGCGGAGGTGCGGCTGACTGCTTGCCCAGATCGATCGGCCGATCGCGAAGGCCGCCGCATGCACGATATATGACACGGGCGATGAATCTCTCGTAATGTTCCGCTGGCAAGCGCTTGCGCACGACAGCCATCTCCCGAGAGTCCAGGCCTTCGTCGAGAAGTGCATTTCAAGCACTCGCGACCCTGGAACCTTCGTCGGCAGGGTCTCTCTGATGTGGGAATCTCCTGTACAAGGAGAAGCCAAGACTGTTCGAGGTCGTTCGCGCCCTTTGCGACCTGGATGATGCTGCCGAGGGCGAAGCTCGATCCTTGAAACAAAGTAGAAGGCCTCGATTTCCCCGCGGGAGGACTCGGGATAGAATTGTGCAGCCGGTGCCTACGGAACGACGGATCGCGAGGTGATCATCAGTCCGAACAGGAGATGCAATCCTGGGTATCCACAAGATCAGAGCTCTGCTGATTTCAGCATAGTCGGGGGAACTCCGACTCGCGGCCACACAGCATCTTCGACTATTCTACCAGCGTATCCGTGGGCGGTCCCGTCACTCTATCCGTCTGCTGTTTTCCAATCAGGTTTTAGGAACGCATGTCCCTGGACCTTCAGGCCGGCACGCAGCGTGTTGATAGAGTTGGAGCCAATTCCGGGCAGTTTTTCAGAAGGCCCTTGCTGATCTGCACGAGAATCAGCACGTCTCTCATGCCGGCAGCAGCCGGTGGCCGAGACGGTTGCGTCGCATCGCCGAATCTGCCGAGTTACTCTGAATGCGAACCGCAGCCTGGCTCGACTCCTCCCTCTCTCGCCTGCCCCCTGAGACGGCCCATCGCTTGTCGCAACACCTGCAACTACTCGATTCCTTGGTGCTGTAGATCACCACGCTCGATGATCGTACCCGCGGTCAGGTCACCCTCACCCCCTGGATCAATTCACGCAGTTTCCTGCAGCCTTTTCGAAAAGAAAACAGCATCATCTCCTCCATCTACCGAGGCAATTACGGAAGCTCACGGAACTTTGTCATTTGCTCAAGACGCCTAACAGAGAGTTGAGCTGCACCGCCGACTTACGGGAGGCTCCACCCCATTCCGCGGGCACCAGACAACCCTTCCACCCAGCCCCCAAGCGGTCAGCTCCAACGATTTGTTGTGCAGACCTCCGCCGCGCTTCGCCTCTCATGGCCAAGAGGATTTTCTAAGGGGGGTCAATCCATTCAAACTATACCACGCTTTGGGAGCAATGGAATGCACCTTTCGGGGCAGATTGAAGACCTAGGCACTCAATACCGGTTGGCTCGCCGTTCCACTTTCGCACCCTAACCGCTGCGGATGGAGCAACGCCTTTTCCCTCTCTGAGAATAGAAGGACCAATCAGACTATTTCTGACGCCCTCTGCTCGCAGTGGTTATGCTCTTGGACTGTGTCTTCTTGGCTTTCTTTGCGTTGTTGAGCTCGACCGCTGACCGAACTAGCCTCTTGAATGCAGGCTCGTTGATTTTGTCTTTTTCCGAGAACGTGATGCCCCGCCAGGCGTTTCCGGCCAGTTCTGAGTTGAAAATACCATTCGGGTCGGCCAGCTTCGCTCCACTAGCGAAGACTACCTTCACCGTATCCTTGAAGATATTGGCCACACACACCAGACCGTTGTGCGACCAGGTTGGCGCTCCCCTCCATTTGCATTCCTCAACGATCACCGGGTCCGCCTTGCGAACAAGTCGCCGAATGGCGGCGAGAAGTTTGCCTCGCCAGTCGGGATGGTCGGCGATTTTTTTATCGATCTGCTCGGAAGCGGTCATTGGTGGCTCCTACTTAATGATAATGACGGGCAGAAGCGTTTGGCAAGCGGGCGCCTCAAAACAAGGGCTCCCGCTCACGACGCCCGCCACACATGTTTTCTACCTTGCTGTACAACTTCTCTGCATCTATGGCTCGAGGTGGCCACCACAAACAAGGCACTCTTGGTTCTGCACAATATAGACCCTGTCGTTGCATAAAATTGCAGGTTACGAGGCTCCTCTCAACAACTCCAAATATTGCAGGAACTCATCGCGCACGAATTCATTGCCGCTTAGGGTCAGGCAAAACCTTCCTTGAGGACGCGTCAGCCGCCCGGCGCGCTGTATTAGGCGCTGACGCATCCTCGCCGGCTCTGGGAAGACCCACAACGCCGCACGCTTCGCCGTCGTGACGCGCTGGGCGCCTCCGCGACAGATCTCCAGCTCGCGGTACAGGTTGTGCGTCAGCACCGCAGAGAGGAAGTACAGCTGATTGCCCGCTAGCCTCCTCGTGGGCACGTAGTCCATCTGACACTGGCCCTTCAACTCCGAGAACATGTTCTCCTGGGCCCCATGACCGTTATGAAACAGCAGGATCCGCTTCGCCGAGCCGAGATTGTTGGTGATCACCGCCTTGAACTCGTAGCCTTGCTGGTGCGGAGCGAACAACTCCAACTGGACAGCTCCGCGCTTCAGGATGCGTACCCGATGGCGCAACAGCAGGACTCGGTAGGGCTTTCTCCAACGGCCCGGCGACCGTGAGGTCTCGAAGTAGTCCCACTCGGCGTCCAGCCGCCTCCAGCGCCGGAGTGCTTCAATCATGTTCTTCAATCCAGGGAACCGCTCGAAAGGTAGCGAGATGGTGAACTCCACCCCCTGGCTGTCGAGAAAACTCACGATTTCATCGCTAAAGAAGGCCGTATCCTTGCGCGACTCTACCGTCACCCCGGGAAGCCGCTCGCGCACCGAGGCGATGCAGTCCCTCATGAACGTGATGGCTCCGTGGGAGTCATGGACGTTGCCCGAGCGGCGCAGCACGTCCAAGACCTGCGCGCTTTGCGCCACCTTGCAGAACAACGGGTAGTAGCTGCGCCGCCCTTTCTTCTTGGCGTTGTATCCGACGGCCAGCCCCTCGGCGAAGCGAGATATTGTCAATTGTTGTGGGCGGCATCCTTCGCCCTTTCGCCCTTTTCGGGGGGGTATCCAAGTACCACCTGCTTCGAGAAAATGCGTTGTAGCCCCACCACGGAGCTCGGTTTTCCTCCTCCCAGGTCATAGTGGCTGATCGTCATCGCAGTTCGCATAGAAATCGCAAATGGTCGGTCAATCACGCAACCGCCTCGAGTTCACCGTCGATGAACCTCTTGCCGGCCATGACCAGTAAGATCTTCTCGTGCCCCATCAGTCGCCGCCAAGTTTTCTGTGCCTCCAGGGCCAGCTTGAATACCATCGTCAGTGTCGCCACTCGCGATCCGCACCCTTTCGTCTTCTTCGTCCGCAGCCTCACCGTCGCATAGGTCGACTCGATCGGGTTGGTCGTCCTGATATGAATCCAGTGCGAGGCGGGAAACTCATAGAAGGTGAACAGCTCCTCCATGTCCGTCTGCAGGCAGTCCACTGCCTTGGAGTACTTCTCCCGCCAGGAGACCAGGAAATGCTGGTAGGCGGCCAAGGCTTTCTCTTTGGTCGGGGCCTGCCACATCTGGTGCAGCATGCTCTTGGCCTTGCCCTGCACGCTGTTGGGCATCTTGTCCAGCACGTTGGCCGTCTTCTGTACCCAGCAGCGTTGCTCCCGACAATCCGGGAATACCTCCCGAAGCGCCGCCCAGAACCCCAACGCCCCGTCCCCAATGGCCAACTTCGGTCCCTGCGTCATGCCCCGCCGCTTCAAATCCAGCAGGATTTCCCGCCAAGAAGCCTTGCTTTCCCGATACCCGTCGCTGACGGCCAGCAATTCCTTCTTCCCCGTCGAGTCGGCTCCCATCACCACCAGAATGCAACTGGCCACTTCGTCCAAGCGCACGTTGACATGAATCCCATCCACCCAGATGTACGCATACTGTTTCTCACCCAGATCCCGCCCACACCACCCCTGATACTCCTGCTCCCACTGAGCCTTCAACCGAACGATATTCGTGGCCGACAGCCCCGCAGCATCCGAACCCAAAATCGACGCCAGAGCCTCCGACATGTCTCCCGTGCTGATGCCCTTCAAGTACAGGATGGGTACCAGATTGTCCACGCTGGGAACTCGTCTCATATACCGTGGCAGAATCTTGCTGCCATACCGCTCCTGCTTCTTCCCTTTCAGCACCCGATCGTCTACCCGAGGCTGGCGGACCTCAAGCGGCCCTATCCCCGTCACCAACTGGCGGGCAGGCAGGTAGCCGTTGCGCACCACCTGCCGTCGGCCTTCCTCATCGGTCTTGTTTTGGTGCTTCTCGATGAACTCCGCCACCTCCGCCTCCAAGGCTTGGGCCAAAAGCTGCCGGGCTCCCTCGCGGGCCAGTTCCTCTAGGATGCCTCCCGGCACCTGCCCTTGCATCTCCGAGGTCGTTGTCCTATTCTTTGGCTTCTCCATGAGCGTACTCCTTCCGATGTTTCGTTTTGGCGAATGAGCATCGAAGGATACGCTCTTTCCTTTTGTCTATCCACAACATTCGGGTATATCTCCGAAGCGGCCGCTGGAGACTACCGACCCGTCGAAGTCCAACGTCATCCTCGCCAAGGCCTCCTGCTGCAGGCGATCCAGCACAAGGGTTCGGTTGAGCTGCTGCACCTTCCCCACCGCTTTTCGGTCCACGCGCATCAAAGCCCGACTGACGGTGGAGACGTGGGGAAGATGGCGTAGGCCGACACATCGGCCTACCAACGGATCGTCGCGGTAGCGATCCAGATCACGTAGCCTCCGATTGCCCAACATCAGGTGCACGATCGGTATCATCGTCGCCTTGGGCAGGCCTACAATCAAGCCCTTGGACACATGAAGGAAACACTGCTGCAGGCGCTCCCGAAGGCCTAGATGGCGGAACAACACCTGCAGAAGGACCAACCCAGAGTATGAGGTCAATCGTTGATCCTCGAAGCGCAGCTCGGGCAGGCTGTAGACACGGGTGTGATTCTGTGCTCTGCTGGATTTCACTTTCGGTGGCCTCCTGTGCAGTGATTCGTATCTTTGGCGAGATCGCGATTCACTAATTCAGAAGGCCACTTTTCTGTCCGGACCTTTCAGACCTTTCCAGATTTATGCAACTGTAGGGTCAACCTATTAACCCTTGACTATCGTGAATCTCCTCAATACAATTGGTGCCTCTATGGTTCGCATCCGTACATTTCTTCCCAGTGACGCTCACGAGGTCGAGCGCTGTTTCGCAGAGCTCCAATCATTGGAACGCTCGCTTGAGGACAATCGAGTTGATGCTGAGGCGATCAGTTCGGCCTATCTGAAGCATTTGCTAGATGAGTGCAGCAAATGGGACGGTTGCATACTTGTGGCCGAACACGATGATAGAGTAGTCGGTTTTGTTTGTGTTTTGGCGAAGTTTGATTCTCATGATATGATTGAGGCTGATACAGTATTCGCGTACGTGACTGACATTGTAGTTACCTCTAAGATGAGAGGTCACGGCATTGGGTTGAAATTGCTTCAAGAAGCAGAAACCTATTCCAGACAGCGTGGCGCAAGTGTGCTAAAGCTTAGCGTACTTGCAGAGAATAGGACTGCGCGGATCTTCTATAGTAAAACCGGTTTCCGAGAGCTTGAGATAAAATTGATCAAACCCCTATAAGGTTCAAAAGTACACCGTAACTGTTCAGCAGGATACGGGGGCAGCGGGTAGTAGCGGATCTCCTTCAAAGACGGAGGTAATTGCCTCGATGACGCTCGTTCCTCGCTTACGGATGGTCGAGATGTAGCTGCGGACGATCGCGAAGGCCTCGGCTCCCTCCCAGCTGCGGAATGTCCCCGATATCTTCTGTTGCACCTTCATCATCCACAGATCTCGCTCGGCGAGGTTATGCCGACAGCAGGATTATGCCGCGTCGGTAAGGTCATGGCTCTATTTCGAGCCTAAGGGGTTGTCAGATAATAACTGAACGAATACCTGTTATCTCCGTGTCGGGCGGATTATGTAGTTCCAATCCCCATGGAAGCGGTGCCGCGTAAGGTTGAGCTCAGCCATCTGTTCCTCAGATACCTCTTGTCCTTTGGGAT
>CAYGXO010000098.1:0-106047 GCA_964353885.1 uncultured Spirochaetaceae bacterium
GCCCTTCAGCCTCCCGAGCGATTCGACGACCCCCGGGGTCGGCTCGCTCAGGGCGTCTTCCAGGCCATCGATGTCCGTGATCGGTTTCCTCGCCATGGGGGGACGGTAGCCCGACACCCCGACCACTGTAAAGGCCTGCCGTGAAAACCTTTTTGACAGCGCCGCGACACTCAACACCCTCGACGGCTGCGGGGTGAAGATCCTCAGACCCCCCCCTCTCATTCCTCGAGAAGAAGGGGATACGAACGGACCCGGGGGAGCGCCTGGCCTTCTTCAGCAGCAGCTTCTCGCTCGGTGATGGCGTGAGCGACTATGTCGAGAGGGCGCCCCTGCTCGCGGGCTGCGGCGAAGCCTTCCGCAAGAGACCCTTCTCCACGATCGTGATGTGGTTTGGTGAGCCCAAGTACGAGGAGGTAGACACATAACGGGAACTACCATCTGCCCTGCCATGCCGGCACCGACATGCTCAAATAGCTGTCCGCCGCCAGCTATGAGCATTGCGTGATCGACGACGAGATCCTGTCGGCAGTCTTCCGCATCGTACGCATTTTGGGGGTGAATGAGATGACCGTCGCGCTCGAGCTGATCAAGAGGATCGGCATCGGCGGGGAGCACATCACTGAGGAGCACACCGCAGCGCACATCTGCGAGGTGACCTAGTTTCCGATCAGCACCGACCGCCAGAAGTAGGACGCCTGGATAGCCGATGGGCGAAGGGGCATGCGTGGTCGAGCCAGCGAGAAAGCCCGCAAGATCCGCGCGAGCCACCGGCCCGTCCACCTCGACGTGAAAATGGCCGCGGAACGGACAGGATGGCGGTCACCTTCCGGGCGCAGGACATCCAGGCGGTGCGTTCTGGGCTGGTGAGCTACTGAGTCGGAAGCGGCTCGGTGGGCACCAAAAAGGAAGGGGGAGGACTCGCGTCCCTCCCCCTTCGTCGCCCCGACCGGAGATCCCAGCTCTACAAGGCGGTGATATAGGTCGCCAGATCGTCCTGGTTGAGTTCGTACTCATCCACCAAGTCGTTGTCGTTGTTGTACACCTTGATCTTGATGGTGACCTCGATATTACTGATGTCGGTGGGGTCATCCATCTGGGTCTTTGTGAGCGTGCCGCTGTCGATGTAGTTCATCTCAATGATGAACTTGCCGCTATAGTGGGGATTGACGGGATCGGGATTGGAATCGGAAATGGAGAACCCGGCCTTCACATCTGAGGTGATGTCGTAGGTGAGCGAGGTGGGCCCGCCAGTCGATGTCGCGCCAACATCGAAGGACATTGTGGCCTTCGCCTGCACGCCGACCTGCGCACCATTCACGGTAATATATTGGGAAGCGGAACCGAAGGACGTGTCCTTTAGATTCGAGGCGGTAATGAGGCAGTCCACCTCTGCATCGCCCTCCCCCGACCATGGGACCGTATTACCAGTGACGGTCGCCGAGAGATCGGCCTTGCATTTGTCGATGGTCAGCGTTCCCGTCTGCGTGGCCGAGGTGACAGACTCGTTCTCGATATTGAGGTGGAACTCCTTGCTCAAGTCGTTGTTGTTCATGCCCGACTGGGTGAGGGTGATGCTCTTCGCCTTCACCTTCGAGATGAACGGCGCGAGCAGCCTGAATGTCGGGATCGCGTTGAAGACGCTGCCGACCTGAGAAGGGAAGGCTCCCTGCGCTGCCGAGCTGTTGATGACGTGAGTCCATGCAGCTCCCATCGCCACCATTCCTCCATACCCTATGGTCATCAGGGTCTGGTCCCGGGTCGTGGGGAGAGTCCCCGTGTAGCTCCCCAGATCCTTGGGCGATACCCCGGGGGCTTTGTAGAACAGCATGTCGAAGAGCTTGCAGCTGCCGGCCGTGAAAAGCACCAGCATCGCGAGTAGTAAAATTGCGAGTTTTCGCATGTTCTTTCCTTTGTCCTTTCTCCGATTTCGCGGAACAGTCGTGAGCGACACAATAATGCGCCACGGAATGAGCACTTCACGGGGGACATGGGAAAAACGGAGGACCAACCGCCTCATACGCTGCGGCACACAAAGCGTTGGATCGGACAGGAATGAACGTTTTCATGCAAGATCCTTTATCAGGAAGTTTTTCTAGTCGGAAATGTATCACGCTCAGGTTGGCTTCGCAATCCTTTTTCTGTCGCCTCCGATCAGGACCCTTCGCCTGTACTTTAAAAATGAAATCTTTAGCCTGCGAAACGCCATGATCGCAAGCATGACAGGGACCACAGCGTCCGTGAGCGCGTTCCAGGCTGTGAGCTCGGCGAGCCGCATCGGCATGAAGGTCGTCGGGAGAATCACGGTGCTGGTAAATATGAGCGGAATGGTCAGGAATCCGACAACCACGAGGAGCGCCTCCTGCGAGACGAACTCGAGACGGCGGCCGGACTCAGCGGACCTTCGGGTTCAGCCTCTCCGAGAGCGTGTCCCCGATCACGTTGAAGCACAGCACAGTGAAGGCGAGCACGAGCCCCGGGTACAGGGCGAGCCACGGCGCCTGCACGAGGTAGTTGCGCGCGTCCTTCAGCATGAGTCCCCAGCTCGGGGCGGGCGGCTGCATGCCCAGGCCAAGGTAGGAAAGCGACGCCTCGACCACGACTGCCAAGGCGAATGTCACCGAGGCCTGCACGATCACCTTGCCAAGGAGGTTGGGCACGATGTGGCGGAAGACCACCTTCAGCATCGGGCTGCCGAGCGATCGGGAGGCCTCCACGTACTCCTCGGTCTTGAGCACCAGGGCCTCGGCACGCACGATCCTCGCGAAGGTCGGGCTGTAGATCACGCCGATCGCGATCATCACCTGCAGGAGGCCATAGCCGAGGAACGAGACGACCGTGATGGCGAGGAGCACCGTGGGGAAGGACAGGAGGCTGTCCATGACCAGCATGACGACATTATCCACCGCCCCCGGCGAGAGCGCCGCGAGCAGGCCGGCGGCCATGCCGATCGCGGTGGCGATAGCCACCGACACGACCCCGACAAGCAGGGCGGAGCGGGAACCGTGGATGATCCGGCTCAGGATGTCCCGGCCGAAATCGTCGCTGCCGAGCGGGAAATCCCGGCCGGGCGGCGCAAAGCGCCGGGACAGGTCTTGAACCGTAGGGCTGCGGGGAGAGATGAAGGGAGCCGTCACGGCGGCGGCCCCCAGAATCAGCAGGTACAGGATCGCGAGAGAGAAGGCGATGTTCCCCGAGCCCCGCCTCTTCATGACCGGGCCGACCCCTACTTCACGTCGGTCCAGCGGAAGTCGAAGGTGTCCAGCTTCGGCGTCATGCGGTACTCAGACACGTTCTTCCTGTGGGCCCGATAGACGAACGACGTGCCGAGGTACATGAACGGCGCCTCGCTGGCCATGATCTCGAGAGCCTTGCTGTACAGCGCCTTGCGGGCCGCCACATCGGCGATTCCCGCCGCCTTCACGATGAGAGCCGAAGCCTCAGGATTTTCCCAGCGCACGTAGCGCTTCGCGGCGATGCCGTAGCTTCCCAGGGTTCCGTCGGGGTCGAGTTTGCCCGTATGGCCGGTCACCGTGAAGTCGTACTTCGCATCCGTGTACACGTCCTTGATCCAGGTGGGCCAGTCGACGAGCTTGATCTTCACGTTCAGGCCGACCTTGGACAGCATCTCCTGGTACATCTGGCCCGCCTTCACGTGCATGTCGTAGTTGGACGGGATGACAAGCTCGAAGGAGGCATCGGCGAGAACCCCTGCCTCGGCCAGCAAGGCTTTCGCCTTGGCGGGATTGTACGGGTACAGCTTCGTGAAGTCCTGGTAGTACGCGTTGCCCGCGTCCATGAAGGTGCCGATCACCACGCCGCCGCCGTAGGCGACGTCGAGCACCTGCTGTTTGTCGATGGCCATGGTGACGGCCTGGCGGACCTTCGCGTTCGATAGGATGGGATTGGAGCAGTTGATGCTCATCACGAGGATCAGAGCCGACAGGCTCTTGTTGACCTGCACGTCGGCGCTGGCCTGAAGGATCTTGATGTCCTCGACGTCGACGAACTCCACAGCGTCGATCGCACCCATCATCAGCCCCTGCACCTGCACTGCCCGCTCGGGGATGACGTTCATCACGACCTGGTCCAGCTTGGGCAGGTTGGTCATCCAGTAGCTCGTGTTCTTCACGAGGACGATGCGGCTGTCGCGCGTGAACTCCTTCAGGACAAAGGGGCCGGTGCCCACGGGCTTCGCGGCGAAGTCGTGGCCGGCGTCGATGAGGCTCCTCGGGAGGATCGCCGCCCAGCCCGATGCCAGAACCCCGAGAAATGGCGCGAAGGGCCTGGCCAGCGTGATGACGACCGTCGCGTCGTCGGGCGCGGCGATTGAGGAAATCGCGGCGAACTCGCTCGCCTTGGGAGAAGCGGTCTCCTTCGCCTTCACGCGCTCGAAGGTTGCCTTCACGTCCTTCGCCGTGAGCGGCTCGCCGTTGTGGAAGAGAACCCCGGCGCGCAGCTTGAAGGTCCATGTGAGGGAATCGGGGGAGATGGTCCAGCTCTGGGCGAGCGCGGGGACGATCTTCTCCTTCTGGTCGGCCTCCACGAGGGTGTCATAGATGCTTTTGAGCGTCTGGAACGTCAGGGTCCCTGCGGTTTTGTGAGGATCGAGCGTGTCGGGGTTCCCCGACAGGGCGAAGTTCAGGACCTTGTCCTTTGCCAGGAGCGCCGCTCCGGGAAGAGCAAGTAGGGCGGCGAGCAGGGCCGCGGTGATCCATACTGTTCTCTTCATCTCTTTCCTCCTTGGTCCGATTGCGCGGGGTCAGCCTCCGCCGACGCGATCTCCTTGATGCAGGCTACCATATGGCCTCCCCCGATGTCGATGAGATGGGGCTCCACCCGGGTGCACGCGAGGTCTCCTCGGGCGCAGCTCGCGAAGTAGGGGCAGCCCCTTGCTACCGGGGAGCCTACCTCAAGCGCCGAACCCGCATCCACGGCGCCATAAGCGCCCTCGGCGCCATAACCGCCCTCGGCGCCCTCAGCGACGCCCGGCACCGAAGCGAACAGCTTCAGCGTGTACGGGTGGGCGGGCCGCGCCATGATCGCGTCGGTCGGGGCGAGCTCCACCAGCCTGCCCCGGTACATCACCCCGATCCTGTCGCTCAGGAATGCGACGAGGTGCAGGTCGTGGGAGATGAACAGGTATGTGAGGGAGAGCTCCTGTTTGAGGTCCAACAAGAGGTTGACGATCTGCGCCTGGATGGAGACGTCGAGGTTTGAGACGGGCTCATCGAGGACGAGGAACTCGGGATCCATGGTGAGGGCGCGGGCAACGACAATCCTCTGCTTCTGACCGCCCGAGAACTCGTGCGGGTAGCGGGAAGCGTGCTCCGAAGGGATCCCGACCAGCTCCAGCAGCTCCCGTACCCGGCGCTCGCGCTCGAGCTTCGGGACGCGGAGGTTCCGCAGGCCCTCCTCCATGCTGTCGCGCACGCGCATCTTCGGGTCCAGCGCGCTGTTGGGATCCTGGAACACGATCTGCATCCTGCGCCGCCTCTCGCGAAGGTCGCGCCGCGAGAGCCCGCTCAGCCGGGTCCCGTCGAACAGCACCTCTCCCGAGGTGGGCGGGTCGAGGAAGAGCAATGCGCGCGCCAGGGTGGTCTTCCCGCAGCCGGATTCCCCGACCAGGCCGAAGACGCTTCCCTTCTCTATTGAAAAGCTCACCCGGTCCACGGCGAGGACCCCGCCCTGCGCGCGAGACAGGAGGCCGCGCTTGTAGTGGCGTTTGGACATGTCGCGGATGTCGATCAGGCCGGCCATGTCTTCTCCACGAAGTGGCACGCGATAGCGTGTCCACCAGCGGTGTGTCCGCCCGCAGCGTGCTCCCTGCTCTCGGGCATCTCGCGCGCGCAGATCTCTTCCGCGATCGGGCAGCGGGGATGGAACGCGCAGCCCGCGGGCACCGCCTGCGCATCAGGAACGCGTCCCGGGATTACCCGCAGCCGAGCCCCCCGGTTCCGCGCAGTCGGGATGGACAGCAGGAGCAGCCGGGTGTAGGGGTGAAGCGGTGAGCGAAAAAGCTCCTCCCGTGGGGCCGACTCGATGATCCTGCCGGCATAGATGACGGAGACGCTGTCGGCCACGATCCGCACCAGGCGCAGGTCGTGCGAGATGAAGAGGATGCCCATGCCGAATCTCTCGCGCAGGCGCAGGATCAGGCGGAGGATCTGAAGTTGGAGCGTCACGTCGAGGGCCGTGGTCGGCTCATCGGCGATGAGGAGAGAAGGGTTGCACGAAATGGCCATGGCGATCATCGCTCGCTGCTTCATGCCGCCCGAGAGCTCGTGAGGGTAGCTGGCCAGGACCTTCTTCTCACCTCTGAGCCCGACCAAACGGGCGAGCTCCGTTGCGCGCGCGAAGGCCTCGGCCTTCGTCATGCCCAAATGCAGAGCGAGCATCTCGGTGATCTGCGTCCCGACGCGGAAGGCCGGGTTCAGGTAGCGCGACGGCTCCTGAAACACCATTGCGATCTCCCTGCCCCTCACGCGCCTGCGCTCCTCGGCGGACAGGGCGAGGAGGTCCCGTCCCTTGAACAGGATCTCCCCCGCCGTGATGCGCGCGGGCGGCATTGGAAGCAGTCCCATGATGCACGTCGAGGTGACGGTCTTGCCCGAGCCCGACTCTCCCACGAGCCCTCGGATCTCCCCTCCCCCGATCGAGAGATCGATCCCCCGCAGGGCTCGGGCCGGCATGCCGCCCCTCCCATCGAAGTCCACGGCAAGGTCCCGCACATCGAGCAGCGCGCCGTTTGCAGCTTCCGCCATCAGCCGATCCTGATCTTCGGATTGAGCGCGCTGTAGAGGATGTCCACCGCGAAGTTGATGAGCGAGAACACAAGGGCGATGAAAACGATGCCGCCCTGGATGAGGGAAAAGTCCCTCTGGTAGACGCCTGTGAGGAAGAGCCTCCCAAGTCCGGGGAGCGAGAAGACCTGCTCGATGATCACCGCGCCCCCGAGCATGTAGCCGAGCTGGATTCCCGCCATCGTGACCACGGGGAGCATCGCATTCTTCAGCGCATGCCTGTACTTCACCATCCTCTCGGTGAGCCCCTTTGCCCGGGCGGCGACAACGTACTCGCGTGAGAGCTCCTCTACCATCGAGGCGCGCGTGAGGCGCAGCAGCACTGCCGCGCGAGCGAAGCCTAGCGAGACTGCCGGCAGAACGAGGTGGCGGAGGCTCCCCGAGCCGAAGAGCGGGAAGAACCGGATCTTCACGGCGAAGAGGAGCAGCAGCAGGATGCCCAGCCAGAAGCTGGGCACGGCCATGCCGACCTGCGAGAAGATCATGCCGAAGTAATCCCAGGTCGACCACCGCCGCACCGCGGAAAGGATCCCAAGGGGGATCGCGAGAACGATCGAGATCGCGAGCCCGAGCAGGGCGAGAGTGAGGGTGAGGGGGAAGCGCTCGAGGATCATCCGCGTGACCGGCTGCCCGGTGGAGAGCGAGTTGCCGAAGTCGAAGCGCGCCACTGCCGCGAGCCACGAGAGGTACTGGGTTCCGATTGGCCTGTCGGTGCCCAGCTTCGCTCGGATGGCTGCCAGGTCCTCCTTCGAGGCATCCACGCCTGCGATCACGAGGGCCGGATCACCAGGGATCACGCGGATCACGAAGAAGACGATCGTCGAGATCAGGAGGACAGTGAGGAGGAGTCTGCCGAGTCTCTTCAGGACGAATAGAGGGAGCCTCACAGCGTTGCGCATTGTACCCGAGGGCCGGAGAAAAGCAAGCGATCTCTTCGGGGCTGCGCGGGAGGGATTGCGGAGAATCGCCCCCCATGCCCTAATCGGGAATGCGCGAATGGGAGCGCTGGCAAATCTTCTGGGATGCCTGCGGCGCCAGCGGCGACCCGAAAGTCATCTTCGCGGACCTCGATCGCGCGTATCGGGAGCCGCACCGGTTCTACCATACCTGGGAGCATGTGCTCGCCTGCATGGAGGAGCTCGCCGCCGCGCGGCCGCTGTGCCGGGACCAGATCGCGGTCGAGCTCGCCCTCTGGTGCCACGACGCCGTCTATGACCCCCGGGCGAAAGATAACGAGAGTCGGAGCGCGGCAATCGCCAAGGCAGCGGCGATCCGGATGGGGCTAGGCGAGGCCGTAGCCGAGGAGGCGGAAGCGCTCGTTCTCCTGACGACCCACGAGGGGAGCGCGGGAGAAGGCACGCCCTGGGCAGCGGACGCACGCGTGGTGCTCGACATCGACCTTGCCATCCTGGGCAGGCCTCCAAGGGAGTTCGCCGCCTACGAGGCGGGCATTCGCGCCGAGTATTCATTCCTGCCCGATCAGGACTACCGCAAGGGACGCGGACAGGTGCTCCAGTCCTTCGTGAGAAGGCCCCGCATCTATCGGACCGCGCTCTTCGAAGAGAGGTACGGGCAGCAGGCGAGGGTGAACATCCAGGAGAGCCTCGACCGGCTCGCAGCAGGGCCTTGATTGCGCGGTTTGACGACGCCGCGAGACAGCTCGGCCTGGTCGCCTATGCTCAACCCGCCGTCGAGCCCAGCCAGTCGACCACTTGCGAAACGTCGCGGATGATGGTCTGGTCGGTGATCTCTTCGACGCCGAGTGAGCCGAAGCGGTTGACGATGAGCGCCTCCATCCCCGCTCGCCTTGCTCCCACGGCATCCACGTAGTAGTTGTCCCCCACGTACAGGCATTCCCCGGGGGACACCCCCGCTCTGCGAGCCGCCACCTCGAATATCCGGGGGTCGGGCTTCTCGCACTCCTCCTCCGATGAGACGACGATCTGCTCGAAGAACCGCGCCAGATCGTGGCACTCCAACAGCGAGCGAGCCGAGGGGTCCCAGTTGGTGATCACGCCCAGGCGGAGCTTTCTCCGCCTCAGATCATCCAGCACACAACGGACGTTGTCGAAGGGAAGCCAGTAACGGGGAAGTGCGTCCCGAACCTCCTTCAACCTCTGCCACGCCCGGCAGATGTCCAGCCGGATGCCCAACCGGTAGTTCAGCTCACCGAGGAACCAGGGCATGAAGGTGTCGGGGTCATGGCCGAAAACGCCGGGGTGCTCGCGCATGAAGAGCTTGTCGACGAGGTGGAAAGCCTTCTCCAGCTCATCGAGGGAGATCGCGACTCCTCCCTCGGCGAGGACTCTCCCGTATGCCTCCTCGCGCGGCTTGTACAAGAGAGTGTAGCCCAAGTCGAACCAGATGAATGAAGGCATCGGCTGCGCACGATACCATATGCGCAGCCGGCCTTCAAGGGAAACACGCGCGGGCGCACGTGATCCGCTTCGATTCAGGACGTCCTACTGCGCGAGCTTCACCTCCAGGGCGCCGCGATAGCTATGGCGCGGCGCAAAAGAATCCTGCGCGCCCACCGCGAAGATCACGTCGAGGGCAGCCTGCCCCTTCTTGGCCCACGTGCCTGCCTTCAGCGCAAGCTCCAGGGTCGTCTTGCCCCCCGCCTCCTTCATCGCGAAGGAGACGATAGAATCCGTGACATCCTTTGCCGTGAGGTCCTGATGCGAGTGTCCGGATCCCAGCTGCGGCTTGAACTGGACCTTGCCGGCGGCATCAACGAAACCCATGAAGATCGTCGCCGCATCCATCCTCTGCGAGCCCAGCCCGACGGCGACCCACCCCGTGGTGGCGCCGACCACGCCGATCCAAAGCGTGTCCGTCGACCGGTTCAGGTACAATTTGAGCTGCCCGAAATCCTGCGTGAAGCTGTACTCATCCGGCTTCACGACTCCGTCGACAACTATCGCCTTCTCGCTGATCGCGAGGGATGCATCCTGGGAGAATCCCACGCCGCCTGCAGAGAGCAGGAGAAGCGCAAGAAACAGTAAAAAAACAATCGATCGCTTCATTGCTGAAAAATCTCCTTTCTAGAAAGGTACGAACGAAAGAAGCGGGGGGCAACGGGAATCGGGCGCGGGCGGCCGAAGGTCGTAGCTCAGGCGTCCGGCGGGACCTCGGGCGGCACCTTGGGCGAGGCCGCCGGTGCTCCTTTCGCGGCCTGATGCACAAGGGACATCCTGCGCCACCTGCCCGTGAAGTAGTAGCCCACGTTGAGCGAGGCGCCGAGGGCCCATGCCATGGGCATGCTCCACCACACGCCGTCTGTTCCGAGAGAATGGGAGAGAAGCGTCGACAGCGGGATGCGCACAACCCAGAGCGAGAGCAGAGTGACGAACATCGGGAAAACAGTGTCACCCGCGCCTCGCGGCACCGATCCGGCGATGAACATCGTCGAGAACAGCAGGTAGAAGGAGCCCACGATAAGGAGGTAGCGTGAGCCGATGGCCACGACCGCCGGATCGGAGTTGAAAAGCCTGATCAGCGGCTGCTTGAAGAAGACCATCACGATCGTCGTCGCCAGGGCGATCCCCCCGCTCATGAGAAGGGTCGCGATGAATCCCTTCCTGACCCGCTCGGGCTTCCCTGCCCCGAGGTTCTGGCCGACGAAGGTGATGAGGGCCATGGAAAAGTTCATCGCCGGCATGCCCGCGAAGGAGTCCAGCCGTCCCGCCGCCGTGTAGGCGGCCACCGCGTCGGTGCCGAAGCCATTGACGATGCGCTGCAGGGCCATGAACCCCATGGCGACGAGCGTCTGCTGGGCGGCCGAGGGCAGGCCGACGCGCATGCTCTGCCCGAACAGGCGGCGGTCGAAGACCATCCGCCGCAGGTCGATGCGCAGAAGCTCGTGCCCGCTTCTCTGCATGTAGATCCAGCTCGCGGCGAACGCGATGCCCTGCGAGATGATCGTGGCCCACGCCGCCCCCGCCACGCCCCAGTGGAACACCGCCACGAACAGGAGGTCCAACCCCACGTTGGCGAGCACTGCAACGATGAGGAAATACAGGGGCGTGCGCGAATCGCCCAGCGCGCGAAGCACCGCGGAGAACGCATTGTAGCCGAAGGAGAGGATGATCCCCGCGAACATGATCTGCAGGTAGGTCGCGGCCTGCGGCAGGACGTCATCCGGGGTGCGGAGGAGAACGAGGAGCGGCCGGCTCGCGAAGAGCCCGATGACTGTCACCGCGACGGACGCGAAGAACACGTACAGGTACGTGGTGGACAGCGTTCGGCGCACGCGCTCCCTGTCCCCCGCGCCGAAGAACTGCGAGACCATGATGCCTGAGCCCATGGTGGCGCCCATGATCAGCGCCACGAGGAGGAAGATGATGGAGAAGCTGGAGCCGACCGCGGCGAGGGCTTCCTTGCCGACGAACTGCCCGACGACCCACGCATCTGTGAGATTGTACAGCTGCTGAAAGACGTTTCCGATCAGCATGGGCAGGGCGAAGGAAAAGATCACCCTCCCCTCGCGTCCCTCCGTGAGTGTGCGCATGCGCCCCCACTATACCCAACGCCGGGGCGCGCGGCGAGTCCCCTGCCGACCGAAAGACGAGCTGCTCTCTCAGCACATTGGTATCGGCGGGGAACGCTCAGCGCAGAAGGAAGCTCAGTTCGAGGATGTCGACGTGTCTCTGGGCCTTGCACTTCGTGATCCCAACATTCGCGGAGAGCGAGCTGTCGTTCACCCTGTCGATGGGCGACTCTACCGTCATTGGGTGCGAAGCTACCGCTTCAGGATCTTCGCGACTCCCGGAGCGCGGATGCGGTGCACGGTCGGGAACCCCGACCCCAGCAGCGGCCGGCCGTAGTTGTAGAACTCGGTCGTGGTGTCGTTGCCCTGGGTGGTGAGGAACTCCTTCGGCATCGTCTTCGTCTTCGCCGCGATCTCCTCCAGCGGAACGAGCTTGTAGTCGACGGAGTAGTTGCCGGTGCGCTGGATCGTGATCGAGCCGTCCTGGTCGTGCCAGATCGCGAACTGAGCCGCCTTCTCGCCGACCTCGCGCGCCTCGTGCGCGTCGATATCCGAAACCACCCCGAGGTAGGACCGCTGCGCGTAGCCGAGGGTGTCCGCCCTCACCCTCTTGATCTTGAGCTTCTCCTTGACGAGGTCGGAGAGCATGTCGCCGAGAGCCCCGGTGCCTGAGAGCTGGAGGTTGCCGTGCGCATCGGCCTCCTTGCTCCCCGTCAGCCTGACCATGAAGGGCTTGCCGTCCGCTCCCTTGACTCCTTCGCTCACTGCGATGAGGCAGCGGCCGTGCTTCTCCATCGTGGCCTTCACGTCGCCGAGGAACTGCTCCTCGGAGAAGGGCCTCTCGGGCACGTAGACCAGGTGGGGACCGTCGTCGGGATACTTGCGCCCGAGGCTCGCGGAGGCGGTGAGGAAGCCGGCGTTGCGGCCCATGACCACGCCAATGAAGACTCCCGGCAGGGCCCGGTTGTCCAGGTTGTACCCCATGAAAGCCTGCGACACGTAGCGCGCGGCGGAGCCGTAGCCGGGCGTGTGGTCGTTCACGACGAGGTCATTGTCCACGGTTTTGGGGATGTGGATGCAGCGCATGTCGTAGCCCGCGCTCTCCGCGTTCAAGTTCACGATCCGAACCGTGTCGGCGCTGTCGTTTCCTCCTATATAGAAGAAGTAACGCACGTCGTGCGCCTGGCAGACCCTGAAGATGTCCTGGCAGTACTTGTCGTCGGGCTTGTCGCGCGTGGACAGCAGCGCGCTGGAAGGCGTCATGGCGACCTGCTCCAGGTTGTGCGTGGTCTCCTGGCTCAGGTCGAGGAAATCCTCGTTCACGATGCCGCGGACCCCGTTGGTTGCCCCGTACACCCTCGTCACTTCGGGAAACTTGCGCGATTCCAGGACAGCGCCGACGAGTGACTGGTTGATGACGGCGGTGGGGCCGCCGCCCTGCGCGATCAGGACTTTGCCTGTCAGTTTGGCCATACGATCCTCTTCTCAGTGGTAAAAGTTCAAAGGCTCGAGCGGGGTCTTGCGAGGCCCGCGTCACGACCCGCGCAACTCTAAACGGATCGGATTTTGGAGTCAAGGCCGGGCGGACTCGAGCTCCACCTCCGCAAGGAAGCCGTAGTGGTCCGAGAGAGGGACCTCGATGGCATCCGCCCTCTTCGGCATGCGTATGACGCCATCGACGGGCGCATCGAAAATCCGCCGGGCGCTCAGCACCGTCCAGCTCGAGGTCGCGCCGCCGGCCAGGAAGATGTGATCGACCTTCGCGGGAGGTTCGTTGGGGGAATGGCCATGGCGGACGAGGGGGTTGAGGGGGTCCCACGTGGCAAGCGACGCGGAGGAACCCAGGCTCTCTCCCGCCTCGATGAGGCCCTCCTCGCCGGCGATCCAACGGTAGGCAGCATCGGCGTAGCCCGGACCGGCATTGAAGTCGCCAAGAAGGATGAGGGGGACCGATCTCTGAGAAGAACGTGAATCGAGGACCGAGAGAACCTGCGCGGCCTGGGCGTGAAAGGCTGCGAGCTGGGCCTTGTTCTTCGAAAGCCCGTCATTCGTGTCGAGGGCGACCATGTGGGTTCCCACGAGCGCGAAACGAGCAGCGCTCCTTGACGTGTCCTCCAGCGACGCCTCGAGGACCCCCTTGCGGGCAAAGGAGTTCGTGAAGGTGTTTTTTGCGAAAGGAGTAAAACGCCAGTCCACGATCTCGAGGGGAGAGCGGACCAGGAGCAGAAGCCCGCTGCCCAGGCAGAAGGGGCCGCGCCCTGCCGGGCGGACGCTTGCGTAGCCCAGGGGCGAAAGTTCGCCCGCGATAGCAGCGGCCGTGCGATTGTCCCAGACCTCTTCCAGAAGCATGATGTCGGGCGCGTTCTGCCTCACGAACCTCGATAGCTCCCGCGGGACAAAGCGGGCGCGCGCATCCACGGCGGGCACGAGGTCGAACCCGAGGATGCGCAGAAGGCCGATGTTGTACGTCAGGATCGTGTAGGTTTGCGAGCAGCCCGGCGGCGCGCAAACCAGCGCGGCCGCACAGCAGAATCCCGAAACGAGTAGGGAAATCCCGGGACGTTTCATCGGCAAGCTCGTCTCCCCCCTCACTCTATCGGTATTCCATCGGTTGCAGGATGAGGGGAAATCCGCTACTATGCGGCTCAGCCTCGTGAGTGACGGAGGGTGACATGAACTACCGGCTTCTCGGCAGGACGGGAATGAAGGTCTCCGAAGTGAGCTTCGGGGCGTGGGCGATCGGGTCCAGTTGGGGCAAGGTGGACGACCGCGAATCCCTCGCCGCCCTGCACAAGGCCGTCGACCTCGGGGTCAACTTCATCGACACCGCGGACGTGTACGGCATGGGCAGGAGCGAGAAGCTCATCGGCAGGCTTCTGCGCGAGCGCCGCGAGACGATCTACGTGGCGACGAAGGCGGGCCGGCGGCTCAACCCGCACACGGCCGAGCGCTACACCCCCCTGGCGATCCGCAAGTTCGTCGAGGACAGCCTGAAGAACCTCCGCGTCGAATCGCTCGACCTGCTCCAGCTGCACTGCCCGCCCCCCCAGGTCTACTACGAGCCCGAGCTCTTCGAGGCGCTGGACGCGATGGTGAAGGCCGGAAAGCTCAAGAACTACGGCGTGAGCGTCGAGAAGGTCGAGGAGGCGCTGAAGGCGATCGAGTACCCCGGCGTGCGGACCGTGCAGATCATCTACAACATATTCCGCCAGCGCCCCGCGGACATTTTCTTCCGGCAGGCGAAGTCGCGCTGGGTCGGCATCATCGCCCGGGTCCCGCTCGCGAGCGGCCTTCTCACTGGACGCATGACTCGCTCGACGCGGTTCTCGACCGACGACCACCGCTCGTTCAACAGGAAAGGGCAGGCGTTCGACAGGGGCGAGACATTCGCGGGCGTCGATTACGCGGGAGGCCTCCAGGCTGTCGAAGAGCTGAAGAAGATCAAGCCCCCCGGCATGAGCCTGACGCAGTTCGCCCTGCGCTGGATCCTCATGTCCGATGCCGTCTCCTGCGTCATCCCGGGGGCCAAGAAGCCCGAACAGGTCGAGGAGAACTGCCGGGCGGCAGACACCCCCCGGCTCTCCCGCAAGATCATGAGGCAGGCGCGCGAGATCTACGACACGCACGTCAGGGACTCCGTCCACCAGCGCTGGTAGGCCAGTGCGGAGGGGTATCCAGTTGAGAAAAATGCGTCTCTCCATCAGTGAGCTCGTCCTCGTGTGCGCCGCCGCGGCCGCCCTCGCATCCTGCTCGTCCATCCAGCGCGCTCAGGACCAGGGCCGAATGGGCCAGATCGCCCGGCTCATCAGCTCCGGCGAAGCGGAGAAGCTCGCGGCCATGAGCGCCGTCCCGTTCCTCCTCGACCAGGAGATCATCCCGCTCCGCGCAGACATCGCGGCCTTCTGGAAGGACGTCGTGAAGGCGGGGTACAAGGTGGTAGGCCCCGAGCTGGAAAAGGGCTCTCCCGTCTCCGCCGAAAGCTACCGCGCGTTCGCCGATTCGATGGAGGCGAAGGCTTTCTTCGCCCGCTACGTGAAGAAGGGCGCGCGCGTGCTCGAGCTCTCCACCGGCGATGGGCGCAGAATCGTTCTGCTGGTCCGGGACGCTCTCTTCGCCCGGACCCTGTACGGGTTCAGAGGGCCATTCTGATATGAACAGATCGCTCACCGCTCGGGTTCTCTTCTCCACGGCATTCCTGCTCGCGGCCTGCGCCGCATTCGCCATCCCGACCGACATCACCTACGCCGAAGGGGAGGCGAGCATCCGATTCAGGTCCGGTAAGCAGCAGGAAGCCGAAATCGGGGCTGTCGTGAACACGGGCGACATGCTGAAGACAGGCCGCGACGGCCTGGTCGAGCTCGACCAGAAAGGCGTTGTGCTGAAGATCAGCCCGAATACGATCTTCACGCTCATGGAGAGGGAGCAGAAGGGTTCGAGCACGCCCGTGCTGTCCGTTGCGCTGGGGTCCATCAAGTTCCGCTACAACAAGCTCACGGGGAAGGAGCCGACGGTTCAGACCAACGGGTGCGCGATGGGCGTGCGCGGCACCGAGTTCTCGGTGTTCGCGGGAGCGGACGGCTCCAGCCTCATCGTCGTGGACTCGGGCACCGTCGAGGTGGAGGCCGAGGGCAGGACGGTGTCCCTCGCTCCCGACGAGGGCGTCGAGGTGAGGCTTGGACAGGGGCCGGGCGAGAAGTTCGCCGTCCACAGCGATCAGATCGACTACAGCACGTGGAACGACGAGAAGCTCGCGGGAATGCTCGCCGACCCCGCCGCTGCGATGACCGGCATCGAGGAAAGGATGGCCTCCTACATCGCGAGCGTCGCGGAGTACGACGGGCTGTACAGGGAGTACAAGCAGAAGCTGGACGAGGAGAGACAGAAGCGGATCAAGATCTCCGAGGAGAGCGGCGCGGAGGAAGCCCGAAAGTACGAAGGGGAAATCGTGATGCCGCTCATGCTCACGACCAGCAGCCTCTTCCTGAACCTCCGCTTCTATTCGCTCGCCGCCCTTTCGCTGCGTCGATGGGTCGGCGGCCGCCTCTACCTCTTCATGAAATCCCGGCATATCACATCGCCCGCCGACACGGCATACACAGATTTCCTCGGCAGGTTCGAACGGCTGCTGGCGGGCTTCGAGCGATCTATTGCGCCGCAGCTCGTCGAAGCCGACATTTGAAACGGAGGAACTTGATGAAATCACGGATCGTCATCTGCCTGGCCGCGCTTGCCGTGGCCCTCGCCTTTGCCCTTGCAGGGTGCGTCCTTGCGCCGATCACGATCGAAGCGCGCCTCACGCGTTTCATCGACGCCCTCAACACGCCCGATCGCGCAAACGCGTACTTGAACTTCTCATCGACCGAGACCGAGTACTACGACGCAATCAAGGCCGGCCCCTATTGGAGCACCTCATTCCCGGCAGGCGCGGCGGGGCAACTTCCCTACTCCATCGTGACCATCGATCAGTCAGATCCGGCTGCCGTCCCTGTGACTATCCAGGGTCCGCCCAATTTCGGAGGGACGAAAAAATTCAATTTCGTCATGGTCAACGAATCGACGGACATCGTGAATTGGATGATACATGAGCTGTGGATCTGGAACTCGGGCACCTCGCAGTACGTCGTGCTCATCAAGTAACCTGACGATCCTGAGCTGAGCGGCACCCCGTCGTCCATCCCTGGCTCGAAAACATCTACGGGCAGCGGAACTCGCTTACGAGCGGCATCTCAATCGACGCCTTGCCGAAGAATGGCTGCAGGAAAATGCGCCCGGCCTTCCCCTCGGCCTCGAACCGTACGTACGGCTCGCCGGACGCGCGATAGGCGAAGCTGCTCCCCTCCCCCTCTGCCAGGATCCGTCCCCTTGGCCCGATGAACCTGCCCTTTGCAGCCTCGGCGAGACGCACTTCCATGCGGTCGCCCTCAGCCCGCACCTCATCGAGGAGCAGTCCCGTGGTGGCATAGAACCGCCCTGCCTTCAAGGCATCTAGGACGGCCGCGGCGGACAACTGCTCCACATTGACCATGTTGTACGCCTTGCCGAAATCGTGCATGTCGTGGAAATCGTCATTCGCGAATCCCCAGACCCGGCACCCCGCGCTGAGCAGCGCATCCCAGGTGTCCGTGTACAGCGGATTGGCGTCCTCGAAAATCCTGTGCCGGCGGCTGTAGTGCCCATTGTACACCTCGATTCCCACGGGCGCGGGGCGCAGGGCGAGAATCATCTCGACGGTCCAGTAGTGCCGGCTCCTGCTCGGCCGGGGGTGGCAGATCACGGTGAGCAGCCCGTCGGCGCGCTGCAGCGCCTCTGCGATCGGCAGCTCGTGGAGGGGAGGCACCGACTCGCCGATGAATAGGATGTTCTCGCTGCTGCTGTACTCGAATCCCTCAAGGAAAACCGTATCGGGATGCCGCGCGCGAGAGACGGAGAGATCGGTCACGTGATCGTGGTCGGTCACCGCGAGAAACCGGGAGCCCGCGGCGCGGTAGCGCGCGATGCTCGTCTCGAGCGGCACCGATGAGCAGCCGCTGTGCTCCTTCGAGTGGCCGTGGATGTTCCCGCGGTGCCAACTGCCGCGCAGGCCCTCGTAGGGATTCGTGAGACCGTCTTTCACGACGAGTGAGACTACCGATGACGCCCGGCAGTGTCCAGAGCGCCGGCCATCGGCCCGACCCTCACCCGGCGCTCACCTTCAGCTCCCGCGCGGCCTTCACCTCGTCCAGCCTGCGCACGGGCGAATTGTGCGGGGCATCGTGCAGCAGCTCGGGATGCTCGACAGCCTCGCGCGCGATGACCAGCATGGCCTCGACGAACGCATCGAGGGTTTCGATGCTCTCCGTTTCCGTAGGCTCGATCATCAGGGCTTCGGGCACGATGAGGGGGAAGTAGTTCGTCGGCGGGTGGAAGCCGGCATCGATGAGCCGCTTCGACACGTCCAGGGCGCGCACGTCGGGAGCGCCCGCGATCTTCCCCTGCGCGACGAACTCGTGCATGCAGGTTCGCTCGCCGTAGGGCACAGGGTAGGCGGCGCGCAGCCTCGCCTGAAGGTAGTTGGCGTTCAGCACGGCATTCTCGGCCACGGCGCGGAGGCCCTCGGCCCCGAGCATTCGAATGTACGTGTAGGCTCGCACGAGCACGCCGAAGTTGCCGTGGAAGCTCTTCACCCGGCCGATGGACCGGGCGGGATACTCCCAGGTGTAGCGCGGCTCAGGGACCGGCCCCCGGGCAGCAGGCCCTCTCGCGCGGTCCCGCGCCACGATCGGGCCCGGCAGGTACGGCGCGAGGGATTCGACAACGCCGACCGCCCCCGAGCCCGGCCCTCCGCCGCCATGCGGCGTCGAGAAGGTCTTGTGGAGGTTGAAGTGCATGACATCGATGCCCATCGCGCCGGGCTTGCAGATTCCGAGAATCGCGTTGAAGTTCGCCCCATCTCCGTAGACGAGGCCGCCGGCCTCGTGCACGAGGCGCGTGACCTCGCAGAGGTTCTCTTCGAAAAGCCCGAGGGTGTTGGGATTGGTGAGCATGAGGCCGATCAGCCCGCCGTCGAGGTTCTCCTTCAGCCGCGCGAGATCCACGTTCCCCCGGCGGTCCGAAGGGATCTCCACGACATCCAGGCCCGCCATGGAGGTCGTGGCGGGGTTTGTTCCATGCGCCGAGTCGGGCACGAGGATCCGGCGCCGTTTGAGGTCGCCGCGATCGGCGTGGTACTTCCGCATCACGAGGATTCCCGTGAGCTCGCCCTGTGCCCCCGCGGAGGGCTGGAGCGAGACGGAATGAAATCCCCCGATCTCGGCGATCATGCGCTGCAGGCCGTGCATGAGCGCCATCGCTCCCTGGGCAGTGGAGGGGTCCTGCAGGGGGTGGAGCGCGGCAAAGCCGGGCAGGCGCGCCGCGACCTCGTTCGCCTTGGGGTTGTACTTCATCGTGCAGGAGCCGAGGGGATAGAAGCCGTTGTCGACGGAATAGTTCATTCGCGAGAGCCGCACGAAGTGACGGACCACGTCCGCCTCCGCCACCTCGGGCAGCGGCAGCCGGGACCGGACCAGGTCGGCAGGGATCTCCCGCTCGGGAACGTCGCAGGTGGGAAGGCGCACGCCCTCCCTGCCGGGACGCGACATGTCGAACAGCAGCGGTTCAGGCATGGCTCGCCTCCTTCAGCGCTTCGACCAGGCCGTCGATATCCGCTTTCGTGTTGGTCTCCGTGCAGCACAGCAGCATGCAGCCCTCGAGCCGCGGGTAGTCACCGCCGAGATCGAATCCCCCGATGATCCCGCGATCCTTCAAGCCGTTGTTGATCGCCGCGGCGGGTCGAGGGCAGCGCACGACGAACTCGTTGAAGAAGGGATCGCGGGGGAAGGCGAGCGACCAACCGGGGAGAGCCGCAATGCGCTCCGCCGCGTAGTGGGCTTTCTGCCAGCACAACTCGGCGACCCTGCGCAGCCCGCGCGGACCGAGGGTGGCCAGGTGCACGGCGGCCGCCAGCGCGTTCAGCGACTGGTTGGTGCAGATGTTCGACGTCGCCTTCTCGCGCCGGATGTGCTGCTCGCGCGTGCTGAGGGTGAACACGTACCCCCGGCGGCCCTCCCGATCTGCGGTCTCACCCGCGATGCGGCCGCTCGACCTGCGGATGTGCTCGCGACGGAACGCGAAGAACCCGAGGGTCGGGCCGCCGAAAGAGAGCGGGTTGCCCAGGGGCTGCCCGTCTCCGACGACGATGTCCGCTCCCAGCTCGCCGGGCGGGACGAGAAGGCCCAGCGACACGGGGTTGGCGACCACGATGAGCAGGGCGCCGCAGGCGTGAACCTTCTCCGCAATCACTCTCATCTTCTCCGGTTCCACGATCCTGCCGAAGAAGTCAGGGGACTGCACGACCACGCAGGCGGTCGCATCGTCGCACGCCGCGGCAAGCTCGTCGATGCCGGCGGCCGGCCCCTCGTCCTCCCGGACATCGAGGCCCATGCCCTGCGTGTAGGTCCGCACGACCTGGCGGTACTGGGGATGCACCCCCGATGACAGCGCGACACGGGCGCGGCCGCGCTGCGCCACGTTCACGGCCATGAGCACGGCCTCCGCGGTCGCCGTCGCCCCGTCGTAGTGCGAGGCATTGGAGACCTCCATGCCCGTCAGGCGCGCGATCATGGACTGGTACTCGAAAATGGCCTGGAGGGTCCCCTGGCTGATCTCAGGCTGATAGGGCGTGTACGCGGTGGAGAACTCCGAGCGAGAGAGGATGAAATCCACCACGCTCGGGATGAAGTGCCGGTAGGCGCCGGCCCCGAGGAAACAGGGCGCCCGCGAGCAATCGAGATCGCGGCGCGCGAGCTCGTCCAGCTCGCCGAGCGCCTCCATCTCGGAGACCGGCGAGGGGAGATCCATGCGGGGATAGCGGAAGCCCGCCGGCACGTCGGCGAACAGCCCATCGACGCTGCTGGCGCCGATCGCTTCGAGCATCCGCGCGCGGTCGGCATCGGTGTTGGGGATGAAGCTCATAGTGTCGCGACGTACGCGCGGTAGGCGGCGGCATCCATCAGGGAGCTCAGCTCCTTCGCGTCGGCGAGCTTCACCCGAACGAGCCATCCCTCGCCGAAGGGATCTGAGTTCAGCAGCTCGGGCTGCTTCGCCAGGTTCTCGTTGCGGGCGGTGATGGTGCCTGTCACGGGGGCGAAGACATCCTCCGCAGCCTTCACGGATTCGATCACCATGTAGGCCGCCTCCCTGCGCAGCTCCTTGCCGATGGCGGGAAGATCGACGAACACGACATCCGACAGCTTGTGCTGGGCATAGTCGCTGATGCCGATCACGGCCTCGCCACCCTCCGCCCGCGCCCACTCGTGGCTCTTCGAGTAGCGCGCCTTCTCGTCAAACCGATAGTCCATGTCTCACCTCCAGTTGGGGGATTTGTAGAAGGACCGCCCGACGATGTGCGCGGGCATGTACCACTCGTGGAGCTTGGTCTGCCTCATCTGTCCCTCCGGCGCAAAGAAAAAGGGAGAACGAGCCCATCCCCGTTCTCCCTCTGTCATGAGCCTGAGAGATTACCCCCGCCGCACTGGCCGCGGCCGCCCGCGGCAGGGTTGCCCCTTCGGCGTCACCCGCTCGAGGCCTTGCCGAGAACGGATGACTCTCCAGAGTGCTGTCACAGCGCGATCCTTCTGCCTGAGAGTTTGAGGCGGTCCACGTGCCGGACCGCGTTTTGCACCTTCGGCGACCCCTAGGGGTTCTCTCGCGCGCTGATCGTTCAGCTGAACTGCCGCGATGCTCGCACGCCGTCAGGGGGAAGTCAAGGGCCAGCACCTCAGCTCGCGCCCTCTCTGATGGTGATCTTCATTTCGATCTCCGCAGCCTTCCGCAGCATGGCCTGGGCAGGGCAGTACCTGGTCTCGCTGAGCTCAACAGCGCGCTCGACGGATGCACGATCGATGTTCCTCCCCGTCAGCAGGTACTCGATGCCGATGCGGGTGAACACTCGCGGATGCTCTCCTGCCTGCTCGCCGTGCGCGCGCACCTCGAAACCAGTGACCTCCACGCGCTTCTTCTCGAGGATGGAGATCACATCCATGGCCGTGCACCCCGCGAGACCCGCGAGGAGCAGCTCGAGGGGACGAAACCCGTCGTTCGCCCCGCCGACTTTGGGATCGGCGCCAAGCGGGAGGGAAAACCCGCTTCCCTCCGCCGAGCCCGTGAAGCTCAGTCCCTTCGACCAGACAACCTTCACGTCCATGAGGCCATTGAACAGAAGAAACGTTGCGAGGATCAAGGCCGGCGGTCAGCCCAGGACTTGGAGAAAGCGCGTGAAGGGAGCAACATTCTTCCCGTGAAGCGAGAGAGGATAGAAGCCCGCGCGGGCCTCGGTCGGGACGGGAATGACGATCTCACCGCCGATCGCGACGGTGACCAACGAGAGCAGGCCGGGCGCGGCGCAGAGGACCCGTTTCGCTTTGCCCGTCCCCGCTATCGCATTGACCTTGATCACGACGATGCTCCCTGGGGCGACATCGGCCGGTGGATCGAAGCCGACAATCCGGCGCTTCCTGCCCAGCACCAGACAGAGCAGCCAGTTCGAGCTCGTGCCGATCGCAAAGCACCCGTCGCTGACGATGGGGACGTGCCGTCTCCACGAGAGATCTTCCAGGTCGCAGACTGCGACCTCGGGGATGATCCTCCCCGCGAGCGGTATCCGGATCTCGAATGGGGCGTGGAAATCTGCGAGCCTGCCCTCGAGCCGCGCCGCGACGATCGCATCCATGCGCGGACCGCGAAACATGCGCGTCACGATTCCGGGATCGTCCGTCCGCGGATCGTCGCAGACCTCGCCCCCGCTCATCGCTTCCTTCGCCGAGGCGTATGCGCATATCCAGTGGCGGGCAAGAGGGCCACTGTCTCCGCCCTCCGCGGGCGATTCGCATGCGATTCCGGCAAGGGACGCGTCGACAGGACTGCCCGATGTCAGCGCCAGGCGGGGAAAAGAAATGCGAAAAGGCAGGAGCGCCTCGGGCGCAAGAGCCTCGCGCCTCGCACCACGCAGGGGAACGCGCGGCGCGCCCTGCCAGGCGCCGTGCGCTCGCGCTGTCGGCCGCCAATCCGGTCCGCTCACCAGCACGGTCGTCTCCGGCAGCCGAACGGCCCGGCCGGGCATGACCGGGAAGGGTGAGTCGTAGCGCACGCGGACCGAGCCGGCCTCGGCGAGGAGGGTCTTTGGCGCGGCTTTCCTGTCCCGCACGACCAGGCCGAGTCCCGCGCGACCGGAAGGATCGGCGACTGCGATCCACTGCGCGGGCCAATCGGGTCCACCGTCGAACAACGACGTGCCGGTCCCGACGATGCGCGGAAACTCAACGGAGATCGAACGGGGAGCGCGGCCGCGATTGCGCACTCCGAGCGACCAGGATGATTGCGCCGACCGAAAGCCGATCGAAACACGGAGGAGGACGAGCAACTCGTCGCTTTCGAAGACGAGACAGACGCTCTCGCCTCGCGCTGAGCGAACCAGCCGGGCATCCGTGAGCGCGGGAGCAGCGAGGCCGGAAAGACGAAAAGGCGGCTGGGGGCTGATGCCCAGGTCGAGGAATCCCGCCTTCCGCTCGATATCGCGGATGCCCACCAAGGCCCCAGTATCAGCATCGAAGTGGATCGCGCAGAGATCGCTCGAGAGGACGAGATCCATCGGGGCGAGCGTCCTCCCTGCCTCAGCCTTCCTCGGCCCCGTCGGACATGAAATCCCCGACGGTTCCGCCCGTGACGGAGACGAGTTGATCGAATGTCATCGGCACCCCCGAGGAGTCTGTCCCCGCCGCGGGGTACACGGTCGCGTACTGAGCGAGGCTCGAGTCGATGAAGATCCGGATGCCGGAGTCTATGCCGAACGGGCAGACGCCCCCGGGTCCGAATCCCGTCGTCGCCTGCGCCTCATCGGCCCTGGCCATGCGGGACTTGGCGCCGGTCGCCGCCTTCAGCTTCGAGGAGGAAACCCTGCGGTCTCCGGGACAGACGACCAGAAAATACCGTCCGTCCTTGCCCAAGAACAGAAGCGACTTCGCGATCTGGCCGACCGTCACCTCCAGCTTCCCTGCCGCGAGCACGGATGTGGCCGTGCTGCCGGCTTCGAACTCGATTGCCGCAAGCCCGTGTCTGTCCAGCACGTCCCGAACCTTCTGCGGAATCATGGGTCCTCCCTTTGCGATCGCTGCAGTTTACGAAACAGCCGAGGGCGGCGTCAATGGCTGCTGGACCGCGGACCGATCTCGTGTTTGACCCCCCAGCCCCCGCGCGATATCTTTGGGAGTTGTGCTGAGATAGTGAAAGGATGGGCGCATGGAAAGTCTGATCGATACACGCTGCGAGAAAATCGTTTCGAAGGAAGAGCTCCTCTCCAAGATGACGGGGACGCCGGACTTCGTGCTGGAGGAGTACTACTGCAAGGGGGTCGGAGCCTACTGCACGGACAACGCGCTGTGCGTCCAGCTCGTCGCCACCTCCAAGCTCCCGACGCGATTCGGGACATTCACCCTGTACGGGTTCTTCGACAGCAGGGAGAACAAGGAGCACACCGCGATCGTGCAGGGCGACGTTGCCGGCAGGGAGCGCGTGCCGCTGCGCGTGCACTCCGAGTGCCACACGGGGGACGTGTGGGGTTCGCTTCGCTGCGACTGCCGGGACCAGCTGGAGGCAGCGGTGCGCTACATCGCGGCCCAGCCCTTCGGCGCCGTGGTGTACATGAAGCAGGAGGGCCGCGGCATCGGCCTGCTGAACAAGATCAAGGCCTACCAGCTGCAGGACCTGGGCCTGGACACGATCGAGGCCAACCAGTTCCTCGAGCTGCCGGTCGATGCCCGGGACTACAAGGTCACGGCCAAGATCATCGAGCTGCTGAAGATCCGCTCGGTCTCCCTCCTCACGAACAGTCCGGACAAGATCGGCCAGCTCAAGGCTGAGGGGATCGACATTGTCGACAGGATCCCCGTGGTCATCCCCCCCACCGCCTTCGACGAAGGCTACCTCGACGTGAAGAAAAAGAAGATGGGGCACTTGCTCTGAGAGGGGCGCCGCCTATCCTCTCTCGGGGAACAGGGAGCCCTGCCGGCCGCGCAGGCGCTCCTGCACGGTCGAGAGTATGGCGGCGAGGTCCTTCGAGTCCTTCACGAAGTCCAGTCGATCGGATGGCACGATGAGCGTCGGGGCGAGGGTGAATCCCCCGATCCACTCCTCGTACAGCGCGTTCAGGCTGTCGAGGTACGCGTCTGAGATCGACGCTTCGAAGCCCCGCGCCCTCTGCGCGATGCGGCGCTGGAGCGTCGGCACCGAGGCGCGGAGGTAGACGACGAGGTCCGGGGGGGTGAGAAGCGATGTGAGCGTTCGGTACAAGCCGCGATAGGTGTCCCAGTCCCTGTCGCTCATCGCGCCCTGCCGATGGAGGGCTCGCGCGAAAACCTCCGCGTCCTCATAGAAGGACCGGTCCTGGACCACGGGACGGGGGACGTCCATCAGCGCCCGGTGCGCCTGAGCTCGATAGGTCAGGAAGAAGACCTGCGAGTGGAAGGCCCACCTCTTCATGTCGCGGTAGAAATCCTCGAGATACGGGTTCTCGGTCACCGGCTCGTAGTACGGCTCCCAGCCCAGGCGCTCGCACATCATCCGCACGAGCGTTGATTTCCCCGCCCCGATGTTGCCCGCGAGCACGACGTACGTCTTCACGCCGTCTCAGATCGCTCCCGCGTCGGCGATCCTGCGCATCGCCTCCACCACCTTCTCGCGCTTGTTGAAGGCGCTCACCCGGATGTACTGGTCGCCGCAACGGCCGAACCCGCACCCCGGGGTGATCACCACACCCGCCTTCTCGAGCAGGGAGTCGAAGAACTCCCAAGAATCGCGGCCCGTGGCGACCCATATGTAGGGCGCGTTCTGCCCTCCCGAGCAGGAGTACCCGAGGCCGCCCAGCTTCTCGCGGATGATCGCCGCATTGCCGAGGTAGTAATCGGAGAGCCCTCGCGCCTCCTTCTGTCCCTGCGGGGTGTACACCGCGGATGCGGCCTTCTGCACGGGGTAGGAGACGCCGTTGAACTTCGTCGCCTGCCTGCGGCTCCACAGGTCGTGCAGGCCGTGGGCGGCGCCGTTCGCGTCCCATGCCATGCAGCCCTTCGGCACCACGGTGAACGCGCACCGCGTGCCCGTGAATCCCGCGGTCTTGGAGAAGCTGCGGAACTCGATGGCCACCTCGCGCGCGCCGGGGATCTCGTAGATCGACTGCGGGATCGAGGGATCGCGGATGAACGACACGTAGGCCGCGTCGTACAGGATCAGCGCCTTCGCCTTCCGCGCGTACTCGACCCATGCCGCCAGTTGGGCCCTGCTCGCCGTGGCGCCGGTCGGGTTGTTGGGGAAGCAGAGGTAGATGAGGTCCACCCTCGTCCGGGGCGGCTCGGGGACGTAGCCGTTGTCCTCCGTGCAGTCGAGGTAGATCAAGCCGCCATAGTGCCCGTCGCGGTAGGGACCCGTGCGGCCCGCCATCACGTTCGTGTCGACGTACACGGGGTAGACCGGATCGGGAAGCGCAATGCGCAGGTCAGGGGCGAACAGCTCCTGGATGTTGGCAACGTCGCACTTGGAGCCGTCGCTGATGACGATCTCTTCGGGCGAGATGTCGGCGCCCCTCGCGCGGTAGTCGATCTCGGCGATCGGCGCGCGCAGGAAATCGTAGCCGAGGTCGGGACCGTAGCCGCGGAAGCTCTTCTCCGCGGCCATCTCGTCGACAGCGGCGCGGAAGGCGGCGACGACCGATGGCGTGAGCGGGAGGGTCACATCCCCGATGCCCAGCCTGACGATGTCGCGGTCGGGGTGGCGGGCCTGGAATGCCTGGACCCGTTTCGAGACCTCGCTGAACAGATACGAGGATGCGAGCTTCGTGAAGTTCTCGTTTATCCGGATCATGGTCCGTTATACCCGGGCGCCGTCGCGATGGTCAACAGTCGGCGCTTTTCGTATACTCAGGCCATGGACACCATCAAGTACCCGATCGGAAAGTTCACATACGACAAGGACGTGACCCACGAAAAGCGCGTCGCGTGCATCCGTGACATCGCGGACCTTCCCGCGAGGCTTCGCGCGGCGGTCGCCGGCCTCTCAGCCCAACAGCTCGGCGCCTCCTACCGGGAAGGAGGGTGGACGATCCGACAGGTCGTGCACCACCTCGCCGACAGCCACATGAACGCGTTCATCAGATTCAAGCTCGCCCTCACTGAAACCGCCCCCGCCATCAAGGCGTACGACCAGGCCGCGTGGGCCGCGACTGCGGACGGGCTCGCCGCCGACCCGCAGCTTTCCCTCTCCGTGGTGGAAGGGCTTCACGGCCGGTGGGCCGTCCTCCTGGCATCGATGAGCGCCTCCGATTTCGGGCTCACCTTCCTGCACCCCGAGCGCGGCCCGATGTCTCTCGACCATACCCTGCAGATGTACGCCTGGCACGGCCGCCACCACGTCGCGCACATCGTCGGGCTTCGGGAAAGGATGGGCTGGCGGTAGCCCGCGCTGAAATCGCCCTCCGCTCGTCGACGGGCTGCGCCTACCGTCCCGCTTCCTTCACCAGCCTCGAGATCTGCCTGAACGTCTCGGTGCCCGCCTCCCCCAATAGCTCGAAGAGGACCGACTCGCAGGTCGTGATCCTCGCGCCCTCCTGACGCATCCGCTCCACCGCCACCCGCTTGTCGGCTTCCCTCTGGGATGATACGCAGTCTTCCACGACCACCGGCAGGAACCTTTCCACCAGCAGGTCGAGGGCGGTCTGCAGGACGCACGCGTGCGATTCGAAGCCCGCGATGATCACGCACCTCCTGCCCGACAGCTTCAGCGCGCGCAGGACCGACGGATCCGCGCAGCAGCTGAACGCGATCTTCTCGAACCGCGGGCAGTCCTCCAGCAGGGCGGCGAGGGGCGCGATCGTTTCTCCGAGACCCTTCGTATACAGCTGCACCGCGAGGACCGGCACCTCGAGAATCTTCAGCCCCCGGATGAGCCGAGCCGTGGCTGCGGCGAACCTGTCATGCTCGTGGATATGGGAAAAGAGCCTCTCCTGCGCGTCCACGACGATGCCGATGCAATGGTCCCTGTGCAGATGCATGCGCGATCCTCCCGCTCCACTGTACCATGAGGCCTGCCGGAAACGAAGCGCACGCGGGCACTTGCCATTCCCGATGCAAAGAGACATCCTGTCGCACTGCCATGAGCGATCCGATCGGACTTCTCACTCCCCCCGCGGCCGCGGGCAAGGACTCGAGAGACAACGCGCGCGCGCGCGCCATCGCGGCGGTCGCCGCCTGCGCCCTGCTGTGGAGCACGGGCGGGCTCTTCATCAAGGTCATCTCGTGGAACCCTCTCGCCATCGCCGGCATCCGCAGCCTGATCGGCGGCATCTTCATTCTCCTGTACCTCCGCAGGCCACGGTTCACGTGGTCGGGAACGCAGATCGCGGCCGGCGTCTGCTACGCCGCCACCATGATCAGCTTCGTGGCGGCGAACAAGCTCACCACGGCGGCGAACGCAATCCTCCTTCAGTACACGGCGCCCCTGTACGCGGCGATCCTCGGGTGGATCTTCCTCGGCGAGAAAGCCTCGTGGGTGGACTGGGTCACGATCGGCGTCTCGCTGGGGGGAATGACGCTGTTCTTTCTCGACAAGCTCTCAGCGGGTGGGTTGGCGGGCAATCTGCTCGCCGTTCTGAGCGGGGTGTTCTTCGCAGGCGCCCTCGTGTTCCTGCGCAAACAGAAGGACGGCTCGCCGCTCGAGTCCATCCTCATCAGCCACGCCATCACGATCGTCGTGTCGCTGCCGTTTCTCTGGAGGGCCGGGCCCAGCCTCGCCGGCTGGGGAGCACTCGCCTTCCTCGGGGTCTTCCAGATCGGGCTCTCCTCGATCCTGCTCTCCTACGGCGTGAAGCATGTGACGGCTCTGCAGTCCCTTCTCACCTCGATCATCGAGCCTCTCTTCAATCCGCTCTGGGTCTTCCTCCTGCTGGGGGAAGTGCCGGGGCCGTTCGCGATCGCCGGCGGAGCGATCATCCTCGTGACGGTGACTGCCCGATCAGTTCTTTCGATCCTCCGCCCTGCTTCCAGTTCACGATGAGCACCCCCGCGAGGATGAGGATGCCGCCGACGATCTGACCCCAGACCAGGGTCTCGCCCAGAAGCACGACCCCTCCGATCACGCTCACCACGGGAATGAGGTTGATGTAGGGGCTGATGACGATCGGGCCCAGGCGCGAGAGCGCGTGCACGTACAGAAAGTTGGACAGCGCGGAGCAGAACAGGGCGAGGTAGACGAGGTTGAGACCCGCGACGAGCGTGATGGGAACCCACTGCCCGCGCTCCAGGAGGGCGAAGGGAATCAGGAAGATCGTGCCGAACAGGGACTGGTACGCGGTGATCGCGATCTCGGACATCCTCCTGTGCAGGTTCTTGCTCAGCAGGATGTAGGCGACCCATGACAGGCAGGCGCCGAACATGAGCAGGTCTCCGACGATCGATCCGGACAGGAGGGCCTCCCCCGCGCGGCGCACCACGAATACCACCCCCGCAACCGACAGCGCGACGCCCGCAGCCGCGATCCATGATATTCGGGTGCGGAAGAAGATGGCCTCCGCGACGACCGTGAAAATCGGGATCGTCGCGATGATGAGCGAGGCGTGGGAGGCCGATGTGAGCTTGATGCCCCGGGCCTCGAAGAAGAAGTAGACCGTCACGCCGAACAGACCGCTCGCGGCCAGGGGGATGATGTCTTTCTTCCTCAGGCGGGCTGCCGGATCGATCCTCCGCGCGAAAAGGTTGAGGACGATCGCGGCGACGACGAAACGGATGCACACCATCGTCATCGGGGGAACGCCGGTATTGAGGATGATCTTGGAGCTCACGAAGGACAGCCCCCAGAAGAGGACCGTGCCCCAGACGGCGAGGAGAGCTGTGACGCGCGAGCGCGACGGAGGAGTGGTGCTCATGGTGGTCCGTGGTGGCCTACGCTACCAGAAACCACTCGGCATGGCAACGGACCTTCAATGTCACGGACCTGTACTATCACTCCAGGCCGAGCTTTTTCAGCTTGGGGGAGATCACCCCTTGTCAGCACCGTGAAGGCGAACTCTCACCTCCCTCACCCCCCGAGAGCCTCTGGCTGGCCCGATGCTCGATTGCCTCCGCGCCCCCGGATGCGTACCATTGAAGCAAGACGGAAAACAAGACGGGAGGTGCACGATATGGGAACGACGCGGGAGATCGAGCGTCTTGTCCGCGGGTACGCATCAAGGGATGGGGCGGGAGTGAATCTCACCCGGGTCATCGGCTCGCCCGCGCTCGACCATGTCGATCCGTTCATGCTTCTCGACGAGCTGCGAAGCGACGATCCCGACGACTACCTCGCCGGCTTCCCCGAGCATCCCCACAGGGGCATCGAGACCATCACCTACATGATCGACGGCGGCTTCCGGCACAAGGACTCGCGCGGCGGAGGCGGCCTTCTCGGCCCCGGCTGCGTGCAGTGGATGACCGCGGGACGAGGGATCGTCCACAGCGAGATGCCGGAGGTGGCGGGCAGGAGCCTCTGGGGCTACCAGCTCTGGCTGAGCCTTCCGGCAAAGGACAAGATGATCGAGCCCCGCTACCAGCACATGGACCCGAAGGACATCCCTGTCGTCGAAGAGCCCGGGCTCCGCGTGATGGTGATCTCGGGCAGCTTCCGGGGCGCGATCGGCCATGCGCTCACGCAATTTCCCGTCACATACCTCGATGCGCGCGTCGCTGCCGGGGCAGCCTTCGAATGCCCCGTCGAATCGGGCCAGAGCTGCGCGCTCTACTTCCATTCCGGCGAGGGGACCCTCGGGGCAGCCGGGAAGACCGTGCGCAGGGGCGATCTCGCGATCCTCGGAAAGGGCGACACCGTGGTGCTCGCGCCGGGCGCGGCGGGCTGCGGCTTTCTCCTGCTTGCAGCCCGGCCGAACAATGAACCCATCGCCCGCGGCGGCCCCTTTGTCATGAACACGCCCGAGGAAATCCGCAGGGCTTTCCGGGACTACCGCGACGGGACGCTGTTCTAGAATGGAGAGCGGGGGTGCCGGCCTGACAACTGCGATCGCGTGCGCCTCGGGGTCGATCCGAGGAGTCTTTGTGCACGGCGTGCTCGCAGGCCTCGAGCAGGCGGGCTTCCGGGCCGACGCGTACGCAGCCGCCTCATCGTCAGCGGTGCCGGCGGCATTCGCGGCCATCGGCGAGATACGCACCCTCAATGGGGTTGAATACTGGAAGGCGGCGGGCGAGCGCTACAAGGCGCACGGCAACAGCATGAGCGAAGCGATCTTGGAAGGGCTCACCGTCATCTGCCCTTTGCTGGCTGGAAAGCTGTTCACCTCATCGGCTGCCAGGTATTCTGTTGTCACGAGCGAGGTCGTGGACAAGGAGACCGCCGCGCACACGCAAGGCGATGGGGCGAGGAAGCTCGGCCAGAGGCTGGTCATTTCGACCCGGCAGAGAGACCGCGGCTGGGCGGATGCCAACCTCGCGATGCGCCTGTTCGACAACCGCTCATCCGATCCGGATTTTCTGCTGCGCCCAGACGACCTGGCCGATGTCCTGTACGCGACCACGCGCGTGCTCCATGCCTGGAAGGTGCCGGCCTGGATCCGCGGAAGGCCCTACATCGACGCCTCCTATACCTGCTCGTGCCCTGCCGTCGAGCTGGCGGAGCTGGGCTACGACCGCATCCTCGCGGTTCTGCCCGAGCCGGGGACACCGTTCAAGGACTTCTTCCAGGCCTCGGTGGTGCCCGATGCGTGGAAGGGGAGATCGATCCAGCTCGTCCAGCCCGACACCGGCCTCGGAGAATGGGGGGTGGACTACATGTCCGCAACTGACGAGGGCCTGGAACGGGCCTTCGCGCACGGCCTGGCCAAAGGCCTCCAGATCGCTACTTCTTCGCCTCGGCGAACAGGAAGCGCTTGACCTTGGAGCTCGAGGTCTTGGGCAGCTCCTCCTTGGACACGTCGAAGCCATGGGGGATCTTGTAGACGGCGGAGCCAGCCGTGCTCTTCTGGATCTCGGCTCGGATAATCTTCCTGATCTCCTCGTCCGTGAAGCTCTTTCCCGCCTCGGCCTGCATCGCCTTCATCGCGTCGGCGTTGGGATAGATGATGGCGTGGGGGTACTCCCCGCCCTCCTTGTCCAGCTTCCCGATCACGACGCATTCCGCGATGAGCGGGCTCTGGAGCAGGAGGTTCTCGATCTCCTCGGGGTAGATATTCTTGCCGCCCTTGGTGACGATGATGTTCTTCAGCCTGCCCGTGATGTAGAGGTACCCGTCGGCATCCTGCCTTCCGAGGTCTCCCGTGCGCAGCCAGCCGTCATCGTCGAGCACCTCGCGAGTCTTCTCGGGCATGTTGAGGTAGCCCAGCATCACGCATGGCCCCCGCACGACGATCTCGCCATTGCCGTTCTCGTCGGGATTGTCGATGCGGACCTGGACGTTCACGAGGGGGAGCCCCACCGAGCCAGGCCTGTTGTGGGCGGGACAAGTGGCCGAGATGACGGGAGAGGTCTCGCTGAGCCCGTATCCCTGGTAGGTGCTGAGCCCGAGGGCGTCCATGCCGTCGATGATCTCCTTGGCGATAGGCCCCCCGCCCGAGATGAAGAACCGCAGCTTCAGAACGCCCAGCTCGCGGGCCACCGACTTGAACAGGAGCTTGCCCAGCTGGACCCCGAAAACCTTGAAGAAAAACTTGCTCACGGCGAGCATCACGCGGAACAAGACCCGGACAACCGGCGGCTTTGCCTTGACGTTCGTGAGGATCCCCTTGTAGATCTTCTCGATCAGGAGGGGAATCGCGGGGATGCAGGTAGCGCCCGTCTCCTTCATGATGCTGATGAGGACGTTCGTCTTCATCGAGGGCACGGGCGTGATCATCCCTCCCGTGAGGAGCGGCGTGAAGATGCCCATGCTGGTCGGGTAGGTATGGTGGAAGGGCAGGACGATGATCCAATTGTCGCCCGGGCCCAGCTCCGTTGACTGCTGGACGCCGTCGCCGTTCTCGACGAGGTTCCTGTGCGAGAGCATGACCCCCTTGGGAACGCCCGTCGTCCCGGAGGTGAAGATGAGGGCGGCGAGATCGTCGGGGGCGATTTTCGCGGCCGCGTACCTGTCCTGGCCGGAGGCGCGGAGCGTCCTGCCCTTCTCCAGCAGGGACGCGAAGGAGTCGAGGCTCAAACCGGCAGGCGACGCAGCGGCAGCCCCCGCGCCCGCCGCCTGCGCGCCGGCATTGAACAGGACCAGCGTCCCTCTCGTGCCGGCAGCCGCGGCCGCCTTCGTGACCTTCTCGAGGTACTCGGCGGACGTGAAGATGATCTTCGCCTCGCTCGCTCGCATGATCGAGGCCAGCTCATCGCTCTTCAACAATATGTCGTATGGCACGATGACCGCCCCGGCGGATGCTGCCGCAAGGTACGTGATGACCCACTCGCTCCTGTTCTCCGAGATCAGACCGACCCTCCTTCCGGGGCCGGCCCCCATGGCGAGGAGCGCATTGCCGAGGCTTCGCGCGTGCTCCTGAAGCTCGCCGTAGGAAAGGGTCCAGTAGCCGTCGCCGCGCTTCATCTTGAGCGCGGGGAGCTCGAGCCACTCGGCGGGGAAGGCGTCCACCATCTGGCGGACGGTGCTGAGGTTCTTGGCGGGCGCGACTCGGTTTTCCAACACGTGCGGCTTCCTTCTGATTGGCGCGCTTGGGCGCTAGAGCTGGATCCGCAGCGAACCGAACACTGCCGCGGCTTTCACCTCGAGGGCGGGCGCTCCCGCCTTGTAGGCGGGGGTGACGTAGACCGTATCGCCGAAGGCCACCGACTTCCCGTCGGGAGCATGGACCGAGCCGAACGCCGAGGACATGCGAACGCGCGCGGGGACCGCGGGGTTCAACCGCAGCGTCCCTGAACCGAAGATGACATTCACCTCCGCGCTGACGCTCCTGTCGCCGACCGGGACCCCCGTGAGATCGACGTTGCCCGAGCTGAAGATCATGTTGTACTCGTTGTCCTTCTCGCCCGCCCCATAGCTCATCTCGGACTGCGAGAAGACGACGGTGTTCCTGTCGCGGACAGAGGGGCCGTGAACGAGCACGCGGACGCCGAGGTACACGAAGAGCACCGCAATGAGGATCCGGATCACGGGAATGTTGACGGGCACGTATCTGCGCACGAGGAACCAGACCCCGAGGGCGATCAGGACAATCCCCCAGAAGATACCGTCGAAGAGGTTCATCATTCTCATCTCGTCTCCTTCAGTGCCCGAGTGTAGCCGGTACGGGGGCATCGCGCAAGGTGTGATGCCCACGCCTCATCCCGCCGATATCCTCAATGATGGGAAAGAAAAAGATGAAGTTGGCCTCCTGGCTCGTCTCGAAGAAGCTCATCACCGTCGAGCAGGCACAGAAGGTCATGCAGGAGCAGGAGACCCAGAAAGGGAGCCTCAAGGATCGATTCGGCAGAATCGCCGTAAAGAAGGGGTTCATCACGGAAGCCGCTTTGAACAAGGCGATCCTCGCGAAAGACAGGGACGAAGCCGAGCCTTAGGCGTCGGGCGCCCCGCGCCCGCTCCCTCCCTCCTCTCCCGACGGCTCCAGCCTCTCCTTCACCCACGGATAGGCCTGCTCGAATGTGTCGAAGCACACGTGCGCGCCGCTGCATGCGTCCGTGGCCGCGAACTCCCGCATGAACGCGACGGGCAAGCCGCACGCCTGCGCCGCCTCGATGCCGAGGGGCGAGTCTTCGAAGACCAGCGCCTGCTCGGGCCGGACCCCCATGGCATCCAGGGCGCGGAGGAAACCCTCGGGATCCGGTTTCCTGCGCTCGCAGTCCTCCGCGCTCACCAGCACATCGAAGCGCTCCCGCTCCAGACCGACGTTCGCCATCATCAGCTCGATCTCTCCACGCATGCTCCCGCTCACGATCGCGCGGGGAACAGGCAGCGAAAGGATGAGCTGCGTGCCGCGCGCGACGGGCATCGTATGCGACGCGAGCCACCGCTTCTTGGTCTCGAGGAAACGCGGCCAGATCTCCTCGAAGCTCTCCGAGATGCCGAACGTCCGCGCAAGCATCGGAAAGGTATCCATCCACGAATACCAGTACGTCTCCCTCTCCTGTTCGGGCGTGAGGGTGAGGGAGTACTCGCTGAGCAGGAACTCGCGCAGGAGCTGGACGTTCAGCACCTCGCTGCCGACGATCGTGTCATCGAAGTCGAAGATGAGCGCGCGGATGCGGTCGTTCATCCCCCGCCGACCTTTCCATGGAAAACGACCGCCTCGTAGGGCACACACACCGCGCCCTCCTTCGCGTTCGCATCGAAGATCGCGTCCAGGCGCTCCATCGCTTCGGCGAACCGGGGGTCGCCCGGGACAAGGGCGTACGAGCAGGAACGGTAGCGGCCGCGGAAGCCCTCCCGGTCGAGGAGCTGGGAGTTCGCGAAGACGGCTCGGGCGGGAACCCCTCCCGAAAAGAACCGCGCCATGGTCCCCGCGCCCGCCGCATGCCGGGACTCGACCTCGGCGTAGTCGGTCGAGAACTCTCTGAGAAACTCGTCGTAGGCGGCGAGCAGCGGCGAGCCCGCGTCATTCCTGTCGTTCCACACCAGCGCGGTGAACCCTTGGCCGCGCAGGATGCGGCGAAACTCGACCCGGGCAAGGTCGGGATCGAACCAATGGAAGGCCTGCCCCGCGACCGCAATGTCCGCCGATCGATCGGGGAGGCCCGTCGCTTCCGCCCTGCCCTGGACGCTTCGGAAAAGGGGGTTACCGGCGAAAATGCGCTCGGCCTCGAGGCGCATCTCCTGGTTCGGCTCCACGCCGTACACGGTGTTCCCCCTGGCGATGAAGAGCTCGGAGAGCTTGCCGGTCCCCGATCCAATATCGGCCACGACGGAAGTCGAGCGCAGCCCGCACTCCCGCTGGAGCAGCCCGATGAGCTCGGCCGGGTAGCCCGGTCGAGACCGTGTGTAGTCGGCGACCCGGCCGCTGAACCTTTGGGTGACATCCATCTGGCGTCCCACGGGGCGGGAGTATAGAGCGCCTGCGGGCGGCGGGGCAAGCCGGGGAAGGAAAAAAATGTGAGTTGTTGGCCAGCGTGATATATTCAAGGAAGACGGCGGAAAGACATACCAAAAAGAGGAGAGGCACCGAGCCGATATGCGCCTGAAAAACTACAACGAGGACCTCGTCCTCGACACGGTCAAGATCGTCCTGAGGGACAGGAAGGATTTGAGGCCGACGCGCTCGTTCATTCTCGACGTGGCGGCATACGCGCTCAACAGAATCCCCCCGAAGTACATCACGAGCGAGCGGGGCTTCACCCGCGAGTTCATCCAGCCCGAAGGGGGGTGCGGGGAGGATGGGGAAAGGCTCTTCACGATCATCGAGCTGATCACCCTCGTGAACAGGGCGATCGAGGTGGTCGCGAGAAGGAGACGCGACCATGTGCCGCGGCGCGCCGCCCGGGCAGCCCCTGCCGAGCCCATCGAGGACGTCCCCCTTCACCTGACCTATTTCTACAATATGCCGCACATCTTCGGGAGGATCGTGGACGCGAGGGATGGTCGACCTGTCATCGCGGCGGAGGCCACTCTCTGGATCAACGACAGCGTCTCCGTACCGGCGGAGCCGGGCTGGCGGAACCCGTACCTGACGAACGAGCCGACCCGGGGGTATTTCAGCTTCTGGCCGCAGGCGGAGATGGGTGAGTCGGAGTGCCTGCGGGTGGAGATGCGCATCGGCTTCGACCACAAGGAATACAGGCCCTTGACCTTCAAGAAGAACGTGAAGGTGCCGGGGGAGTTCTTCGTCCACGACTATATCCGCGGGGACAAGCTGCTGGACATCGGCACCCTCGCCCTCGAGCCGGACTGATCCATGAGCCCGACGAGGCTGGCGGCCGAGGCGCTTCGTCGGATGCTCGCGGACCTTCAGGCCGGCAGCGACGTCGCTGTCGGAACGTACCTGTACAAGGGACTGCGCATCCAGATCAGCCGGTACCGGTCAACGGGCACCGCCCGGTCCGCACGCCTGTACCGCTCGAGGCGGGAGCGGGGCCTGTGCGTACGATGCGGCGCCGACGTGACCAGGAGAAACCCGTCGACCGGGACGCTTTACCGGTTGTGCGAGGCGCACAGGAGGGAAATCGACGGGATCTCGCCGTGAGCTGACCCGCTCACCGCCTCACGGCGTAGAGCGCAAGGCCCGCGTACTCCCTCAACGCCCGAAAGCATTCCGAGAGAGCGTCGAAGGACGGGATGAAGTCGGCGGCAATGCGCCGGCCCCGGGTCGCCCTGTAGTCAGTCGGGGCAGGGACGCACGCAATGCCTGCCCGGCGGAAGGCGAGCATCGCGCGCGGCATGTGGGAGGCGGAGGTGACGAGGGCGATCGCCTGGCCCGGGGCGAGCATCGCCGAGACCCGCCTCGCGTTCTCCCACGTCGTCCTGCTCCCGGCTTCCCGCAGCACCGCGTTTTCTGCGACGCCCATCACCAGCAGGGCTCGTCGGGCGACGTCGGCCTCCGGTTCGACACCGCTTCCCTCCCAGACCACCCCGCCGCTGACGATCAGCGGCGCTCCCGTCCGCCGGTGCAGCGCGAGGCCCTGGAGGAGGCGCGCCAGGGATTCCGGCGCGAGCGCCGAACGCCCTCCCTGGTCCGGCGATCGACGGTGCGTACCCCCTCCGAGGACCACGATCGAATCGAACGCCGGCGGCGCCTCGAGCGAAACAGGGGGGTAGCGGTTTTCGAGAGGGGAAATCAGCAGATCACGTACGGGCCCGCTGGCGAGAAGGAGCAGGAGCGCCCCAGCGGCGGCAGCGAGGGACGCGCCCGCGCGGAAGCGCCTTCGTCCGGCCAGGACGGCGGCGGCAACGAGGAGCAGGACGAGAGGAACAGGCGAGAGCAGGAGGCCGTTGATCACGGCCGACAGGACAACCATGGCCGTGAGTATAGCGCCTCTTGCCCCTCGAGGGCAAAGCCGGCATACTGCGCCGAGGAGCAGAGCGTGGGGGACCAGTATCTCGATCGGATCCGCGACCTTCCCGTCATGCCCGAGGTTGCGGTGAAGGTGATGAACCTCACTGAGGAAAAACTCGAGATATCGTTCAAGGAGCTGGAGGCGATCATCAAGATCGACCCGGGGCTCACGGCGAAAATCCTCAAAATCGCGAACTCCGCGCTGTACGCCCGCCAACGGGAGATCAAGAGCCTGCAGATGGCGATCACCCTCCTGGGGTTCAAGAACATCAAGAGCCTCGTGCTCCTCATCACCGCCTCGAACCTGTTCCCCCGCATGCGCGCTTCAGCCTTCCACAAGACCTACTGGAAGCACTCCATCCTCTCGGCGTTTCTCTCGAAGAGCCTCGCCGTGCGCTGCGGCAGGAGCGAGGCCGCCGAGGAAGCGTTCATCGCCGGCCTGCTCCACGACATCGGCCAGGCGGGGCTATTCACCGCGTCGCCCGCGGAGTACGCGCAAGCGCTCGAGGCGGAGAAGCTCGGCGCCCTCCTGCTGGAGACGATCGAAGAGCAGATGTTCGGCGCCACCCACCGTCAGATCGGCGGCGCGCTGCTGAAGAAGTGGAACTTCCCGGCCCTCTTCGTGGATGTGGCCCTCGAGCACGAATCCCTCAATATCGGCTCCGCGCACAAGAGCTTCGTGATCCTCGTCTCGACAGGCTGCATCCTTGCCGAGAAACTGGAAACGGGGACCCTCCCCCTGCTGAAGGAGGACCTGTTCCAGCAGCTCCTCCCCTACACCTGCCTCGGCGCCGCTGAGGTTCCCGGGCTCGCGGCGGCCTACGCCGCCGAGCTGCGCCAGGACAAGCTTTTCCGGGAGTACCAGGCCCTCTTCGACATTACGTGAGCGCTACGGGGCAAGCTGCTCGGGCATCTTCAGCGAATAGCCCAGGCGGACGAAAGCCGACCAGTAGTCCCACGGGTTGACCGCCGGCGCGAGTGTTGTGTTGTATGTCGTGTTTGCGATCGCCGTCAGCGTCCAGGTCGCATTCCCCCTTGTAAAGCTCACGTTCGCCTCCGCCTCGGCCTTGATCCGGGGGACAAAATTGCTTGCGGCGAGCGTCCTCTCCTGGAAGGTCCCTCCATAGGCGCGCAGGCTCAGCCCGAGCACCCGGCCACCGCCCACGCCGATCCACGTGGAGCCCATCAGGTTCCCCCCCGCCAAAAAAACCTCGCTCGGCGCGTAGTAGGAGTAGGACTCGGGGTTCTGGCTGCGCTGCCAGGTGACGTTGCCGATCAGGGTGAGGAGGCTGTATGGCATGCCCCCCTTCAGGAGTTGCACGGTAAGCTCCCCGACAACGGTCGAAAGGAAGTTCTGGAATCCGAACCCCTTGTCGTGGATCAGATCGACCTTTCCGTACGCCCGCAGCGTCGTGTCGCGCAGAAGCCAGGCGTCGATGAAGGAGAACTTCGTCGTGACGTTCGCCTCGGCCGACGCGTCGTAGATCTTCGCTCCGATCTTCGCTTCCCGCACGGGGTCGAGGGTCTCGGGCTGCCGGCCCCAGCGGAGCGCCGTGTTGAGGTACACGACGTTCCAGAGGCCGAGCACGGCGTCGAGCTTCGCGTAGGGTTCTGGAGGCAAGACGAGCCCGAACGCGTCCTGGATCACTGGCGGATCCGCGGTTTTCGGCGCTTCCGTGTTGAGGCTGTTCGCGACAATGGAGGCGCCAACCCTCGGGGTGAGCGTTACGTTGGCATCCGAGAACGTGAAGGGCACGCCAAGCGAGACGTCGTGCACCTGGTAGACCGAGTTTTCGGTCGCGACCGACCCGTCGCCCCGCGTGATGTCACGCTTGATCCTCATGGCATCCGTCACGTAGGCAGCCGCGAGCCCCCAGGTGGTGTTGAACAGGTGCGTGTAGCTCGTCTCGGCATGCCACTGGATCCTCTGCGAGTCGGCGAGGTACGAGGCGAGGGAGGCGAGTGAGTCGGCGTGCTCGCGCGACACCTGGTTGAACAGGGCGGCGACGTTCTCGAAAGCCGGGTCGGCCTTGTAGACCTTCGCATACTGGTCGAGGGCCGCCTTCCAGTCCCGCTTCCACTGGTAGACCTTGCCAAGGCGGAAGGTCGCGCTCAGGTCATTCGGGTCGACGGCGAGCACCCTTCGGAACTGGACGATCGCCGCCTCGAGGTCCGGGGGCTCTTCGGCAAGATAGTAGTCGCCCAGCTCATTGCGAATGGATGACGTCGCCTGGTCCCATGCGAAGAACGCCCGCACCATCGCCCGCCGGTACAGGATCTGCAGGAGGGTGAGGTTCTTCCGCACCAGATCCCTTTGTGTCCCCGCCTCCTTTTCGGCTTTCGTGAGCTCGGCGGACGCCGCGTCGACGGCGGCCAGCGGATCCTCGCCTGGCTCGCTTCCGGCCGGCTGCCCCGCGCTGGAGGCGGCCTCGATGGTTTTCTGCAGGTCCGCGAGATCCGGGAAGTACTGCGGGAGCACGGCGGAGCCCGGACTGGCCGCGAGGCTCGCGATGAGGGGGCCGGCCTCCTTCGCCTTGCCCGACCACAGAAGGCTCTGCGCCAGCGTGAACGCCGTCCCCGTTCCGGTGCCTCCGAGATCGTTCGCGTACTTGGCGAGCAGCGACTGCGCTGAGCCGATCTGCCCGTCCATCATGTGGATCTTCGCCATCACCAGGCGCGCGAGTGAGTTGTCGGCCGCGTCGAGCGACAGCTCCGCGAGGGTCCCCGCCCGGTCGAGCTTCCATGCGCTGGCCTTCACGACTGAGGCGAAAGCCTCTTCTGCCTTCGCGTCCTGCGCCTGCAAGGCGCCCACCTTCTCGGTGTCCGCGCTGGCTTCGCCCGCGAAGCCCGTGATCAGCGAAGCCAGGGCTCGCGCGTCCGCGGTCAGCGCGGCGAGGGCGCTAGCCTCCTTGCCCAGTGCGCCATCCGCGGCGAGGAGCTTGTCCTCCTCGGCCTGGACTGCCGCGAGCGCCCTGTCCGCGTCCTGCCCTTCCTTCGCTTTCGCTTGGGCGGCTTTCGCCGCGGCGAGCGATTTCTGCGCGGCATCCCGGCTCGCGAGCGCCTGGCGGTACTTTGCGGCCTCGCCGGAGAGAAGGGCGCGCTTCTGTTGGGCGAGGAAGGGGACCCGAGCGAAGAAATCTGAAAGCAGGAAGCCCTTGTCGAGCGGCCACAGGACGGCGGCCGCTTCGGCTTCCGCATTGCGGATAATGATGTAGGCGTGGTTGGCGAGGATGTGCCGGTACTCCTCGATCGCCCGGCTCTTCTGGCCGTTCCAGAAATAGGCCTGCGCGAGGGTCTGGCGCAGCACGAGATTGTCGGGGTTGTCCGCGAGCCTCTGGCGGTACTCCGCCATCACCTGCTCCTTCAGCCCCTGCTTCTCCCTGAAGCTCTCGAGGTAGGCTGCGAGTCGAGGCGAAGGCGCAAAGGTCTCGGTGATCTTCTTCTGGACCATCTCGGCGTCGGCCGTCTTCCCCACGGCCTGGTCGATCTCGATGAGCATGAGGTAGGCCTGCAGGTCCTGCGGGGAGGCGGCGATGGCCGCATTGGAGGACTGGATGGCCCGGTCGGGGTACCCATTCACCCTGTAGATGCGGGCGATCTCCTTGAGCCTGCCGGCGTCCGAACCCGCGATGGACTGGGCCTCGCGGAAGACCCGCTCTCCATCCTGCCCCCTGCTGGCCCAGACGTAGGTGAGCCCGAGGTTCACCGTCAGGTCGAGGTCCTTCGGGAAGGCTGCGAGGCCATCGGTGAAGAACTTGATGGAATCGTCGAACCGGCCGGTCCATGCCGCGACCTTGCCGGCCTCCAACCACAGCTCGCGCCGGGCCGGATCGGCATCGAGCAGCTCCCGGTATTTCTTCAAGCCCTCCGCGCTGTCCCCTTTCCAGACCCTGTTCTTTGCCGTGAGCAGGATGATGTCGGCGTTCTTCGGCTGGATGAGGGCGGCCGAGTTCAGGTACTTGATGGCGTTGAGGTAGTCGCCCAGGAGAGTATAGACGAGAGACAGATCGAGCAGAGGTTCGATCGCACCTGGAGTGTCGCGCACGCGGATGAGGGCGTCGTCGATCGTCGGGAAGGGGTTGTTGATCGCCCTGTTGTCGAGGTTCCTTGGAAACACCGACGGCAGGGGCTCGGCGAGCACGCGCTTGCCGCCCTCCTTTTTCACGAGGAAGAAGCAGTCGAGGTAGAACAGGTAGCGGCCGTCGACCCTCCTCTTCTCCGTGACCTCGAACCTGACCCTGTGGCGGCGCGCCTCCAAGGGCACGCTGCCGATGAGGTTCCAGTAGAACGACGGGGCGTAGTTCTCGACAACGGCCATGGTCTCGCGCGAGACCTGCATCGGCTTCTGCCCGTCGATCGTGAGCTGGAAGGGAGAGGAATACGACGGGTACAGCTCGTCCCTCGGCCCCGGAGGCGTCCCGCCGTACCACAGCTCCCAGGTGCCCGAGCTGGGCACGGTGAACACGTAGTCGGCGTACAAGGTGCCGACCCCCTGCAGGCCCGTGGAACGGTTGAGCTGCAGCGCCCGGAAGCCCGAGCAGCCGTAGTTGAGGACTGGCTCCCGGGCGAAGTTGGTGGACACCGCATCCTCGCCCTCGACGAGCACGATGCTCTCGTTCTCGACGGGGAAGACGGGCTCGATCTTCGCTGCGGGGGCGCTCGCCGCCGCCTCGGCCAGGACGGCCGGGCACACCAGCATCGAAAGCAGGGCAACGAGCGCCGAAAGGGCGCAGAACCGCGTCGTGTGGCTCATGGCGTCATCTCCTGATTCATGGTACTATGGCTTCCGTGAGAAAGGATAGCACGCTGGGGAAGATAGGCGAAATCCTCGCCTTCTCGCTCGTTCTCGGAGCGGTGAACTACTTCTTCCCCGACAATCCCGGCTTCCTCGAGGGCTTCTTCAACCCTTACCTCGTCCTTTCTCTGTTTATCGCTGTGTATCATGGGAAGTATTACGGATTTCTCAGCCTCGCCTTCTCGGCCGTCGTGATCGCTCTCGGCCTGCCGGCCGCCGTGGGGCTGATCGCCCGGGGGACCCTGCAGCTCCCCCTCGGCCTCTGGCAGCGACTCTGGGAGCGCGCGCCCCTTCCCGCCGCTGCAGCCCTCGTCGAGGTGTACCTGCTCGGTCTCGTGCGCGACTCCCTCGTGCGCAGGGACGCGGCGGGCAGGAGGAAGCTCGCCGCGTTCTCGCGCGACAAGGGCCTGCTCAAGAGGCAGGTGCGCGCCCTCCAGTCCGCCAACGGGGAGCTGGAGGAGAGGATCTCGCGCCAGGAGGACAGCATCACCTCGCTGTACTCGCAGATCCAGGTCCTCAACTCCCTGAATCTCTCGAAGGCGCTCCAGGCCATCCTCGAGATGGTGCGCCGCTTCACCGGCGCCACGCGCTGCTCGATCTGGGAGCACAAGCCCGAGTCGCGGCGGCTCGAGCCCGTTGCGCGCCTCGGAGAAGAGCCTGCAGACGGGAGGATGGGGGCAATCGCCGTGGAGGGCTCCATCGAGGGGTGGGTCGTGCGGAACAACAGCATGTTCTCGGTGAAGAGGCTGCTCGAGAACGAGCAGCTGGCGAAGCTCGACGCGGGCCGGGCGATCATCGCCCTGCCGATCGCCGCGGGCCGCAAGATCTGGGGGGTCCTCGTCGTCGAGGAGATGCCCTTCGCCAAGTACAACCTCTACGCCGAGCGCCTGCTGCTCCTGATCATGGCCCTCGCGGGCTCGGCTCTCGAGCGGGCCATCGAGTACGAGGCGGTCGTGCGCCAGGAGGACATCAATCCCGTCACGGGCCTCCCCTCCTTCTCGCAGTTCTACGCCCTGCTCGCGCGCGAGCTTTCGCACCAGGACGCCGAGAACGGGACCCTCGCCGTCCTGGTGCTGGAGCTGTTGAACTTCCCGGCGCTCGCCGCGGAACACGGCGAGGAGCAGGCGCTGCGCCTGCTCGCGGAGATCGCCCCCCTCGTGCGCGAGCTCTCCAACGGGAAGGCGCGCGTCTTCCACTACAAGAGCGAGGCCCAGCTCGTCGTGCTGGCGCCGAACCTCGACGCCGACGGGGCCTCACTGTTCTCCCTCAATCTCCTCACGCGGGTGAGCGAGCGCCAGTGGGCGCTTCGCGACACCCGCGTCTTCCTCGAGCTCATCCTCGGCTTCGGCGTGCGCGCGGGCGCCGGCCAGTCGGCCGACGACCTGCTCGAGGCAGCCGAGAACCTGCTCGAGATGCAGAAGGTGTGACGTGGCGGGCTTCGACTTCTTCCGCTCCCGGCCTGCGGGCTACGCGCCGCGCACCCCCGCGGGAGCCCTGAAGGCGATCGGCGCCGGTCTTCTGCCCACCGAGCACTTCGTGTATGCCAGCACCTCCGTGAAGCCCCTCGACGAGGAGCCGTACGACCTGGACAGCATCGAGCGGATGCTCGCGCGCAGGGACCTCGGCATTGAGACCTCATCGCAGCTGAAATCCATTCTCGAGAAGCTGATCGGCACCGGCGATCAGGAGACCGCATTGTTCGGCGCCGAGGGCATCAACGCCCTGGAGGGGCGCTACGTCAACAGGATCGAGACGCTCAAGGGGACCCTCGCGAAAGCGGATGCCGGCGCGGGCGAGGCGGCGGGCGATGGTATTTTCGAGGCGCGCCGCGCCGCCCTGCGGGAGCTGGCCCGGCAGTACCTCGAGCTCGCGACGCTGCACAGCCGGGCAAGCTCCATCCGCGCATTCTACCTGCGCGAGGCATTCACCTCGATCCGCGGAGCCTTTGCCGCGCACGGCGAGGAGCGCGGGGAGCGCGGGAAGGCGCGGGTCTCCCGGGTGGACCTCGGTCTCATGGTCGACATCCTCGTCGCCCTGGGCCTGCACGACCAGGCTGCCCGCCTGCTCGAGCAGGTCCGGGCGGGGGACGACCCCCTCGTTCTCCTTCTCGCCGCGCGCGTCGCGTTCCATCGCGGTCAGTACTCCAAGGTCGCCGGCTTCTGCCGCAGGCTCGTTCCCCTCGCGCGGAAGCTGGGGGAGAAGGATCGCGGGACTGTGTTCTTCTGGTCAGGCGCCCCCGAGGGCGCTCCCCCGGGAGCTTCGCGTGCCTGAGCCGACGGTCTGCCTCATCCTCGAAGGCTCGTACCCCTTCGTCACTGGAGGAGTCTCGGCTTGGGTGCAGGAGCTGATCATGGCGCTCCCCGACGTCCGCTTCATCCTGTACACCCTGTCGCCGAAGCGGGACCAGGCCATCCGCTACACCCTCCCGCCCAATGTCGTTGGCCACAAAGACATCGTCCTGAACGAGAAACGCACGAGCACCGCCCGTCCGCGCGGGGGCATGAGCAGCCTCGTCGACGAGATCCGCGCCATGCACTCCTCCTTCGCCTCGGGATCGGCGCCCGACATTGCGGGCATCATCGGGCGAATGCCCGCCGGGTACTTCCTCTCCTCGGACGCCGTGAGGAACGCGGAGGCGTGGGAGATGATCGTTGAGGGCAACCGAGCCCACAACCCGGTCTACCCCTTCGCGGATTACTTCTGGTCGTGGAAATCCGCCCACGACATCGCCTTCACGATCGTCGGCGAAGGGCTCCCCGATGCGGACCTCTATCACGCCGTCTCCACCGGGTACGCGGGCCTGACGGGCGTCATGGCGCGCCTGCGCACGGGAAAACCCTTCCTGCTCACCGAGCACGGCCTGTACCACAAGGAGCGGGAGATGGAGATCAAGCGGGCCGGCTTCGTGAAGGGCTACCAGCGCGATATGTGGATCAACATGTACAACGACTTCAGCCGCCTCTGCTATCGCTACGCCGACCGCATCATCTCGCTGTTCGAGTACAACAGGCGCAAGCAGCTCGAGATGGGCGCCGACGAGGACAAGGCCATCGTCATCCCGAACGGCATCGACATTCCCCGGTTCGCCTCCGTCAAGCGCGTGAAGCGGCCCGGGTTCCATGTCGGCCTCGTCGGCCGGGTCGTTCCGATCAAGGATATCAAGACCTTCATCCTGATGGCGAAGATCGTCGCCGACGCGCTGCCCGACGCCCGGTTCTGGTGCATCGGCCCCACGGACGAGGACCCGGCATACCACGAGGACTGCCGAGCGCTCGTGGAGAGCTTCCAGATCGCGGACAGGTTCACCTTCACGGGCAAGGCTGATGTGAGGGAGTTCTACGGCTTCCTCGACGTTCTGCTGCTCACCAGCGTTCGGGAGGCGCAGCCGCTGGTGATCCTCGAGGCGTTCGCCGCGGGGCTGCCGGTTGCATCCACGCGCGTGGGCAATGTGCCTGAGCTGCTGGACTACGACGAGCGGTTCCTCGCCGCTTCGAAGGACTCCGAGTCCCTCGCGCGCTCGGTGCGCTACGTGCACGACCACCCCGGAGAAATCGCGGAGCTCGTGAAGAAGAACAAGGAAACGGTTGCGCGCTTCTACGACAAGGCCGAGGTCTACCGAAAGTATCTCGCGCTGTATCGGGGGCTCGCGGGAGGGGCCGCGTAGTGGCCGGCATCGGCTTCGAGCTGAAGAAGGTGATTCTCCGGGGCGGGATCGTGCGCTTCATCGGCGCCAGCCTCGCCGGAACTGCGGTCGTTGCCGGGCCGTGGCTGCTCTCCGTGCTGGGGATCTTCCTCATCCAGCGCTACGCCGGCCTCGCCTTCAGCGAGTCCCCGGCGCTGTTCTCGGCTGCCATCGTGTACTGCTACGCATTCTCGCTCATCATTGCGAGCGGGTTTCATTACATCTTCACCCGGCAGATATCGGACCTGATCTACGAGGACAAGAATCGGGAGGCGGCGTCGGCCCTCGCCTCGTTCCTCCTCATCACGCTCATCGCCTCGGCGGGGATCGCCGCCGCGGGGCTCGCGCCGCTTCGCCTGAAGCGCGTCATGTCGCGGCCGACCCTGTTCATGATCTCGGCGGGCGTCCTCTTCGTCTCCATCAACCTCAACTGGGTCCTCATGTGCTTCATCTCGCTGCTGAAGTCCTACACGGGGATCCTTTTCGTGTACCTCGGCGGGTCCCTCGCCTCGTTCCTCGGCGTCATGGCGCTCGGGGGGCCCTACGCGACGGGCGGCGCGCTGCTCGGCTACGCCCTCGGTCAGGTCTTTACGACGATCGTCCTGTACGGCATGACCCTCGCGCGCTTCCGTCCCTCGCGCATTTCGCTGAAGCAGTTCGTCGCCTACCTCGGCCGCTACCGCTTCCTCTTTCTCGCGGGGCTGCTGTACGCGTGGGCGACGTGGGCCGACAAGGTCGTGTTCTGGTTCGCTTTCGGCCGTCGGGTGGAGGGGAGCTGGTTCCGCGTCTTCGACCCCTACGACGTGCCGATCTTCTTCGCCATCCTCACGCTGATCCCCGGCCTCCTGTACTTCACGATCGAGACCGAGACCTCATTCTACCCCCGGCTGCGGGAGTTTCTCCGCAGCATCGCATCGGAGCCATGGCAGAGGATCCAGGAAAAGAAGCAGGCGATGATCCGCAGCCTGTCCACGGGCCTGCGCGAACAGAGCCTGCTGCAGCTCATCTGCACCGCCGTCCTCGTTCTGCTCGCCCCGATCGTCGGCAGGGCCCTCTTCGGGGCCGCGGTGAGCATCCCCGCCCTGAGAATCACCCTCTCGGCGGTGTTCTTCCATTCGCTGTTCCTCAGCCTGATGATCTTCCTTTTCTACCTCGAGCTGTACGGCCGCGCGTTCCTCGCGGTCTTCGTGTTCTTCGCTGTCAATCTCGCCGCGAGCGCCGCCACGGCATGGCTGGGCAACACGGACCTCCTGGGCCTGAGCTATCTGCTGGGGGGGGCCGCCGGGTGCTTCGCGGCCGGGATCTTCCTCGCCCGGTCGATCAGGCGAATCGACAGGACCCTCTTCATCAGGGCGTCGGGAGTGTAGGGACGGGCGCGTCGGAGGCTGGCGCGTCGGAGGCTGGCGCATCGGATGGATCCGCGAACCGCGAGACGAGGTAGCGGTACCTCGCGGCCATCTGCCTGCTGCGGGTGAACGTATCGACGTTGTACCGCAGCGGATTGGTGATGATCGTGACAAGCCTGCGGATCTGATCGACGGAGAGATTGCCGATCCCCGTCTTGTAGTAGTGCAGCGCGGCGGCGCCGATCCCGTACACCCCCCTGCCCCACTCGATGTTGTTGAGGTACAGCTCAAGCATCCTGTTCTTCGTGAGCAGAAGATCCATCTCGACGGCGATCAGAGCCTCGACGTACTTGCGGAGGTAGGTCTTGCGCGGGGTGAGGAAGAGGTTTCGAGCGAGCTGCTGGGAGATCGTGCTGCCGCCGTACAGGGTGTACCCGATGGACCTGTTGACGAGGTAGGCATCGCGGATCGCCCCGAGGTCGATCCCCCCGTGCTGGTAGAACCTGAAGTCCTCCAGCCGGACGATCATGTCGCGGGCGCTACGCGGGATCTGTCTCAGGGGCACGAAACGGGTCTCCGCTGTTTTCTGGCCGGCGGTGAGCCTGCGATACACCATGAGAGCGGTGAGGGGCGGGTTCCATCGCGAGAGAACAATGCTCGCGAGAAGCACGAAGAGAGCGAGAGCGGCGTGGCCGAGCAGGAGGCAGGCGGCAAGGACCCGGGCGAGCCTGCCGAGCAGGCGCCGGGGCACGTCGCCGTCCAGGAGCGTTCTCCCGACATCCCTCACCAGGGTCACGAGACGAGCGGTCGTTTCAGATATGCGGGAGAGCATCCGAGAGGCACCGGCACACAAGGTACGGAGCGCGGCATCGAAAGTCAAGGCGGCCGCGATGTGATACAGTCGCGGCGGTGGCCCAGACGGCATCGGTCGGGGAGGCTCGCAGGAGGCTCCCCCAGGAGTTCATCGAAAGCCTCTCCTCGACTTTCCCGCAGGCCGTCGCGGAACGGATCCTCCGAGGGATGGGCGCGCCGCGCCGCACGACCCTCCGGGTGAACACAATCCGCTCGAACGCGAGCGAGCTCATGGCCTTCTTCCGCAAGAACGCGGTCAAACACCGCCGCGTGCCGTGGTACCCCGATGCGTTCGTGCTTTCCGAGCTCCGCGAGCGCGACGCTCGGGAGTGGGAGCCCTACCGCGAAGGCACAATCTACCTGCAGAGCCTCTCGAGCATGATCCCCGCCCTCGCGCTGGGTCCCCTCTCTGGCGAGCGCATCCTGGACATCGCGGCTGCTCCCGGGAGCAAGACGACGCAGATGGCCGCGCTGATGAAAAACCGGGGTTTCATCCTCGCAAACGAGCTCGACAAGGTTCGCTCGGAGAGGCTGGCCTACAACCTCCGGCTGCTGGGCTGCGGCATCGCCGAGGTCAGGATCGGCCGGGGGGAGAGTCTCGGCGCGGAGATGTCCGACAGCTTCGATCGCGTGCTACTTGACGTGCCCTGCTCGGGTGAGGGGCGGTTCATCGTCTTCGAGCCTGCGACGTCGCGCCCCTGGTCGCCGCGCGCGATCACGGAATGCGTCCGGCTGCAGAAAAAGCTCGTCGCAGGCGGCGTGCGCGCTGCCCGGCCGGGCGGCCTCCTCGTGTACTCGACCTGCACGCTCAACCTCGAAGAGAACGAGAAGCTCGTTCAGTGGGCCCTGGAGAGCTTCCCCCTCGTGGTCGAGACGCTCCCGATCTCGATCCCCGGCTCCTACGCGGGCATGGCGCGGGGCCTGGACCCCAGCATCGCGAAGGCGCTGCGCATCTTCCCCGACGAGGAGAGGGAGGGGTTTTTCGTCTGCAGGATGCGAAAGAGGGAGTGAGTCGTCTTTCGCACGCTCATCGCCTGGCCCGGGGCGTGCGCCCTGTCCGAGGCGTGCGCCCGGCCGCCCCCTCGATCTTCTGCTCGAGCTCCCTCAGCTTTTTCGAGACCGCACTGACCTGGAACTCGATGGAAGTGAGGATCCAGAACTGGAAGTGGTCGATCTTCGTCTGCCTGTGGATCATCCAGATGATCTTCAGCGAGATGATCAGGAGTGCGACCTCCTGCAAGAGAGTGAAGGGCGCCCCCGGAATCGTGATCCCAAATACTCCCCGCAGGAAGTCCAATGTGAAAATCGTGAGCACGATGAGCAGGAACACGATGTTGATCGCCAGGTCCTGCCGGCTCGAGGTGCGCCCTCCGATGCGGCCCACGAGAGAGCGAATCCGCTCCTTCTCGCTTTTAAAGTTTTCCAGCTCCTTCAGGAGGAGTTCGGTTTCTTCCATAGTAGAACGGTAGGTTGGCCCGGAAGTCCTGTCAAGTCAGCCCTCGCGTCCCGAAGGGATGCGGAGGCGCGGGCGGCAGCGGGCCGAAGTACTGGTAATACCAGCAGCGGAGATTTCCGTTGTACAGCTTGCGGTTCTTCGTCGCGCGCGAGCCGAAGAGCTTCTGAAAATCGGCGTGCGCGGTGAGGACGAACAGCGACCACGTGTCCAGCCTGCTGGAAAGCCTTCCCATGGCGCGGTAGAGCTCCTCCACATCCCGAGCCTCCCCGAGACGCTCCCCGTACGGCGGGTTGCAGACCATGCAGCCGAAATCGGCTGCCGGCGTGAACCGTTCGAGGGGCGCCGCGCGAAAGCCTATGCGGGACCCCACGCCCGCGCGCTCGGCGTTGCGCCGCGCGACCTCGACCATTTTCGCGTCCCTGTCGGAGGCGTCGATGCGGAACTCGGCGTCCCTGCGCTCGGCCGATCTCGCCTCCTCGCGCGCCGTCTTCCACATCGCCCGTGGAAAAGCCGGCCACTCCTCGGCCGCGAAACGGCGATTGATCCCAGGGGCGATATTCTCCTCGATGAGCGCCGCTTCGATCGGGATCGTCCCCGACCCGCACAGCGGGTCCGCGAAGGGCCGCGGCGCGCTCCAGCGCGAGAGCAGCACGAGCGCGGCCGCGAGGTTCTCGCGCAGGGGGGCCTCGCCCGCCGCGGCTCGGTACCCCCGCTTGTGCAGTCCCGGGCCGGTCGTGTCGAGCGAGATGGAGGCACGGTCATGAGCGATCGCCACTTCGACGGAGTAGCGCGGGCCGGATTCCGCCATGCGCGAGGAGGCGGCGCCCTTCGAGAGCGCATCGACGATCGCCTTCTTCGACACCGACTGGATTGCGGGCACGCTCGAGATCTTCGACCGCGTGGAGCGCGCCTCTACGACCACCGCGGGCGAGGGGGCAAGGAGATCCTTCCACCGCACCGCGCGCACACCCTCGTACAGGTCGTCGAAGTCTTCGACGGGAAACTCGGAGAGCCGCAGCAGCACCCGGTCGGCCGTCCGCAGTCGGAGGTTGCACCGGGCCACATCCTCCGCTCTCCCCTCGAACACCACCCTGCGGTCCTCCGTGCGCGGCTCGGCGCTGCCCAGCGCCAAAAGCTCCGCGCGAACGACCGACTCCAGTCCGAAGCTCGCCGTGGCGACAAGCGTGTATCGCGTCACGCGCTCCAGTGTAGTATACTTCGGCCGCCGGGAGGAAGACATGAAGAAGATCGTCGGGGTTCTGGGCGCTCTCGCCCTCACGTTCGCGATGCTCGGGTGCGGGCGGGCCGGTCTGGCGCGGGAGGGCAAATCGTTGTCGGACAGGAGAGAAGCCCCCTCGTTCGAAGAAGCAGCCGCGCCCGCTGAGAAAACACGCTCCGCCGACATGCCCGTCGGGGGAGAGGCCGGCTCCGGCAATTCTCTGGCTCTTCCCCAGGCCCGGATGGTCATCAAGACCGCTGCGCTTTCTATCCGGGTCAAGGATGTCGCTGCCTCATACTCGAGGGCCCTGCAGATCGCCGAAAGCAGCGGCGGTTTCATCCAGTCCAGCTCCCGGTACATGGAAGGGGGAGAGCAGGCGGAGCTCACGATCAGGATCCCGCCTCGCGGGTTCCTGCCGCTCATTGCCGCCCTCGAGGCCCTGGGAAAGACGGACTCCAAGAGCATTTCGGGCGAGGACGTCACCGAGGAGTACTACGACCTCTCCGCGGAGCTGGAAAACCAGCTCGAGGTAAGGAGCAGGCTGTTCCAGCTCCTCCGCCAGGCCAAGAAGGTCGAGGAGGCCATCGCGGTCGAGCAGCAGCTCGAGCGCATCGGGTCCAACGTGAACAGGATCAGGGGCAGGATGAAATACCTGGAGATCATGGTCGGCATGTCCACCGTCACCCTCGACATCTCCCCCGACGCTCCCCTGTCCGCGGAGCCTTTCATCGACTGGCGCTCCATCGGCCGGGGATTCGTCCGCGCCGCTCAGATCCTCGTGCAGGCGCTGTTCGTCGTGCTGCAGGTCCTCGTGGCGGCGATCCCGCTCGCGGCGATTGCAGGGGCGGCCGTATGGGGCGGCATCCTCCTGGCGCGCGCCGTCAGGGCGCGGAGCCTCGCGGGACCCCGCAGCCCGGCAGGTCAGAAGCGGCCTCCCGCAAAGCGCTGAGCGGGCCAGCATGCGGCGGATCGCGCGCGTTCTCCCTCATGCCGTGGTGTTCGCCACGAGCATGGGAGTCATGATCGTCGAGCTGGTGGCGAGCCGGCTGGTCGCGAAATACCTCGGCAGCTCCCTGTACACGTGGACGAGCGTGATCGGGATCGTGCTGGGCGGGATCAGCCTGGGCAACTGGATCGGCGGGAAGCTCGCTGACAGGTTCACCCCCCGACGCATCATCCCCCTGCTGCTCCTCGCCTGCTCGATCCTGACCTTCCTCATCGTCGGGCTGGACCTCGCCGTGGGGCGCATCACCCGCATCCTCGGGGTCGAGGCGTTCACGATGAGCATCCTCGTGCGGTCCGTCCTGCTGATCGTGGCGCTGTTCTTCCTCCCCTCGACAGCGCTGGGCACGATCTCGCCCGTCATGGCCAAGTACGCGCTGGAGCAGGCCAACGGGGTCGGAAGGACTGTGGGCGGCATCTACGCGGCGGGATCGCTCGGCAGCATCGCGGGGACCTTCCTCGCCGGCTACGCGCTGATCCCCCTTCTCGGGCTCACGATGAACATCCTGCTTGTGGGGATCCTTCTCGCTCTGCTCTCCCTTGCGATGGGAGGACGGCGGCTCTTCGCGGGCGCATGGATCGTCGTCCTGATCGCGCTCGCCGCGACGCGCGCTCCGGATGCTCTCGCCCGGGCGCTGACGGACGAGCCGGGAACCGGAAAGCGCCTGATCTTTGCCGGCGATTCGGCCTATTCCTACATCCAGGTCACCGAGAGGAAGACGCCGGCTGGAGTCGAGAGGGACCTGCGGCTCGACGCCCTGATCCACAACAAGCACGACCCGGCAAACCCCGACGCCCTGCTGTACGAGTACGAGCGGATCTACGAGGCCCTCACCCGCGAGATCGCTCCCTCTTCGACGCTCACCCTTGGGGGCGGGGCGTTCACCCTACCCGGCTACCTCGCGCGGCACTATCCCAAGGGGCGGCATGTCGTGGTTGAGATCGACCCGGCCGTGGTCGACACCGCGTTCCGCTTCTTCGACTTGCCCCGGCAGACCAGCATCGAAATCGTCCGCGATGATGCGCGCGCCTACGTGGACAGGGCGCAGGCCGGGAATAAGTTCGACATCATCTACTGTGACGCGTTCAACGCCTTCTCAGTGCCAAGCCACCTGACCACCAGGGAGTTCACAGAGAAGGTTGCGGCGATTCTCGCCCCCGGCGGCGCGTACCTGGTCAACTGCATCGATATCTTCGACTCCGGGCTGTTTCTGAACGCATTCATGAACACCCTGCGCGCCGTGTTCCCGGAGGTCTCGGTGTATGCGACCCGGGGTTCCACGGGCGGCTCGCGCTCGACCTTCGTGATCGCGGCAGGAGCCCGGGAGCTTGGGGGCGAAATACTTCGAGGGCCTGACGGCTTGGAGGTCGGCGCACGCATCCCTTCCGAGCGCATGGCAGCTCTCCGCAAGCGGAACGGCGGCACGATCCTGACCGACGACCATGCGCCCGTGGAAACACTCATGGGGCCGGTCTTCCTCGGCAGCGTGAGGTAGGCCGGCGCGATACCCCGCGCCGAGGGCAGAGACCCTGCGGACGTAGACCCTACCGTTGACCACTGCCTGCCCGTTTCGATATGCTCCCGCCATGACCGGATACCCCTTCGGCGACATCGAGAAGAAATGGCAGGCCTATTGGGAGACGAACGGGACCTTCCGGGCCGTCGAAGATGCCGCTGTGCCGCGCGAGAAGCGCAAGTACGTGCTCGATATGTTCCCCTACCCCTCTGCTGCGGGCCTCCACGTCGGCCATCCCGAGGGCTACATCGCCACCGACATGTACTGCCGCTACCTTCGCATGAAGGGATACCAGGTCCTCCACCCCATGGGCTTCGACTCCTTCGGCCTGCCCGCTGAAAACTACGCGATCAAGACGGGCACGCACCCCCGCGTGTCCACCGAGGCGAACATCGCCCGGTTCACGACGCAGATACGATCGCTGGGCTTCTCGTACGACTGGGACCGCTCGATCTCCACCTGCGAGCCCGAGTACTACCGCTGGACGCAGTGGATCTTTCTGAAGCTCTTCGAGAAAGGCCTCGCCTACGAGGCTGAGGTGCCGATCAACTGGTGCCCGTCCTGTCTCACCGGCCTCGCCAACGAGGAGGTCAAGGACGGCCTGTGCGACAGGTGCGGCACGGCCGTCACCCGTCGGAACCTGCGGCAGTGGATCCTCAGGATCACCGCGTACGCCGAGCGGCTGCTCGCCGACCTGGACATGCTGGACTGGTCGGACTCGCTGAAGCTGATGCAGAAGAACTGGATCGGCAGGAGCGAGGGCGCCAATGTCCGCTTCGCCCTCGAGAAGGGCGACGGGGCGATCGAGGTCTACACGACCAGGCCCGACACCCTTTTCGGCGCAACCTACATGGTCCTCTCCCCCGAGCACCCGCTCGTTTCATCGATCACCACGCCGGCCCAAAGGCAAGCTGTCGAGCGCTATGTCCAGGCCGCCTCGATGAAGTCCGACCTCGAGCGCACCGAGCTGGCAAAGGAGAAGACGGGCGTCTTCACGGGAGCGTACGCGATCAATCCTGTGAACGGGAAGAAGATTCCTGTATGGATCTCCGACTACATCCTCATCTCCTATGGAACGGGCGCGATCATGGCGGTCCCCGCGCACGACCAGCGCGACTTCGAGTTCGCCCGCGCCTTCGACCTCCCCATCGTGCAGGTCGTCTCGAAGAACGGGAAGCTCTACGCGATGGAGGCCGCCGAAGTGGAGGACGGAATCGCGGTCAACTCGGGCCCCTATGACGGCCTCGCGACGGCGGAGTTCAAAACAAAAATCACCGAGTGGCTTTCGGCCCAGGGCATCGGCAAGCACGCCGTGAACTACAAGCTGCGGGATTGGATCTTCTCGCGCCAGAGGTACTGGGGCGAACCGATCCCCCTCATCCACTGCCCCTCCTGCGGCATCGTTCCCGTCCCGTACGAGGAGCTGCCGCTGAAGCTGCCCGAGGTCAGGAGCTACACGCCCACGGGCACCGGCGAGAGCCCCCTTGCGGCCATGACGGACTGGGTCAACACGACCTGCCCCAAGTGCGGCGGGCCCGGCAAGCGCGAGACGAACACGATGCCCCAGTGGGCCGGCTCCTGCTGGTACTACATGCGCTACCTCGATCCGAAGAACACGACCGCCTTCGCCTCGCGCGAGAAGATCGACTACTGGATGCCGATCGACCTGTACGTCGGCGGGGCGGAGCACGCCGTCCTCCACCTGCTGTACGCGCGGTTCTGGCACAAGTTCCTCTTCGACATCGGCGCCGTCAACACGGCCGAGCCGTTCATGCGCCTGATCAACCAGGGCATGATCCTCGGCGAGGGCGGGGTGAAGATGTCGAAATCCCTGGGGAACGTCATCAACCCCGACGACATCATCGCGCAGTACGGCGCCGACACCATGCGGGTGTACGAAATGTTCATGGGTCCCCTGGAGGTTTCCAAGCCTTGGTCCACGCGCGGCATCGCGGGGGTCAAGCGGTTCCTGGACCGGATCTGGCGCACGGCCGAGATCCCCCTCACGGAGGAGAAACCCGCCGAGGCGCTGCTGCGGCTGCTGCACAAGACGATCAAGAAGGTCGGCAATGACACATCGAGGCTCGAGTTCAACACGGCGATCGCCCAGATGATGATCTTCATGAACGAGGTCGCGGGCCTCGCCGCTCTGCCGCGTTCGCTGTGGGAGCCGTTCGTGCTCCTGCTCGCCCCGTATGCCCCGCATCTCGCGGAGGAGCTGTGGGCGAAGCTGGGCCATGCGGCATCCGTCGGCAGGCACCCCTGGCCCGACTGGAACGAGGCGCTCACCGTCGAGGAGACCGTCGAGATCGTCTTCCAGATCAACGGGAAGATCCGCGCAAAGGAGAGCCTGCCCACGGGACTTTCGGAAGCAGAGACGAAAGAGAAGGCGCTCGCCAACGAGAGAATCAAGGATTTGCTGAGCGGCAAGGAGATCCGCAAGATCATCGTCGTGCCGAACAAGCTGGTGAACATCGTTGTCGCGTCCTGAGGCGCCCCAGGAATCCTTCCGCAAGAGGCAGGCCAGGCTCGCGGCATGGCTGGTCCGAGAGGGGATTTTCGCCTGCGTCCTCGAGGACTTCGAGAACGCCCGAAACCTGGCCATTCGGTGGATTTCTGGCCACCCGACCGACGCGATCCTCGTCGCCTTTGCGGACGGACCGACGGTCCTTGTCCCCTGGGACGTGAACCTCGCCAACGAAAGGGCCGCTGTCGACAGGATCATCCCGTACACTGATTTCAAGAGGTCATTCCGCGAAGCGGTGGTCGGCGTGCTCAAGGAAAAGGGGCTCACCTCCGGCGGGACGTCTCGGAGGATCGAGTTCTCGGCCCGCACGTCCCATCTGCGGCAGAAAGAGCTCGTGGCCGACCTGTCGGGAGCCGAGGTCACGATCCGGAGCGACGGCGTCGAATCCTTCCTCGGCAAGGCGCGCACGATCAAGGACCAAACTGAGATTGCCGCACTCGAGAAGGCGTCGGCCATCACCAACACCCTGATCGAAACGATCGAGGAGTCACTCGCCTCGCCCCGAGCCGCTCTGCTGCGGGAGCTCGACATCGCGCAGCTGGTCGAGCGCGAGGCGCTCGCCCTCGGCGCGGAGGGCATGGGCTTCGAGACCCTCGCGGCCGGCCCGTCGCGCAGCTGGGCCATCCATCCCTTTCCCGCCTACTCGCGCGAACCATTCGGCGGGCCAGGGCTCTCCATCCTCGACTTCGGCGTGCGCGTCGACGGCTACACGAGTGATGTCACTCTCACCGTCGCGCGCGGCACCTTGTCAGCCCAGCAGGAGGGCATGATCGGCCTTGTCGAGAAGGCCTACGCCGTGGCCGCGGCCGCCGCTCTCCCGGGCGCATCTCCCCAGGAGCCGGCTCGCAGGGCCGACGAGGTCTTCGCGGCCGCGGGCTATCGGATGCCTCACGCGCTGGGGCACGGCATCGGCCTTGAAGCCCACGAAGGGCCGCTGCTGCGCAGCCAGGGCGAGTGCTCCGATCCCGCCCTTCTCCCCGGCATGGTTTTCACGATCGAGCCTGGGCTGTACGATCCCGCTCACGGCGGGGTGAGATGGGAGAATGACGTGCTCATCGGCCCCGATGGCGCGACAGCGCTGACAAAGGCCAGAATCATCAGGTTGCCATAGGCGCGAATCGGGCCGACGATCGTCTCCTTTTCGCCGACAGAGATTTCGATCCTGGCTCCCTCCAGCGAGAAAAGCGTATGGCGACCGAGAGGAACAGCCGGCAGAACCAGCGTTCCTGCGGAGTCGGCGCTCCGCACTGCCGCAAAGGGGCTCTCGAGAAACCACTCCCCCATCGCGGGCGCGAGTTCCACGTCGCGTGACGGCAGGGCATCGATGTCATAGGAGGTGAAATCACCTGCCGCGATCCGCTCGGCCATTGCGACCGCATCCCAGGTCCAGGGATCGTCGGCACGGCGCAAGCGCTCGACCAGACGGGGAACATTGAAAAGGCCGACATCTCTGCCCAACGCCCGAACGCGCGAGACAACGAGCGCCGCGCACCCGTCTTCCCAGCTCAACGAGAGGATGTGCTGGCCGCCGACAACCCCAAGTGAGAGCGGAAAGAACCCTCCGGCCGGCGGAAGAACGACTCTTGCTCCCGCGGTCGAATCCCTCGTCCATGGGTAGGCGAGGATGGGTGAGTTTTGCTCCTTCGAGCAAGCAATCTCCACCACCGCGCTCCAGTCTTCTCCGACAACCTCCTGGATCCGGCCGCTGGCATCGCGATACTCGATGGTGAACCCGATGCCGGGGAATGCGCATTTCCAGTGCGGCGGAGGCTGGGGCATCCTTACGAGCACTCGCGCTGCCGGCGAGAAGAGCTCGCACGAGAGAAGCGCGCAAGAGAGCAGCGCACAGATTACTGCCACGGGCGCGGCCGCGGCCCGAACAAGCGGCGATTTGACCATCACAGAGAAGGACGAGGCGATTTTCGCGGCGCTTCAGCCCTTCTTCACCTGCTCCTTGAGCAGCGCGCGGATGGAATTGAGAATCGCGATGTATCCGGCCGAACGGTAGTCGGGATAGGTCCACTCGACGGGCCGGAAGCTCCTTTTCTCGAACAGAAGCGTCACCTCCGCCCAGATTCCCGAGGCGAGGGGGATGCGGTGCGAGCTTTCCTTCGTGGTCGCCAACACGAACCTGCTCAGGCTCAAGAGCCCGGGATCGAGGTTCACCTTCCTGCGCCCCTGCTCGCGCAGTCGATCCTCGAGCGCGTTTGTCTCGAGCTTGATTCGGGCCAGGCCTGCCGGGTCGACCAGGCGTGCGAAGGAGACGAAGAACCGGCGGATGGGGGTCCCCATTTCCCGGTCGTAGTAGTCCGAGAAATCGAATGGAAGCGCGCCGCTCACCAGATCGGCCGATCCCCAGCGCTCCTCCAGCGCCGAGACCAGCTCGCCATCGCCGCCCGGCCGGCTTGCGAGGACCCCGATGACGAGCTTCTCCGGCATGAAATCAGCCGCGGTTCCCATGGAAATCAACGCAACTTTACCCTATACTCATTCATGATGGAAGGATCCGGTGAGTTTCTCCCTCGACTTGTCGGAGCGGTCGCAAACCGGGGAGCGTGGATCGATGCGCGGGAGATCCCCCGGCTGCGCGACTCCCTGCGCTCCTTCCACTCGCTGTTCGAGAGCATCGTGGGGATGCTCCTCCGCAAGGGCCTGCTGCGGGAGGATCCCTACAACTACGACCAGGTCGTCACCGAGCTCACGGTTCCCCGCGACGATCCGCTGCCCGAGATCGAGAACACCGAAGAGCTGAGCTACCGCCTGGCCGCCTACAGGCGCCAGCTCGAGTTCCTTGCGACGGGGTGCGCGCTGACGCTGGCCACGCTCGACCTCGCGCAGCTCAAGAAGATCTCCGGCCTCGTCTCGTACGTCAACTGGGCCGATTTCAGCGAAGGATCGAGGAGCCCCATGACCAGGGCATTCGCCCGGATCATCATGAAGGTCCGCATGGGCACCGACACCATGGCGGCCGGGATCATCAAGGATTCGCAGACGCAGATCGAGAAGGCGGCGGCGGCGGTTCGAGCGCTCGTCGCCGAGATCGTCGCGTTCCACCGGGAATCCTGGAAGGCCGAGGTGCGCGGCGCGGTGTTTCCACGGATTCCTCCTGGCGCGCCCGCGGTCCGGGCCCGCCGAGAGGAGACCCTCCGTTCCATCCGAAAGGTGTTCCTCGAAACCATGCCCGGCCGGCCGTATTTTCCCGAATTGATCGAGGAAATCCTCGCGGAGGATTCCGCGGAGGATGGCGGGGTCCGGCGGGAGAAGGTTCTCGAGGCCCTCACGGTGACGGAGCAGCAGGCGCAGGCGCCGGCTCAAGCCCTGCAGACCAAGCCGATCCTGCTCGATGCTGCGCGAATCCTCTCCCGCGCATACTCCGAGCTCACGGCAGCCCTCGAGACTTTGGTCGAGAACGAACGAGCGCTGGAAGATCGCCACCTCGGCTTCGGAGAGAAAATCCGGCGCTGGCTCCTGCGGGGGATCGGCCAGAAGGAGCAGGTCCAGCAGTACGAGGTGGAGTACTACGAGACTACAACCACCTCGGCGTTTCAGACGCCCTCGGCGTTTCAGACGCCCTCGGCGCTGCAGGCGCCCTCGGCGTTTCAGACGCCTTCGCCGAAGCTGGAGAGGGTGGCCTTCCCGGCATTCGTGGCCGAGACGCGCAAGACGGCGGCCGTCCTCGCCTCGCTCGCGACCCCTTCCGGGTTCGCGAGGCTCGAAGCGGCGGCTGAACAGCCGCTGTTCGAGTTCATCGACAAGCAGATCGCTTCTCTCCTGCTCATCCATAGGAGGATGGCCGGGCTGAACGCGGTTTTCCAGTCGCGGGCTGTCGGGGGGAAGAAGACCGAGATCAAGGGGATCAGGCTCGAACTGGTCGCCGTGAAGAACAGCATCGTCAAGGCGAACCAGAGACGGCACGAGTACGCCGCCCGCAAGGAGGAGCAGGAGCAGCTCGGGCGCCTGGGGCTCGGCGGAGCCGGATGAGGACCGCGGCCGGGACGCGCGCGTGAACGACGATCATTTCCGCGAGATCCTCGGCATTGCCAAGAACGCAACCCGCCAGGAGATTCGTCAAGCCTACAGGCGCCTTGTCATGGAGAACCACCCCGACCGTTTCCCTGCCGAACGCAAGTCGGTTCAAGAGATAGCGGTGATCACCCTGAACGAAGCCTACTCCGCGCTCATGAGCCTGCCGGCAGCCGTTCCGCCTGCGGGCAGCGCTTCCGCGAGCCCATCGTCCGGCCCCGCCGTGGGGCCTCACCGTGATCCCGCATACGCGTACTACAAGCAGGGCTTCGTGAACTTCTCCATCGCCGTGCGGGGAATCGCCGAGATGAACCAGGCAATCGCCGGCAAGAAGCTCCCGAGCTTCACGCCGCGCTATCGAGCATCGCAGGACGTCGCGAACAGCCTTGGCCTCCTGTCGGCCGCGCACGGATACTTCTCGCGCGTGGTCGAGAGGTTCCCCGGCAGCGTCTGGTGCGCGGATGCGCGCGTGAAGCTCGCGCGGATCGAGCGTTTCACGCGCCTGTACAGGCGAATCCTCTCGAATCTCGGCGGCGAATAGGGGCGCCGGTCACCCGAGCGTCGCCCGCCGACGCCCTACACGCGATAGGCGCCCAGCACCCGCAGGTCTTCCGTGACGGGCTTCAGCTCCGCGAGCGTTCGGGCGAACACCGCCGGATCGTCCGGCAGGTCCACGTCGATGTAGAACAGGTACTGCCACGGCTTGCCGAGGATCGGCCGCGACTCGAGCTTCTTCATGTTCAAGCCGCGCTCGGCGAGCACCTGCAGCGCGCGGAAAAGCGAGCCGGGCAGATCTGCGACCGAGAAGCACACCGACGCCTTGTTCGGCCGCGCGGGCGTCGGCCCCTCGTCGCGGGCGATCACGACGAAGCGCGTGTAGTTCTGGACGTTCGTCTCGAGGCCCTGCTTGAGGATCGCCAGGCCGTAGACCCGGGCCGCCTCTTCGCTCGCGATCGCCGCGTTCTCCTTCGCCCCTGTTTCGGCGACGAACCGCACGGCGCCCGCCGTGTCGTAGTACGCCACCCGCTCCCACTGAAACCGATCGAGGAACCTCGCGCACTGAGCGAGCCCCTGCGGATGGGAGTACACGCGGCGGATGTCCTCGATGCGGGCACCCACGAGGCCGATCAGATTGTGCACGATGCGGATCTTCTGCTCGCCGACGATCCGCACGTCTGGGTACTGGAGCAGCAGGTCATAGTTCTGGTGGATCGATCCCGTGAGAGAGTTCTCGATCGGCACCATGCCGAAGCTCGCGCGTCCCCCGAGAACCGCGTCGAAGACGTCCTTGAACTCCGCCGCGGGCAGCGCCGCGACATCCTCGGAGAAATGCCGCAGGATGGCGTGCTCTCCGAATGCCCCGCGCTCCCCTTGGAAAGCGACGCGTACGGGACGGGTCGAAGCCGAGCCTTGGCCTGCGACCGACACCGGGCGCGCCGAAGCGTCAGGGGGAGCGCCCGGGAAAGCGCCGGCCGCGATCGGCTCGGGCAGCTTCGCCACCTCCTTGCCCAGCACCGACGCGAGCGCCTCGATATCGCGCATGAGCTTCTCGAACTGCTGGGGGAAAAGCGACTGGGGACCGTCGGAGAGGGCCCGGTCGGGATCCGGGTGCACCTCCACGGTGATGCCGTCGGCGCCCGCCGCCACGGCGGCGAGAGCCATCGGGCTCACCTTGGCCCTCAGCCCCGTGCCATGGCTGGGATCGACGATGATGGGAAGGTGGCTGAGCTTCTTGACAACGGGGATCGCGGACAGGTCGAGGGTATTGCGCGTGGAGGTCTCGAAGGTCCTGATCCCGCGTTCGCAGAGGATGACCCAATCGGTCCCCGCGGCGAGCAGGTACTCGGCCGACATGAGCAGGTCCTGGATGGTCGCGGCAAGCCCGCGCTTCAGGAGCACCGGCTTGCCCAGGCTGCCCACGCGCTTCAGAAGCTCGAAGTTCTGCATGTTCCGCGCGCCGATCTGCAGCACATCAACGTAGTCGCGCATCAGATCCACGTGCTCGGGGGAGACGATCTCGGAGACCACGGGCATGCCGTACGCTTCCCCCGCTTCCTTCAGGTAGGCGAGACCCTCCTCGCCGAGGCCCTGGAATGCGTACGGGGAGGTGCGGGGTTTGTAAGCGCCGCCGCGGTAGAGCACCGCGCCCGACTCCCGCACGAGAGCGGCGCACTCGAGCGACTGCGCGCGGGATTCCACGGCGCACGGCCCGGCGATCACCACGATGCGCAGCCCCCCCAGCCGCACGGGCGGGCCCGCGTGGCCGCCCGCTCCTTCCCGGCCAATGGGGATGACAGTGTCGTCCTTCCTGAACTCGCGCGACGCCAGCTTGTACGGCGAGGTGATGGGGATGACCCGGGCGACCCCGGGGAGCAGCTCGACCTCGCGCGTGTCGATGCCCACGACGCCGACGGCGCCGAAGATCGTCTCCTCCTCGCCGACGATCTCGCGGATCGTGTAGCCCTTGGAAGAGAGGAACTCGCGGACCCGGTTCTTGTCCTGCTCCCGGATGTTGCGTTCGAGGACGACGACCATGGCTATCGGACCGGCGAGACAGTGACCCGGTTCCTCCCCTTCTCTTTGGACTGGTAGAGGGCGCGGTCCGCCTCGCGGATGATCTCGGTCGGCGCGTAGTTCGCCTCGGCGTCGAACTCTGTGACGCCGACGGAGATGGTCACGTGCAGCGGCTCGTTGTCCCCGGGGAACGGGAAGTGCTCCACCTTCCTCCGCAGCCTCTCGGCTACGACGAGGGCTCCCTTGATGTCCACTGCCGGAAGGATCACGGCGAACTCCTCCCCCCCGTAGCGGGCGGGAAGGTCGACCTGGCGGACGGACTTCGTGAGCAGCTTCGCGATCTCCCTGATGATCCTGTCGCCCTGGAGGTGTCCGTAGGCGTCGTTGAACTTCTTGAAGTGGTCGATGTCGAACATGACAAGGCTGAACGTCGTCTTGTACCGGCGGGCCCGCTCCAGCTCCTCGTCGAGGGACTTCTCGAAGAAATGGTGCGAGAACAGGCCCGTCATCCTGTCGGTCGTCGCCTGGCGGAAGAGGCTCGCGTTCTCGATCGAGATCGCGGCGAAGCGCGCAATGCGGGTGATGTACTCGATCTCGAGCAGGCCGTACTGCACCCCGCCGCCGCTCTTGGTGAGAAGAACGAACCCGACCACCCCTTTGTCCGTGCGCAGGGGGACGATCACGTCGGTGGCGAGCGACTCCAGCAGGGCGACGAACTGCTTGTCGGGGAAGGCCTCGCTGAAGTACGGGAAGGCGAGCTGGCTGAACTCGTCCTTCTCGAGGAAGGCGAGCATGGGCGCGAGGGGGGGGAACGCCACGCTCGTCTCCTCGCGCTGGAGGCCCTTGTAGAGAAGGACCTGCACGGCGTCCTCGTCGACCTCGCCGGGCAGGACTACCGTGACCGCCTCGCACTGGAACTTCGAGGCGTAGCTCCACGCCACGTTCTTGACGATGTTCTCGACCTCGAGCTGCGCGGTGATCTGGAATGCGATCTCGAGGATTTCCTTGAGGTCCTGGTTCTCCCTTTCGAGGGGAACATTGTGCAACTCGTCGACAAGTCCGCCGCTCATAGTGCGGCGAGTATACCCTACCCCCACGCGCTTGCCAAGTTTGCCCTGGAGAAGCGCGGGCTGCGATTCTCTCCCAGACCGGCCCGCACGAATTGGCTCACGCGAACTGGCTCAATTGTACGTTTGAGCAACTTCGTGTATTGCCGTCCGGAATTGCCGCTCTATAGCGCTGGAGGGTCGAGGGGTCCAGGGGCCGTCCTACCGCGCTGCGTGGAACTCCGGGTCCATGGGATAGAACACGAGGCCCGAGACGGGCTTGGGGTAGAAGTGCGTAGACTTCCGCGGCATCCTCTCGTCGTTCTCCGCGATCGTGATCACGTCGGCGAGGGCCGAGGGATTGAGGATCAGTGCGACCTGGCACTCCCCCGACCGGACCCTCCCGAGCGCCTCATCGACGTCCTTCGTGTAGCTGATGTTCTTCCCCAGGTTGAGCTGCTCCTCGGCGATCCCGAGGATCTGTTCGAGAATCAGCGTATTGAGGATGTTCACGTCCAGCAGCTTCCACTCGGAGGAGTAGTCGAGGTTCACCAGCTCCTCGTACGCCTCCTCATCGCGCAGCGTGAGCAGGTAGTACCCGTTGGTGTTCACGATGTAGGCGCCGATCTTGTGCTCGCCGGGCAGGCAGGAGCGAAGGTCGCGCAGCCACCGCCTGCGGGCCTCCGCCTCGTCGCCGCCGCGGAAGGCGTATTTCTTGACGTGGAAGTAGTCGAGGATCGAGACCCCCAGCTTGTAGAGACTGTCGACCTGGATGTTGTCGAGCAGCCGGTGGGTGGGGAGGATCGTGAGGCCCTCGTGCTCGGAGTTCACGAGGAACATCATGATCGACTCCCACGGCGCGTCGGGCCCCGCTTGCGGGAAGCGCGCGCGCATCTCGTCCCGGACGGTGAGCATGGTCTGATAGCGGTGGTGCCCGTCGGCGATGTAGATCTTCAGCCTCGCCATGGTGCGATGGATGATCTCGCATTTCGCGGGATCTGTGAGCCGCCACAGCCTGTGGCGCACGCCAATGGGCTGCTCGATGAAATCGATGATGGGCTCCTCGCGCGCCTGCTCTTCGAGGATGTTGTCGATGATGTATGCCTTGTCCTGGTAGAGGCTCCAGATGTACTCGAACTGCGTGTTGGCGACCTGGGTGAGGCGGATCCTGTCCTCGAGGGGCCCCTTCAGCACCTTCTCGTGCGGAAGGATCTTCCTCTCCGAGTAGTCGCGCAGCCGCACGGCGCCGATGAACCCCTTCACGGTCTTTCGTCCGATGTCGGGGAGGTCGAACTCCTGCTCGTACACCCAGAAGGAGGGAGCCCGCGTGGGGTGGAGGATCCCCTTCTCGCGCCACTCCTTCAGCAGATCGCGCGAGCGCGTGTAGCGGTTGTTCGATTCCGTGTCGCTCGCCTCGATCTTGTTGAGGATGAGACGAATGACATTGTAGGGGTGCTGGGCGTAGTAGGCGTCCTGCTGGGAGGCTGAGATGACGTCGTAGGGCTGCGAGAGGCACAGCCCGATGTCCGCGACGTTCTTCGGATCGTAGTGCAGCGCCTGAAACGGGCGGACGTCATTGACCTTGTCGGGCATGGGGATGCTCCTTGAGCGCGCACGATAGAGCAGATGCCCGCGAGGGTCAAGCGCGGCGGGGAAATCCCATGGACCGACCCCCTGTCCTGCGCTATTCTCCCCTGACATGAGGCTGAGCGCGTTTCTCGGAAGTCCCCGGCCCAAGGGGAACACTGATCTTCTTGCGGGAGCCGTCCTTGAAGGCGCAGCGCATGCCGGCCTCGAGACTGAAAGCTTTGCGCTTCGAGCCCTCGAGGTGCACCCGTGCACAGGGTGCGACGGCTGCTGGAGGAACGACAAGCCGTGCATCTTCGAGGACGACGGCAGCCGGTTGTATGAGGCAATCGCGCGCTCGGACATCCTGCTCTTCGCAACGCCGGTGTACTGGTACGGACCCACGGCGATCATGAAGGCATTCATCGACAGGCTTGTCGTGTTCAACAGGCCGCGGGGCCGGCCCCTCATCGAAGGCAAGGGAGCGCTTCTCGTCTCCGCATGGGAGGAGACCGGCATGGAGGCAGCCGATCCCCTCGTGCGCCTCTTCGAGATGAGTTTCCGCTATCTCGGGCTGCGGTTCATCGACAGGCTTCTCGTCGGCGCTGCAGGGTCAAAAGGCATCGTGCGGGACATGCCGGGAGTCCTCGACAGGGCTCGGGAGATCGGCCGCAGGCTCGCGGCGGCGGGAAGCGGCGCATGAGGGTCCTCCTCGTCAACACGAATCTCATGAAGCCTCCTGTCGCACCGATCGGCCTTGACTACCTCGCGGACAGCATCAGGGCGGCAGGCCACGAGCCGCGGCTTCTCGATTTGTGCTTCTCGGATGGTATCGAAAAGGACATCACGGCCGCCGCGGGCTCTTTCGAACCCGACGTGATCGGCGTGAGCGTCCGGAACACCGATGACTGCTACTTCGCAAGCGGCGCCTTCTTCCTTCCCGGGATCAGAGATGTGGTCGCGAGCCTGCGCCGGGCATCGGATGCTCCGATCGTGATGGGCGGCGTGGGCTTCTCGGTCATGCCCGAGGCAGTGATGGATTTCTGCGGCGTGGACCTCGGGGTTGCGGGCGAGGGAGAAGAGGCATTCGTTCAACTCCTCGAATCCTTCCGAACAAACATCGGCCTCGATACAGTCGCGGGGCTGATCTGGCGCGAGAAGGGAGCGCTCAGAAGGAACCCACCCGTCGATTCGCTGCTCGATCTGCTGCCGCCGCGCACCCGCTCGCTTGTCGACAACCGCCGCTACTTCAGAGAAGGCGGCCAGGCGGGTTTCGAGACCAAGCGCGGGTGCGCCATGGCGTGCTTGTATTGCGCCGATCCCGTGTCGAAAGGCCGGCGCGTCCGCCTGCGGTCTTCCCGACTCGTCGTCGATGAGCTTCAGGCGCTCCTTGGCCAGGGGATCGACCATTTCCACACGTGCGACTGCGAGTTCAACCTCCCCGTCGAGCATGCCCGGGAGATCTGTCAGGCCATCATCGACGGGAAGCTCGGTGAGAGGATCCGGTGGTACGCCTACTGCGCGATCACACCCTTCGACCAAGACACGGCCCTCCTCTTCAAGCGGGCGGGCTGCGCGGGAATCGACTTTGGGGCAGACAGCGGCAACGCGGCGATGCTGCGTAGGCTGGGCCGTCAATTCGATCCCGAGGATATACTCCAGACCGCCCGGTGCTGCCGTGGCGCTGGCATTCCGTTCATGTACGACCTCCTGATCGGCGGGCCCGGAGAAACACGCGAGAGTGTGAGGGAAACCGTCGACCTCATGCGACGGGCAGAACCAGACTGCGTCGGCGTCTCGCTGGGCGTCCGGGTGTACGACGGGACCCCCATCGCCGACCTCGTCCGCAGCCAGGGCAACATGCCCCTCAATCCCGCCCTTCATGGCGCAAAGGAAGACAACCCCCGATTCCTCCGGCCCGTCTTCTACCTCTCGCCCGACATCGGGCAGCACGCCGCGGCCTTCGTCCGTGATCTCGTTGGCGCCGACGAACGCTTCTTCCTGCCCAGCGGCCCTGAAGCCGAAAGAGACTACAACTACAACGACAACACGGTGCTCGTCGAGGCGATCGCAGAGGGCGCCAGGGGAGCCTACTGGGACATATTGAGAAGAATGAGGAAAGGAGGCTAGCTGCGTTTACCTATTCGTTCTAAAGAGAGGGTCCGCAAGCACTTGTTCACTGCTGCCAGCACCTCGTGGGCCCTGTTCGGCTTCGCCTTCCCGAAGTGATCGTAGAAGATCTCGCGGATCACCGGCCAGGCGGTCTCGGGGTGGGCGAGGAAGTAGTCCAGCTCGAGCATCCGGGGATCGTATTTACTCCACAGGCCTCCCTCGCCGCTCATCCCCGCGCCCGTGAAGGCGGTGAGGTACTTCGCCGAGCGGATGAAGGTGGCGGCGGCGCGGATTCGGGAGTTGGTCAGCTCAGTGGACTGCGCACTATCCATCGACAGAGGACAATGAGGGACAAGGCGTTGCAGCGTCAAGGCTCAAGAATTTCACGCGGTCTTAGCGTCAGCCCATGCATCGGAGGTTGCAGCCATTGGGGATAGTGATAATAGCGATCAGTGGCACGCGCAGGCCCTTCTGGGCGTGTCGGGCCCGAAGGCGCGCCGCCGTTCCCTACCATCGCACCTCTATGTCTTTGTTGAGGCTTTCTGAAATGAGGTTGGCGGAGGATTCAACGGACCTGGATCACAACTTACTGCGCTACGATCCGCTGTTTGCCACCCTGTGAGAAGGCCGATCCCATCGGTCAAGTGTAACTGCTCACATTATTTTGTGCGGATTTCCCACATTGTTTAGGAGATCTATAAAGAGATATATTGCGGCGCAAACATTACCCCTTGAGCGCCTGTCGGGTACGGCGTAGAATTAAAGATAGCGCACGAAGTACGGATACAGGAAGTCGCGTGGGTGGTCGGCTCGCCGAGGGTGGATTCTCTGCTACCTTCGTTCGAGCTGAAGGGGTACTGCGATGAACAATCCTACAGTGAGAGTGATTGGTTATTCTTTCGCACTGCTGCTGGTGTGGGCTGCCCTCGTGGGCTGTCCGACCGCAGCGGACCCGAAGGAGATCACGGCCTTCAAGTTCGAGACGGCGAAGAACGCGGGGCTGGCTGTGGACGCGCCGGGGGTGATCGAGGGGACAACGATCAGTGCGGCGGTGCCCTTTGAGGTGAATCGGAGCGCACTGGTGGCGAGTTTTGAGAGCACAGGGGTATCGGTGCGCGTGGGGGGCGTCCTCCAGGTGAGCGGGGAGACGGCCAACGACTTCCGCGAGCCGCTCAGTTATGTCGTGAGTGCGGAGGACATGAGCACGGCGGAGTACACCGTTACGGTGAGCGCGGAAGCTGCACCGTTCTTGTATGTGACCGGCGGCACTTTCCAGATGGGCACCGGCTCCCTTGAGCAGCCGGTGCATATGGTGACGGTGTCGAGCTTCATGATCGGGAAGTACGAGGTTACGCAGTCGCAGTACGAGGAGGTAATGGGCCCCACCGAGTTCTACTTTACCGGCGACACGTCGCGTCCCGCGGACTGGGTGAGTTGGTACGAGGCGGTGACGTTCTGCAACGGACTCTCGGCCTCTGAAGGGCTCGACCCCTGCTACACGATCGACGGCAGCTGCGATTGGAGCAAGAACGGCTACCGGCTGCCCACGGAGGCGGAGTGGGAGTTTGCTGCTCGTGGCGGGATGCTGAGTCAGGGCTACTTGTACTCTGGTTCGAACACAGCGGACCAGGTTGCGTGGTACAGCGCCAATGCCGGCGGCACCACCCACCATGTTGGGACAAAGGCGGCGAATGAGCTGGGCATCCATGACATGTCAGGGAACGTGTCCGAATGGTGTTGGGACTGGAGGGACGTCTACCCGTCTTCTGCGCAGGTTGACCCGACAGGCCCCGGGTCTGGAATGTACCGTGTCCTGCGGGGCGGGCACTTTTTCTCTGACGAGGGCAGCGCGCTTTGCGCGTATCGGGACAGCATGGACCCCGCGGTCGGGGTTAACGTCCAAGGGTTCCGGGTGGCGCGGCGTACGGATTAGCGCAGCCCGTTGCGGACGACGCATCCAGCGCAGCAAGGGGGCGAGTACAATGGGAGCCAAGAGGCTGGTGGGCGCCCGGATAGGGCCATTCATCCTACAAGCCGCGACCGTGGCGGTTTCCAAGCATCACCAAACCACGGAGCGAATCCTCGGTTCGGTAGGAGGCAAAATGAAAAGGCAGATGGGGTTTTCATATCTTACGGGATGCGGCGTGTGCATTGTGCTTCTGGTCCTCGGTTGTGATCCTATGAATCCCAAGCCAGACTATTATCACGTCAGTCTCACACTCAACGGGCAGGAAATCACCCTCAACTACGGGTTGCGCGACATCCATCTCGATGATCCAACAGCGTTTTTGTCGCTAGATGGCAACTACATAGCAATCCAAGCACAGAACCAACAGGCGGAAGCGGGCACCCTAGTGTCCATTGGGAGCTCCTTATCGGTGACGCCGGGGAACTACACAGCTAGATATGAAGCCGGCCAGACCGCGAGCGCCGGAATGATGATCTGCGAAGGCCCCACCGGCTATCCGTACAACGCTGTCTCAGGATTCGTAACCATCGACACCTTCGGAGACGTGGGAGGCGAGGTCGACGGGTCGTTCTACCTGATCTTTGAGTCCACGTCTGCTGCCCCTTTATATGGTACGCCACTGGCAGCGAGCGGCGATTTCCGTCTGTTGCGGATCGCTGATAGATCTTTCCCCTGAAGGGAGCAGATCTCAAGGACTTCGGTTTCCCCGTGAACCTAGCTTCTGCGGCTCCTGGGGACTCAGAAACGGCGAGAGCCACTTGATGACTCGGCGTCTTGAGCTACGAGTGACGCTCTGTCAGTGTTGTTCCTGATTTTCGACTCCTCTTTGCGGTCCTTCGCCATGGGGTCGCCTTCTTTGGCCTGTAGTCTTTCGGATCATTGCAGACGTCGTAAGTGGCGCGATCGACGCGGATCCAATCCGTCCCGTTGATACCCCGAGTCTTCTGAACTGTCGGGCTTTTCAGGAATGCGCACGCAGACTTGATCCAACGGTTCTGAAGGATAGAAATCTTCTTCACATCCTGTACCACCTCGGAGAGGTCTTGATCTTGGCTGAAGATCAGAGCAGCGTCATATGTGTCATCGAGCGCAAGCCGCACAATGTCCAGGGCGATGCGAACGGCAACACCATTCTCCTAGCCCACCAGGGTCGCAGAAGGTGCGAATTCCTCGAGTTCTCATCACCGCCATCTTCGCCGTCCAGAACTGGTTCCAGAGTCAGTTGGGGTAGGGATAGCCGAAAGCCTCCTTGGCCGCGTTGAAAAGGTTTTGACCATCGAAGAAGGCGAAAGCACGATTTGTCTCGGGCCCACTCGGCATCTGGCGCTCTCATAAAAAACAACCCCGCCAGAGGCCCGAAGGCTGATCCAGCGGGGGGCAGATTCCGGGGCGATTTCTTTTGAGGGTATCGAACAAATCGTTGAATTTGTCAACTCACTCTTCGAGCGCGCGGGTGCTAGCCCAGGTTCCGCTTCCATTCAGCCCCGGCTTGATTTCTCTCCTCGCATGTGCTAATTTTGAGGTCATATTTATGAAATAATATGCTAATTATGAGGTCTAAACAATGAAAAGAACTGACGAAAAAACCATCAAAAACTGGTGCAATCAAACAATACGCAAACCGCTTGTGATCCGTGGAGCCCGTCAGGTCGGCAAATCGACCATGGTTCGTCAGGTGGCCAAAGGTCTTGGAGTGCCCCTTTGGGAAGTCAACCTGGAACGATTCCCCGATCTTGACGAGGCGTTCGGCAGCTTTGACGTGGCGAGAATACTGCAAGAGATCTCACTTCGGCTGAACCTCCGAGGGGTCGGCCGGGGTCCAGGGATTCTCTTCCTTGACGAGATCCAGGCGGCTCCGAAGGCCCTGGCAGCCCTGCGATACTTCCATGAAGATCGGCCCGATATCCCCGTCATCTCCGCGGGATCGCTGCTCGAGCTCACGCTCTCCAAGGCGAAGCTGTCAATGCCCGTCGGGCGCATCGAATACCTCTGGATGGGGCCCATGACGTTCTTCGAGTTCCTCAAGGCTCGCTCTGAGGATCTGCTGCTGGAGACGCTGCGGGGTTTTCGCCGTGACGAGGCATTCCCAGCCGCGGCTCACGAGCGGCTGCTCCCCCTCCTGCGGGAATACCTTCTCGTCGGCGGCATGCCCGAAGCTGTCGCGAGATTCGCCGAATCCCGCGACCCGGTTGAGGCAGTGGAGGTGCATCGGTCGATCATAGAAACCTACAAGGATGATTTCTCCAAGTACGCCTCGGGTGCCGAGTTGGAGAGACTCCGACGGGTCTACGAAATGCTTCCCTCCGCAATCGCCGAGAAAATCCGCTACAACCGTTTCCACCCCGATTGGAGAGCGGCCGACATCCGCGCGTGCCTCGAGCTGCTCCAGCGCGCGGGAATCGCCTCGGCAGCGCTCCATACGGATGGGACCGGCCTGCCGCTCGACGCGACCGAAGATCCCACGGTGGCGAAGCTGTTCCATCTCGACGTCGGGCTCGTCGGAACTTCAACCGGCCTGGGCATGGGGCCGCTCGGGGATTTCGTCACCGGTCGATTCATCAACGAGGGCACGCGGGCCGAGCAATTCGTCGCTCAGCACCTGTTGAGGCGCAGCCCTGCGAGCCAGCAGCCGAAGCTGCACTACTGGCAGCGAGCCGGCCGCAGCACGAACGCCGAGGTGGATTTCCTGGTGGAGAACGGGACCGAGGTGCTCCCGATCGAGGTGAAATCCGGCGCCTCGGGCGGATTGCGCTCCCTCCATCAGCTCATGCTGCTCCATCCCGGAGAAGTCGCGCTTCGGTTGGATCTCAATCTCCCATCCCGACAGGAGATCCGCACGGAGGTCATGACGGCAAAGGGAAGGCAGTCGGTTCGGTATTTTTTGCAGAACCTTCCGCTCTATCTGGTTGAACGGGCGACGGAATTGCTGAGGGAGTGAGCGGGCCCCGGCCGCTGGCTTGCCTCTTCCCCCTCTCTCGGCTACACTCATCATCATGAGAAAGCTCATCCAGCAGTACGCGAAGGACCTGACGGCGGGCAGGCTCGCCTCGGGCTTCGAGCATTCCTTCCGCGTGTACCACCTCGCGCGGGAGATCGGCGACGAGATGGAGTACGACGACGACGTCCTCCATGCCGCCTGTTTCCTGCACGACGTGGAAATGTCGGTCGGCCACCCAGCGAGCTCCGCTGTCAAGGCCGAGGCGATCCTCCATGAGACCGGCTTCACTCCCGACAAGATCCCCCTTGTCATCGCGGCGATCGCCAGCCACATGCCCGACGGAAAGCCGGCGAGCATGGAGGCGAAGCTGCTCTTCGACGCGAACCTCCTGGACTCGATCGGCGCCATCGGATACGCGCGCCTGGCCGTGGGCGCCTTCATCTGGTACCACTTCAAAACCATGCCGGAGATCCTCGAGTACTTCCGGCGCGAGCTGGCCCACACGGCGAAGCTCAATTTCCCGAAGTCGCGCGAGATGGCCAAGGAAAAGATCGCCTTCTCGAAGATGGTGATCGAGCAGTTCGCGAAAGAGCTCCACCTGTAGAGGGCTCCTCGAATGCCGTCCCTCGCACGCAGGTTCCTCGCCGAGGGCCACCTCATCGACTCCGGCCTCCTCACCCGGATGCTGAACTGCATCGTGGATGCGGGGGCGGACTACCAGATCGTCTCCTTCACGATGGGCAAGGTCCGCTCCGATGCCTCGCGCCTCGAGATCGAAGCGCGCTGCGAGGGCGAAGAGCAGCTCGCCTCCCTCACGGGGCTCTTGGTGAATCTCGGCTGCTACGAGAAGAGCGCCGGCGAAGCGCTCCTGCGCCCCGCGCCAAAGGCCTCCTGCGTTCCCGACGACTTCTACGCGACGACCAACAGGCGCACGCAGGTGTTCACGGGGGGCGCCTGGCGTGACGTGGCCGACATGCGCATGGACGGCGTCATCGTCCAGACAGGGAGCGAGCTGGTCTGCAAGCTGATCCGCGAGGTTGCGGCGGGCGAGCAGGTCGTGTGCACGAACCGCTCGGTGCGGATCTTTCCGCTGTTCCGGGAGCAGGAAGGCGAAGAGTTCGGCTTCATGGCGAGTGACGTTTCCTCCGAGCGCAGCGTCGAGGTCGCGATCGCCCGTGTTGCCGAGCAGATGAAGCGCCAGAACCGGGAGGGCGGCAAAACCATCGTGGTCGCAGGGCCCGTGGTCATCCACACGGGCGGCGGCCCTGCCCTCGCCTCCCTCATTCGGGGCGGCTGGGTGGCGGGGCTCCTGGCGGGGAACGCGCTCGCCGTGCACGACATCGAGAGCGCCCTGTTCGGCACCTCGCTCGGGATCGCCCTCGAAACGGGCCACCCGATGTACGAGGGCCACAGGAACCACATCCGGGCGATCAACGAGATCTTCCGCCACGGATCGATCAAGGCCGCGGTCGAGAGCGGCGCCGTGCGCACGGGGGTCATGCGCGAGTGCGTGGTGACCGGCGTGCCGTACGTTCTCGCCGGCTCCCTCCGCGACGACGGCCCTCTGCCCGAGACCGAGATGGACATGCTGGCCGCCCAGCGGAAGTACCGGGACATCGTGAGCGGCGCGACGATGGTGCTCATGCTCTCGACCATGCTGCACTCGATCGCCACGGGCAACATGATCCCCGCATCGGCACGAACGATCTGCGTTGACATCAACCCCGCTGTTGTGACAAAACTCTCCGACAGAGGCTCGGGCCAGACAATCGGCATCGTGACCGACGTGGGCCTTTTCCTGCGGTCCCTCGCCGACAGACTATAAGAGGTGCAGCATTCCATGGAACTCCATCCCCTCGAAGTACGGGTCCTTCTCCATTGCCGCGGCGGCGAGGAGGTGACGCATGCGCGCCTGGTCGTCGAGCTGGGCTACAACCAGGGCCAGGCCAACCAGAGCCTGAGCTGGCTCGCCGCAAAGGGCTACGCCGAGGAGCGCTCGCGCGTGCGCCGGGTTCTCTACGAGCTCACCGAGATGGGCCGCGAGGCCATCACCAAAGGCACGATCGAGGAAAGGATACTCGACCTGCTCAAGGCCGAGGGAGGCCTCACCCTCCCCGAGATCGCAGCAAAGCTCGGAGTGGAGGCGAAGGACGTCGGCTCCGCCTTCGGGGCGCTTGCAAAGGACGGGGCGGTTGCCATGGACGCGGAGAAGCGCGCGGCCCTCGCGCCCGCCCTGGCGGCCGCCGGCGCCGACAAGAACCGGCCCGCGCGCCTCCTGGCCATCCGCGCCCTCATCGAGCGGGCGGGCGCTACGGGCGTGCTCGCCGAGACCGATCTCGCCGCGGGCGAGAAGGAAGTCGCCGCGGGCCTTGCAAAGAAGCGCGGCGCGGCCGGGAGCCTGTTCCGCCTGGTCGAACGCGACGAGGTGAGCTTCTCGATCACCGAGACGGGAGCCGCCGCGCGCGAGGCCCTCGAGAAGGCCGGCGCAACGGGCGAGGAGGCGGGAGCGCTTACCCCCGAAATGCTCAAGAGCGGCCACTGGAAGAGCCTCTCGTTTCGACGGTACAACATCGACGTGCCGCCGACGCGCGTGCTGCTGGGACGGAAAAACCCCTACTGCCTGTTCCTCGAGCGCTTGAAGAACAAGCTCTGCTCCCTCGGGTTCGAAGAGTTCGACGGCCCGCTTGTCGAGACGGAGTTCTGGAACAGCGACGCGCTCTTCATGCCGCAGTTCCACTCCGCCCGGGACATTCACGATGTCTACCATATTAAGGAGCCAACCCACGCGCGCGAGATCGAGCAGCCCTGGCTGGACCAGGTCGCCGCCGCGCACGAGAACGGCTGGACAACGGGCAGCCGGGGATGGGAGTACCCCTTCGACAGGCAGTTCACCCGCAGGCTCATCCTCCGCAGCCAGGGCACAGTGCTCTCGGCAAAGACCCTGCCGCGCGCCAAGGTGCCGGGCAAGTACTTCGGCGTCGTGCGCTGTTTCCGATACGACAAGGTCGACGCGACCCACCTCGCCGACTTCTACCAGACCGAGGGGATCGTTCTGGGCGAGGAGGTGAACCTCCGCACGCTTCTGGGCCTGCTGAAGATGTTCGCCGAGGAAGTGGCGATGGCGCAGGAAGTGAAGTACGTTCCCGGATTCTTCCCGTTCACCGAGCCATCAGTCGAGGTGCACATCAAGCACCCCACCCTCGGGTGGTTCGAGCTGGGGGGCTCGGGGATCTTCAGGCCTGAAGTCACCGAGCCCTTGGGCATCAAGGTGCCGGTCCTCGCCTGGGGCCTGGGCATCGACAGGATGGCACTGGTGTCGATGGGCCTTCACGACATCCGCGAGCTTTTCACCAACACAATCGACGATGTCCGCGCGAGGAGGCTGCGGTAGGCCATGCCCAAGATCGACGTGAATGAACATCTCTTCTTCCAGGCGCTCGGCAGGCGCTTCAAGAAGGAGGAGCTGACCAAGCTTCTCACCGCCGCCAAGGCCGAACTGGACGACTGGCCCGAGGGAGAAGGGATCCTCCGCATTGAGCTCAACGACACCAACAGGCCCGACCTGTGGTCCACGCTGGGCCTCGCCCGTCAGCTCTCCGTCTACCTCACGGGGAAGGTCCCATCGTACCCGTTCTTCTCCCGGCAGGGCCAGCCGAAGCAGGCCGGCGACCGGCGGGTGATCGTGGATGCGGGCTTGCGGGAGATCCGCCCGTTCATCGGCTCCTTTGTCGCCGAAGGGGTGGCGGTGACCGATGCCCTGCTGAAGGAGATCATCCAGTCGCAGGAGAAGCTGTGCGGCAACTTCGGCAGAAAGCGCAAGATGATCGCCATGGGCGTCTCCCGGGCCGACCTCATCGCGTGGCCCGTGCGCTACAGCGCGGCCGATCCGGACACGACGCGCTTCATCCCCCTTGACTTCGACACGCCGATGAGCATGCGCGAGATCCTCGCCGCACACCCGAAGGGCCGCGAGTACGGCCCCATCGTGGCCCAGTTCCCGAAGTTCCCCCTTCTCTCCGACGGGAAGGGCGAGGTGCTCACCTTCCCGCCCGTCATCAACTCCGCCCTCATCGGCGGGGTGAAGATCGGCGACACGCGGCTGTTCATCGACCTCACGGGGCCCGACCTTTCCACCATCCTGACCGCGACCGCGATCGCCGCGTGCGACTTCGCCGACATGGGTTTCACGATCCTGCCGGTGAAGGTCGAGTACCCGTTCGACACGCCGCAGGGCCGCTCGATCGTCACGCCGTTCTATTTCCAGAAGGAGACGACCCTCGAGGTCTCGGAGGCTGCGAAGAGGCTCGGCGAATCCTTCACGCCCGATGAGGCGGCCGCGGCCATCCGTCGGATGGGCAACACCGTGCGCGTGGAAGGCAAGCGGCTCATCATCGCCCCGCCCGAGTACAGGAACGATTTCCTCCACCCCGTGGACGCGATCGAGGAGATCATGATCGGCAGGGGCATGGACTCCTTCGCCCCCGTCATGCCGAGGGATTTCACCGTCGGCCGCCTGACGGCTGCTGAAGAGTTCGGCAGGCTAGCGCGCGAGACCATGGTCGGCCTGGGATACCAGGAGATGATCTACGGCTACCTCGGGTCCAAGCGAGATTTTATCGAGCGCATGGGAATCCCCCCCTCCGAGGTTCTCGAAATCGCAAATGCGATGACCGAGAGCTTCGAGATCGTGCGAAACTCAATTATCCCCAATCTTCTCGCATCCGAGGCGGTTTCGGCTCACGCGGCCTACCCCCACAGGATCTTCGAGGTCGGGAAGGTCGTGGTGAAGGACCCCTCTGACAACCAGGGCAGCCGCACGCTCGACTCGCTCGGCCTGCTCTGGGCGGACAGGGAGGTCGGGTTCAACGAGGTCCACGCGCACGTGCTCGCGCTTGTCTACTACCTGTCGCGGGACATCACCCTCGCGCCCGGCGAGGATCCGCGTTTCCTCGCCGGCCGGTCGGCCGAGATCCGGGTCAAGGGAAAGCGCGCGGGGATCATGGGCGAGGTTCACCCGAGGGTGCTCGAGGCCTGGGGGATCCAGATGCCGTGCGCCGCGGCCGAGATCGACCTCGGCATGCTGATCGAGTCTTGAGGAGGACGCCGTGGAAGTGAAAGTCAAAGCGGTCCCGCTCTCCTTCCCGGAGGGCGCGAACATCGTGGTCGGCCAATCCCATTTCATCAAGACCGCCGAGGACCTCGCCGAGATCATGAGCTCGTCGGTGCCGGGAGTGAAGTTCGGTCTCGCTTTCTGCGAAGCATCGGGACCCTGCCTGATCCGCACCGAGGGCAACGACGAGGCGCTGATCGCCGATGCCGTTCGCTCGGCCCAGGCAGTGGCCGCGGGCCACACGTTTTACCTCGTCATGAAGAACGCCTACCCCATCAACGTGCTCAACCAGATCAAGGCATGCCAGGAGGTTGCGCGGATCTTCTGCGCGACGGCCAACCCCGTGCAGGTGCTCGTGGGGAGCACCGATCAGGGCAACGGCATTCTCGGGGTCATCGACGGCTTCCCACCCAAGGGCGTCGAGGGGGACGCAGATAGGTCCGACCGCCGGTCCATGTTGAGGAAGTTCGGCTACAAGTTCTAACACGCCTTCACATTTCTGGTGCTCCTTCTCTTGCAAATTCTGCGATCATATCGTACAATCTGCATGATGTGGATTGCAAGAAGAATCGAGAATCTCCTCCGCGCCCGGGCAGCAACTCGTCCCGTCGTCGTTCTAACGGGTGCAAGGCAGACCGGGAAGACGAGCCTCGTACAGCGACTGTTCCCTTCCTACGAGTATGTCTCGCTGGACTTGCCGAGCGAAGCGGCGCAGGCAGAGCACGAGCCCGACGGGTTCCTCTCGCGTCATCGCCCGCCTCTGATCGTCGATGAAGTCCAACATGCCCCGTCCCTCTTCCGCCACGTGAAGACCGTTGTCGATCGTCGCAGAACGGAGAACGGGCTTTTCATCCTCACGGGGTCGCAGAAACTCACGCTGATGAAATCGATATCCGAGTCTCTCGCGGGGCGCGCCGACGTTCTGGAGCTGGAGACGCTCTCATGGGCAGAAGCGCATGCGGCGGTCCCATCGCTCACGCTGGAGCGGTTCATCGTCAGAGGAGGTTTTCCCGAGCTCCACCAGAAGCCTGAGCTCAACTCAGACGGTTTCCATCGATCGTATGTCGCCACCTATCTGGAGAGAGATCTCCGCCAGTCGCTCCAGGTCACGAGCCTGAGGGATTTCGAGCGCTTCATCCGCGCATGCGCCCTGCGGACTGGGCAGATGCTGAACCGCGCTGATCTCGCCCGAGATGTCGGGATCAGCGGTTCCACAACGGCAGCCTGGCTCAGCGTTCTGGTGGCGTCAGGGCAGGTGGCGCTCCTCGAGCCGTGGTTCTCCAACCGGACAAAGTCGCTGGTCAAGTCGCCCAAGCTCTATCTCTGCGATTCCGGTCTGTGCGCATTCCTCTCGGGAGTCCGTTCGTCGGAGGACCTGTTGGATTCTCCCCAGGCCGGCGCTCTGTGGGAGACGCTGGTGTTCGGCGAGCTGCGCCGGCTCCAAATCGATCGTCGCGGAGGCTGGGAGCTGCATTTCTGGCGGGATCGCGCGAAGGAGGTGGATTTTCTTTTTCACAGAGGAGGGAGATTCGAGCTGGCAGAAGCGAAATGGACCGAATTGCCGACGGATCGGGATTCCGCGGCTCTCCGGCGGCTGATCGATGAGCTGGGAGAAAAGGCGGTCACGCGCGCCGCGATCATCTGCCGCTGCCGCAACCAGTTCCCCCTGCCGGGATCCATCCAGGCGATTCCTCTGGAGGCCATTCCGCAATCCTGGGCCTGATGCGATGGGGGCTTCGTCCGGTTGTCGCGCCGTCGGTTTTCTGGGATACTGTCCCCCGTGGCGGCACCCCTCGCCCTGATCGGCTTCCCCCTTCTCGCGGCGCTCATCCTGCTCGCCGTGAAGGGCAGGATTGCCCGTTCGGTCGTCGTGATCGCCGCCTCGGTCCTCCTCGCGGCAGGCACGCTCAGTCTCGTGTTCACGCACTATCCCCTGAGCGCGGCCGAGTTCCATATCCCGCCGGGGCTCTTCAACCGGACGCTGCTCGGTCTGGAGCTCGCCCTCGCGGCGCTCATCTTCGCCATCGGCATCCGGCGCCGGCGGCTGTTCGTGTCCCTGATCGCCCTCCTCCAGGCGGGGATCTCGCTCGTCACCGGCGTGCTCTTCGAGCCGGGGGCGAGCGTCGAGCACGCCCTCTCGGCGGACAAGTTCTCGATCATCATGGCCGTGATCGTCGGCGTTGTCGGGAGCCTCATCGCCGTGTACAGCCCCGGCTACATGGAGGCATACCACCGGCACCACGGCGAGCTGCGCGACAGGCGGCGGCTGTTCTTCTTCCTGCAGTTCCTCTTTCTCTCCGCCATGTTCGGCATCCTCTTCTCGAACAGCCTCCCGCTCCTGCACCTGTTCTGGGAGGTGACGACCCTCTGCTCGTTCCTCCTCATCGGCTACGACGGGACGGAGCAGTCGCGGGGGAAAGCCTTCCTCGCGCTGGCGCTGAACTTGCTGGGCGGTCTCGCCTTCTCGGGGGCCATCCTGTACCTCTCGGCGACCTCGGGGCCGCTCGAGCTCGACGGCCTGGCTCGGCTCGGCGGGCTGGGCGGCTTCGGCAGCCTCACCAGGTCAGGGGTCCTCCTGCCCGCCGTCATGCTCGCCTTTGCGGGCATGACCAAGTCAGCGCAGATGCCCTTCTCATCGTGGCTGCTCGGCGCCATGGCCGCCCCCACGCCGGTGTCCGCCCTCCTGCACTCCAGCACCATGGTGAAGGCCGGCGTGTACCTCGTCGTGCGCCTCGCCCCCATCCTGCAGGGGTCCCTCCCCGGCGTGATGATCGCCCTGATCGGCGGCATCACGTTTCTCCTCGCCTCCCTCATCGCGATCGCGCAGAGCGACGCGAAGAGGGTCCTCGCCTACTCCACCGTGGCGAACCTCGGGCTCATCGTGATGTGCGGCGGCATCGGGACCTACGAGTCGGTGTGGGCGGCGATCCTGCTCATCATCTTCCACGCCATCACCAAGGCGCTCCTGTTCCTCTCGGTCGGGACTATCGAGCAGAAGACCGGCTCGCGGGACATCGAGGACATGTCGGGCCTCGTCGTGAGCATGCCGAAGCTGTCGATCATGGTGCAGATCGGCATCGCCGGCATGTTCCTCGCGCCCTTCGGCATGCTGGTGAGCAAGTGGGCCGTTCTGCGGGCCCTCGTGGATTTTAATCCCCTGCTGGCCGTGTTCGTCGTCTTCGGCAGCTCCGCCACGCTGTTCTTCTGGGTGAAGTGGATGGGCAAGCTCCTGGAGGTGACAAAGGGGCACCCCAACATGGAGCGCGGGATCGCGGCGAGGCAATGGGTCTCCATGGGCGCTCTGGCGGCGCTCACTCTCGCCATCTGCGGGTTCTACCCCCTGGTGTCCTCGCTTCTGATCGAGCCGTACGTGATCGACATCTACGGGACGATCCGCACGATGAGCTCGGGCAACATCCTCATCATGTCGATCATGCTCGGCCTGGTCGCCCTTTTCCCGCTCACCTTCTTCGTGTACGGCAGGAGGGTCAAAGTCGTGGACCCGTACCTCGGCGGGGGGAACGTGGACTCCAGCTTCCACTTCCAGGGAGCGTCGGGCGAGGTGAAGAGCATGCGGATGCGCAACTACTATCTCGAGAAGGCATTCGGCGAGCGGACGCTCTCCCTGGCAGGGCTCATCGCCTGCGCGGCGCTCGTGCTGATCAGCTTCGGGGTGGCGCTGTGAGCATCCCGTGGACCCTCGCCGCCATCGCCGCCTATCTGGTCGGCGCTCCTCTCGCGGGCGGCCTGCTCGCGGGAATCGACAGGAAGCTGAGCGCGCGCCTGCAGGGAAGGTGGGGCCCTCCGATCCTCCAGCCCTTCTACGACGTTGCGAAGCTTCTCCAGAAGGAAAACATCGTCGTCCGAAGGTCGCAGAGCTTCTACATCTACTTCTTCTTCGTGTTCACGATATTCACGGGCGGGCTCTTCTTCTCGGGAGGCGACCTCCTGCTCACCATCTTCGCCCTCACCCTTGCCGGCATCTTCTTCGTGCTGGGCGCCTACAAGGCCAGCTCCCCGTACAGCTTCATCGGCGCCGAGCGCGAGCTGATCCAGATGATGGCCTACGAGCCCATGGTGCTCCTCGCGGCTGTCGGCATGTACCAGGTGACGGGAAGCTTTTTCGTCGGGGACATCCTCGCCGCAAAGCGACTGCTCGTCCTGTCCCTTCCCGGGCTCTTCCTCGGCTTCGTCTTCATCCTCGTGTTCAAGATGCGGAAGAGTCCCTTCGATCTCGCCGGCTCGCACCACGCGCACCAGGAAATCGTGCGCGGTGTGACCACCGAGTTCTCGGGCCGCACCCTCGCCCTGATCGAGGTCGCCCACTGGTACGAGACCGTCGTCGTTCTGGGCGTGGTGGCCCTGTTCTTCGCCCGCATCCCCTGGCTCGCCGCCGCGGCGACGGCGGCGGTGTACCTGTTCGTGATCCTCGTGGACAACGTGTTCGCCCGCGTGAAGTGGCAGCTCGCCCTGGCCAGCGCGTGGATCGTCGCTGCGACGCTCGGCGTCGGCAACATCCTCGTCGTGTTCTTCCTGCGGTGAGGAGGGCTGGGCCAATGCGCGCTTTCAAGAGATCGCCCTGGGTCATCCACTACGACGCTTCGAGCTGCAACGGGTGCGATATCGAGGTCGTCGCGAGCCTCACCCCCCTGTACGACCTCGAGCGGCTCGGCGTGATCAACACGGGAAACCCGAAGCACGCGGACATCTTCCTCGTCACGGGCTCCGTGAACGCGCAGAACGTGAAGGTCATCAGGACCATCTTCGAGCAGATGCCCGAGCCGCGGGCCGTCGTGGCTGTCGGCATCTGCGCGACCTCGGGCTGCGTTTTCCGCGAGTGCTACAACGTGATGGGGGGGGTGGACACGGTCCTGCCTGTGGACCTGTACGTGCCGGGCTGCGCGGCCCGGCCCGAGTCGATCATCGACGGCGTCCTGCAGGCCGCCGAGCTGCTAGAGAAGAAGCGCGCCTTCATGCGCGCGATGCACGGGGACATCGGCATGCTGGCCATCGAGAGGGCCTTTGCCGCGGACGCGCCCGAGATACTGGCCCTGCAGAAGATCGTCTACTCGAACGAGGCGGAGATCTACAACGACTACACCCTGACGCCCCTGCGCCAGAGCCTCGACCAGTTGCGGAAAGACTTCGAGACTCGGACCTTCCTCAAGGCGATGATGGGCGGGAAGATCGTCGGGTCGGTGCGCGGACGCCTGGAGGGCGAGACGGCGGACATCGGGTGGCTCATCATTCATCCGTACTTCTGGGGCCGCGGGATCGGCACGCGCCTGCTCGGCGCGATCGAGGAGTGTTTCCCGTCGGCGCGCAGGTTCGAAACCTTCATGGGTGAAAAGGCGAGGTACACGATGGTGCCCTTCCAGAATCTGGGCTATGCGCCGTTCCGCCAGGAGAAGGTCTCCGAGCACCGCGAGAGGGTGTACTTCGAGAAGAAGAGGCAGGAATGAGCGTCGAGGCGCAGCGCATCGAGGAAATTCCGATCGGCACCCTTCTCGAGCGGGTGCAGATGATGAAAGCCGAAGGGTGGCGCCTTGTGCAGATCTGCTGCACGCGCCTGGTGGCCGACCAGGAGGTGAGCTACAGCTTCGACAGGGACGCCGGGCTCACCACCCTGCGCGTGCGGCTCCCCATCCACGATCCCGAGCTGCCCAGCATCTCCTCGTTCTACTGGAGCGCGTTCCTGTATGAGAACGAGATGCACGACCTTTTCGGCGTGAGGGTGAAGGGCATGGCCATCGACTTCAAGGGCCACCTGTTCACCACGATGGTGCCCGCGCCCTTCGTGGCCAAGGACGCCGAGCATGGCGACTAGGACCGTCATCCCCTTCGGGCCCCAGCACCCGGTGCTGCCCGAGCCCATCCATCTCGACCTCGTGCTCGAGGACGAGAAGGTGGTCGAGGCGATCCCGACCATCGGGTTCGTTCACCGTGGCTTCGAGAAGCTCGTCGAGAAGATGGACTTCAACGAGCTGGTCTACGTGGCGGACAGGATCTGCGGGATCTGCGCCTTCATCCATTCACTCGCGTACTGCCAGGCGATCGAGGCTGTCCTGGGCGTCGAGGCACCCGCGCGCGCGGTCGCCCTGCGCACGATCTGGTCGGAGCTCGCGCGGCTTTCCAGCCATCTGCTGTGGCTCGGGCTCATGGCCGACGCCCTCGGCTTCGAGAGCCTGTTCATGCAGTGCTTCCGCCTGCGCGAGAAGATCGTCGACATCCTCGAGCAGACCACGGGCGGCAGGATCATCCTCGGCGTGTGCAGAATTGGAGGAGTGCGCCGCGATATCGAGGACGAAACTCTCAAGGACATCGTCACACGCGTGAACGACCTCGCCCGGTTCATGCGCGAGGCCGGTGACATCTTCCTCCGCGACGACTCGGTCAAGCACAGGCTCGTCGGCGTGGGGGTGATCTCGAAGGAGGAGGCGTACGCGCTGGGCTGCGTGGGGCCCGTGCTGCGGGCGAGCGGGGTCCGGCAGGACACGCGCCTTCGCGGCTACGCGGGCTACGGGAGCGTGGACTTCGAGCCCATCGTCGAAACGGCTGGCGACTGCTACGCGCGCTGCGCGGTGCGGATCGCCGAGCTCTTCCAGGCCGTGGACATCGTCAACCAGGTCGCGGCAAAGGCCCCGGCCGGCGAAGTGGCGGTGAAGGTGTCGGGGTACCCCACGGGCGAGTACCACTCCCGCTGCGAGCAGCCCCGGGGCGAGGTGATCCACTACGTGAAGGCCGACGGCACGCGCTACCTCCAGCGCTACCGGGTGCGCACGCCGACCTTCGCCAACATTCCGGCTCTGGTGAGGATGCTGCAGGGATGCGACCTCGCCGACGTCCCCGTCCTCATCCTCACCATCGACCCCTGCATCAGCTGCACGGAGAGGTAGCGATGTCCGTTTTCGGGATGACGCGAATAGTGGTCAGGAACCTCTTCTCCCGCCCGGCCACGCGCCGCTACCCCCGGCCGATCAGGGAGCCGCACAGAAGCGAAAAAAGCAGGGGGAGGATCGCGATCGACATCGACGCGTGCATCTTCTGCGGCGCCTGCGCCAAGCGCTGCCCGACCGACGCGATCGTCGTCACGAAGGCCGCGAAGGAGTGGACAATCGATCGCCTGCGCTGCTGCACGTGCAACGCGTGCGTCGAGGTCTGCCCGACCAAGTGCCTTACGATGGAGAATCGCTATACGCCCCCGACGGCCACGAAGGACAGGGACGCCTTCCGCCGGACTTGACCGCGGAATCAGATTCCGTCATAATCAAAGTATGAGAATCACCGTCGAATTAGCTGAGTCGGAGATCAATGAGATCACACGGTACGCGGAGGAGAGGAAGAAGGGCCCCGCCATCCGCAAGCTCGCTCTTGAAGCGCTGATGCTCCGCAAGAGACGGTTCATGAGCGAGCGGATCATGGCCGGTCGCTTGACTGTCGAGATTCCCAGAGGCATCGGGAAAGGCGATGACAGGTCCCGCTGGTGACAGTCATCGACACCTCGATCTGGCTCGACTTCTTCAGAACAAGGAGCCCACGGCGGGTCAGGCAGGAGGCGCGGCTGATCCTCGATTCGCCGGACGCCTGCCTCTGCGAGATTGTCCGTTTCGAGCTCCTCCGAGCCGCCCCTGCCAAAACAAGGCGAGCGGTCGAGTCATATCTCTCGACCTTCCCCACCCTGCCCTCGCCGGACGATCTCTGGAGCTCTGCGGTCGCCCTGGGTCAACGCTGCGCGGACAAGGGATTCGTGTCCCGTCCGCTCGATCTCCTCATCTCAGTTGTCTGCATTCGAAACGACGCAGCGCTGGCCACATTCGACAAAGGTTTCGCGCCCTTTCTTGAGGTCTGCCCGCTGCGGCTGCAGCTCCTGGAGCGCCAATCGGGATCGCAGGGCCTCACTTCGACGTCATGACCCACACGCCGTTCCAGGCCTCGGGAGGGGCGCCCTCCCGTTGTGCGGCGGCGGTAAGCTCCGTGCACTTCTCCGCATAGGCGCCCGCCGCGGGATCCTCGGCGGCGATGCCCGTGAAAATCCTGCGGGCTTCGGTGAAGCTTCCGGCATAGTAGAGCGCGAGCCCCTCGGCGAACATGGCGAGCGACTTCTTCCTGGACGCAAACTCCTCGGGCATCATCGGCTCATAGACGGTGACCGGTTCCTTCCTCCCGACGACGGCGACGCGCGAGAGCTCGCGCGCGGGGAACGCGCCGGCCATGCGCGCGACCGTGGCCCCCGAGGCCATCGTGTAGGTGCGGAATTGCTTGTTGATGCCCTCCAGGCGCGCGGCGAGGTTCACCGCGTCGCCCAGCATCGTGTAGTCGAACCGCGTGCGCGACCCCATGTTTCCGACGACCGCGGGACCCGAGTTCATGCCGATGCGCATGAAGAGGTCCTTGTTCACCCGGGCGCGGAACCCGGGGCGCATCTCGGCGAGCTTGGCCTGGCAGCGCAGGGCGGCGCGCACGGCCCGGACCGCGTGATCGGCCAGCTCCAGGGGGGCGTTCCAGAAGGCGATGATCGCGTCGCCCTCGTACTTGTCGATCGTCCCGCCCTCCTCCTGGATGATGTCCGTCATCGCGGAGAGGTATTCATTCAGAAGGGTCGTCAGGTCTTCGGGGGTGAGCGCCTCAGAGAGCGTGGTGAAGCCCTGCAGGTCCGAGAAGAAAATCGAAAGCTCGCGCCGCTCCCCCCCGAGCTTCAGGCGCTCCGGGTGAGCGATGATCTGCTCGATGACCGCGTGGCTGAGATACTGCTTGAAAGCGCCCTTGATGAAGCGCTTCTGCCGTCCCTCGGTCGCGTAATTGACGAGGCTCGCGCCGACGAGCGAGACCACCGCCCCCAGCTCCAGGGCGATCACCTGCAGCCAGTAGCCGGCAGCGTATGCGGCGATTCCAAGAGCCGGCGCGAGCGGGAGGAAGAGTCCGTAGACCAGGACGCTCCAGCCCACGCGCGACACGCTCGAGACGGCGATCCCCGCCCCAATGCACAGCGCGAGGAGAAGAATGATCCCCGCGGCAAGGGGCGCGGGTCTCATGAAATCGCCCGACAGGAGGTTGTCCAGCATCGTAGCATTGATCTCGACACCGGGGTATGCGCCGGGCATTGGAGTCGGCTTCAGGTCGAAAAGGCCGGGAGCGGAATACCCGAGAAACACGTACTTGTCGCGCAACTCCGCCGGATCGATGGAGTACGTTGCGCCCTCGCGGATCCGCAGCTCCGCCTGGATGACCGCTGCCATGCTGTAGTTCGGGTGCGTCATCGTGGGCCCCCGGAACCGCAGGATGGCCTTTCCGTCGCGGTCGAGCGGGACCTCACGGCCGTCCACGCGGAGGCTGCCGGCCCGGATCGATAGCGCATGAGCGCCCGGGGCGCCGACAAGGTACGCCGCAAGGGCTTCCGAGGGGAGGACCCGGCCATCGAAGGTGTTGAACAGGCGCGCGCGGCGGTAGATCTTGTCCGAGTCCGGATCCAGGTTCGTGGTGGCGAGAGCCCGCGCGGAGCCCGCGATCTCGGGGATGGGGAACGAGGCGACCGGGAAGGCGATCCTCGTCGGCCGTGCTTTCGAGATCCAGTCGTCGAGCCCCTCGATTGTCACGACGGGCTGCGGGACATCGGCCGGCCAGCTCGCCTGCTTCCCGTCGCCGGGAAACATCGCGCCGACCACCCGGCCGTATTCCGCGACCGCCTTGCCGAAGCTCTCGTCGTCGGAGACTCCGTAGACGGACGGCTCCGTATACAAAACGTCGAGCACTAGGGCTTTCGCCCCTCCTCGACGACAGAAATCCGCGATCGCGGAATACAGCTCGCGCGGCCAGGGCCAGGAAAGGCCGTTCTCCTTCTGGCCCCATTCCAGGCTCTTCTGGTCCAGGAGGATCAGGGCGATGTCACCTGTCGCCTTTCCCGGCCGGGCGAAAAGCTGTGCGCGAAGGTCCCAGGTCCTCGCCTCGAACTTCTCCAGCGCTCCAGGCAGCCAGAGGGCGAGCGCAAGCGCGGCGCTGGCAAGCCCCACGAGCAATCCCTGAATGACCTTCCGGGGGACCTGCGCTCCGCCACCCATGGCTCAGATCTTCACCAGCGCGGCCTTGTACCGGGCCTGGCGCTTCGAGACCGCGGTGGGCGCGGCCGAGGCCGCGGCCGAGGCTCCAGCGGGCTTCGCCTTGATCGCCGCTTCGATGTACGTGATCCTTTCGGCGGGGTCGGGGTGCGTCTTGGCGAAATCCTTGCCGCCCGGCTTCAGCTTGGTCTTCATGGTCCGCAAGATGCGAACGAGCGCGGCGGGATCGTAGCTCACGCGCTGGAGGATCGCCACGGCAGCGAGGTCCGCCTGCTTCTCAAGGTCTCGCGAGTATCCCGAGGTGACCATTGTCTTCACGATGTCGCTGATGGAGTCCCCGAAGGCCGCGGTGAGCTTCTGCAGGGCGGCCGAGTCGGAGCTCTGCGCGGCGAGCTTGCCGATCTGAAGAACGGCCTCCGTCCAGCGCGATGATTTGATCGCCTTCAGGCCGTGCTTTCCCGTTACATGCCCGATCTCGTGCGCGAGGATCGCTGCCACCTCCTCCTCGCTCGTCGCGCAGCGCAGCAGGCCCCTGCTGACCAGAACGAAGCCGCTGGGCGCGCCGAAGGCATTGATCTCATCGGAGTCCATGGCCAGGAAGTGGTAGCCGCTGAAAGTCTCGGGCATGTCGGATGCGAGGGCCAGGCTCTGGCCGAGGGAGTTGAGGTACTCATTGACCTTCGCATCCCCGTAGGCCGGGTAGGAGCCGAGAACCGTTGCGGCGACAGCCCTCCCGACGTAGTACTCCTGCTCTGGTGTGATCTCCTCGGCGGCGTTCTGGACCGCCTCGCCGGTTTTCTTGACCGTCTCCAGCTTCTTCTTGTCCTCCTCGTTGCCCATCGCGGCTCCCACGGCCGTGTCCAGGATCCTTCCGGGGCTGAGAGCGTTGAAGAGTGTGCTGCAGCCGGTCATGGCAAGGGCAAGGACGAGAGAGAAGACGAGGAATCGAAGGGCGCGGTGCGACGCTTTCATTTCCCACCCCCTTCCATGGAGAGCCCGCCCTGGGTGAAGAAATCGGCCACCTGCTGCGGGGTGACCTTGTACGCCTCCATTGTATCCACCCATGCGTAGTCCAGCTTGTTGTCCTGCTTGTACTTGGCCTCGACGTCGGCGTTGAACCCTTTGCCCGCAAGGGCGACCTCGCCGCTCGAGGCGCTCTTCCCGACGGTTTCGGCTCCGGCTTTCAGCACGATCGGCTTGTCCTGAAGGGCCGAGAGGTTGACCCACCCCTCCGCCTTCTTCGCGGGGAAGCTCACCCGGGCCCACTCCTTTTGTTTCTCGACGATCGTGACCCTGTCGCCGTAGGCAAGCACGGCCACGATTTTGCCCATGTAGCTCGGTGTAGCCCGAAGTTGGGTCTCCTTCACCTTCACGCTCATCTGCGCCGGGTCGGCGGCAAAAGCCCCCGCCGCGACTGCCAGGAACAGAAGCGCGAAAAGCCCTGTCCGTGATCTCGACATCGCTCAGGTTCCTCCCGGACCAAGTGTACTCTGAAACCGGTCGGGTTGTCACCGTTCGTTCCTTGACACACGCCGCCGATTCCGGAACACTCCCCCTCGGCCATGGAGAACTTGAAAGCGCGAGCGGTGCTTGTCCTCCTGGCGCTCGCCCTCGCGGGGTGCGGCGCTGGCCGCGCCGTGCGGGAGGGTGAGCGGGCGGAGAAGGCTGCCCTGACAATTCAGAACACGGGCTCCGACACGCTCGTCAACCTCGCCCTCGCGTGGGCCGAGGCATATATGCGGCTGCACCCCGATGTGCGCATCTCCGTCACCGGAGGCGGCTCCGGGACGGGAATCGCCTCGCTGCTCAACGGAACGATTCAGATCGCCAACGCCTCCCGCGAGATGTCGAAGGAAGAGATCGGTGAGGCGGCGGCCAAGGGCTTCACGCCGGTAAGGCTCACGGTGGCCCTGGATGCCATCGCGGTGGTCGTCAACCCCTCCAATCGCGTCCAGACGCTCACCCTGGGCCAGGTCTCCGACCTCTATACGGGAAAGCTCACGCGATGGAGCGACGTGGGAGGAGAGGACAGGCCGATCGTGCTGCTGTCCCGCGAGTCCAACTCCGGAACATACGTCTACTTTCTCGAGCAGGTGCTGCGCCTCGGCCAGAAGAAAAGCACGGCGTTGTTCTCCTCCGAGACCCTCCTGATGCCCTCCTCCGAAGGCATCAGCGTCGAGGTGAGGCAGAACCCGAACGCCATCGGCTACGATGGCCTGGGGTACGTGACCCCCGACCAGAAGGTTCTCGCCGTGGCCCGCGACGCCACGGTTCCCGCAGTCCTCCCCTCGGCCGCCACCGTCACCGACGGCACCTACCCCGTTTCCCGGCCGCTGTTCATGTACACGGCGGGCGAGCCGTCGGGGGCCGTCGGAGAGTATCTCGCCTGGATCGTGGGCGAGGGTCAGGCGCTCGTGCAGGGGCTGGGCTTCGTGCCGCTGGGCCGGAACAAATGAGGACGAGGGCAGTCGCGAGAGAGAGGCGGTTCCGCGCGTCGGAGTTCGCGATCGAGGCCGTGGTGCGCATCCTCGGCTTCTCGACGATCGCGTTCGTCCTCCTCATCTTCCTGTTCCTCCTTCGCGAGGGGGTGCCCGCCTTCTTCGAGGTGCCCATCGCCAACCTCTTCTCCACGCGCTGGTATCCCACCTTCGGCCTCTTCGGCACTCTCCCCCTCATCCTCGGCTCGGTCATCGTGACTGTCGCAGCCATCCTCATCGCCCTGCCCCTCGGCGTGGCCACGGCGGTCTTCGTGCGCGAGGTGGCTCCCGCCTGGGCGCGTGAAATCCTCAAGCCGATGATCGAGGTCCTCGCGGGCATCCCTTCGGTTGTTCTGGGATTCTTCGGGATGACGGTGGTCGCCCCGATCGTGCGGCAATCCCTCGGCGCGCCCACGGGCCTCACCGCATTCACCGGCGCGCTTCTTCTGGCCTACATGTCGCTGCCCACGATCATCAGCGTGGCGGAGGACGCTCTGGACTCGGTGCCCAGGAGCTATCGCGACGCGGGTCTCGCCATGGGGGCCACCCGCTGGCAGACGATCTGGCGCGTGACGGTCCCCGCCGCGGGATCGGGCATCGTCACGGCCGTGATGCTGGGCATGGGACGCGCGATCGGCGAGACCATGGCGGTCATGATGGTGACGGGCAATGCGGCGCGGATGCCGCTCGATCTGGCGGCCCTGCTGCGGCCCGTCCGGACGATGACGGCTACGATCGCCGCCTAGATGGGCGAGGTGGCGCGGGGGAGCGCGCACTACCATGCCCTGTTCGCGATCGGGATCGTCCTGTTCCTCCTCACGTTCCTCATCAACCTCACCGTCGCGAGAGCGATCCTTCGCCGCCGCCGGCGGGGAGGGCTTCGCTGATGAACCGCGCTCTCGCCCAGCGTCTCGGTTTCGCCCTGCTCACCGTGCTCGCCCTCGTCGTGGTGGTGCCGATCCTCCTCGTCGTTGCCTCGATCGTCATCCGCGGCATCGCCGCGGTCAACTGGGTGTTCCTCACGGCCATGCCGCGAGGCGGGATGAGGGAGGGCGGGATCCTCCCCGCGATCGTCGGCACGCTCCTCCTCACGATCGGCACCGCCATCGTCGCCGTTCCGATCGGCGTGGGAGGGGCCGTCTACCTGGCGGAGTACGCCCGCGACACGGCCCTCACCCGTTCGATCCGTCTCGCGATCGTCAACCTCGCGGCGATCCCCTCGATCGTCTACGGCCTTTTCGGGCTGGGGATGTTCGTGCTGTTCCTGCGCTTCGGCACCTCCATCCTCGCCGGCTCGCTCACCCTCGCCATCATGACCCTGCCCGTCATCATCAGCTCCTCCGAGGAGGCCCTGCGAGCGGTGCCAAATGAGTTCCGCCTGGTCAGCGCGAGCCTGGGCGGGACGCGTTGGCAGGGGATCCGGAACATCGTTCTCCCGCAGGCGCTCCCCGGCATCATCACGGGGGTCATCCTCGGCCTCCTGCGGGCTGCCGGCGAAACGGCCCCCATCCTCTTCACGGTGGCCGCCTTCTACCTCCCGCGTCTCCCGCGTTCGCCCCTCGATCAGACCATGGCGCTGCCCTACCACCTGTATGTGATCAGCACGCAGGTGCCGGGCATGCCGGCGCGCATTCAGTACGGCACGGCGCTCGTCCTGCTCGTGCTGGTGCTCTCGCTCAACGTCCTCGCGACGCTCATCCGCCGCCACTTTCGAAGGAAGCGTCAGTGGTAGCCGCGAAAATCCGCGTCGTCGACGTGAGCTACTCCTACGGGGGGAAGCGGGTGCTGTCGAACGTGTCACTGGATGTGCCGGGCCGCGCGATCAGCGTCTTCTTCGGCCCGGCGGGCGGCGGCAAGACAACCCTCATGCGCCTCATCAACAGGCTGAACGACCTTGTGGACGGGACGGAGATGAGCGGGAAGGTCCTCCTCGAGGGCGAGGACATCTACACGCCGGGGATGGATATCTCCCGGCTGCGCCGCCGGGTCGGCATGGTCTTCGCCCTTCCCCTGCCCCTGCCGGGCACGATCCGAGAGAACGTCCTCTACGGCCCCCGGCTCGCCGGCGAGAAGGATCGCAGCCGGCTGGAAGAGCTCCTCGAGCGCTCCCTTGCCCGGGCCGCTCTCTGGGACGAGGCGAAGGACCGTTTGGACGCTCCCGCGAACAGGCTCTCGGGCGGACAGCAGCAGCGCCTGTGCATCGCGCGCAGCCTCGCCCTGGAGCCGGAGGTCCTGCTCCTCGATGAGCCCACGTCGGGGCTGGACCCGATCTCCACGGCGAAGGTCGAGGAATCGCTCTTCGAGCTGAAGAAGGACTACTGCATCGTGATCGTGCCGCACAGCGTCCAGCAGGCCGCTCGCCTCGCCGACTACTCGGCGTTCTTCCTCATGGGCGAGCTTCACGAGTTCGGCGAAGGGCCTGCCTTCTTCACGGCCCCGCGGCAGAAGAAGACCGAGGACTACATCACGGGGAGGTTCGGATAGCGATGGGGGCGTTCTCGATCGAGAAGCTCAGCGTGTCCTACGGCAGCCGCCTCGCCCTTCGCGACGTCACGATCGACATCGGGGAACGGGCGATCACCGCCCTCATCGGCCCGTCGGGCTGCGGCAAGTCCACGTTCCTGCGCTGCCTGAACAGGATGAACGACACCATCGCCGGCGCCCGGATCGAAGGCGGCGTGAGGCTGGACGGCCGCGAGGTCAACGGGCCGGGCATGGACGTCGTCGACCTGCGCAGGCGCGTGGGCATGGTTTTCCAGCGGCCAAACCCCTTCCCCCAGTCCGTGTTCAACAACGTCGCCTTCGGCCCGCGCGTGCTTGGGACTCACCATGGAGCCTCACTCGGGCAGGTCGTGGAGCAGAGCCTGCGGGCAGCAGACCTTTGGGATGACGTGAAGGAGTCACTCTCGAAGGATGCCCTCGCCCTGTCGCTGGGCGAGCAGCAGAGGCTGTGCATCGCCCGGGTGCTCGCCGTGGCCCCCGAGGTGATCCTGATGGACGAGCCCTGCTCGGCCCTTGACCCCATCGCGACGCTGCGCGTCGAGGAGCTGATGCGGGTGCTGAAACAGAGGTACACCATCGTGATCGTGACGCACAACATGCAGCAGGCAGCGCGAGTCTCGGACTTCACAGGTTTCTTCTGGGTCGACGAGAAGCAGACGGGGATCCTCGCGGAGTACGACCAGACGGAGAAGATTTTCACGAGCCCGCGGGACAAACGAACCGAGAATTATATCACCGGGCGATCCGGGTAGGGGGCACGACAATGCCGAGAGAGAAGTTCGAGCACGACATGAAACGCCTGCAGGAGGAAATCCTCGCCCTCGGCCTCATGGCGGAGAACGCGGTTTTGGAGTCCGTGGAGGCGCTTCGAACGCAGGACCTCGCGCGCGCCCAAGCGTTGATCGATGCCGACAAGCCCATCAACGAGAAACGCTTCGCCCTCGAGAACGAAGCCCTCACCCTGATCGCCACGCAGCAGCCCATGGCGAGCGACCTGCGGGCCCTCGCCGCGGTTCTGGAGCTGGCCACCGAGCTGGAGCGCATCGCCGACTATGCCAAGGGCATCGCGAACATCACGATCATGATCGGGACCGCCCCTCTCATCAAACCTCTGGTAGATATTCCCCTGATGGCGAAGAAGGCATGCGGCATGCTCCACCGGTCGCTTGAGGCCTACTTCCGGCAGGACGTCCAGCTCGCCTGCCGCCTCCCCGACGAGGACGAGGAGGTAGATGCGTTGTACGAGAAGGTCTACCGCGACCTCATCGCATGCATCATTGCCGACGAGAAGGTCCTCAACCAGGCCATGCGCCTGACGTGGGTGGCGCACAACCTGGAGCGCGTGGCCGACCGGGTGGGCAACATCTGCGAGCGGGTGATCTTTTCGATCACGGGCAGGATCGAAGAGCTGACCGACGGCATGGGATAGGAGCCGGACATGAGCATCCATATCGGCGCAAAGCCTGGAGAGATCGGCGAGGTCGTGCTTCTTCCCGGAGATCCGCTTCGCGCGGAGTTCGTGGCGCAGACGTATCTGGAAAAGGCGGTGTGCTACAGCCGGGTGAGGGGAATGCTGGGCTACACCGGCCTGTACAACGGCGTGAAGGTGTCGGTCCAGGGAACGGGAATGGGGATCCCCTCCATCTCGATCTACGCCCACGAGCTCATCGTCGACTATGGGGCTCGGCGCCTCCTGCGCATCGGGACCTGCGGGACGCTCCGCGAGGACATGGCCCTCGGCGACGTGATCCTCGCCCAGGCCGCATGCACGGACTCCTCGGTCAACAAGCTCAGGTTCGGGGGCTGCGACTTCGCCCCCGCCGCTTCGTTCAGCCTTCTCTTGAAAGCTCACGATTCCGCGCGCCAGAAGGGAATCCCCGTTCACGTCGGGAGCGTGCTGACAAGCGACACCTTCTACGGCGATGAGCCCGACTTCTGGAAGCTCTGGGCGCGCTACGGCATCGTCGCCGCGGAAATGGAGACCGCCGCTCTGTACACAATCGCCGCCGGCCGCGGCGTGGAGGCGCTCTCGATCCTCACCGTGAGCGACAGCCTCGTGACCGGCGAGTCGGCTACCACGGAGCAGAGGCAGAAAGGCTACACCGCAATGATGGAGATCGCCCTCAGCGCCGGCACAGCCCGGTAGCTCTACGCACTCCCAGCCGCCAGGAGCCTCAGGATCAAGCCCGCTAGCAATTCGGCTCCGAACACGTACGCGGACTGCTCGTCGGTGACCTTGAAGTCGGACTGGTGCAGCAGTCCGTTCGTCCCTGGCAGCCCCACGATAAGAGAAGGAACGAGCCTGGAAACGTCGCCCATGTCGCTGGATGCAGCCGAGAACCTGTCCTCGATGAAGTCGATCCCCATATCGCCCGCGGTTCTCCGCAGGGCGTCGTGAAGACCGGGATCGACGTGAAACGGGGCATATCCGCGGACTCGCTCCGTCTCCAACCCGATCCCGAGCGCCGCGGCGCAGCCCTCGGCCGCCGCGGTCAGGCGCCGGACGGTCTCCTCGACGGTCTCAGCGTCCACGCCCCGCGCATAGGTCTCCACGAACGCAACATCCGGGATCAGGTTGACGGCCTGGTCGGGCCTGAGCCTGAGAACGGGGTGGATGCGGATATGCTTCTCCTCGTCAAAGCCTTCGCGCAGAAAGGCGCAGGCCTGCAGGAACAGGCCAGCCGCGTTCTGCGCGTTTCTGCCCAGATGTGGGGCCGCGCCCGCGTGGGCGCTCTTTCCCCGAAAGGCGTAGCGCAGCACGTCGAAGCCGTTCATCGCCACGACGCTGTTCACCGACCGGTGGCCTGGGAGCAGCGCGGAGTGGGTCGCGACCACCTGGCGGAAACCGGCGAGGATTCCGCGCTCGATCAGCTCCTGCTTCCCGCTCAGCGCGCGCACCAATCCCGCCCGACGCAGATCCTCCCTGCGCTCGAGCTCCACGTACTCCTCGGCCGGGGTGGCCAAAAAAGCGACGTGCGCCAGCGAGCCCGGCGCGTGCTCCTGGAGCAGGCACGCCGCTCCGTACATCACCGTCATCTGCTGGTGATGCCCGCAGAGGTGGCTGTACGATGGCCCGCTGCCGTCGGGCGAGCGGCCCGACGGCAGCGCATCCATGTCCGCCACGACGGCCACGGTCTTGCCCTCGAGCCGGCCGTCGACCGTGGCCGCAAATCCGGGCATTCCGAGGAACTCTTGCAGGATGAACCCTCGCCGGCGGAACCGATCGGCCAGCAGCTCGTGCGTGCGCAGCTCGAAGAAGCCCCCCTCCGCCGCGCGCTCCAGCTCTCTGCCCAGCGGGACGAGATCGTCGCTCGTCGAGTTCTCAGCCTTCCCTTGCATCATGTCCCCTGCCGACGATAGCCTGTTCCCCCCCGCCCCGTACAGGCCACCACTGCCTGGCAACGCCATGGAGAAGTCACTAATTTGACAAATCGCGTTTCGATGCGATACTCTCCTGAGTAATCGCGCTCAAGCGATACAGCCATGCAAGGAGGTTCCAGATGCAGAGGAAATGGATCGTGCCGCTTCTCGTCCTGGTGCTCGTGGTGAGCGCGGCGACCCTCTTCGCCGCCCCGAAGCTGAAGGTGGTCCTGTACGTGAACGGCACCCTCGGGGACAAGTCGTTCTTCGACTCCGCCAACAGCGGCGTGCAGCGCGCCGTGAAGGAGCTGGGGATCACGGCCAAGACCATCGAGGGGGGGTTCGACCCGGCCCGGTGGGAACCCGACATCGCCCAGCTTTCGGAGGGCGACTGGGACATCATCATCGCCGGCACCTGGCAGCTGCAGGAGATCCTCGAGAAGCTGGCGCCGAAAAACCCGAAGAAAAAGTACATCACGTATGACACCACCGTGACCTACAGCCTGGGCGGGCTCGGCAATGTCTACTCCATTCTCTACAAGCAGAACGAGGGGTCCTTCCTCGTTGGCGCGCTTGCCGCGATCGTCACAAAGTCGAAAATGCCGCTCGCGAACCCGCAGAAGGTCGTCGGCTTCCTCGGCGGCATGGACATCCCCGTCATCAACGACTTCAAGGTGGGATACGAGCAGGGGGCCAAGTACATCGACAAGGACGTGAACGTGCTGGTCTCGTACGTCGGCAACTTCAGCGACTCGGCCAAGGGCAAGGAGCTGATGCTGGCTCAGTACGACCAGGGCGCAGACATCGGCTTCAACGTGGCCGGCCAGGCGGGACTCGGCCTGCTCGATGCGGCAAACGACAAGAAGCGCTACGCCATCGGCGTCGACTCCGACCAGTACCTCCTGCTCAAGGACAGCGACCCCGAGAAGGCATCCTACGTCGTGACCTCCATGCTGAAGAACGTAGGCGCGTCGCTCTTCCGGGCGATCAAAGGCACCATCGACGGGAGCATCAAGTACGGCGCGGCCGAAGCCCTGGGCATCAAGGAAGGCGGCGTCGGCGTGGCCGGGAACGAGAACTACACCAAGCTAGTCTCGGCTGCCGTGCGCAACCAGATCAAGGACCTCGAGAAGAAGATCCTCGCAGGCCAGATCAAGGTCGACACTGCGATGGGCAAGTAGGACGGACCGGGGCGGCTCTCGGCAACGGGGACCGCCCCCTTTTTTTCCGCGTGGCAGCGGGCACGGAACGGACACCACTCATGGAAACGATCCTGGAAGCGCGCAACATCCTCATGATCTACGAGGACGGCGTGGTCGCCAACCGCGACGTCAGCCTCTCGGTCGAGAAGAACTCCATTCACGCCGTTGTCGGGGAGAACGGGGCAGGCAAGTCGACCCTTATGAAGATCCTCTTCGGCATCCGCCAGCCCCAGCAGGGCGAGATCCTCTACAAGGGCCGAAGGGTCCAGATCAGGAGCTCCCACGAGGCCATCCGCCTGGGCATCGGCATGGTGCACCAGCACCTGATGCTCGCCCCGGACCTGACGGTAGCCGAGAACATGGTGCTGGGAATCGAGCCCGTGCGCGGCCGGCTGTTCCTGGACACTCGGAAAGCGCAGGCGATCACCGAGAGGGTGTCGAAGGAGTTCAATCTCGACGTCCCTGCCGACAGGAAGATCAAGGACCTGCCGATCGGAGTGCGGCAGCGGGTGGAGATTCTCAAGGCCCTGTACCGCAATGCGGAGCTCCTGATCCTGGATGAGCCGACGTCGGTGCTGACCCCGCAGGAGGCGGAGGGCCTGTTCAAGACCCTGCTCGATCTCAAGGAACATGGCAAGACCATCATCTTCATCTCGCACAAGCTCAAGGAGGTCAAGCGCATAGCCGACAGGGTCACGGTGATGCGCGACGCGCGCGTCATCACGACGCGCGAGGCGGCGGGCGTGAGCGAGCACGACATCGCCTACCTCATGGTGGGCCGGGAGATCAGCTTCGAGCGCATTCCCGCCCCCCGGACGATCGGGACGCCACTGCTCAGCGCCCGCGGCCTCTCCTACGTCAACGACGAGAACGTCCGCGTTCTCAGGAACGTGTCCTTCGACGTCCGTGCAGGGGAGATACTCGGGCTCGCCGGAGTGGAGGGAAACGGCCAGACCGAGCTGGTTCGCATCCTGACCGGCCTCCTCCCCGCCTCGGCCGGGCAGGTCAGCATCGGGGGAAAGCAGACCACCGGCTTGTCGCCCAGGTCCATCCGGGAGACGCGCACCGCTCACATCCCCGAGGACCGCATGGAGGACGGGGCTGCAGCCGAGGCGAGCCTTCAGGAAAACATCATTGTCGACCGCTACTACAAGAAGGGCTTCTCGCGGAGGCTGCGCCTGATGTGGAAGTCGATCTTCCGGCACAGCATGGACCTGATCGGGCGCTTCAACATCCTCGCGCTCTCGCCCCGCGCGGCGGTGAGCTCGCTTTCCGGCGGGAACATCCAGAAGGTGGTCGTCGCCCGCGAGCTCTCGAGCGATCCGGAGGTTGTCATCGCCTCGCAGCCCACCCGGGGCATCGACGTGGGCTCGGAGGAGCTCGTGCACACTCTGCTGAGGGAGGCTCGCGACAACGGCAAGGCCGTGTTCCTGACCTCCGCGGACCTCGATGAGATCCTGAAGCTCTCCAACAGGATCCTCGTCATCTACAACGGGGAGCTTGTGGCGCACTTCAGGGACGTCGCGGGGGTCAGCGCGAAAGACCTCGGGCCGTACATGCTGGGCGTGCAGAGAGAGGAGGCCGTGAGTGGAGAAGTTCGTCCTTAAGTATTTCAACCTGATCAGGACGATCATCGCCATCCTGATCGGCCTCGTGATCAGCGTGTTCCTGATCTACGTGGTGAGCAAGGACCCGACATTCTCGCTGAAGCAATTCATCCTGGGCCCGTTGCTCTCCCGGGGCCGGTTTTCAAATATGATCGAGACGACCTCGCCGATCCTGTTCTGCGGCCTCGCGATCGCCGTGGCCTTCCAGGCCCGGCAGTTCAACGTCGGCGCCGAGGGCTCGCTGTACCTGGGTGCCGCGGTGGGCACGGCCTTCGCCGTCTCGACCCGCATGCCCGCCTTCCTGCATATTCCCCTGGTCCTTCTCGTCGCCGCTGCTGTGGGAGGCGCGTGGAACTTCATCCCCGGAGTTCTGAAGGCGAAGCTGAAGGCGAGCGAGCTGGTCTCCTCGCTGATGATGAACTACGTGGCCTATTTTCTGGGCTTGTACCTGATCAATTTCCACTTCCGTGACAAGAAGGCCGGCTACCTCGTCTCGCTGCAGCTTCCCGCGACGGCCTGGCTCCAGCAGTTCATCCCGAACACGCGCATCCATTGGGGGATCGTGCTCTCCCTTGTCTTCGCCGTGCTCGTCTACCTCTTCCTCTACCATTCGACCACCGGCTACGAGGTGCGGATGACCGGCTTCAATGAGAAGTTCGCACGGTTCGGCGGCATCCGGGTGTCGCGGGTCGTGATCCTGAGCCAGGTCATCCTCGGGCTCATCGCCGGCATCGGCGGCATGACGGAGGTCATGGGGATCCACCACAGGTTCAACTGGCAGGACTTTCCCGGCCCCGGCTACGGCTGGGACGGGGTGATCGTGGCGATCATCGGCCGCAATCACCCCCTCCTCATCATCGCGGCGTCCTTCTTCCTCGCCTACATGCGGGTGGGCGGACAGGTGCTGACCCTGATGAGCGACGTGCCCGCGGAGATGGTCACGGTGATACAGTCCATGATCATCCTCCTGATCACGGCCGAGGCCTTCCTGAGCAGGTGGCGCTACGGCATCACCGTGCGCGAGGCAGCCCGATGAGCCCGCTGCTGAAATCCATCCTCTCCCCGGAGTTCGGCTTCGCGATCCTGCGCGTCATGACCCCGCTCCTGTTCCCCGCCCTCGGCGTCGCCATCTCGTCGCTGTCGGGTGCGACGAACATCGGGCTGGAAGGGATCATGATCGTCTCTGCGTGCGCGGGGGTGCTCGTGAGCGCATTCACGCACAGCCTCATCCTGTCCCTGGTCGCCGGCCTCGCGGCGGGCATCGGCCTTGCTGCCCTACTGGGGTACTTCCACCTCAAGCTGAAGGCGGACATCATCCTGGCCGCGATCGCGCTGAACAAGTTCGCCGAGGGCATCTCGATCGTCTTCCTGTTCCTGTTCACGGGAGACAAGGGCAGCACCAGCTCCCTGAAGAGCCAGCTCTTCCCCGCGGTGCAGATACCGCTTCTGCACAGTGTCCCGGTCCTCGGCCCCATCCTGAGCGGGCACAATGTCCTCACCTACGGGGCCCTCGTCTCGGTCTTCCTGTACTGGCTCATCACCTTCAAGACCCCGCTGGGCCTGCGCATCCGGGCCGTGGGGCAGAACCCCGATGCCGCCCAGTCGGTGGGGATCAATGTCAACCGCACCCGCATGTACGCACTGCTCCTGTCGGGCTTCTTCGGCGCGCTGGGCGGGCTGTACCTGTGCATGGGATACCTGTCCTGGTTCGCGCGGAACATCACCGCAGGCCGCGGGTTCATCGCCATAGCGGCCGCGACCCTTGGCGGCAACATGCCCCTGGGGACCTTCCTCTCCTCGCTGCTGTTCGGCGCGGTCAATGCGCTGGCCAACTACCTCGCCCCCCTGAAGGTCCCCTCCGAGTTCATCCAGATGATCCCCTACCTCGCCACGGCGATCGCCTTGGCGATCTACGCCGCCCAGGCCATGCGGAAGCGCAGGGGAAAAATCAAGGAGCGCGCGCCGGGAGGAGCGTCATGAAGAGGATCCTGATCGACTGCGACCCCGGCCACGACGACATGATGGCCATCATGCTGGCCTGCGCCTCCGCGGAGCTCGAGTTGGCAGGGGTGACGACCGTCGCGGGAAACCAGACCGGCGAGAAGACCTACAGAAACGCCCTGCGCACCCTGACGCTGATCGGCCGCACCGACATCCCGGTGGCCAGGGGAGCTGACAAGCCCCTCCTCCGAGCGCTCAGGGTCGCGCCCGAGATCCACGGCGTCTCCGGGCTGGACGGCGTCGACCTGCCCGAGGCGCGCTTCCAGGGCATCGCGGAGAGCGCGGCGGGCTTTCTCGTCCGAACCATCATGGGCGCGCGCGAGCCGCTCACCCTCGTGCCGACAGGACCCCTCACGAATGTGGCGCTCGCCCTGCTCGAGGAGCCGAAGCTTGCCGGAAAGTTGGAGCGCATCGTGCTCATGGGAGGGGCTGTTGCCGACTCCAACATCAGCCCGGCCGCGGAGTTCAATATCTACGTCGACCCCGAGGCCGCGAAGATCGTCTTCGGCTCGGGGATCCCAATTGTCATGGTCGGCCTCGACGTGACGAACAAGGCCCTGTTGACCTTCGCCGACATCGATGAGATGGCCTCGTGGAAGGGCCGGGTGTCCCGGGTAGTCGCTCCCCTGCTGCGCTTCTTCGCCCAGGCCAACCGCGACATCTTCGGGTTCGCCGGCGCTCCCCTGCACGATGCCCTCGCCGTGGCGCACATCGTGCGTCCCGAGGTGATCAGGACGCGCCGGATGAATGTCGAGATCGAGACGACGGGCGAGTTCACGCGCGGGCGCACCGTGGCGGACGTGTATGGCATCAGCGGGCGCGCCCCCAACGCCGAGGTGGCTCTCGAGGTGAACCTGCCGCTGTTCAGGGAGATGCTCTTCGCGGCCATCCGCAAGCTGGACGCCGCTCCCTCATGATCATCCGCAACACGACAGTCCTCGATTTTGCGACCCAGTCCCGGAGGGCCGGGGTCGATGTGCTCGTGCAGGGAAACAGGGTCCGGCGCATCGCTCCCGGTCTCGCCGGAACTGCCGTCGCTGCCGGGGAATTGATCGACGGCACGGGCTTGTACCTCATCCCCGGGCTGGTGAACATGCACTGCCACGCGGCCATGACTCTCTTGCGGGGCGCTGCCGAAGACTGCCTCGTCGAGGACTGGTTCAACAGGCACATCTGGATGTACGAGCGGAGCCTCGCGCCCGAGGATGTCTACTGGGGCACTCTGCTCGCGGCTGCGGAAATGCTCCTCTCGGGTGTGACCTGCGTGGCCGACCACTACTTCCACATGGACCAGGCCTTCCGGGCCTGTGAAGAGAGCGGCATCCGGGCCGACCTCGCGTGGGCCGTATTCGGCGTCGGTGACGGGTGGGAGAGACAGTCCGAGGAGGCAATGGATTTCACGACCAGCCACCGAAACAGGAACCCACGGATCGCCGTTTCTCTGGGCCCGCACTCACCCTACATCTGCCCGGAGAGCTTCCTGTCGACCGTGGCCGACAAGGCGGGGGCTCTCGGCCTGAAGATGCACATCCATGTCTCGGAGGAGAAGGGACAGGTAGCGCGCAGCCTCGCCGAAAAGGGCAGAACGCCGGTCCAGGTGCTCGCCGACTCGGGGGTGCTGAGGCCAGGCACTGTCCTCGCGCACGCCTACCACTCCACGGATGCGGACCTCGCCCTGATCCGCGAGGCGGGCGCAGGGATCGCGCACTGCGCGAAGACCTACATGAAGTTCGGCGATGTGCGGGATTTCCTGCCCCGCGCGCTCCGCGCGGGAATCCGGGTGGGTCTCGGGACTGACGGTCCTGCGTCGAACAACTCACTCGACATCTTCGAAACCGCGCGGTGCGCGGCCCTGCTCGCGAAGTCCGCGGTGCGCGACGCGCGGTCCGCCCGGATCGGCGAGATCCTCCCCCTGTGCCACGCCGGCGGGGAGGTCCTCGGCCTGTCGGGCTATGGCAGGCTTGAGAAAGGGAGCCTGGCTGACCTCGTTCTCATCGATCCCCGCACTCCCTCCATGACCCCCGAGCACGACGTGTTCGCGAACATCCTGTATTCGCTGGGACAGAGGAACGTGCACACCGTGATCGTGGATGGGAAGGTGCTCGTGCGGGAAGGTCTGCTGCTCCACCTCGACATGGAGGAGCTTCGCCGCAGGGCTTCCGAGATCACCTCGAGGCTGGTCGCGGGCGCGGCCGGCCAGCCCCTGCAACGCTACTAGGCTCGGGGCGCGCGCTGGCGACATCCCCGGTGCGGCTCTCGGTCGTGGATCGACGCCTTGATCACCAGTCCTGTCATGACGAATCGCCTGTCCCGAGCGAGCCAAGTTCCGTGAGCGGGAGGACATGCACGCGCTCTCCCGCGGGATAGCGGGCCGAGCCCGGGTACACCACAAAAAGCCGATCGAGGGCAAGGTCCACCAGAGCCGTCCTCATCGATGCTGTGATCGTGGGCGCCTCAGAAAACTTGAACTCAAAGCCCCAGCGTTCGCCTCGTATCATGACGAGCAGATCGAGTTCCGCGCCGGCGTGGACGGACCAGAACCAGGCCTGTGACGGGGAAAGCACGCGCAGGACTTCCTCCATCGCGAAACCTTCCCAGGAGGCGCCGACGCGCGGATGCCCCAGAAGCGTGGACTCGTTCGGGAGGCCGAGAAGGGAATGGAGCAGGCCTGTGTCCCGGAAATAGACCTTTGGCGCCTTGACCTGGCGCTTGCTGATATTCTCGTGCCAGGGTTGAAGCTGCCGAATCATGAAGGTTCCCGTGAGGAGGTCCAGGTACGAACGCACCGACTTGTCAGAAACTCCCATGGACCGGGACAACTCCGAGGCGTTCCATGTCTGGCCGTGGAAATGCGCGAGCATTGTCCAGAAGCGCCGCATCGCTGCCGCGGGTATCCTGATGCCGAGCAGGGGGATGTCGCGCTCGAGGAATGTTCGGATGAAGCCGTCACGCCAGGCTTCGGAGTCCGTGTCCGACTCCGCAAGAAACGAGCGTGGGAATCCGCCCCGCACCCAGAGCCTGCGCCACTGATGCGACCCCAGCTCCTCGAGAGAGAAACCCGAAAGCTCGACGATCTCCGTTCTTCCGGCGAGGCTCTCGGAAACAGCCCTGATGAGGGGAGGAGATGCGCTGCCAAGGATGAGAAAAACGGCTTCTCGATGCTCCCTGTCGGCGAGCACACGCAGAGCGGAAAAAAGCTCAGGGATGAGCTGGATCTCGTCGATGACGACGAGACCCTTCAGAGCACCAAGCACGAGCTCGGGGTTTGCCAGCCGGCGCTGGTCCGGAACAGATTCACAGTCAAAAAAAACTGCGTTCCCTCCTCGCTTCGAATAGCGGGCAGCGACCTGTCTTGCAAGAGTTGTCTTTCCGCATTGCCGCGGCCCAAGAATGGCTGTGACCGGATTCCTCTTCAGAGCCCTCTCTACTGCAGCGATCTCCGACATGCGCTCGATCATAGTCATGAGTATATATCATGAATATTCGGATCTCAAGTCCGAATTTTCACGCTGAAGTAGGTACATCAACGGCCAGCCGCCAGGCAGCCTCGAGCAAACCCTCCGATAGCGTGGGATGGATGAACAGCGACTCGAGCAGATCGTCCACGGTCGCCCCTCTGTCGAGGAGGAAGCCAAAGGGGGCGGCCAGCTCGGACGCCCCTTCACCGCATGCCCATAATCCGAGCAGCTTTCGATCCTCGCCCGCCAGCATTGTCACGAACCCCTCGCGCAGGCCCCTGGAAATCCCCCGCCATGTATCGGGAAGCGCAACTGTTGCCCGCTTGTAGGCAATCCCGCGGGTGTCCAGCTCGCGTGCCTGCGATCCTGCTCCCGCGATCTCGGGGATCGTGAAGATGGCCCGGGGGAGCGACGGCCAGGTCGACGGCCCCGGCCGGCCGCCGCGGACGATGCGGGCCAGGAGGATCCCCTGCTGGATCGCCGCGTGCCCCATCCCGCACAGCCCGTTGATGTCGCCGATCGCGTAGATGTGCGCGACGGAGGTGCGGAACCGGCCGTCAACGCTGATCCTGTCCGAGCTGCATGCGATCCCCGCGTTTCCCAGTCCGTCGGGAAAATTCGGCCTGCGCACACCTGTCACCAGGACCTTTCTGGCTCGAGCCGCGCTCCCGTCGGCGAGCAGAACGGCTGCTCCCGCGCGCTCCGGACTCACGCCAGTCACCTCGGTGGAGAGCCTGAACCGGACACCGAGCGCACGCAGGCGCTCCTCGACGGGCCGCACGAGGTCCCTGTCCATCCCCGGAAGGATCTCGCCGAGCTTCTCGATCAGCTCGACCCGTGTGCCGAGGTGGGCGAGCAGGCAGGCGAGCTCGACGCCCTCCACGTCGGCGCCGACGATCGCCGCCGTCGCGGGCGCCGCGCGCCATCCCACGAGGTCGGCGTGGCTCGCCACGGCATCCCCGTCCAGGGTCACGCCGGCCGGCGCGCACGGGCTGGTTCCCGTCGCGATGACGATGGTCGGGGCCGAGAACACGGGGCCGCCGGCACGGATCGTGTGCGCGTCGACGAACTCGCCCTGCCCGTGGACCACCTGCACGCCGTGTCGCTCGAGCTCCTGCGCCATGCGCCTTTCCACGCCGACCATCGCTGCCGACGTTCGCGCGAGGAGGCCCCGCCCGAACCGGCGCGACGCGGCGGATGCGGGCGCTGCGCCAGCCGGATCTCCCACCTGCCGAGATCGCAGCTCATCGAGCATCATCTTCACCGGAAGGCAGCCCCAGCGGAACCCCGTGCCTCCCAGCTCTCCCTTCTCGACAACGACGGTGCGAAGCCCTGCCCGCGCGCACCCAAGGGCGGCGTAGTATCCAGCCGGTCCGCAGCCGAGGATCAGGACGTCGATGCTCATTAGCCCACCCATTCCCGGTCCGCTGCCTCGGCGCGCGTCTTCTCGACGAACTCGCGGACTTTTTCCCTGATGGAGTCGCGCACTTCCCGGACCTTCTCCATGATCTGTTCGTCCGTGCCCGTGAAGCTCGCGGGATCGGGAAACGGCCAGAACAGCCTCTCGTGAGTGCCGGGAAAGATCGGGCAGCGATCCGCGGCCTCCTTCGAGCAGACCGTGATCACGTGCGTGTACCGTCTTCCCGCCCGGTACAGGTCGAAGACGCTCTGGGTCGCCTTGCCAGAGATGTCGATCCCATCCTCCTGGAGCGCGCGAACGACATGCGGGTTGAGCCTCCCCGGTTCCAGTCCCGCGCTCTCGACGACGAGAAGGTCGCCCCCGAGCTTCAGCAGGTAGGCTTCCGCCATCTGGCTTCTGGCGGAATTGTGGACGCAGATCACGAGCACTATGATCATTGCTGCTCTTCCCGGTGATGCTTGATCACCCGTCCCTCTGTCATGTAGATGACGTCCTC
>CAYGXO010000099.1:0-116843 GCA_964353885.1 uncultured Spirochaetaceae bacterium
CTGCCGCTCACCCTGCTCGAACAGTGCAACGGCTTTCATTCGCCGTGCACGTAGCCTCTTGAGCCTCTTCTTTCCCCTCTCCATGAGTCCATTGTGCATGAAAGGGGGGTGCTTGTCCGGAAACTATGCGAGCCTCAATAATTGCGCTTACGGCCTGGGCGGTGACCTTTGGCCAGGGGGCGCCGGCCAGCCGCTGTCACATTCTGAATCCAACGTTCTCATACGAGGTCAGAGCTGTGCCCTGCGGGAAGGCCGCGAGAGCCGGGAGACGCTCTGCCTCGCCTCTCCGCCCTGGGCGGCGAAACACTCGAGGTGCACCACGGCAGGCTCGAGCACGAGCGCGCTGCCGGTCAGCAGGGGCGTGCGGATCCTGGCGCTCACCCCCAGGCCGGGCGACTCGAAGGTCTCGACAGCGGCGTCCTCGGGGAGCCTCATCGCCTTCATGACCTGCCCCGCAGTCGGGAGTTTCCCGTCGCCCGCGGGCGCGAGGGTCGCATCCAGTGCGTAGCTCTGCACGAGCTTCTTCCACAGCGATGCGAGCATGCCCGCGCAGGTGAACACGTCGGCGCACACGAACCTGCCGGCGATCACCGCCGCCGTAGGGGATGCGACGTCGGACTGGTACAGGACCTCGCGCACGCTCTCCCACACCTGCCCCTGGTCGGACTCGAAGCTCCCGCGCGTTCGCAGGCTCTCGTGCACCTGCTCGGCCTTGTCGTGGCGCAACCGGGGGTGCGAGAGGTGGGATGCACGCATCGTGCGATTGTCGGTGAAGTTCCAGCGGCCCTGCTCCACGCAGCTCACGGGCACCTTGAGCTCGCTCGAGCGCTCCACGAGCAGCGACAGGTTGAGGATCCTGTTCTGCTTGGCTCCCACCAGCTCCTCCCCGTCGAGCAGGAAGACCCGCTCGGAGGTGCCGTTGACTTCCAGCAGCAGCGGGACGGTGCCGCCGTCGACCTCCTTCACCTGGAAGGAGCCCTTCGCCATCGCCTCGTCCAGGGTGATGCACCGGAAGGGGGCCGCCTCCTTTCTCGACAGGGGGTACAGCGCGAGCTGCTCGAAACACAGCGGCTCGCCCATGGAAACGGATGCCAGGAACGCACGCACGGTCTGTTGTTCTTTCATGCCTGTGAAAGAGCAAGGAGCGTGCCACGGGCGGACATGCGCGAACCCCGCCGAATGCAGGGTTTTTTGCATGGTATTGGTGAGTGAGGGATGCTCGGCCGCAACTTCAGTATGGGAGCCCGAAACCGCGGTTGTGCTTCAGGCGGGTCTCGCACGACCGTGCCTTTGCACGCTCGGCGGGAGGTGATCTGCGCGGGCTCGATCGAACGCGGGTCGCAGCTCCCGGCGGCGCTGCCGGCCTCACCCCGTTATGGTCCCTGGGAAGCCCGTCTCGATCCCGCAGACGGTCGTGCCGTCGGGGAGAGATTCGTGCTCATCGCCGGTGGTGACGATTACCGTATCCACGACCCAGCCTTCCCGCTGCATGTCCCTCGACGCCCGTGTTGGTCCTGGCATGGGACAACCTCCGGTCGAGACCGCGGTGCGCCGTGTCCTTCGCGTTCTCCGCGACCACGAAGTTCTCGAAGAGGGCTCCCGCCAGGGGACCGCGTTCGAGGAGCTCGCGGGACTACACGCCCGTGAGATGGCAGGCAAGGCCCGTGTCCCAGAAGTACAGCTTCGGCCGCTTCACGAGGCGCTTGCCGAAGTTGCGGTGGAAGCAAGGGAGAGGCCCAACTCTTCCCCTGTGTAAAGGCTGCGCTACGGGAGAAAGCGCGGCTCTGGTCCGGATGCGATACGAGCGCCAGGCAGTCGATGGGCCCGGCTACTCCCGTGACAGCGTATACTTCCCTATGCTGCCGTTTGTCCACCAGCTGTCGGGCAGCGTCGGCTCGGGATCGTCCGGATTGGTTTTGTAGAGATAGATCGTGCTGCCGGAGATGTGCCAGACGAAATACATGGGGTCATCTGTTTTCAGCATCGATTTGGACTGCCAGACCTGCACGATCGCGCTGTCCCAATCGCTGATAAACTCACCCGGAAAAGCAAGCGATTCGCCGTGATAGTAGAGATGGTTGGAGGTGAAGCGATAGCTCGTGTAGTAGTCGCCCGCGCTGCTGGACCAGGTGCCGATGAGCTCGCTCGGCACACCCGGACCGAAAAGGGCGCAGGAAGCCATGAACACGCACAGGAAAGCAACACCGACGAGAGAGCCATTGACGATACGCACGTTTCTTTTCCTCATCGCTGCCTCCTCCGTTGAATAGAATGCGTCCTGCCACCAACCGCGATATGGATCACTTGCGTTCATCGGGCGCATTCCAGCATGCGTCGTCTGGTGGCGCCCGCGCAGTTCCGGGCAGATCGCCCAGTTCTCACCACAGACATCATTCACATCGGAACTGCAGAGAGGGATCGAAGGGAATCCGCCAGAGCAACTTCGCTGTGGTCGATACGATTTTGCCATAGAACCACTTTGTCAGGGGCACGCTATCGCGTTGCCGGTCGTGCTGTCAAGCCCTTGCTCGATAGCCCTTGCTCAATAGCTTCATCACTCTCGATCGACGCAAAGCTGTATCGCTTGTGAGCGTCCAGCGCGATCTACTCCACCTGCTGCGCCTCCAGCTCACCAGTGAGGCAGTTCTCAAACGGTCCTTATGGCAAGACCTTAGCAGTACCTTCCTTTACAGACGAGGGACCGGGTGCTATGATTCAGGGGCATCATCAGGCCGTCTGCTGAAAATGAATGTCTGAATTCAAAAAGGAGTTTCCCCATGAGCACGCGCACGTGTCTTTCACGGGTTGTCCTCGCGCTCGCAATTGCTGCGCTGTCAGCCTGCTCAACGACGGAAACCAGGTCGCCAGAGGCCCGCTCCGAAGCCGAAGGTGCCACCCCTGCTGCAGCGGCAGCGGCCACCGATGCCGAGATCTTCCTCTGGGAAGCATGCACGAGGGGCGAGGCGGCGGCGGCGAAGACGCTCATCGAAAAGGGCGCCAATCCCCTGGCCCGCAGCGACTACGGCTGGCCGGCGCTGATCTTCGCCGCGAAGGGGGGAAACCTCGAGATCGTCCGCCTCCTCGTCGAGAAGGGCGCTGGGGTCAACGACAGCTCCGACACCGGTTTCACCCCGCTGATGCAGGCTGCGCGGCTCGGCAATGCAGCGGTCGCAGCGTACCTTCTCGAGAAAGGAGCGGGCGTCAATGCACTGACCTCGACGAAGCGCTCCGCGCTCTTCGATGCTCTCATCCCCGGCAAGAGCTTCGATATCGTGAAGCTTCTCGTGGAGAAGGGATCCGACATCCATGCGAGGTTCCCCGACGGGTGGAGCCCCCTCCTGTCGGCGGTCGAGTCCGGGCGGCTCGACATCGTCACGTATCTCGTCGACAAAGGCGCGCGCATCAACGAGGGAACGACGAAGGGCTTCACCCCCCTGATGAAGGCGGCTCGGGACGGCTCGGTGCAAATCGCCCAGTACCTGATCGAGAAAGGCGCGGAGGTGAACGCACGGGACTCAGACGGGTGGACCCCCTACCTCCACAGCGTCTACAGCGGCAGCCCCCCCAACGCCACTCTCCTGAAGAGCAAAGGGGCGGACGCAAAGGCCGTCAGCAAAACCGGATCCACAGCCCTGATGGTGGCGGCGAACAGGGGGAGCGAGTCCCTCGTGGCCCAGATGCTGGCCGAAAAAGTGGAAGTCAATCTCAAGGCCGCGAACGGAGCTTCTGCACTGCACTATGCCGCGAGCGGCGGAGATAGCACGAAGATCGTGAGCCAGCTCATCGCGGCAGGTGCGGGCGTAAACGCGCGAACGGCTTCAGGGGATTCGCCTCTGCTCTGGGCCACGCAGAGGGGCAACCCCGAGGTCGTGAAGCTTCTCCTCGAGAAGGGAGCCGACGTCCAGGCCGGGAACAACGAAGGCTTCACCCCTCTCATGCAGACGGCAATGGACGGCAGCACGGAGCTCGCGCGCCTCTTCCTCGACCGCCGCGCTAATGTGAATGCCAGGAACGCTGCCGGGGGAACCGCGCTGATGCTCGCCGCCCGGTCCCCGCACGACACGGGTATCGTCGCGGTGCTCCTGGAGGCAGGCGCCGACACCATGGCGAAAAACCCGGATGGCTGGACGCCGCTGCACATGGCTGCGGAAGGCGGGAACATGGACATCATCCGGTCCCTTGTAGCGCGAGGCGCGGACGTGAACTGCCGTTCGAGCAGCGGTTTCACCCCCCTTATGCGCGCCGCGCTCGACACCAAGCCAGATCTGATGCGGTTCCTGCTCGATCGCGGAGCGGACGCCAACGCCAAGATGACGAACGGGTGGTCCACCCTTCTGGTTGCCGCGAAGGAGGGCCTCGTCATCCCCACCAGCATCCTGATCGAAAAAGGAGCTCGCGTCGAAAGCAAGGAGATGGGCGAGTCCTTCATGGCAGCCATGATTGCCGCAGGCCATGACGAAGCCGTCGCGGCGCTCGTCTCGCAGGGTGTGGACGTGAAGAGCACGGAGAAAGGGGAGAACCCTCCCCTGCTCCAGCTCTTCAAGGGGGGGAAGCTCAGCCTGGTGCGGCTCTTCGTGGAGAAGGGGGCGGACATCCGAGCGAAGGACAGCTCCGGCGCGACCGCGCTCATGTACGCCGCTGAAAGCGGCAATCCCGACCTCGTAAGCTTCCTGCTGGGCAGGAAGGCCGATGTCAACGCGAGAGACAAGAACGGAACCTCGGTTCTCTGCTACGCAGCAATGGGCGGGAATGCCGCTGTTGTCAGGATGATCGCCGAGAAGACGAGCGCGCTGGATCAGCCGTCCAGCAGCGGGTGGACACCCCTGATCTATGCAGCCCAGAAGGGGGCTAGCGACGCAATGGCGTACCTCCTCGGCAAAGGCGCGAAGGTGAACGTCCGTACGAGCACCGGATACACTCCGCTCATGGCTGCAGCCAGCGCGGGCAGCAAGCCGCTCGTCCAGCTACTTCTAGACAAGGGTGCCGATCTGAATGCCCTGGACAACGAAAGAACGACCGTTCTCATGCAAGCCGCGCGCGGTGGCGCCGTCGATCTCTTCCAGTTCCTGTTGGATAAGGGTCTCGACCCTCTCCGCAGGACGAGCAAGGGGAAGACGCTTTTCGAGTTCGCAGCCAGGAGCGGCAGCATGGAGCTTGTCCGCCTGCTTGAGGAGAAGGGATTCGCGCCTGCGAGCGGCGACCCTGCGTGGGCGTCGATCCTTGTCGGAGGTGCCATCGGGGGAGAGTACCTCCTGACCCAGGCAAACAACCTCTTCTCGATTTTCCACATGCTCCCCCCCCGATTCTGGGATTCCTATGGCAAAGGGCTCAACCTCGACATGATCGGGCACCTCTCTGCAAGCGTCACGGATTTCAACCTTCGCGACGAGGGCGGGATGACGCTCCTGATGTATGCCGCGGGGCTGGGGGACCTTGCGGCGGCACAGTTCCTGCTCGAGAAAGGAGCCGTCGTCAACCTCAAGACAAAGGAGGGAGAGAACGCGCTCACGATGGCGGTCAAGGGCGGCAGCCTGGAGGTCGCGACGCTCCTGCTCGATCATGACGCCTCGGCAAGGGCCAAGAACTCCGACGGACAAACCGCGCTCATCTTCGCCGTGACGAATGGAAGGCTCGATCTGGCCAAGGCGCTCGTGGAAAAGGGATATGCCGACCTCGAGGCCAAGGACGCGAGCCTCAAGGGCCAGACGCCGCTGATGACGGCGGCCTATCGGCAGAACGTTGAGCTGGTCCAGTATCTGCTCTCGCAGGGGGCGAGTGTCAATGCGAAGAAAAACGATGGATGGTCCGTCCTTTCCATTGCCATTGAAGGAGGCAGCCCCGACGTTGTGAAGATCCTCGTCGAGAGCGGGGCCGATCTCAGCGCGAAGACCCCGCAGGGGCTCCTGCCTGCGCAACTGGCGAACGCCTGGTACGAGGAGAGCAAGAACCCGGACTACAAGTCCATCTTAGACTACTTGACCGGCAAAGGAGCACGATGAGCCGGTCGGCTCGCCGCGGAAAAGGAGAATCCCCATGAAGCTCGAGCCGATGAAGATGATGGTGGCGCTTCTCTTGCTCTATCCTGGCGTCGCCGCCCTCGGCCAGGCAAGGGCGGATCCCACGCTCGTGGAGAGCCTGATCCAGAAATCCGGCATGGCAAGGCAGGTAGAGCAATTCCCCCAGATGGTCCAGGTAGGCATCGCCCAGGCCGGCCAGCAGAACTAGAACGCGAGCCAGGAAGACCTCGCCGTCCTCAGCGGCCTCGCCGGCGAAGCGTTCAAAGCCGAAGCAATGCTCGCCGCCGCCCGGGCATCTCCCGGAGGCAGCCAGGTCCGACTGGGACCAGCGCTCCTCGCTGCGAAGCGCGCTCTCCCGACTCCTGTTGAACAGGCCCGAGACGATGGATGCGGATCAGTACCGCTCCAGGATCGCGCTCATCAAGGAGCAGATCGACGAGATCGACCGCCGGCTGTCCGACGAGAGCGCTCTCGAGGCCGGGGAGCTGAGGCAGCAGGAGGCCACGGTGCAGGCTGTGGCGAAGGCGCTCCCTCCGGGCTCCGCGTTGATCGAGTTCGTGAAGATGCGGGATTTCGACTTCCGCACGAGCACCTGGGCAAACAGCTGGAGCTACCTGGCATTCGTGCTCTCGCCGTCGGGCGGGGTTCGGCTCGTCGACCTGGGGGATGGGGATGCCCTCGAGCAGAGAGCGCGCCAGGCGCTGAACGACATCCGTGCGCTGACGGTTTCCTCCACCAGGCAGAAAGTCCTGCAGAGCCTGAGGTCCCTGGGTGTGCTGTACCAGGCAGCGTGGGAGCCGCTGGAGGAGCCCCTGAAGGGAGTGGGAAAGGTCCTACTGAGCACCGATGGGATGCTGAACCTCGTCCCGTTTGCCGCGCTCGAGGACGGGCAGGGCACCGGCAGGGCGTTGAGCATCGTCTCCCAGAAGGGTCGGTCGCGGAGGGGCAAGGAGATGACGGCATCCTGACGGCGCTCGAGATCAGCGGCATGGACCTCTGGGGGACGGATCTCGTCGTGCAGTCGGCGTGCGAGACCGCAGTGGGGGAAGTGCAGGCAGGCGAGGGGGTGTTCGGCCTGCGCAGATTGTTCGGGCTTGCGGGGGCGAAGAGCCTGTTGATGAGTCTGTGGCCAGTGGGAGATCTGGTGACCGTCGAGCAGATGAAGGAGTTCTATCGCGGGATGGGGAGTGAATCGCCAGCCGCAGGGCTCAGGGAGGCTCAATTGGCGACCTTGAGGAGGCTGAGAGAGAAGGGCGGGGCGGCTGACCCCTTTGTGTGGGCTCCATTCATCATCCAGGGGCCGGAGGTCCTCGTGGGTCCGCCAGCCTTCTAGGGTTCAACCATCATGCGGCCGCTGCCTTCGCGCTCACTCCCGTGAGCGGTCCGTCGCAGAGCCGCTCAGCCCGCCTTGCTGGGCTACAACGATTTGTTGGACACGCGCTTCACCTCCGTCCACCGGTACCCGCAGGATTGGCCTTTGTAGGTGACATCGCGCTTGGCCTGGATGCTGGGGATCTGGGTCTCTTGATAGCCGCTCCCGCCACTCCATTTTCTCTTCATGCTTCCCGCGATGACAGCCGCGACCACCAGCACGAAGCACACCAGCACGATCCACATGAGCCTGCTAACTTTTTCCCTCGCTTTCCGCAGGGTGCCAGGAAATTCTCGCCACGCTCCTTCGACCTGTCAAGGCATTCCCGGGGCCGCCAATCGCCATTCCGCCGGTCCCGTTCGTTCGCCTCGCTCTCGATTATTGACAATACAAGCGCACGTGACTTACGCTGAAGTCGAGAATCGAAATGTCGGTCCGCAGCACTCGGAGGACTGCCGCCATGATTGCCTGCCGCACCCGCAGAAACTCCATAGTTCTTCTCCGCGAGGCTCTCCCATCCGTCCTGTCAGCGCTTCTGCTCGCGGCCGCCCCGCCCGCATTCCTCCCTGCACAGACGCCATCGCGTGCAGGTTCCCCCTACGGGCCCGCTGTCGACCAGCCCGGCCTTGTCATCCCGGCGATACGCACGCGCGCGGAAATCCTCCCCCGGCTCGAGGCTCTGAAGAAGCTGCCGGTCGTCCCGGCATTCTCGGTCGCCCCGAGCTGCAGGAAACCCTTCAACGCCGGAGTGCTGGCTGCCGATTTCGTCAGGCTCGGCCTGTCCTGGCTTAACTTCTACCGCTTTCTCGCTGGCATGCCGGACGATGTCGTGGTCAACCCGGAGTGGGGAACCCTCGCCCAGCATGCTGCCGTCCTGCTCAGCGTCCAGGGTGTTCTCTCGCACGCTCCCCCCTACCCGTCGGGCATCGGAATGCCCCGCGAGTTCTACGACAAAGCGTTTGAAGGGGCATCCACCAGCAACCTCCACCAGGGCCAGGACAATCTTGGCGATGCTGTCTCGGGGTGGGTGTTCGATTCCGATGAAGGCAACATCGACCGTGTCGGGCATCGGCGCTGGGTCCTTTCTCCCGGCCTCCGGGAAGTCGGCTTCGGCTATGCGGAGGGATTCACTGCGCTGAAAGTGTTCTCCAGGAACGGTTCCCTCGGTCGGTCGGAGTTCGCATACATGGCGTGGCCCCCCGCGGGCGAGATTCCGCTCTCGGCCTTCCCGCTAGACGCGGCGTGGTCCTTCTCGATTGATCCGGCCGCGTTCGGCGGGCAGCTGCGGGGCTCGGTGGACAGCATTCGCGTGGAGCTCACCCGCGAGCGGGATGGCAAGGCATGGAAGCTCGGTGCCGACCAGCGTGCGGGGTTCTTCAACGTGGAGAAGACGGGATTCAGCCTTCCGTTCTGCGTCATCTTCCGGCCGGCCGGCCTCGGCTCGTTGATGGACAACGACGTGTTTGATGTGCGAATCCTCGGCCTCACTGCCGACGGCGGCCGCGAAGTTCCTGTGCACTACAAGGCAGGCTTCTTCAACCCCGGTCCGAGGATCACGGTGAAGGCCGTGACGAAAAAGCCGCGCGTCCCGACCGTCGATTTCACGTGGGAGACGCGGGAGTGGGGAAGGAAGAGCGGCTCCACAACGGACGGATCGATGAACTTCGGCTTCGTGGGGGTCCCGCTGAAGGGATTCTCGTTCACCATAGACACGCCGGAAGGCGTCCTGCCCATCGGGGTGGAAATCAACGAGTCGGGAAACGTGATCGGCCCGGGTGAATGGGTTCAGGCGCCTGCAGACGGCATTGTCTGGTTGAAGATCGTGAGCGCCTCGTCGGGAGGCCAAATCCGCTACACCGTGTTTCGAAAGGCCAGGGGATGGAGCCAGTGGGCCTCGGCCGGGGAGAAAGCCGGATTCGCCGCGAACGAGCCCATCGAGATCATCAACGTGTCTTTCCGGTGAGGCCGCCTGCTGCCACGCGGCAGCAGGTTCGCGGGTTGTGCGGGAAGGTGCCTCGTCTGCATCTGGAGTGCTTCCTTCCTTGCATCCCGGGGGGTCACCAAGCGCCTGCGTTCTCAGAGTGGGAACGGTGACAGCCGCGCTCCGAGAGGGGATGGCGGGGCTCCTCGTCCTCGACCCGCAGCACCTTGCAGAAGCCACGGGTGATGGAAACCGTGTTGTCAGGAGCGACGAGCGCACGCCGGGAGAGCAGTGCGATCCCCTGCCCTCAGGGAACAACAGGGGAAAAACCCGGTCTGTGTGTTGTCGAGCAGACCGACGAGTAGCAGGTCACTCGGCGCTATATGAGTGCAGAGAATCCAGCGAAGGCCGCGGGTACGGAGGAATCACAGGCACTGATCGCCAGCACCGAGGTGGCGTAGACACCTATGCCGGAGCCCCGGAGTTACAACACTTGACGGGACGCTACCCACGATCTTGGGACGGGCTGATGCCCGCTGTGCGTTGCTGAATGTTGACTGCACACGCTGGAAGCGATAGCATTGAGTGCAGTTCAGGGGGAAGTGTATGAAAAATGAACGTTTGAATGAACATTTGATTGAAGAGAGTGATCCGACGTCACTCAAATTGAAGCGTCGAAACTGGATTCTTGTCCTGCTTTTGGGCCTCATGGCGAGTGGCATTGGTAGCTTAGCCTTCCAGTACCTCAACAGAACCAAATATCAGGAGTTCGAGTCCACAGTTGGAGGATTTTTAGTTCGTACTCCAGTCAAGCTGAAGGAGGAGATGCAAACTATAGATACGCCGGCTGGTAAACTTGAACTTTACATGTTTTCCGGACAGAAGAACCAGATAGGCTATGTGGTTGGGTACATGGATTATCCTCAGGAGCTTGCCAGTAGCAGCCCCCAAGAGCTTCTTGACAACGCTCGCAATGGGGCAGTCAACAACCTGCTTGGCAACTTGCAGGGAAAGCTCGTATCTGAGACAAGGGTCTCTATTGGCGGGAACCCGGGGCGCGAAATAGTAGGAGATGCGAAAACAAGTGGAGTGGACATGACCCTGAAGCAGCGCTGTTTCTTGGTTCAGAATAGACTGTTTATCCTGTCAGTCTCAGCGCAGAAGAGTACAGATGGTATCAAGGAGTCGGACAGCTTCTTGGAGTCGTTCAGGTTATTGAGCAAATGAGGGCATCCCAACGAGGGGCGGCGCGAATTCGTGCCAAGGTCCAGTCCGATAAGCGAAAGCTGGTGGTGAGCCTTGAGGCGCCATTCGACGCCTGCCCTGTGAAAGCTCACAGGGGCGACCTGGACAGGATTTTCATGTTCCGCGTGAGCATCCCGAAGAAACTTTGGCAAACGCCTCTCAAGGCGCGGTGGCCGCGCCTGCCTCACATCGCGCGTGTCGTCCCCCGGGGGTGGCGGCAGTCCCACGCGGAGCCGATGTTCTCTCAGGCCGAAGCCACAGAGCTCACGACGATGCCGCATGCCGCCTGTCGCTCAGCATGGGCCAGACTGATTGCGAAGGTGTACGAGAGAGATCTCTCAGGCGGCAGCTGGCTGCGAAGCGGACAGCGAGAGCCCGCTTCTCTGTCCCCGGTGTGGCTCCGAGATGAGACTCATCGCGGTCATCACCGACACCCCGCTGAGTTGCGCACGATCCTGCGCCACCTGCTTGAGCTCGGAAGAGCGCCGCCAGGACTCGATCCCCGCAAGCTGGAACTGAATGCCTCCTCGATCAATGCCTGGTTGGCTTCTTGCTTATGGGACTGAGTTGTCTTTCAGAGGCAGGCTCCTGGCAGAGCTAGCCGACCGGAAATGCTCACGGCAGCCCGAAACAGCCGGGGCGCCCCGTGGGGCGCCCCGCCGTCGCCTGGTGCTGCTGCCGGCGCAGGGGCTCAGGCGAACATCCGCCCGACTCCGGGGACCTTCCGAACCGCCCATGCGAACGCCGTGCTCGCCACCCCTGCGAGACCTGCGGCGAGGAGCGCCTTCGCCAGCGGGTGAATGGCCAGCGGGAGCAGCAGGACGGAGGTCCCGACCAGGATCGGCGCGTGGAAGGTGTACACGCCGAACCCGGTTGACTTCAGGAGGCCCGTGAGCCTGTTGCCCACGTTCACCCGTTCGCGGTAGAGGGTGAGCAGGCCGAGGCTGAAGGCGACGCAGAAGAATGCTTCCCACGTCGCAATGGCGGCTGCCTGCCAGTTCAGGCCGCCGTCGGACAGGTGTCCCTTGCCCGAGAGCGCCCCGCCGAATCCCTGCACGGCCATCCACAGGGGCAGACCGCCCCGATGCTGATCGCCCGGCCCGTGAGGACGCGGGGGGCAGATGCCGGCCGCTTCGAGGCCGGACCGCGCAGGGCATCGGCGACCAGCCGCATGACCGCGAACAGGATCGAGAAGACGAGGAGGGCCACGGCGAACCACAGCGGACCCGAGGCTTCCAGGAACCTGCCCGTGCCCACGAAGTCGCGATAGGTCAGGAAGAACGCGGCCCATTCCACGCCCTTGCCGGCGGATTCGCGGATGATCCAGGTCAGCGGGGACAGGATCAGCATGAAGGCGAGCGTGGAGGCGACATCCTGGTTCATCTTCTTCATGAAGAACCAGGAGCCCATGCCCGAGTAGGTGACGCAGGCGTGCATGAGCACGACCCTCGCGATCACGGTCCACCTCAGGTTGTCGACCCAGGCGATGCGGGCGCCCGTGGGCGCCGCCCGCGCCCCCTCCCTGCAAAGGCCTTTCTCACTCGGCGTAGATGCGGACCGTCTCCTTTCCCTCCACGTTCACCGTGAGGTCGTCGAGGTTGGTCACCAGCTCCTCGATGTCCTCGGCGGTGAGCTTCGAGAGGTCGGCGTCGATCCCCTTCTCCCTCAGCGCATCGCTCACCTGGGTCTTCGCGTTGCCCGGCAGGAACGCCGCCAGCTTGATCCCTGCACGGATCAGCTTCATCGGCACGCGGATGTTGACCTTCTCCTGGTTGGGGGAGTCAGGCCTGGGCTCCACCTGGACACGCAGGTACCTCCTGTCGCCCTTGGAGAGGGTCGTCCCTCCCGCGCTAGTGCCGCCGGCCGAAACCGTCTCGAGCAGCCTGTCGGCCTCCTCGACGCTCAGCTTTCCCTCGCGGAGCATTTCGAGAATCTTCCTTGTCTCTTCGCTCATCTGTTTCCTCCTTGATTAGTCGAGAGAGATGAAAACCTTGTCTTTCCCGCGGCCGTCGACGTCTATCCGCAGGCCCGACAGGGCGTTGATCGCCGTGAAAACCAGTGGGTACACCAGCAGGAGCCTCATCCCGGGTTTCCCGCGCATCGTGGCGAGCGCAGCGACGAGCAGGAAGGGCAGGGCCGCGATCATCAGGGCGAACAGGATCAGCCAGACGACGATTATGGGAAACCACAGCACCACCCCGCGGCGGTCCTGCCCGCGGATGTCGATTCGAAGGCTCATGGGCATCATGTTCTTTCTCCTAGCATTTTCGTGGCCTCCACGGCCGTGATCTCACCCTTGTCCAGCCGCTCGAGGATCTCCAGCCGGGAGGCCGGGGGATTGACCTCGACGAACTCCAGCTTTGCCGCGATGGCGGAGAGCCTGTTTTTGATCGTGGGGTAGCTCACGCCGAAAAGCTGCTCCATCTCCTTGATGGAACCGTGGGAGCGCAGGAACGCGGTTACGAAGACCTGGTCTTCCGCGGTCAGCCGGGCAAGGGGAGGCAGCTCAAAACTCCCCTCGATCGCGACCCCCGAACCGCTCAGCCTGGCGCGCTCGACAGTGAACGGTTCCCCTCGGGTAATCCTCGTTAACTCCTGCCAGTCGTTCTTCATGACATCTAATATAACACCATAATCTGAAAAATCAACACCAATATTAATAAAATTAATTTCTATGCTGTTCAGAATTAATTTTATCTCATAAACGACACATAAATCTTCTTTTCTGGCCATACCGAATTCTGGCCGAGGCGCTTTCGCTGCCCGAGGCAGATGGAAAGTGCTGCTCCAGGTGGGGGGGGGTAGAGGGGGAGGCCAAAGAAACAGATCGCGATCATCGGAGCAGGGGTACCCTGTGCACCTCCTGGAGGCGCGGGGACTATGTCTTTGACGGCTGCATCGACTGGATGACGGGTTCGGGCCCCGACGGCATGTTCCACCCCGTCTGGCAGGAGCTCAATGGGCGGGTTTGCGGCGGGGTTCCCGCAGGGAGGGTCCCTGACCGCGGCCCGGGACATCGAAAGGAGGTATCTCGACCTGGGCGGCTCGATCCGCTGCAGGCAGCGGGCGGCGCGCGTGATCGTCGAGGGCAGTCGGGCCGCGGGGATCGCCCTCGAGGACGGCAGCGAGGTCCGCGCGGACATCGTGATCTGCGCGGGGAACCGCCGACAGGACCCTCGCGCCCAATGAAAGACCCTGCTCGTCCTGCGCTTCTTCAGCGATTACAGCTATTTGAGCGAGCTGGCTTGCGCGGCCATCGCGCGCCTCGAGCGCCTGTATCCCGGGATCGGCTCCCAGGTGGAGGCGGTCGATGTTGCCACCCCCGCTATGTTCGTGCGGTACACGGGGACGTGGAGGGGCGCCACGATGGGCTGTCTTCCCACGCCGGCCAACTTCGGTGCCCGGCTGAAAGAGACGACTCCCGGCTGGGCATCCTGTCGACCGCTACCCGGTGCCCGCCGTATTCGAGACCACGGTGGACCGCCTGCTGTACGTTCTGCTCAATTGCACATTCCTGCCCTTCTTCCTGGTCGTCCCGGTCCTGGTCTCGACCTTCATCGCCGCCCCGCGCCTCGGGAAGGCCGTTGCACCGCGCCGACGTTGTCGGTATCATGCGCGGAACCATCGCCGAGCCAAGCCGCCGCCGGGCGATTGACGGATGCAGCGTCGCTGCTTCTGCTCATCGGGCTTTTCAGGCGGGAGGGAAGCGGCTACTAGGATCTGTGGCGCTTCAACAGGGAGACGTTTTGGAAGGACCTCGGGCTGTCACTCGGCGGACTCGTGCTCGCGGGGCTCATCGCGATTTTTCCGATGCGCTGGCTGGGAAACGCGATCGTCGGATCCTACGACCAGGCCATCACCACGATGTTCCGACCGCTCCCCCGCATCTTCGACGGGCCGTTTTTCTTCGCCTACATCGGGCTCGTGGTCAAGCTGCGTCCGCGCCTTTTGCTTTTCCTGATGATCGGGCATGCTCTCGTCGATCTCTCGACCTGGGCGGTGTATTTCTCGCTGTAGTGTCCCGCGGGAGCCGGGATATGGAGGAGACCCAATGGAGACCGGCAAGACTGAAGGCAGGGCGCCCCGAACAGCCGCACGCAGGGCAGGGCGCGTCGTGGTGACAGTCGTGGCTGCAGCGGCGGGCGTGCTGGCGGCAGCCGTGATCGGGATCGCAGTCGCGGTCTGGATCTGCAGCCCCGGAAAGACCGAGCCCTTCGTGGACACGCAGGGCAGGCCCATTGCCGGCAGCATCTCCGAGAAGGTCTTCGTTTCGATCAACGGAGTGAGACAGGGCATGTTCCTCAGGGGCAGGAGCACATCCAACCCCGTGCTGCTCCTCCTGCACGGCGGGCCGGGCATGCCCGAGTATTTCCTGACCCGGCGCTATCCCACGGGACTCGAGGAGCAGTTCGTCGTGTGCTGGTGGGAACGTCGGGGGGCGGGTCTCTCGTACAGCGCCGACATTCCGCCCGAGACGATGACCGCCGAGCAGGCGATCGACGACACCCTGGCGGTGACGAACTACCTGCGCAAACGGTTCGGCCAGGAGAAGATCTACCTCATGGGGCACTCGGGAGGCAGCTTCATCGGCATCCAGGCTGCGGCACGGGCGCCGCGGCTGTTCCACGCCTGGATCGGCGTGGCCCAGATGACGTACCAGCTCGAGTCCGAGCGGCTGGCCTGGGAGCACCTCCTGGAGCTGGCCAGGCAGAAAGGCGACAGGCGCACCGCGCGGCAGCTGGAAGGGGCGCCCGTCATCATGACGGTTCCCCTGCCCGATGCGTGGATGAAGATGCGCGACGGGATCATGCACCGGGCCGGCGTGGGCACGACAAGGGACATGAGATCGGTCGTCACGGGTGTCTTCCTGCGCTCCTGGTTCTGCAGGGGCTATACGATGAAGGAGAAGTCCGCGATCTGGCGCGGGAAGAACGTGGCACAGGGCCTGATGTGGGACCCCATGATCGCCACGGACCTGAGGACCGTGCTGAGAAGACTGGGCATTCCCGTCTACTTCTTCCATGGGAAGCACGACTACACCGTCTCCTACGCGCTCGCCAAAGCCTGGTTCGGGCAGATCGAGGCCCCGCTAAAGGGTTTCTACACCTTCGAGAAGTCGGCCCACAGCCCCCTGTTTGAGGAGCCTGATGCGATGGGGCGCATTCTCAGGGAAGACGTGCTGAAGGGCAGGACCTCGCTCGCCGACAGGTAGGGGCACGCCGTCGATGATCGTCCAGACCGGGAACCGGTACTCGAGCTGGCCTATCACCGCGATGTCCCCGACGAACCTGCCGGGCTGGAACCCCCTGCCGAGCGGCGAGATGACGAAGGATTTCCGGGCAAAGCCCTTCTGCAGACCGCCGACGAGCTCGTGGTCCTCGCGCACGCTCGAGCCGTTGATGACCAGGAGCAGCGAGACCGTGCCGATTCCTTTCTCGACAGGGGGTACAGCGCGAGCTGCTCGAAGGAAAGCGGCGATGCGAGGATCGTGCCCGGCGGCATACGGCGGCAGCCGAGTCTCGGTCGATGGTCTCATCATCACCTCGGGGACTTGCCCTGCCCACGCAACAACCACGACTCCTGACACGACCGCTGACTTGATGAACAAGCTTGATCGAGCTACTGCAGCAGAAGAGCGCGGACACTCCATGACCCGCGCGAGACCATCAGAGCGCAATCTTGGCGTCTGAGATGACATCTGCGCCGCAGAACATAGAGTTGAGCTGCCCCGCCGACCACAGCACAGCGGCCACCGTCAATGCGAATGATAGCGCCACTTACGGCTGCCCCTGCAGGGGTCAGCTCCAACGTCTTTTTATGATCCACTAGGCCTGAAGCATATGACGATTCCTGCAACATGCTGAGAGCTGATTCACCCAACGGGGTTGACATCTGAAACCGAATGAAGTAGCTTTACGTACGGAAAGGCGTACATAAGAAAGCTGGAGCAATGAGTAGCATCAACATCACAAATGCGAGAAAGAACTTGTATCGACTTGTCGAGAATCTGTCTGAAACGCATGAGCCGATCCATATCACTGGGAAAAGCAGATCAGCTGTCCTCATTAGTGAAGACGACTGGCGGTCGATCGAAGAGACACTGTATCTGCTTTCCATTCCTGGAATGCGCGACTCCATCACTAAAGGAATGAAGGAGCCTCTAGAAAAGAGTTCGACAAGGGTGGAATGGTAAAGTATCGGATCTTCTTCACAAAACAAGCCCAAAAAGACGCCAAGAAAATCAGCCAGGCAGGACTAAAGCCCCAGACAGAGAGACTTCTGCAAGTCCTCCAACGCGATCCTTTCAGCCAGCACCCGCCGTACGAGAAGCTACTTGGAGACCTGAGCGGGGCATTCTCGCGAAGGATCAACATACACTATAGACTCGTGTACCAAGTCTACCAGAAAGAAAAGGCTGTCAAAGTAATTCGAATGTGGACCCACTATGGAGAATAGCGCCCTTCATAGAAGCGACCAAGTCGACGGGTGGACCATATCAAATCGTTGCAGCTGACCCCTGGGGTGCCGGCCGGAAGTGTCAGCTTGGTGCCGTTGAACAGTGGGTGCGTGGCTTTGTTCGGCGGGGCAACTGAACTCTATGTTATGCCGCTTCCTCCTACTTATCCACTTTCAATGGGTTCTGTATCTTGACTTTCCTGACGATTTGCCCTTCATTCAGATCCTCAGTCAGTAAATACTTGCACTTTGCACTCTCGGCTGCTACCAAAACTAATGCATCCCAGAACGAGAGTTGATATTGAAGGCTCGTATCTATTGCTTCACTAATCAATTCAGCCCCTATCGTGACCACTTCTATATTCTCGAATCCATGCATGATTGCTTTCACCAATAGTGGCTTTACCTTCAGTTTCGTTGTACAGGCGACATAGAATTCCTGCAGTATCTGGGTCGAGATCACCGCCTCGTGACTTGATACCAAGGCCTTCACTATGCCCCGACACCTTTCCTGTTTGACGGGGTCCCTGGCGTCCAATTGGTAGATGAGTATATTGGTATCCAGGAAGGACTTAGCCACGATACAGATCCTCCCTTTTCCATTTGCCGGCACCTTTGGCTACAGCAGCCTTATCCATGAGATGGAAGCATTCTTCAAGCCAGTTGAGGGAATCCTCTTCTACTGTCCTCTCGAGAAGCTTGCGCACGAGCGAGTTCAGAGTGAGGTTGTGCTTGCTGGCATATTTGCGGCCCTTCCGGATGATCTTCTCATCCAGGGCTAGGGTGATATTCTTCATTTGGTCCTCCGTTACACATATTATGTGCTTTTTGACCAAGTGTCAAACGGCGGCAGGGGAGCTCGGCGTTGAGCTATTATTCGGAAGAAAGCGAATGCTCCCTGTCCAGGACGCCTGCATCAACGGTGATCAGCCCGGCGAAGCGTCATAACATGCGGTTGAAGCCGACCCCATAGGGGCCGCGTGGCAGGACTGGCTTGTGTCCGTGGATCAGGCTGGGGTTTACCGGAGGTCGGCGGGGCAGCATAACTTCTATGTTGTGCGGCCGGGAGTAGGTTTTTCCCGTCGTGGGTGCGCTCTGCCTGCACCTCCCACATGCCCGCACGAATCGGAAGTCGTCGGCTGTCGCAAGACCCTCCCTGACCAGGTACGGGATGTTCAGGATCCGGCCCGCGCGGCCGTTGCCGTCGTAGAAGGGATGGAGCGACTCGAACTGGTAGTGGATGACGGCCATACGGACGAGCGGGTCGACACTGTCATCTCGGCCAAGGTATTCCTCAAGATTGCCGAGCAGCCTCAGGATCAGTTCCTGGCCAACGGGCGGAGTGTAGACGGTTTTTTCCGTGACCTCGTTGTGCAGAATCGTCGCCGAATACTAATCGTTGGTTCTATTACTCGCGTGACACAACGCAAGCGCTTGCGTATGCTTGTGTCATGAGTGGTTCCCTCCGCTCCTCCGCCGCCGCGCTTGGCTCGCGGGGAGGCCGCGCTGGAGTCGGTGCGTCGAAGCGGCGTGGGGATTCCGATTTCTACCGCCGGATGGTCGCCCTGCGGAAGGACCGCCAGGTCATGAGCACCGGGATGCGGCATCGCCATCTCAGCCACCAGGACTTCACGTTGGCCGCGATCGACGACATTATCAGCAATGGCAGGTGGGCTGCGTGGGAGCGGCTGCGCCTCGCCCTGCTCAAGGAACCGGGCATCCGGGAAAAGATCCTGAAAGTCTGCGATGCCCAGGTTCACGAACCGTCCGCCCAACGGCACCACTTCTGGAGGCAGTATGCCCAGGACCCCGCCCCCTCCGCTTCCTGAGTGGGAAAGGGTGCTTCACGCTGCCGCCTACCTGCAGCAGATCCTCCCCGAGGCCGTGCTCGTAGGCGGCAGCGCCTCCGCGATGCACGCCCGACACCGCGTCTCCATCGACGCCGACTACGTGCTGCAGGATCTGAAGCAACGCTTCGACACGGTGCTTGCCCAGTTGGAGTCGGCTGCCGGTTAGAGTCTCCTACGGGGAGTAACCCCCTCGCCTTTAGGCGAAGACTTTAGTAGGCTTGCGGTACGATGAGGCAATATCGTCGCGCATCGCATAGCGTGTACGACCTGAAGTATCACATAGTATGGATAACCAAGTACCGCAAGCCAGTATTGGGGAAAGAGATAGGTACCCGGGTAAGAGATCTGATACGGATGATTTGTGCGAGCCTGGACGTAGAGATCGTGAAGGGGAATATCAGTCGGGACCACGTGCATTTGCTGGTAAGTGTGCCGCCGACACTGGCGGTGTCCAGGCTCGTGCAGCGCATGAAGGGGCTGACGTCACGGCGGTTATTGCAGGAGAACCGAGGATTGAACAAAGTGTTTTGGGGGAGGCATCTTTGGGGCCGCGGGTATTTTGTGGCGAGCACAGGGAACGTGACCGAAGAGATGATCGCCCGCTACATCGAGAGTCAGCAGGACATGGAGCGGGCCCAAGATGCCGACTTCAAAGTAGAGCCGTGATGTCGGCCCCAGTCGGCTTTAGCCGACAAGCGCTAAACCACCCCCGCCTTTAGGCGGGGGTGGTTTAGCAGACGGCTCGTGTCCAGCGCCCTGTCCCGATCCTAGGAAACCTCGACGGAATCCTGACCGGCGTGCGGCAGCTCATCCGCAAGAAGCCCCTGGAGACCCAGACCATCCGATGGCGAGGGCACGCCATCACGCTGCCCACGCCCGCCGAGATGCTGCGGATCAAGGCGGTCCTCATCCTGAAGCGGAATGCGACCCGGGACTACCTCGATTTCGCAGCGATGTGCGACAAGCTCGGTGAGGCAAATGCCGCAGATGCGCTTGCTCCCCTCGACCGGCTCTATCCCCAGCCGAACAAGGAATCGCCTCTGCAGCAATTGATGATCCAGCTTGCCAATCCTCTGCCATACGACCTCGAGGAGACCCGGCTGAGCGAATACAAGCGCCTTGTTCCCCGATGGCACGACTGGAACGCCGTCAAGCGGGCCTGCACCCGCTGCGCGACCTCGCTCTTCGATCAGCTCGCAGCCAGGAAGCGGCAGACCCATCGCAAGAGCCGATGAGGTCTGGTGACCTTTCGCTGCCCCGCGAGCGGCTCACGCCTTCAACAAGAAGATCGCGGCGATCCCCGAGCTAAATACGAACCTGCGTTCCACCATGATCCCGGATTCCTCCAGCAGACCGTCGAGCCCGCGGTGGGCCATGAATTCTCGATAATGCGCGAAGTGCACCTTGCCCGCACGCATTTCCGCGAAAACCATGAGCAACTTGTACAGCCGGCCCTGGGGAAACGAGTACGGTCCGCAATGGAAGTCGATGAGAAGGATATGACCTCCGGGCTTCGTGACGCGCCGACACTCTCGAAGGACGAGGGGGCGGTCTTCGGCCGGCATTTCGTGGAGCGCAAGCATGCAGGTGACGAGATCGAACGTGCCGTTCGCGAAGCTCATGTGCGTGGCGTCCTCGAGCAGCAGCCGCGCGGAAGCGCCGAGCTTCTGACGCGCAACATCCAGCATCGAAGGAGAGCGATCGATGCCGACCAGCTCGCACCCGGGCTTCGCGTAGGTGACAAGCATCTCTCCGGTGCCGCAGCCCACATCGAGTATCTTCAGGTTCTCCTGAGGGGGAAAGAGTGCGACCCCCCCCATGCGAAACCTAACCGGGGGCGATCCCGTCAGGCGGTCGTAGCGTGCGGCGAATTTTGCATACGGATCATTTTGCATGTGCTCCACCTCTGCCAGGACGGAAGCCCGACACATGTCGATCACCGCGAGTATATCACCGAAGTCAAGCGCAGCAGACCGGTCCTGCAGACGTCCCCCCTTCGGTTTGGGCGATGCGATCAACTCTGGCGGAACGATATATCCCCAAGCCGCGCCAGGTCCCACTCGAGCTGCTTCTCCCTGAAGAACGCCCCTGCCCTGGAAATGTATTCGCGCGCAGACACGCCGTCCAGGCTCGCACTCCGGCTCCTGCCCTCGAGCAGCCGAGTGCCGACTTCAGCCCACGTCCTGCCCAGCTCGAGCCGGGCCCCGAGGCGTTCACAGACCCGGATGCTTTTCTGCCACAGGCGAAGTCCCCGGCGACGCCGCACTCTCAGCCACCAGCAGGTGCCCGTGAGGGCGCAGGGTTTCGGTCCGGTCGCCGATCCACTTCCGGGACACCGAGTCCTCCAGCATCGACACCTCATAGGCGAGGCGGGCCATGGTGTACCTCGTTCGGAAGTGCGCCGGGGCGATCCGGGCCCTTCGGAGAATCTCCCCGCATTCGGACAGGTGCTTCTCGCACTCCACCCGGCGACCCAGATGTCATTGAAGGATCGATGCAGAGCGACGAGCTCCTAGGCCCGGCCGCTCTTGAGCAGATGCTTCGACGGGAGCTCAAAGTGGCAACCGATGCTGCGCGGGCGTTGCAGCTCGTCCGCGACGAACTTCAACCTACGCCCGTCCGTAGCCGACGCGGGCTCTTCGTTCTTGCCATCCAGCAAAGGGAAGCTATAGAAACTGCTATCAATCGATCAGTCCCGTATTGAGCAGCTTACGAGCCAGCTCGTAGATGTCACGGCGGTCACCCTCCTTGCGCTGGCCAACAGCCAGGACGAGTACTACCACTTTGTCGCGGAGAACGCGGTAGATGATTCGATACCTGCCGGTAGCGGGTATGCTTCTCAGGCCGCGGAGGGAATACGCCAGCGGTTTCCCCTGGTGCTCCGGGTCGACCGTGAGTCCTTGAATCTTGCCGAGGATGGTTCTCCGCGTGGCCCTGTTCTTGATAGCCGCTAGCATGTTCCGGGCCGTGGGCGTGAACAGGACCGCGAAGCTCATCCGAGGTCTTTCGCGACCTTGGCCAGGGAAACAAGGGACCCGGTCCTGGCCTCCCGCAGGCTCCGCTTCAGGCTGCGCATGAGCGCGGGATCACCCAGTATGCTCATTGTTTCTCGGATGACGTCGTACTTTTGCCAGCTCATTACAGCAAGGACTCGTTTGCCCCGACTCGTCACCGCAATGGTGTCGCTTGTCTTGAGAGTGCCGGGGAACGTCGTCAACTTATCACGGGTCCGGCTGATCGGCATTGTGTGCACCATGGAAATTCCTCTCTTCGCCCGCGCTGCGCGCACCTGAAGGTCTTCAGAAAATCGGCTGATCTTCCTGCGAACCGGGCCATCCGTACAGAATAATGTACATCTTCTTGTACAAATGTCAAGAGCGAATCCTGCGGGAGGTGTAGGGTCGCGGGGGTGACCACGTTGGAGCCTCCGGTCGGAGGCGTCGGGAGACAAGCAACAGCATCCAAGGGTCTTGAGAAGCGTGAAGACGAACCCTAGGGGTGGAAGCCCCTACAGGAAAACGACCCATAAAACTCGTACCGGCATTCGGGGCTCGAGCATCGGATTCGGGCCATTCCTCGGCGGTAGTCGCCGCACACGAGAAAGCGTGTTGCGACGCGGGAGATCCGTTCGATGCGGAAGTTCCCTATCTCCTTCGCAGAACGCGCATAGGAGTCCGGGCGTGAGGATATATTGATACATTCCCGCGAAGAGGTTGTCGATGAAAAGACCCTCCCAGATGCCGACTCAGCGCAGGTTCTCAAGATCCTGCGACACCTCATCAAGACAGGCACGCCACCCCCCGGTGTGGATCCCGCCTCCCTGAAGTGATCTCATCTCCGTATCTCCGAGGGGGTAGTCTGTCCCTCCGCTACCCATACAGGATGCCCTCGTCTGCTTGCGTCCACCGGAAGACCCCGAAGTTGCCAATTAGTTGTGATCATTCAATGCCGCTGCCCGGAGACGGCAAGGCCCCCGGTCACCCGGGGGCCCTGCCCGTTTCTCGCTGCTGAGACTACTGCATGTACTTGTCGACGTTCGCCTTGTCGATGACGAAGCCGTCGATGAGCAGCTTCTTCACGCCCTGCTCGCCCTTGATCTGGGCCACGACGCTGCGCACGATGACCTGGGCCATCTGCTTGTTGTCCTGCTTGATCGTGGCGGTGAGCTCGCCGTCCTTGATCGACTTGAGCGCCGGGGGCAGGCCGTCGAAGCCGTACACCTTCACCTTGCCCAGCAGGCCGCGCTGCTTGACCGCGGCCAGGCCGGCCAGGGCGCCCGGGTCCCAGCAGCCGAACACGGCCACGATGTCGGGGTTGGCGGACAGCTCGTTGGTGGCCGTCTCCAGAGCCTTCCCGTCATCCCAGTCGCATGCCCGGAAGATCACCTCGAACCCGTTGGCCTCCACGACCTGCCTCACGCCGTCGCGGCGGGCGTCGCCGGTCTGGTGCCCGAGGGTGCCGCCCAGGATCAGGACCTTGCCCTTCGTCGGGGTCTTGTCCACGATGTACTGCCCCAGCACGCGCGCCGAGGACAGGTTGTCGGTCTGCGCCAGCGCCGTGATCTGCGGATCGTCGATGGCCGTGTCCACGGCAACGCAGACGATCTTCTTCTCGGCCGCCCGCTTCAGCGATTCGCCGAAGGCCCTGTTGTCGATCGCGCCGATGATGATTCCCTGGACCCCGCGGTTGATCGCGTTGTCCACGGAGTCCTTCTGCTGGGCCGCGTCGGCCACCGTCGGGCTCAGGTCGACGAAATCCACGCCCAGGGCAGCAGCCTCTTCCTTGACGTACTGGGCCATCTGCGCCCAGAAGGGCGTGAGGCCTCCGGGGTACCCGGTGTAGGCGATGCTGATCTTGCCGCCGGCCGGCTTCTCGCCGCCGCCGCCCGCGAACGCCATCCCGGAGGCGCACAGAAGCACCGCCAGGACAAGCAACAGGACACGAGTTCGCTTGCTCATTTTTCGCTCCTTTGACACATGATCAATCATCCGTTCGACGAACGGTTTTAACCCTTGAGCTCGCGCCGGCGCTGGAACACGTCCAGCCAGACGGCGAAGATGATGACCACGCCGATGCTGATCCGCTGCCAGGAGGAGCTCACCCCCAGGTGGCTCAGGCCCGCGTTCAGGGTGGTCACGATCAGCACGCCGATCACCGTGCGGCTGATTCCGCCAACGCCCCCCGAGAGGCTGGTGCCCCCGATGATCACGGCGGCGATCGCGTCCAGCTCCATGCCGTTGCCCCAGGAGGAGTTTGTGAAGTTCAAGCGCGCTGCCTGGATCACGGCGGAGAGCGCGGCGAAGAATCCTCCTAAAGTGTAGTAGATGAGCGAGTAGCGCTTCACAGGCACACCCGCCAGGCGGGAGACCTCGTTGGATCCTCCGATGGCGTAGCAATTGAAGCCCAGCTTGGTGCGGCTCAGGAAGATCCAGACCAGAAGGAAGGAGACCGCCATGATCAGGATGGGGATGAGGTACCCCGAGCCGATGGCCTGGAAGGACGCCGGGAACTTGGACATGTCCTTGTTCATGCCGAGGATCTCGGCCAGGCCGCGGTAGACCTTCATCATGCCCAGGGTTCCGATGAACGCGGGAATCCCGGTGCCGATGATGATGGACCCGTTGATCGCGCCGGCGGTGGCCCCGATGGCAAGGCTGATGGCCACAACGAGGGGGACGGGCAGCTGCGCGTTCAAAAGGAGGCCTGCCCCCACGGCCACCAGGCAGAAGATCGAGCCGATGGACAGGTCCAACCCACCGGCGATCAGCACGATTGTCGGACCTGCGGCCAGCGTGCCCAGGATCACCGCCTGGGTGAGGATGGTCTTGAAGGTGTCGAAGGAGCGGAAAGTTCCTGACACGGCGGTGAAGATCGCATAGATGATGACCAGCCCCAAAAGAGGCTGGATGCCCTTCCACATCGTGGACCGCGCCGTCACCGCTCCCGCTGCCTTCATCGCTGCCCCCCCGGTGTCAGTTCCTGCCTGCGCCGATGGCGGCGCGCAGGATGTCCTCTTCTGTGGCCTCGCCGCGCGCGAACTCCCGCACGATCTGTCCCCTGTACAGCACCAGCACCCGGTGCCCCATCTCCAGGGCCTCGTTGTAGTCCGATGTCAGAATCAGGATGCCGATGCCCTGGTCCAGCAGGTCCTTCATCAGCGCGTAGACCTCGCTCTTTCCCAGGATGTCGATGCCTCGCGTCGGCTCGTCGAACACCAGCACCTTGCTCTGCGTGCCCAGCCACTTGGCCACGACGGTCTTCTGCTGGTTTCCGCCCGAGAGCTGACCGGCCCTGGTTTCCTTGTTCGGCGCTTTGATGGAGAGCTTCCGCATGAACTCGACGGTTTCCCTGTTGATGGCGGCGTGGTCGATGAAGCCCAGCCGCGTGAGGCGCGAGGAGCTGGGCAGGCCGTAGTTGTCGCGGATGGAGTGCGCCTGGATCAGGCCGAGGGTCTTTCTGTCCTCGGTCAGGTATGCGAGCCCCGCATGGATTGCCCTGCCGGGCGAGGCGGAGCCGACCCGCCGCCCGTCCACGAACACCTTCCCGGCGTCGCAGGGGTCGATTCCGCAGATGGCCCGACCCAGCTCGGTCTTGCCGGCGCCCATCAGGCCGGTGACGCTCACGATCTCGCCCCTGCGCAGGCTCAGGGAGACCCCCAGCAGCTTGTCCCCCCGGCGCATGCTGTCCACCCGCAGCGCCTCCTCTTCACGGGGCGGGGCGAGCCGTGGGTACTGGGTTTCCATCCTGCGGCCGATCATCTTCTCGATGATCTGGTCGAGGCTGATCTCGGCCACCCGGAAGGTGCCGGCGTTCCTGCCGTCGCGCAGGATCGTCACCCTGTCACCGAGCTGGTGCACCTCGGCGTAGCGGTGTGAGATGTAGACGAAGCCGACGTTGTGGCTCCTCTTCAGCTCGTTGATGACGGAGAACAGGTCCTGGCGCGAGCGATCCTCCAGCACATCAGTGGGCTCGTCCAGGACGAGGACCTGGGCTTCCTTGACCAGGGCCCGGGCGATCTCCACCAGCTTCTGCTGCGTCACGCTCAGTCGGCCGACAATGGCCCGGGGGTCGAGATCCATGTGGAACTTCGCGAGGGAGTGCGCAGCCCGCTCGTACAGCTCCCCGCGGTGCACGAACCCCAGGCGTCGGGGCTCCATTCCCAGGAACATGTTGCGGGCGATGTCCAGTTGCGGCACCAAGGAGAGCTCCTGGTAGATGAAGCGCAGGCCGAGCGACAGCGGATCCACGGGGCTGCGGATGGCAACGGGCCGGCCGCCGACCAGGATCTGGCCCTCGTCCATCGAGTAGGCGCCGCTCAGGACCTTGATCAGCGTGCTCTTGCCCGCCCCGTTCTCGCCGAGGAGCATGTGCACCTCGCCGGGGGCAAGGTCGAAGTCCACGTGGTCGAGGGCCAGGACTCCCGGGAAGCGCTTGACGATTCCCTTCATTTCGACGAGACGGGCTGTGCTGTCATTTGCGACCATCACCTGGGGCTCCTGCTTCTCTTTTTCTTCGGTGTAATCCCTCGACGCTGCCTCGTCAAGCCCGCCATGAACGCGCGGCGAGACTCCGCACGGGACGCGGCAGCCGGTGCGAGGTGAACGACTAGATCGTGGAGACCGGATAGCGGCGAATCAGCGGGTCCGGCGTCGCGATGGTGCACGCCTCCGCCACGGCTTGTGCCATGAGCAGTCGGTCGAAGGGATCCCAGTGGTGGAGGGGAAGCCTGCTGAGCTGGAGCGCTATGTGCTCTGTGAGGGGGAGTGTGTCGACGCGGTGCAGTTGCCGTTGCTCCGAAACGTAGCGATCCGCGGACAACTTGATCACGATTTCCCAGACCGAAATCGGGCTCAGGTACACCTGGTTGGAAGGGTCGACGATGGCCTCCCGTGCGTGGATGGACAGGCCAGGATCGCCCTCCACCAACCACAGGAACGTGCACGTATCCAGAAGGATCCTCATGCACTCCCCTCGAATGCGTTGAGGAGTTCCTCCGGGAGGGGCTCGAAGAATGCCGGTGGTATGACGACAAGGCCTTTGCCCAGACCCACGGGACGCGGCTCCAAAGACGAGGCGGGCAGGGGTCGGATCTCTGCCACAGGTCGATTCCGGCGGCAAAGCACCACGCGATCGCCAGGCTTGAGTCGAGCGATGACCTCGGACAGTCGCGTCTTGGCCTCATGCATGTTCATCGTTATCGTGGACATGGTTCAATAGTAAATCATATAGTGGACTCGACCTGCTGCCGCCCAGGGGGTGGAAGACGATGTAGGCGAACTCATCCTCGTAGCGGGAGATGAGCTCCGTGAAGTGGGCACGGAAGAGCCTTTGGAGAGAGCTCGCTCCCCGCTGGCGGTAGCTGCGCCGGTCTTGATGAGGTGGCGGAGAATTCTGCGGAGGACAGAGGAGGCGTCGACGTGCGCGAGGTGGTGAAGCGGTGGATCCGGGCCTGCAGGGCTGACGGGAAGGCCTGAGAGCCCTCTATCCCTCGAGGCCCTTGGGCTTCTCGAGGCTCATCAGAAGGCCGCCGCCCTTGAACAGGGTGACGGAGCCCGTCGACTGCGAGACCACGACCGCGAGGCTCGCGGTGAACCCGGTGAGCGCCGCGGCCGCCGCGTGCCGGGCCCCCAGGCCCGAGGGCAGGTTCACCGCGGCCTTCTCGGGCCGAAGGAAGGCGCCGGCCGACATGATCTCGCCATTGCCCCGCAGGATGAAGGCGCCGTCGATCGTTGAAAACTCCTTCACCGTCTCTCCGAGGCTCGGGTCGAGGATGTTCTTCTCTTCCTCCCGGTAGCCGCGGAAGGGATTGATCACCATCTGCCTGCAGTACGGGAGCACCCTCTCGTAGTCCCCGATGACGAATGTCGTGCCGACCGGGCGACCTTCCCGTCCCTCGCGCGCGATGTCGGTCGCGCACTGGAGAACCTTCTCGAGGACCTGCGGCTCCACGTCGCCCAGCGGGGTGGCGCTGGGGTTGGCCAGGACGGTGGGGAACTCGCGGCCGACGTTGATGACGAGCAGCGAATCGAGGGAGCCCGAGTTCGGCACTCCCGAGAGGCTCACGACCGTGTCGCCCCGCGAGAGCAATCCCCGCGAGACGGCGAACAGCAGGGCGAGCTCGACCTGCTCGGATCGTTTGAGGGTGGGGAAGGGCACCCGCAGGACGAGGGCGGACGGCTCGTCGCCCTCCCTCGGCTGGGTTTCCCTCGCGGTGACCCGGATGAGCTTTACCTCGGAGGGGATGTCCTCGAGGAAGCGGAGGCTGCCCATCGCATCCGCGTGGAGGAGCACGGCCGTCGCCCTGACCTCCTCGGCCACCGACAACGCGTGCGCGAACAGCAGGCGGGAAAGCCGGACCTTGGCCGGGGCCTTCGGCTTCTTCTCGGCCTCCCCGTACCCATGCGTGATGAGCAGGCGGTAGACCTCCTCGCCCGTGCGCGCGGTCATGATGAGCTGCCGAAGCGCGAGGTCGCGAAGGGTGCGGGCGATCTCCGCGAGGATGAGGATGTGCGTGTCGGGGTCCTTCTCGTCGCTCACGATGAGGATGAGGAGGTTCACCGGGTTGCCGTCGCTCGAGTCGTAGGAGATGCCCCTGCGGCTGCGCCCCACGGCGATCGCGATGCCGTCCCAGGCCGCGAGCCGGGCATGCGGGATAGCGATTCCCGGGCCGATCCAGGAGCTCACGATTTTTTCCCTGTCGCGGATCGCCGCCACGACCTGCTCGGGGTCCAGCCCGCGGGCCGTGCGGGCGAGGGTGGTGGCCAGCTCGCGAATCGCACCCTCCTTGGAGCGGCTTCGCAGGGACACGATCCGCTGGGCGGTCAGGTATTTCGACAGGAGAGGCATAGTCGCTCTCGCAGTATACTCCGGATCGCCGCGTGATGGAAGGACGCGCTATGATGCGCAAGGGCTTGACCTTCCCGCCCCGCGGTCCTATTGTCTGCGGAAACTCCCTATGAAAAAGCCCCATCGGCCAGCGGCGGCGCGCGTCCCAGAGGCGCTTCTCCAGAAGCGTTTCGGACGCAATGTGACCGGCATATTCCTCTTCGAGTTGATCTGGGGCCTCGGCGTGCCCTTCGGCCTTTTTCTCTCGGTGGTCCCCGCCTACCTCACCGTCCTGGGCATATCGAAGTCCCTCCTGGGGTTCGTGATGTCCCTCTGGACCATCCTGACCCCCCTTCAGCTGCTGAGCGGACACTACTTCGGGGGGGGAAGGCGCGTGCGGACCACGATGGCTTTCTACCTCGGGGCGGTCGGGCTGCGCCTTCTCTACGACGTGCTCGCCGTATTCGTCCCCGGCATGTGGACGCCCGGCTCTCTGATTGCCATGCTCGTGCTGGCTCTGGCGAGCTATGTGGCACTGCTCGTCATCGGCCAGGCCATCTATACGGGCGTCCTCACCGACAACATCCCCAAGCGGAAGCGGGGGTGGATATTCGGGCTGCGCTCCCTCGGGCTCGGCGCGGGGGGAGTCCTGACAGGGTTCGCCGCCTCCTGGGTGCTGCACCATTGGGCAAGCCCCGTCAACTATCGGATCAGCTTCCTCATCTGCGACTCGCTCTGGTTCGCCTCGTGCTTCGCGCTGCTTCTTGTCCGCGACCACCTTCCCCCGCGGACCCGCCCGCGGGAGCGGGGATTCCTCCGTTCCCTGCGGGGGAAGGTGCGCGTGCTGGTCGCGAACCCCAACTACCGCATCTTCCTTTTCTCGCACCTGTTGAATGGGGTGGGGACCGCTCTGGCGACTTTCATCATTCCCTACGCGAAGGAACGTCTCGGGGTTCCCGACAGCAGGCTCGCGTTCCTCGGCATCATCTTCCTCGCCACCGGGGCGACGCTCGGCCTCGTCATCGGGCGGATCGCCGATCGATTCGGCTACCGCGCTGTCGGTTTCATCCAGTCCGCGCTCCTGCTCGCGTTCTTCATGATCGCCGTGAGCGCGAAGAGCTACGTCGCGGTGTGCGTGGCCTACGGCCTGTACTCCCTGGTCAACCAGGCCCTTTCCTTCGTCCTGGTGAACATGAGCGTCGAGCTATGCCCCTCGATCGGACCGACGGATCTCGCGGCGCTCGGTGCGACACTCGTGCTCCCCTTCCTGGCGATCGTGTCGCCGCTCGCGGGCATGGTCATCGACCTCACCGGAAGCTACCAGTCCGTGTTCTTCATCGGGGCGACGGTCGCGGTCATCGCGATGCTGGGCTTCGGCCTGCTCGTGCGCGAGCCGCGCACGGGCAGGCTGTACGAGATCCGCCAGATCCCGATGCGGTGAGCCGCGCTTCGCAGCGCTTCGCGCTGCTGGCCTGTTCACTCCGATCGCGCGATAGTATTATAGAAGGAGGAGAGTCATCCCATGTCCACGTCCCGCGATCCGGCCGGAGACCTCCAGGAGGCGACAGGCGCGCGAACGAAACCGCGCCTCAAGGAGCCGAAGCTCTACCGGGTCATTCTGCACAACGACGACTACACTACGATGGACTTCGTGGTGAAGGTCGTCATGGCCGTCTTCCACAAGCCGGCAGCCGAAGCGACGAAGATCATGCTCGACGTGCACCGCAAGGGCGCGGGGATCGTGGGGGTGTACACGCGCGACATCGCCCTGACCAGGGTGTCGCAGGTGCACGAGATGGCGCGCCAGGGCGAGTATCCCCTGCGGGCGAGCAGCGAAGAGGCCTGAATGGACATCTCCGCCGAGCTGAACGAGGTCCTCATCGCCGCCTATCGGGAGGCGGAGTCCCGCAACCACGAGTACCTCACCCCCGAGCACGTCCTGTTCGCGTCGCTCTTCTTCGACAGGGGCAAGGAGATCATCTCTTCCTGCGGGGGGAGCACCGTCGAGCTCGCGAAGGACCTCGAGGAGTTCTTTGCTCGGCATGTGCCCGTCCTCGACGGCTCCAAGCCCCTCCAGTCGGCTGGGTTCCAGACCGTGATGGAACGGGCCATCCTTCACACGGCCTCGGCCGAGAAGGACACCGTGCGCATCGACGACATCCTCGCCTCGATCATCGAGGAGAAGGAGTCCTTTGCCGCGCACTACCTCGCACGGCAGGGCATCGACAGGCTGGGCCTGCTCTCGTACATCTCGCACGGGGTCGCGGTATACCCCGCCAGCGCCGAAGAGGACGAGGGGGAAGAGCGGGAGGAAGGCGTGGAGGAGGGAGGCGAGCCGGGGGCTGAGGAAGAGCCGGGCAAGGCCCAGAAAGGCGCGCGCGCCCTCCAGGCATTCACGACGGAGCTGACGGAAAAGGCGCGCGAGGGCCGGATCGATCCGCTCATCGGGCGTGAGGACATCCTGCAGCGCACGATCCAGGTCCTGAGCCGGAGGCTGAAGAACAACCCGATCCATGTCGGCGAGCCCGGGGTCGGCAAGACCGCGATCATCGAGGGGCTCGCCCAGCTCATCGCCGACGGGAAGGTGCCGAAGGCCCTGCGCGACTACAGGATCTACGCCCTGGACATGGGCGCGCTGCTCGCGGGCACGAAGTTCCGCGGCGATTTCGAAGAGAGGATGAAGAGGGTGATCGGAGAGCTGGAGAAGCAGGACCGGGCGATCCTCTTCATCGACGAGATCCATACCATCGTGGGGGCCGGGTCGGTTTCGGGCGGGTCCCTGGATGCGTCCAACATCCTGAAGCCCGTGCTGAGCGCGGGCAAGCTGCGCTGCATCGGTTCCACGACGTACGAGGACTACCGCAAGTTCTTCGACAAGGACAGGGCCCTCTCGCGCAGGTTTCAAAAGATCGAGGTGCCCGAGCCCACCGTCGAGGAGACGCACAGGATTCTCCTCGGACTGCGCGAGAAGTACGAGAGCTACCACGAGGTGCGCTTCACCGACGAGGCTCTGCGCGCTGCCGCAGATCTCGCGGGCAAGTTCATCAACGATCGGCACCTGCCCGACAAGGCCATCGACGTGATGGACGAGGCGGGGGCGTGGGTGCGGGTGTATGGGCCGCAGGGCGCGGAAGGGGAGGAGAATGGTCCCCGCACCGTTGACGCGAAGGTGGTGGAGCAGGTGGTTGCCCGGATCGCGAAGATCCCCGAGGCGAGCGTCTCCTCCAATGAGCGCGAGCGGCTGAAGAGCCTCGAGGCCGAGCTGAAGCGGCAGATCTTCGGCCAGGAGCACGCGGTCGAGACTGTGGTGAAGGCGATCCGCAAGTCCCGCGCGGGCTTCGGCGAGCGCGGCAAGCCTGTCGCATCCCTGCTGTTCGCCGGTCCCACCGGCGTCGGGAAGACGGAGCTGGCGCGCCAGCTCGCGCAGGTGCTCGGCATCAGCCTCCTGCGTTTCGACATGAGCGAGTACCAGGAGAAGCACACCGTCTCGCGTCTGATCGGCGCCCCGCCCGGGTACGTGGGCTACGACGACGGCGGCCTGCTCACCGATGCCGTCCGCAAGAGCCCGCACGCCGTGCTCCTGCTCGACGAGGTCGAGAAGGCCCATCCCGACATCTTCAATATGCTCCTGCAGATCATGGACTACGCCACGCTCACCGACAACAACGGCAAGAAGGCCGACTTCCGCAATGTCGTTCTGATCATGACGTCGAATGCGGGCGCCCGCGAGATCGGCAAGCCCCTTGTCGGCTTCGGCGAGCGCGCGGTGCGCGACGACGCGGTGTTCGACGCCGTGGAGCGGATCTTCTCGCCCGAGTTCAGGAACAGGCTCGACGCGGTGGTGAAGTTCAATGGTCTGGGCCGCGAGATCGTCCTCCTCGTGGTGGACAAGGCCATCAGGGAGTTCCAGGAGGAGCTTGCGGCGAAGAATGTCACCGTCGAGGTGACTCCCCGCTGCCGGGAATGGCTGGCGGAAAAGGGGTACTCCACGGAGTTCGGGGCCCGCGAGATCGCGCGCCTCGTGGCCGCGAAAATCAAGGACTTTTTCGTGGAGGAGGTGCTCTTCGGGAGGCTCGCCGCGGGCGGGAAGGCTCGGGCGGACACGGAGGGGGGCGAGGTCGTCCTCACGGTGCTCGAGTAAGCCGCGGTGGAGAGCTGGAAAAGGAGCTTCTACGCCGTTCTCGCCGCGGAGCTCCTGGCTGTCGCAGGCTTCAACACCTCGATCCCCATCCTGCCCTTCTATCTACAAGACCTCGGGGTCACGAACCCCACGGCACTGAAGCTCTGGGTGGGGGCCTGCTCCACGATCGTGGCCGTTACCCTTGCCGTCTTTGCGCCGATCTGGGGGCGCCTTGCCGACTCCTACGGAAAGCGGCCCATGCTCCTGCGGGCCATGCTGGGGGGGACGGTCGTCCTCGCGCTCATGGGCGTGGCGAACAGCCCCTGGCAGCTGTTCATCCTGCGCGGGCTGCAGGGCGCGCTTACCGGCACGGTGGCAGCCGCCACGGTCCTGGTGGCGAACATCACCCCCCGGGAGAAGGTGGGCTACACTCTGGGCCTGCTGCAGACCGGCGTGTACGTCGGCAGCTCCCTCGGTCCGGCCATCGGCGGGATCATTGCGGACCTCTTTGGCTACAGGATCACCTTCTTCGCCACCGCCGGGATGCTCCTGGCAGCCGCGCTGATCGTGATGCGCTTCGTGCGGGAGGAGAAGGTGCCCCGGCCGGCCGCGGGCCAGTTCTGGGCACACATGGTGCCGGATTTCTCTCCCCTCGCGCGGTCGCGGCCCCTGCTCGTGATCCTTCTCGTGTCGGGGACCGTTCAGGTTGCCACGTCCGTCGTTTCTCCCATCCTGCCGCTTTTCATCCAGTCGTTGACGCCGAAGGCGACGATGGTGGCGACCATGACGGGCCTCGTCCTCGGGCTGAGCGCCCTCTCGGCTGCCCTTGCGGCCGCGGGATTGGGCAGGGTGAGCGCGCGCATCGGCTACGAGCGCACGCTCTACCTCTGCCTGTGGGGCGGCTTCCTGCTCTTCGTGCCCCAGGCTTTCGTGCGAACGCCCGTCCAGCTTCTCCTCCTGCGCGTGCTCGGCGGCGCCTTCCTCGGCGGCACGGCACCCGCGATCAACGCGCTGATCGCCGTCCGCGCGGACAGGAATCGTCAGGGCACCGTCTACGGCCTTTCCTCCAGCATCAACAGCACGGGCGCGGCGGTGGGCCCCATGATCGGCGCTTCGATGGCCGCGGCTTTCGGCTTCGCCTCCGCCTTCTTCGCCACGGCCGTCATCCTCCTCGTGACCGCGCTCGGGGCGCGCGCTCTCGCCCGGGGCCCGCGCGGTGCCGATACTAGAGGGACCTGAGCGTCCGATCGCCGCGCGGGCCCTGCCGCGCTTTCGGGAGGTGCGCCACGACCATGGAGCTTGTCGCGAGTTTCTTGGGCAGGACGAACGTCGACCTGCCCATCACCCTGTTCCGTCTCTTCGTCAGCTTCGTGCTCGGCGGGCTCATCGGCCTCGAGAGGGAGTGGCACCGGCAGTCAGCGGGCCTGAGGACGCACATCGTGATCTGCCTCGGTTCGACCCTCCTCACCCTGATGTCGATCTACATCCCCCAGACCTTCACGCACTTCCAGGCCGGCGACCCGAGCAGGATCGCCGCGCAGGTCGTCTCGGGAATCGGCTTCCTCGGCGGCGGGGCGATCTTCCGCATGGGCGTCAACGTGCGCGGGCTCACGACGGCCGCTTCCATCTGGGTGGTGGCGGGCATCGGCATGGTGGTCGGCGCCGGGATGTACATCGCCGCGCTCGCCGGAACGGGGCTCGTGCTCTTCGCCCTCTTCGTCATGGTCCCTTTCGAGAAGAAGCTCTTCCCCGTCCGGTCGCTGCGGAACCTCGAGATCGCGATGAACGGGGAAAAAGTGAGCACCGATCGCGTCTTCCCGATCCTCGAGGAGCACGGGATCGAGGTGAAGGTCATGGACGTGTCGCAGTCCTTCGAGGAGAAGCAGGTCCGCATCAAGCTCACGATCCAGATGCCCGAGGAGGTGGACTGGACAGAGCTGTACAGGAAGCTCGGGGCTGTCGAGGGCATCGCGAGGATCACCCTCGACCAGAAGATCTGACAGCCTCCGAATCGGGCCAGCCGCTGGGCGCGGCGACTGCCTCGCCCAGCCTCAGCAGGTATTCAGAACGCGGGATCGCGACCGCTCCCATCGCCTCCAGGTGGGGGGTCATGAGCTGGACGTCGAACAGGAGGCAGCCGGCCTCGCGCAGCCGCTCCACCATGGAGACAAGGGCGACCTTCGAGGCGTTCTCCTCGGCCGAGAACATCGACTCGCCCGCGAAGAATCCGCCGATGGACACTCCGTAGAGCCCTCCCGCGAGCCGCCCCTCTCTCCAGCACTCGACGCTGTGCGCGCATCCCCTCTCGTGCAGGCGAGTGTAGGCCGCGATGAACTGCGGGCTGATCCAGGTTTCCTCCCGGTTGGGCCGGGGCGCCGCGCAGCCCTCCATGACCGCGCGGAAAGCGCTGTCGAAGCTGATCTCGAAGGCGCGGGTGTTCAGGAGGCGGCGGAGGCTTCGCGAGACGTGGATCCCATCCAGCTCGATGATCGCCCGGGGATCGGGAGACCACCATGTGATCGGATGGGTCGTCCATGGGAAGATGCCGTTCGTGTAGGCGTGGACCAGTGTCCCCGGCTCGAGGTCTCCGCCAACGGCAACGAGGCCTTCGTCATCCGCCGTGCTCGGGTGCGGGAAGCGCCAGCGCGTCGTGAACTGCTCAGAGCCCCGCTTTTCTGAGGGCATCGTCAGGTCCCAGGCCGTCGTGCAGGACCGCCTTGAACGCCTTGACCGAAGCGCCGATGGGGTCGAAGCCCCAGACGTTTCGGCCGATCGTCGCGCCGGCCGCCCCGCTTTTCACGACATCGGCCATCATGGCGAGGGCTGCCCGCAGGTCCGCGGCCTTCGGCCCGCCTGCCGCCACGACGGGAACAGGGCTCTCCGAAACGATCTGCGCGTACGCGGCCACGTCTCCGCAGTAGGGCACCTTGATCACGTCCGCCCCCAGCTCTGCTCCACAGTGCGCCGCCCAGGCAACATCCTCGGGCTGGTAGGAAACCGTCACGCCGTTGTCAGCGAAGAGGCGGGGGTAGATGTGGAAGATGACGGGCATCTCCCAGCGCGCAGCCTTGCGAACGCATTCGGCCATGGTCTGCAGGTAGTGCCCTTCGGTCTTTCCCCGCATGAAACCGACCACCGCGATGGCGTCCGCGCCGAGGCGGACCGCATCCTCGGGGGTTGCTCCCAGGGCGAGAGAGCTGTCATCGAGCCTGAGCATCGAGCTCTGCAGGATCATCGGCACCGCGCCCGCATGCGCCTGCCAGAATGTGGTGGCGACGCCGATCTGCATTGTGACCGCGTCGGGCTTCGCTTTCACGACCGCCTTCAGCGTCTCGCGCATCGAGCGAAGTCCGGGCGGGAGGCCCTGCGAATAGATGGCGAAGTGGTCCACCGCGACCGAGCACAATCGCCGGGAGGAGTGGGAGAATAATCTGTTCAGTCGAACGAGCTTTCCTGTGTTCATAGGACGGCCATGGTAGCCGGGAGCGAGGCGTTCGTCCAGTGCGGAGCTCGTCAATCCGTGGTAGGATGACCCCCCATGGCGGCGGCTGACATCGAGACAATCGAAGGGATCCTGAGCGGTCTGGCGGGCGTACGGGACGTGCGCCGGCTGGATGGCAAGACGCGCGAGAGGCTCCGCTGCGTCGAATCCGAGTACGAGGCCTCCTCGGTCATCCCCGTCCGCAACATCGGCGTCGCGTGCGCGGCTGGGCGCGAGGAGGCGCTCGTCGTGCTGAAGGACGGGCGTTTCCGCCCGCCTGCGACGCCGACGGTGTACATGGTGGAGGAGCTCGACGGCAGGATGTCCGACCCGTACGAGCTCTGCGTCGAGGGACTGCGCTACCGCGTCATCGGCGAGGAAATCTTGGGAGACCCGGCCCGGTATGGCGAACAGACCATCTTCCTCGCTGATACCTTCGCCATGTTTCCCGAACGCAGAACAGGGCGCCAGGTTCCCTGCATATTCATTCTCCCCCCGCTTGCATTCCCCGAGCTCGAAGCTCGCGGCGCGGAGCTTGGGATCACCGATGTCATTTCAATAAGCCCCTCAATCGCCGCGGATGGTCTCCTGCGGGAGAGCTGCGGCTTCCCGCGAACGAACGATCTCGCGACCCTTCTCGTGGGATACAACACGACGCCTTAAGCGTCACGGCGCGGTGAGCCAGGGGCGCGCTGAGCGGCCGCGGACTTTACACCCTTTTTACAAACCTTTTTCCCGCTTCTGACAACAGTCTCCTGTTGCGCGCCTACACTCATGGCGTCAATCCATTGTGACAGGAGGAAAAAATGGACAGCAAGCGCAGAAGTGAAAGCAGCTACCCGCGGGGCTGTGACGGCGTGCGAGGTCGAGACGGCGTGCGTCACACGCACGCGCGCCAGGCGGTCCTCGTCGTTGTCATTTTTTGGGCTCTCGCCCTACCCGTGCTCTGCCGGGCCGATGGCTTCATCGTCGTGCACGACCCGCCCCATCCGCTCCCCGGGCACTTCAGCTTCGCGCCCCTGGAGGTCAGCTTCCACCGGGTGAGCGTCGCGGTCACGGACCTGATTGCGGTGACCACCGTGGATGAGGAGTTCTACAACCCGAACGACAGGCGGCTGGAGGGCACCTACATCTTCCCGCTGCCCGAAGGCTCGCACATCGACAGGTTCTCGATGGACATCAACGGCAGGATGATGGAGGCGGAGCTGCTGCCGGCCGACAAGGCCCGCGCCCTGTACGAGGAGATCGTGCGCAAGGCAATGGATCCCGCCCTGCTGGAGTACATCGGCAGGGGCGCCTTCAAGCTGCGCATCTTTCCCATCGAACCCGGCTCCCGCAAGCGGATCAGGATCAGCTACACGCAGCTTCTGCGCAGCGACGCCGGCCTCGTCGAGTACGTGTATCCCCTCAACACCGAGAAGTTCAGCGCCACGCCCGTGCGGGACGTGTCGGTCAAGATCACACTCGACGGGAAGGAGCAGTTGAAGAGCGTGTACTGCCCCACCCATGCCGCTGAGATCCGCCGCGATGGCGAGAGACGCGCGGTGGTGGGCTGGGAGGCGAGAAACGTCTGGCCCGACACGGATTTCAAAGTGCTCTTCTCGCGAAAGGCGAACCCGGTCGGCATCGACCTGCTCGCGAGCAGGTCACCGGGCGGGAATGGGTACTTCATGCTCCTGGCCTCTCCCGGGATCACGGCACCCAGGGTATCCGCAGCGCCGAAGGACATCTGCTTCGTGCTGGACACCTCAGGCTCGATGGCAGGGGCGAAGCTCGAGCAGGCGAAGAAGGCGCTCGCTTTCTGCCTGGCCAACCTGAACCCGGGAGACGCCTTCGAGATCATCCGGTTCTCGACAGAGGCTGAATCGCAGCTTGGGGGCCTCATGTCGGCGACGAAACCGAACCTCGAGCGGGCACGGGAGCTAGTGGACGGCTTCACGCCCATCGGGGGGACGGCCATCGGCGAAGCGCTGGGCAAGGCACTCGGCTTGCGCGGAGGCGGAAACGCTCGCCCCACGGCAGGGACGCCGAAGGGCGGCGAAGCCAGGGATGGCGAGAGCCGCCCCTACATGGTCATCTTCCTCACCGACGGCCTGCCGACTGTTGGCGAAACGCAGGAGGACAGGCTTGTCGATCAGGTGAAGAATGCGGGCTCCGCGGCGCGCGTGTTCTCGTTCGGCATTGGCACCGACGTCAACACGCACCTGCTGGACAGGATCGCCGATGAGACCCGGGCAGTGAGCCAGTACGTGCTGCCGAACGAGGACATCGAGGTGAAGGTGAGCGGCTTCTACACGAAGATCCGGGAGCCGGTCCTCTCGAACATCTCGCTCAGCTTCACGAATCCCGGCGTGCGGATCACGCAGGTGCTGCCGAAGAACCTTCCCGATCTCTTCAACGGGGACATGCTCGTCGTGTTCGGCAGGTATTCGGGCAAGGGACCTTCGGCGGCGAAAATCACGGGGACGTTCAATGGGAAGCCGCACGAGTTCACGGCGGATGTGAGCTTCCCCGAATCCCAGCCCGACAATCCGTTCATCCCCCGCCTGTGGGCGACCCGGCGCGTCGGCGTGCTGCTGGACGAGATCCGCATGCGCGGGGAATCCGCGGAGCTGCGCGACGAGGTGGTGAGCCTTTCGCGGGAGTTCGGGATCGTCACCCCCTACACGGCGTACCTCATCCTGGAGGACGAGGCCGGCCGCGGAGTGCCCGCGCCGCTTCGCACCTTCCAGGAGCTCGAGGACGACAGGGGAGCGCGCGATGCGGCGAAATCGGCGATGGAGTCCGTCCGACGAGAGGCGAAATCCGAGGAGAGCAGGTCGGGAAGGGTTGCGGTCGACAACTCGATGGCGGTGCAGGACCTGCGCGCCAGCACGAATGTGGGCCAGGCGGCCCAGCCCGAGGGGCTGGAGAAGTTCCTTCCTGCCTCACCCGCGGGCTCCGGCCCGGGCGGCTATCGTGCAGCCCAAGCGCGGAACTATGCCCAGCAGGTGCGCGTCGTGAACGGCCGGGCATTCTACCAGAATGGGACGGCCTGGACCGACTCGACAGCCCAGTCGAAGCGCGGACTGGCGAGCAGGATCGTGCGGTTCGGAAGCGAGGAGTATTTCCAGATCGTGAAGAAGCATCCCCAGGCAGCACAGTGGCTCGCCTTGGGCGATACGGTCGATGTCGTCGTCGACGACACGCTCATCCAGGTTCGGAGGTGACATCATGAAGCGCGGATACGTGATCGGAATGCTGGCCGCGGGAATGCTCGCCGCGGCGGGGGCGGGGGTGGGGGCGCAGGGGTCGTCGAAGCCGGCGGCCAAGGCGCGCGTCGAGGTGGCGTTCGTTCTGGACTCTACCGGATCCATGGCCGGGCTGATCGAGGGGGCGAAGCAGAAGATCTGGGCGATCGCGAACAGCATCATCGCCCGCAAGCCGACCCCCGAGGTGCGGATCGGCCTCCTCTCCTACAGGGACAGGGGCGACGAGTACGTGACCCGGAGGTTCGACCTGACCGACGACATCGATATCGTGTTCAGGAACCTCCAGACCTTTGTCGCCAATGGCGGCGGGGATGACCCCGAGAGCGTGAATCAGGCCCTCGACGAGGCTGTGACGAAGATGTCCTGGACACCGGGCAGGGGTGTGCTGAAGATCATCTTTCTCGTCGGCGACTACCCGCCCCACATGGACTACGACGAGGTGCGCTACCCCGAGATCTGCAGGCGCGCGGCCAAGAGCGACATCATCATCAATACCGTGCAGTGCGGGGGGGAAGGCTCCACGACGCCAGTGTGGAAGGAGATCGCGCGCCTGGCCGAGGGCGGCTACATCGCCCTGGAGCAGAGCGGCGGGATGGTTGCCATCTCGACCCCGTACGACGAGGCGATCGCGAAAGTGAGCGGCGCCCTGAATGCGACGGTGGTCGTGTATGGGGAGCGGGAGAAGCAGGAAGAGTCACGGATGAAGATGGCGAAGGCCGCCGAGGCGCCCGCGACGATCGCGGCCGACAGGGCGAGTTACAACCTCGCGAGCGGCGGCAGGGCGATCCAGGGCAGCGGCGACCTTGTGGAGGACTCCCGGTCGGGGATCGTCGATCTCGAGAAGGTCGCCAAGGACGACCTGCCGCTCGAGATGCAGAAGATGACGCCGCAAGAACGCGTGCAGTACCTCGCCAAGCAGCGCGCGAAGCGCGATGCGCTGAACGGCGAGCTCGAGGACCTCACGGTGAAACGCGCCGGCTATGTCGAGAAGGAGCAGAAGCGCCTGGCAGCCGCCGGGAAGGGCGATTCCTTCGACGCAAGGGTCGCGGAGATCATTGCCGCGCAGGCGGCGCACGAGAACTGACGAGTGAGTGCGTGGAAGAAACGGGGCGCGAGGCCGGCGGCGGGAACCGCCGGCCTCGCTTTTCTATCCCGATTTCAGGGCGGCGAGGAGCTCGGCCTGCAGCATCGCTTCGAAGAACAGCGACGTGCCGTCCCTCAGACCGACCTGAACCACCGATGCGGAGAGAAACCGGGCAAAAGCGGACATGGGGCGCAGAGCCGCGGCAGCGACGGCGCCGGTGATGCCCCTGTACGCGTTGCGCCGGGAGACGATCCGCGTGAACTCCACATCCGCGCGACCGAAGCTCAGCTCGGTCTTCGCGAACGACTGCTTGGAGGAGAGGATCCGGGACAGCCAGTTGTCCCTCTCGAAGTCTTCGAACCAGAAGGCCTCGCCGACCCCGTACAGGAGCCCCGGCAGCGAGAGCACCTTTTCCCCCGAGGCGCCGAGGAACGTGGCGAAGGTGCGAAAACCGACCTCTCCGCCCCGCTTTTCTCCCGTTTGGCGCCAGAACTCGTTCGGGTCCATCTCCTTCGCCTTGCTTCGAAACAGCTCCATGCGGTCCCTCCGGGGTCCTACCCCTTCTTTCCCTGCCCCGCGATCTCGGCCATCCGCTGGATGATCGGCAGGTGCTGGGTGCACAACTCTTCGCACTGGCCGCACTCGGTGCACGCGGCCGCTGTGGACGGCGCAATGTTCCAGTGCCAGTTCAGTCTGTCCTTGAGCGCCTTATCCGTCCCGTAGAGCTTCTTGTGGTTGTACGCTTCCATGAGCTTTGGAATCTCGATGCCTTCTGGACAGCTATCGCAGTACTGGCAGCCCGTGCACAGCTCGGTGAACGCGGCGCCGAGCCTGCCCTTGATCCGCGCGATTTCCGCGCCGGGCACCGGCGAGTAGCCATCGACGGCCTTCACGGCCTCGCGCACCTGCTCCCGGGCGGCAAACCCGACAAGGGCGCAGGTGATCCGCTCGTGAGAGATGATGAAGCGAAGCGCCGCCTCGACGACGGTCTCGTCGGGGCGGGTGCGGATGAAATCGAAGATGCCGGGATTCTCGGGAATGATCCCGCCCCCGAGCGGGTTCATCACCACGCAGCCGAGGTTATGCGCCGCGATGGCCTCGAATGCTTTCTCGCGCACATTGAAGTTGCAGGCTGAGTAGCCGAAGAGCACGCCCTCGAACACCCCCTCCATCAGGAGCTCACGGATCTCATCGCCGATCAGGTGGCTGGACACGCAGATGTGGCGGATGAGGCCCTCGTCCTTCAGTCTGCGGAAGGCCTTCAAGATGCCGTCCCGCTTGCGGCCCTTCCAGTTGTCGAGGCTCGTGATGCACCAGAAGTGGTAGAAGTCGATCGACTCCAGGCGCAGTCTCTTCAGCTGCGCCTCGATCTCGGCGCGGATCGAGGATTCGGTGGTCTTGAAGGTCTTGGTGGCCGAGTAGAAGGGCAGCTTCCTCCGCTTCATTTCCGCGAAACCGGCGCCGAAGACCTGCTCGCTCTTGACGCCCGAGTAGCCGGGGGCCGTGTCGAAGTAGGTGATGCCAGCTTCCGCCGCCTCGACCATCATCCCGACGCAGGCGTCCCTGTCGTCGATGGCGGCGAATCGCATGCCTCCGAACCCAATGACGGAGACCTTTTTTCCCGTTTTCCCGTATTCGCGATAGATCATGGGTTTTCAAAGTAGTGCAGGGGCGGCCCGCGCGTCAACCGCGCTCCGGGTCGCCCGCGCGGTCAACTTGAACTGAGCCCGGCTTCCGGGATACCGTGGGCGGAAGAGGAGGTCCCCTGATGAGGCTCCCGAGGATCGCGCTCTCCGCTGTTCTCATCGCGCTGTGCGCGCCGGCGTTTTCGCAGGAAAAGCTCATCACGATCGTGCACACGAACGATATGCATTCCCACCTCGAGGGCTTCGCGCCCGAGCTGGACTACACCCCCCGCACGACGGGCGACGATGCGACCCTCGGCGGATGGGCGCGGATCGCCACGGCGATCAGGGACGTGAAGGCGGAGCGGGGGAACCCCGTCCTCGTCCTGGATGCCGGCGATTTCCTCATGGGCTCGCTTTTCCATATGGTGAGCAGGGAGCGGGGCGTGGAGCTTCGCCTGTTGAAGAAGATGGGCTATGACGCGGTGGCTCTCGGCAACCACGAGTTCGACCTGAAACCGGACGGCCTTGCCAGGATCCTCGCGGCCGCGAACGCCGGCGGGATGCCGCTCGCGCTCCTCTCCAATGCCGTGTTCAGCGCGGAGAGCGCAGAGGACGACTCCCTCGAGAAGGCGTTCTCGGAAGGGCTCGTGAAGCCATACACCGTCATGGTCTCCAACGGAGTGAGGATCGGCATCTTCGCCCTCATGGGGAAGGAGGCAGCGGAGGTGGCGCCGTTCTCCTCGCCCGTGGAATTCCGCCCTGCCGCCGAGGCGGCGAAGGAGATGGTGAAGGTCCTTCGTGAGACGGAGAAGGTCGACATGGTGGTCTGCATCTCGCACTGCGGACTGTGGGCAGACCCGAAGAAGTCCGAGGACGTTGTGCTCGCACAGGAGGTTCCTGGCATCGACGTGATCGTGAGCGGACACACGCACACGAAGCTGGACGCGCCGCTCGTCGTGAACAAGACGATCATCGTCCAAGCCTGGGAGCACGGCAAGCAGGTCGGTGTGCTCGATTTTGCTTGGAAGGACGGCACGGCGGCCCTGCGGAAGTACACGACGGTGAAGGTGAACGACGCGATCCCCGGCGATCCGGCGGTGCAGAAGGAGATCGATTCCGCGATCGCAGCGATCGACAGGGATGTGCTCGCCGCCCACGGCCTTCGCTACTGGGAAATCCTCGCCGAGACCGACGTGGACATGCGCTCGCCGCTTGCGGAGTCGGGGCTCGGGAACATGGTCACCGACAGCATCCGCTGGTACGTGGACAAGGTCGATTCCGACCCCGCCGATCCGGCGAGCAGGGTCGCCTTTGTCGTGGAATCCAATGGAGTGCTGCGTGACGACCTTGCGAAGGGAAGGACCGGGAGGATTTCGGTCGCCGACCTATTCCGCGTCGTGCCCCTGGGTGTCGGCATGGACGACACCATGGCATACCCGATCATCACCGTGTACCTCACCGGCGCGGAGATCAAGAAGACCCTCGAGGTGCTCACGAGCATCTACCCCATGAAGGGAAGCGACTACTTCCTGCAGGTATCGGGCGTGAAGTTCACGTACAACCCGCGGCGCATGCTCTTCGACAGGGTGACCGGCATCTGGATGGGCAGCGAGGAGCTGGGCTACAAGCCCCTGGACTACTCGAAGCGAAACGCCGCGCTGTACCGCACTGCCGCCAACATGTACAACTGCACGTTCCTGAAGCTGATCGGGGGATTCACGTATGGCATCCTCACGATCGTCCCCAAGGACCGGGATGGCAAGCCCATCGCCGACCTGGCGACAGCGCGCGTCGATGCTGACACGTCGGCGCCCGGGATCCAGGAACTGAAGGAGTGGGTCGGCCTGATGGAGTACGTGCGACAGTTGCCAGACGTGAACGGCAACGGGATTCCCGACATCCCCGCGAAGTACAAGGCTCCGCTCGGGCGCAATGTGGCGGCGCCGAGCTGGAACCCCGTGTCGCTCCTGTCGCATGGGACCTTCGTCACGTGGATCGTTGTCGGCGTGGTCCTGCTGGCGCTCCTCATCGTCGCGGGCCTCGTCCTGCTCGTCATTCGACTGGCAACGCGGAGCCGCAGAAAGTCGGGCAAGAGGCGACCATGAGCGTGAAGAAGGGCGCGCCCCTTGTCCAACGGGAGGGCTGCCCGACCGTGGAGAGCCTCCCCGGTATCTTTCGCACCACGCTGGCCTGGAACGAGCAGGCCATGCTCTGCCACTTTCGCATGCGCAGGGGGGCGAGGGTCCCTCTGCACGATCACCCCGCGGCGCAGAACGGCTACATGATGAGCGGAAAGGTGCGCTTCCTGAACAGGGAGGGTGAAGCTTTCATCGCCGTGCCGGGAACAGGCTACTGCTTCGGTCCCATGGAAACCCATGGCGCCGAGGTTCTCGAGGATAGCGAGGTGATCGAGTGCTTCTCACCGGCCCGGCCTGAGTACGCGCCGGGCTGACAAGCGGACAGGGCTGAGGTCTACCGGTCAGCTGCTTCGGGCAGGACCGGCGAAACCGCGTCAGCTCCTACGACGGTCGTCCAGGGTCTGACCCGCCACCTCGAAACGAGGCCGTGCGTCACGTACGGGTCGGCGCGCGCGAAATGCTCCGCCGCCTGCGGCCCGTCCCCCTTGAAGAGAAGAATGGCGTTGTCGACGGGATCAGCGAGCGCTCCACCCAGCACGAGCTCGCCCCGGGCATGAGCCTCCCACGCGAGCTTCAGGTGCTCGTTTCTGAACTCGGCCCTGCGCTCGAGGTAGTCTCGGCCGACGTCATAGATCAGCAGGTAGTGCATCCTCGACTCCTTAGGCGCAGCGCCGCGCAGGGGGCCTCAGCGGGGAACGAGGAGCAGCTTTCCCGTCGTGCTCCTGCTCTCCAGCTGCCTGTGCGCCTCCGCCGCCTGCTCGAGAGGGAAAGTCGCTCCGATGCGCAGGCTCAGTTTCCCTCCCGCCACCCACTTCAATACCTCTCCCGCCCTGCGCTGCAGGCTGGCCGAGTCGGCGATGTAGTGTCCGAGGGTCGGCCGGGTCAGGTACAGCGACCCCTTTGCGCTCAGCAGCGTGGGTTCCACGGCCTCCACTTTTCCGCTCGACTGGCCGAAGGAGACCATCGTGCCGCGGGGCGCGAGGCAGTCCAGGCTCTTGAGGAAAGTCGATCTGCCCACAGAGTCATAGACCGCCTGCACCCCTCGGCCGTCGGTGATGCGCTTCACCTCGGCCACGAAATCCTTCTCGGTGTACAGGATGACCTCATCGGCCCCCGCGCCCCGCGCCAGCTCCGCCTTCTGCTGAGTGGACACCGTGGCGATAACGTGGGCGCCTCGCATGCGTGCGACCTGCACGAGCAGCAGCCCGACTCCCCCGGCGGCCGCGTGAACGAGGACGCTGTCGCCCTTGCGCACCGCGTAGGTGTCCAACACCAGGTAGTGGGCCGTCATCCCCTGCAGCATGGCGGCCGCGGCCTGCGCAAAGGTGATTCGTGCGGGGAGGAGCACCGCCCTGTCCGCCGGCACCAGGACCGCATCGGCGTAGGTGCCCGGCACATTCGCGTAGGCCACCCGGTCGCCCGGATGCAGATCGCGCACACCTGCGCCCCGCGCCTCGACCGTTCCCGCTCCTTCCATGCCGGGCACCAACGGCAGATCGACGGCGTACAGACCCGTGCGCCGGTAGACATCGATGAAATTGACGCCGATTGCCTCCTGCCGCACCAGGATTTGCCCTGGGCCCGGTTCGGGCGTCTCCCGCTCCCGCAGCTGGAGAACCTCGGGCCCTCCGAAACTTTCGATCACGATGGCCTTCATGGCGCGAGGGTTCGAAACGCTCACCTTCGAATCACTCATCGATGAAGAAAAAGAAGTAGATCGCGGCCGTCCAGGGGAGCTTGAGTCCGGGCGCTTCACCGACAATCGATCCATCCTTCCACACGCGTCCGTTGGACTCGATCTCGCCGACCTGCGACCCGTTCTTCCACACCCGGCCGTTCGACTCGACCTCGCCGACCTGCGACCCGGCCTCCCAGATGCGCCCGTCGGCCTCGATCTCGCCGACCAGGGATCCGCCCTTCCAGATCCGACCGTCAGGCTCGATCTCGCCGACCGCGCTGCCGCCGATCCAGACCCGACCCGTCGGCTCGACCTCGCCGAGCCGGGAGCCCTTGTACCAGAGCACGAAGGATTTTGCACCCGAGGATGCCGCGGCGGCGGCGGGTTGACCTGCCAGACCGGCGACGTCGGTCGTAAACATCCCGAAAGGTATCGAGGCGGACTGGCTGCCGTCGTCCCATGCGATGACGATCCCGGTCTTTTTTACCTCGCTCACCGTCCCCAAGTAGAAGATTCCGTCTTTCTCCCAGAGGGCGAACACCTTCTGTCCCTTGGACACCTTCGGGTTCGCAGAGATGAGCTTGATCTCGGAGCGCTGCAGGGTCGAGCTGTCTCCGTCGTCGTAGTCGACGGTGTAGATGCCGCTCTTGATCGCGGTGATCTTTCCCCGGTACCACGAGCCGTCATCCCATCGGGCGGCAACGATCGATCCGACCTTGAGGGCAGAGTCCTGCGCCAGGGCGTACGCCGCGATGCAGGTCAGGGCGAGAACCACAATGGCCTTTTTCATTCCACGCTCCTTTCCGGCGCCGACGCGCCCGCTGAACCGACTGGCAGAGAGCCGACTTGCCAATCCAGAGTACACTCAAGCCGGACCGCACGCAAGCGCGTGTGCGCCCGGAGGACAGAACACGCGTGCCGTTGGATGCTGCATTCCTGAAGACTTTCTGTGAGAAGTGGAGAGTACGGGAACTTTCCCTCTTCGGTTCTGTCCTTCGCTCGGATTACGCACCCACGAGCGATATCGACGTCCTTGTGGAGAAGGAGGGGTTGCGCAACCCCTATCGACGCCGCGAGATCCTGAATCATCGGGAAATCCTGTATGTCGCCTGAATCGTAAGATCAGGCAGGAGAGGATCTGGGCTCTCGTCACCGAGAATATCATCGATCTGATCGCGCGACTCGAAGCCCTATCCGTCGACCCCTGAGCGTGGCAGTGGCTCCCTCGTTTGACCCGGCAGGGGATCGGTGCTACACTGCATCCAATCGAAGGAGGCACTCATGAAGAAGCGAGTTCTCGTTCTCTTCGCAGTTCTCGTCCTCGTCCTGACGGGCTGCGCAACGGCTCCGCAGCCGCAGGCGGCTGTCGCCGAACCGAAGGCGGAAGCGGCGCCTGCTCCTGCGCCCGCTCCGAAGGGGATCAGGAACGTCATCTTCCTTCTCACCGATGGGACCGGTCCCGAGGCATGGCCTCTCGTTCGGTGGGTGAAGGGCGCGCCCCTCGCCGTCGACGAGATCCTCACGGGCGCGGTCAGAACGTACGGCGCGGACTCTATCATCACCGATTCCGCCCCGGGGGCAACGGCCTATGCCACGGGCTACAAGGGAACCGACAAGGGCGTTTCCGTCGGCGCGTGGAATGTCACGATCGATGCGGCGAAGCCCGAGACAGCTCCCAAGTATGTCCCCGTGGCGACCCTGGTCGAGGGGGCGAAGCTCAGCGGCCGCGCTGTCGGGCTCATCGCCACGTCGAATGTCCAGCATGCGACCCCCGCCGCATTCACCTCGCATTGGTGGGACCGCAACAACTACAACGAGCTCGCTGAGCAGCAGGTGTACCAGGGCATGGACGTCGTGCTCTCGGGAGGCGGGCAGTACCTCCTGCCCAAGGAGGTCAAGGGAGGCAAGCGCGAGGACAAGGAGAACCTCGTCGATGTGCTCACCTCAAAGGGATACTCTTTTATCACGACCCGCGACGAGCTGCTGGCGGCAAAGCCGGGCAAGCTGTGGGGCGCGTTCGCCCCGGATGCCATGGCGTATGACTTCGACCGGGAGGCGACCGCTGCGCAGGAGCCCTCTCTTGCCGAGATGACTGGCAAGGCGATCGAGGTGCTCTCGGCCCGCAGCAAGGGTGGCGCCGGCTTCTTCCTTTTCGTGGAGGGCTCGAAGGTCGACTGGGCTGCTCACGCCAACGACCCCGCGGGCGTCGTCTCCGACCTCCTCGCCTTCGACGAGGCGGTAAAGTCTGCCCTCGACTTCGCGAAAAAGGACGGGAACACTCTTGTCATCGCCGTGGCCGACCATGGCACCGGCGGGATCTCCATCGGCGCGGCTTCGGACAAGAACTACTCCGTCACCGATGACGACCTCGTCGTCGTTCCGCTGCGCAAGGCGAAGGTGACCGGGGAAGGCCTCGACAAGCTGCTGGCCGGTGACTCATCCGAGCAGGCGGTGAGGAAAGTCTTCGCAGAGCAGTGGGGCATGCAGGAGCTTGGAGCGGACGACCTCAAGGCCATCCAGGCTGCCATCACCGCGAAGGCCTCGCTGTCCGGCGTCGGTGGAATCATGCTGTCGAAACAGGCGCGGATCGGCTGGACCACGGGCGGCCACACTGGCGCGGACGTCTTCCTGTTCGCCTATGGGCCCGACAGGCCGGCCGGTCTCTGGCAGAACACGGGTCTTGGCCGCTTGATGGCAAAGGACATGGGTTTCGATTTCGAGAGCCTCAACAAAAGGCTCTTCGTGGAAGCGGAGGCGGGCTTCGCCGCCGTGGGCCTCGAGGCGAAGCTGGACAAGACAGACCCCGCGAATCCGGTTCTCGTCGTTCAGAAAGGGGAGGCCAGGGCGGAGCTTCCGCTGTCGAAAAACCTCCTGATCATGAACGGCAAGACTGTTGAGTTGGAGGGGATCGTCGTTCTGGCTGAAAAGCTCGGCAAGGTCTACCTGCCGAAGCAGGCCATCGATCTAGTCGCCGCCGGTCTGGGGAAGTAGCCCTCCGGCTGGTTCTGGGAATCGTAGGGGGCCAGCGCGGTCAGCGCGGCCCCCTTTCTTTTGGCCCGACGTAGTTGACTCTTTTACTCATGATTGAGATATTCTCACCAGCCGGAAAGCGGAAGCGGACCGGAATCAACCCGCGGAGCGGGAAATCAACACTACAGGGGCTGAAGGAGACCAGGAATGCGAAAGGCTTTCGTGCTGGCGATCGGGGCGCTGCTGCTGTGCGCGCTCGTCGCCTCGGCGGCGGACCTCACCATCGACATGCAGGTGAACACCGCGGCCAAGGACTATGCGAAGAACTACCTCACGTTCAAGGGCGCGAATAACTCCGTCGACAAGGACCAGTTCGTCCTCGCCGCCGATGGCACGAGCGGCGCGAGCAAGATGCTTTCGACCGGGCTGTTCAACAGCTATCGGTTCGACGTCAAGGGCAAGAAGACCATGCCGGGCGGGCTGCGCAGCCTGCTCCTGTATCCGGTTGCGGACGATGGGACGCGCACTGGCGACAACCTCACCGTGACCAAGGCGGCCGATGGGGTCATCGTGATCCGCTACGTGCACCGCGGGACCGCCTACGAGATGATCACGGACAAGAGCGGAAGGCTCGAGCTTCCCGCGAACACCTACCGCATGCGCAAGATCGGGCACACGGACAACACGATCCACCCCGACTTCTCGGCCACCGGCAAGGTCGCAGCCGTCAACTGGGCCAAGGTCTGGGACGCCGCTATCGCGGACGGCAAGCAGGTCGGCGCGACCGCGTCCAAGACGGGCAAGATCGCGGCAGACGCCGTTGATTCCGAGTTCTTCACTCTCCAGGGCAGCCTCCAAGTGACCTTCGAGGCCAACATCCTCAAGATTGCCGGTGAGCTGAACGCGGTGAAGAAGTAGCGTCGACAGGGGCGCGCAGAGGCCCCTTTTTCGTTTATTGTGCGCTCAGCGTCTCGAATGCATGCGTGGTCCGTGCTATAGTCGCATCGGTGGGCAGCAGGAGCGTGATCTTCAATGAGCGCAATCGATGAGTGCATTCGATGATCGCATCGCGAGTCTGGTCCGGCTCGCCGGCGCCGATGCGGGCTCCTTCGTCCTCGCCCTCCACTCCCTCATCGAAGAGCTGATCCGTGAGGATTCTCCCCCGCACGCGCACGTCGAGGGTTTTGCGGACCTCCTCTCCTCCTCTAGGGACAGGCTCGGCGAGCGGGGATGCGCTGCCGCGGATCTCGCGGCGCTCTCCCGCATCATCGAGGAGCATGCAGTTGCGGAGCGCCTCCGCCGATCCGCCGGCACGATGGACAGCGAGGAGGCGCTCGCCGCCGTCCACAACTTCCTGAGGTTCTGCGCCGTCCGCGGCATCGACGCCGGGGCCCTCGGCCCGCTGCGGAAGCTGCTGGACAGTTGGACCGAGAAGCATCCCACGCGGACTCGAAGCGATGAGCTTTTGAGCGTGGACCTCGATCTGCGGGAGGCGCAGCGGGACAACAGGAAGCTCCTCGCGCAAACCGAGCAGTGGGCGAGGGACAAGCAGCGCCTAGCCGAGCTTGAGGGGGAGAGCATGCGCCTCGAGGGGCAGCTCGAGAGGGAGCGCGCCCGGCCCGAATACCAGCCGGATCGCCTCGAGGAGATTCACGCGGGTCTGGCCGAGCTCGAGCGGGAGCAGCGGGCGCTCTCTGAGCGCCTGACGCTCTACCGGGACCTCGATAGGTACGTGGAGCAGGTGAGGCGGTTTTCCCTCTACACCCGCACGCGCATGGACTACGAGCGCGGCGTCATGAGGCTCACCCCCGAGCAGCAGGAGGCGGTGGATGCGGCTCGGCCGGGGCATCACTTCCTCGTTCGCGGGGGCGCGGGCACGGGGAAGACGATCGTGCTCCTGCACGCCCTGCAGAGAGCCGTGCGCGCGCGGGGGAGCGAGCTCGCCCTCGGGCCGGAGTCGAAGGTGCTGCTCCTCACCTACACCACGACGCTCGTGAAGTACGACCGCTACGTAGCAGGGATCCTCGAACAAGGCGATGCGGCGGACCTGATCTTCACCGCGGACAGCTTCTTCCAGGCCCGCTTGAAGATGCTCGGCCAGCGCCAGCGCGTCGACTACGCGGTGGTGGCGCGCCTCGCCGAGAAGCTCAACTCAACGGGGTTTTTTGCCGCGCAGGAGCTCGCTGTCGAGATCGAGGACTTCATCTTCGGCAATCTCGTCACGCAGATGGAGTACGTGGAGGAGAGGATCCCGCGAAGGGGCATGCGGCAGCCCCTCTCGGCGGCCCAGCGCGAAACGGTCTGGGGCATTCGCGACAAGATCGTCGACGAGATGGAGCATGACGGCCTGCTCAGCAAGAACTACTCCCGGCTCACGCTCATCCGGCACCTGGAGACCCATCCCGAGGACGCCCGGCTCAGGGACCTGGACGTCGTCTTCGTGGACGAGTCCCAGGACCTCACCGCGGCCGACCTCAAGGCGCTGGCGCTGATGAGCCGGCGCGGCCTCATCATGGCCGGCGACGCGGGCCAGAGCATCTACGGGGTGAGCTCGCCGTACAAGCGCGCGGGTGTGGACATCACCGGACGCTCCCGGGTCCTGCACACGAGCTTCCGAAACACGCGCGCGATCCAGCAGGCAGCGGACGCCTATCGCAGGCTTTCGGGCCTCGATGACGAGGAGGGGGCAGGGGCGACCGCCTTCCGTGAAGGGCCGGTCCCCGAGCTGTACACGGCGGCCACGCGCGAGGAGCTCGCGCGGCTGCTCCTTCGCAAGGCCTCGCTCTTCATCGACAGGTTGGGCTACGATCCCGAGAATCTCACCGTGCTCGCCCCCACGAAGACGGACCTCGTCACGATCGGAGACATGCTCGGGCACGCGGGCTATCGTCATGCGAACATCCGCGACGAGGAGTTCTCCTTCAAGGAGGCGAAGACCATCCGCCTCTCCACCCTTCATTCCAGCAAGGGGCTGGATTTTGCGGTGGTGCTCCTGTACCTCCCTGCTCTCCCTCCACGCGGCGATTACGACGACAGGGCCAGCTCGGCCCTCGTGCGCAACCTCATCTACGTGGCAATGACGAGGGCGATGGACAACCTCAACGTGTTCACCCTCGAGGGCGCGCATGACGGCCAGCGGGACGAGCCGCTGCAGGACCTGGTGCGGGTGATCCGAGGGGCGGCTGAGCGGAGCGACGGGAAAAAGCCGTGAGCCGGCGCGCGCTGGCCAGGAATGGCCATACGTCACTCTCGATCGAACAGGAGGGTAGGAATACGGTTCATCGCCATATCGACCGAGCGGGCAACATCTTCAAGTACTATCCCTGAGGAGGGCACAGTGCAGCACATCGCGAATCATAGCATCGTCAAGCTCGTCCACGTCGTCCGAGACATCGAGAAGAAGATCGAGGCCTTCACGGCCCTGTTCGGCATCGAACGGCCTCAGGTCGTGTCCACGACCCCGCCTGCCCCGGACGGCAAGGCGTTCAGCGAGTTTCGGGGCGCGCGCATCACGGGCAGGGTCAAGCTGGCCAACGTGCCAATGGGGCCGATCGTCATGGAGCTGATCGAGCCTGTGGACGAGCAATCCCCCTGGGCGGAACACCTGCGTAGCCACGGCGAAGGCATTTTTGCGGTCGTGTTCACGGTGAACGACTTCGAGTCACACGTGTACATGATGGGCGAAAAGGGAATGCCGTTGTACCACTTGGGTGAATACGGCTCGGGGCGCTACTCCTACTATGAAACTCTCGCGCGGCTGGGGATCACCGTGTGCCTGCAGAATCTGGAGAAGCGATTCTGAGGAAGGCGAGGGTCTTGCTGGCGCTCAGCGGGCCTGTATACTACGAGGCAAAGAGTTCAGATGAAGGAGACGGCATGAGAAAGGACGACCTCATCGTCATCACCGGGGCGGGTGGATTCATCGCCGGGGCCCTCGCCCGGTATTTCAGCGGCAAAGGGTTCACCCGCATCCGCGCGGTGGACAAGAAGCCCCTGCCGGAGTGGTACCAGAGGGTGGAGGGCGTCGAGTCCCTCTGCCTGGACCTGAGCCGGGAGGAGAACTGCCGGGCGGCCTGCGAGGGGGCGGCAGAGGTCTACAACCTCGCGGCGGACATGGGCGGCATGGGCTTCATCGAAAAGAATAGGGTTGAATGCCTCCGGAGCATCCTCATCAACACGCACATGCTCGAGGCCGCGTGGCGGGCGGGGGCGGAGCGCTATTTCTACTCCTCCTCCGCGTGCGCGTACAACACGGATCTGCAAAAGGACCCGAAGGTGCGCGCGCTGAAGGAATCCGACGCATACCCCGCGATGGCCGAGCGGGGCTACGGGTGGGAGAAGCTGATGTCGGAGATGTTCTGCCAGGAGTACACTGCCGAGCGCGGCCTTGCGACGTTCATCGCCCGGTTTCACAACGTCTACGGGCCCAATGGCACCTGGGACGGGGGTCGGGAGAAGGCGCCGGCCGCGATCTGCCGCAAGGTGATCGAAGCCAAGGCGAGCGGCAGCGGCGCGATCTCGATCTGGGGCGACGGCACGCAGACGCGCAGCTTCATGTACATCGACGACTGCACGAGGGGCATCGACGCGATCATGCACTGCGCTGAGCTTCTCGCCACCCCGATCAACCTCGGCTCGAGCGAGCTGGTTTCGATCAACGATTTGGTGAGCCTCGTCGAGAAGGCCGCGGGGGTGACGCTGAAGAGGAGCTACGATCCCGATGCGCCGATCGGGGTGGCGGGACGCAACAGCGACAACACGATGATCAAGAGGATCCTCCACTGGGAGCCGGACACCCCTCTCTCCGTGGGGATCTCGAAGACCTACCGCTGGATCGAAGCCCAGCACGCCGACCGGGCCGCCGGCAAGCGCACTGTGAGCTGAGCTGTGATGGGAGCGCCGGCGAGCCGGGGGATCCGCTCCATCATCGGGGAAATCCCGTACAGGATGGCCTTCGCGGGGGGCTGGATCGACCAGCCATTCGTTTCCCGGCTGGATCCCGAGCCCCCCGGCTCCATGGTCGTTGTGTGCCTCGAGCCGACCTTCCGGTGGATGGACCGGTGCGGCATGGCCACGAGCACGCGCGCCGCCGCCACGAGGCTGTGGAACGGACGGCTGCCGGCGGGAGATCCCGCTGTGCTAACGCGAGAGCTCTACGCGGAGGAGAACGCGGGCAGGAGCGAGCCCTCGGGGTCCCAGGACATGGTCGGTCTGATCTACCCAGGGGTGAGCAGGCTGGACTACGACTTCTCGCACGAGGGGGGGGTCTTCCCGCGGCAGATCGAGTCGACAACCGATCCCGCGGTCGTCCGATGGCTGGAGCGGGTCATCCGCGTCGTGCCCGTCGCGCAGAGACCCGACGGCTACAACCCCATTGGCGTGAAGAACCTCGATCCGGGCTGGATCCGCAGGCTCGGCAGGTCGGGCCGGGACTGCTGGGAAGCGATCGTCCGCTGCGACCCGGCAGCCCTCGGCGCCTCCATGAACGAGTGCATGCTCTGCTGGGAGACCATCCTCCCGCACATCCTGCACCACCCCGCACTCACTGTCGACCTCGCCGGCATCCTCCGCTCCTACCAGGAGCGGTCAGCCGGGGCCATGTACTCGGGATGCGGCGGCGGCTACCTCTACATCGTTTCCGAGGAGCCGATCGAGGGCTCCTTCTCCATCCAGGTGCGAACGGCCGGCGGAGGGGGATGAGGTGCCGCGCGTTCTCGTTTGCGGGAGCTTCGATGACCTGCGCTCGCGGCACGTGCGCTTTCTCCAGGAGGCATCCCGGCTGGGCGAAGTCCACGCGGAGCTGTGGACGGACGAGTCCGTGCGCCGCCTGACCGGGAAGGTGCCGTCGTACCCTGAGGAGGAGCGGCGCTACATCCTCGAATCGATTCGGTACGTCGCATCCGTTCGCTCCGCGGAGGTTGAGACCGGTCGAGACTCGCTTCCCCTTGGCAATGCGGACCGTCCCGGCATCTGGGCCATGGAGGAGGGAGATGCTACCCCGGCCCGCCGGGCATTCTGCGCGGCGAACGGGATCCTCCTGTGCGTGGTGGATGAGCGCTCGCGGGCTGGCTTCCCCGACGATGGGCCGATCCCGGGGCAGGGCGGCGCGAAGCGGCCGAAGGTCGTTGTGTCGGGCTGTTTCGACTGGTTCCACTCGGGTCACGTGCGGTTCTTCGAGGAGGTCGCGGCGCTCGGCGAGCTGTACGTCGTGGTCGGCAACGACGCGAACGTCCGCCTGCTGAAGGGCGAGGGCCACCCGATGCACCCGCAGGGAGAGCGGCGCTACATGACGGCGGCTGTCCGCCACGTCGCCTACGCCATGATCTCCACGGGCTCGGGATGGCTGGATGCGGAGCCAGAGATTCGCCTTCTCTCGCCCGACATGTACGCCGTGAACGAGGACGGGGACAAGCCCGAGAAGCGGGAGTTCTGCCGGCGCAGCGGCATCAAGTACGTCGTGCTGGAGAGGGCGCCGCGGCCGGGTCTCGCCAGGCGGACGAGCACGGGCTTGCGCGGGTTTTGATGCGCGGATTTTGAAAGGAGGCCGACAGTGCGGTTCGCACTGATCCTTGCCGGTGGATCCGGCACACGGCTGTGGCCTATGAGCAGGGGCGGGGAGCCCAAGCAGCTCATCCCGTTCGTGAAGGGGCGGAGCCTCCTCGAGATCTCACTCTGCCGGCTGGACGGCCTGGTCGATCCAGACCGCCGCTATGTCTGCGCGGGGGAGGCGTATCGGGACCGGGTCCAGGGGATGGCCGGGGGCATCGCGGCCGAGCAGTACATCGGCGAGCCAGTGGGTCGCGACACGCTCGCGGCGCTTGCGCTCAGCTCGGCGATCATCTCGCTTCGCGATCCGGACGCCACGATCGGCGTGTTCACGGCAGACCAGGTCATCGAACCTGCCGACAAGTTCCTCTCGATCGTCGAGGCGGGCTTCGCTGTCGTCGAGGCTCATCCGGACATTCTCCTCACTTTCGGCATCACGCCGACCCGGGCCGCCACAGGCTATGGGTACCTGGAACTGGGCGCGGGCGGCGGCGCCGCTGGTGGGGCCAGGGTCGTCACGCGTTTCCGGGAGAAGCCCGACGCAGAGACCGCGGCCCGATACCTCGCCGCAGGCCCTGACCGCTACCTGTGGAACAGTGGCATGTTCCTTTGGAAGGCATCGACCTTCCTCGGGTGCGTCGAGCGCTACCATTCGGATCTCGCGGCAGGGATCAGGAAGGCATCGGCGGCCTGGTTCACGGCCCGCCGGGCCGAGGTCCTCGCGGCCGTGTACCCATCGCTGAAGAAGATCAGCGTGGATTTCGGCGTGATGGAGCCGGCATCGGTCGACCCATCAGTGAGGGTGGCGGCCCTCCCCATGCCGCTGGAATGGAAGGACATCGGCTCATGGCCGAGCTTCGCCGAGATCTGCGATCGCGACAGCGCGGGGAACGCGTTCGCGGGAGGCCGGCACATCCTCGTCGACTGCGGCGGCACCCTCGCGGCCTCGAGCGATCCGGATCACCTCGTGGCTGGCATCGGCTGCGAGGACCTCATCATCGTGCACACGCCGAACGCCACGCTGGTCTGCCGGCGCGACAGGGCCGAGGACATCAAGGAGCTTCGGGAGCGGGCGGCGCGTGAGCTGGGGGACCGGTATGTCTGACAGGTCGATTTGAGGACAGGGGAATGAGGGTCCTCGTCACCGGTAGCGCTGGGTACATCGGCTCGACGCTCGTCCCGATGCTTCTCGTGCGCGGGCATTCCGTGACCGTTCTCGATCTCTTGCCAGCGGGCATCGCGCCTCTTCTATCCTGCTTCCGCGAAAGCCGGTTTTCGCTCGTCCGAGCCGATATTCGCGATGAGCGGGCCGTGCTGGATGCAGACGCGGGCATCGTGCTGCGCTTCGCCACGGCCTACGGGGTGTCCCCGCGTATGCGGGTGGACCTGCTGGTCAATCACTTCGTGCGCGTCCTGGTTTTTTCCTTGAGAACGCCGTGCAGATGGCGCGAGAGGTGTACAACGCCGGAAGCGACGAGCAGAACCTGACAAAAGGAGAGGTGCTGGTCATCGTCAGGGCCCGCATTCCCGGAAGCGTTGTCCGTGCGGATCCATCGGGCGGGGACCCCGACAAGCGCGACTACACGGTTTCGTACAGGAAGATCCGTGAAACGGGCTTCCGCGTGACGGGTGGCCTTAAGGAAGTGATCGACGAGCTCGTGCGTGCCTTGCAGTGGTGACAGGAGGACTCACCGTGACCGACAGCCCGGAAGACGCGCGCCCGCGCACGCTCCGCCAGTCCCTCTCCTACCAACCCGTCGAGCTCGCCTTCGGCACAAGCGGCCTTCGGGGTCTTGTGCGTGACATCACCTGCCTCGAAGCGTATGCGGCTACGAGAGGATTTCTCGCCGCGTGCGCGACGGAGGGCGGGAGGCGAGGCGATGGGAAAGTGTGCCTGGCCGGCGACCTTCGGCCGAGCACGGAGCGCATCATGAGGACGGCGGCACGCGCCGTGGCGGACGAAGGCCTATCGGTTGTTCACCTCGGACGAATTCCGTCCCCCGCCCTCATGGCCTATGCCGTGCGCCGCGGGTGGCCGAGCGTCATGGTGACGGGAAGCCATATCCCCTTCGACAGGAACGGGATCAAGCTCAACACAGCCGTGGGCGAGGTTACGAAAGCTGAGGAGCCGATCATTCTCGCTACGGTGAAAAAAGCGCGGGAGCGCGAGTACGCTCGACCCGCTCGCGAGAGCATCTTCGACTCGAACGGGGCGCTCCGCCCTGCGCATTGCCCCACCCTTCCTCCGGCGCTGGAGGAGGCGCGCGCTGAGTACATCGGCCGCTACCTCTCCGCATTCCTGCGGGGACCTCTGGTGGGCCGGCGGGTTCTCGTCTACCAGCACTCGGCCGTGGGCAGGGATTTACTCGTCGAGGTTCTGTCCGGCCTCGGCGCCGAGGTTGTGCCAGCAGGGAGAAGCGAGTCCTTCGTTGCGGTCGACACGGAGGCGGTGAGTGAAGCGATGCTCGCGGACATCCAGGCTCTCGTGGACGCGAATGGCGGCGCATCGCTCGACGCGGTGGTGTCCACGGATGGGGACAGCGACAGGCCGCTCGTCCTCGCCGTCGACGGAGGTCGCCTTCGCTTCGTTTCCGGCGACATCCTTGGCATGATCGCAGCGGACACACTGGGCGTGCGCCGCGCGGCGGTGCCTGTCAGCGCGAGCGACATGTTGGAGGCGTACCTCTGCCCCCGAGGTGTGAGCATCATGCGGACTCGCATCGGCTCCCCTCATGTGATCTCGGCAATGGTCGAGGCCGGGGCAGAGGCGGGGTGGGAGGCAAACGGCGGATTCCTCACCGCGGCACCGCTGCTGGTGCCCGGCGGCGGCTCCCTTGGTCCACTCGCCACGCGCGACGCGCTTCTGCCGATTCTCGCAGTGCTGTACGCTTCGCTGGGCAGCGGGATGAGCCTCGCCGAGCTGCTCGCGAGACTACCGCCCCGTTTCGGCCATTCCTCGGTTCTTAGTCCCTTCCCGCGCGAAAAGGCTCTCGCCATCATCGCCTCTCTCTCCCCCGCGGACCCTGATATCGTGGAAGCGCGCTTCGAGCAGGCCAGCGGGGGACCCCCGCGCACCCGCCTGACACAGCGGGCTAGGGCGAGCGGCTCGCCCGATCCAGTCGTCGCGAACGAGGTGCTTGCCGGGGAACTCGAGGTGATCCGCTCAAGATTGGAGGGGTTCTTCACGCCTCGCGACGGGTTCGGCACCGTGGCCTGGATCAACTGGCTGGATGGGGTGCGCGTGGGGTTCTCCAACCGGGACGTCGTCCACGTGCGGCCGTCGGGCAACGCGCCCGAGCTCCGCATCTACGCCCTCGCCGACAGCCCTGAGCGAGCCGATGCCATCGTCGCACTCGCGGTCACTGACAACGGGATTATCCGACGAATTGAAGCAGCTCTATAATAAGGCCGAACACCGTGACGGCGTCGGGTTTGGTGCCTGTCCCGCGCGTCGCCGTCTCGTTTACCCAGTCGCAATTGCGGCGTTCTGAAGCGGGTCCCAAACTCTGGCGAATCCAAAGTCATTAAAGTGATATTGATCTCGCGTTGCGACCTCATCGACGCCATGATGCAGCAGGGTATATGCCAGGCGAGCATCGAATATCGTTCGCCGGCCTCGCCCGGATTGAGCAGCGTATCGCCAGATTCTGGGCGTCTGATTTCCGGGACAGTCGACAATCCGCCAACGGCGGTTCTCTCGGTATGTCGTGCATATCTCCTCGGCCTTTGCTGCGCTCAACGGGTGTTCAACCACCGCCGGATTGCGGAGCAAGACGTACAATTCGATCAACACCAGCTCGCAAAGGCAAAACTCGGTTTCCTGTAAGTGGCTGTTCAGGAATCCATGGGCTGTCTCCTGCAGAGGGCTGCGAGAACTGCTGGCATGGAATAGGATGTTCGCATCAACGCTGAGCATGATCGCGCTCTTCGCCCGGTTCGTTTGCCCGCGCCCTCCAGTCAGCCTCCGTGGCCCGAAAATCACCGAGGTCCACTGGCGTCGGAAGTTGCCATTCTGCCGTTCCGTCGCCGTGCTCAGGATGCACGGAGAGTATGTACTCACCTGCTCTGCGCAAGATATCAGACAAGGTAGTCTCCTGGCTCCGTGCCATCCTTTTCAGGCGGTCATAAAGGCTATCTGGGAGCTGGATTTGTGTTCTCCTCATGGTGTAAAAAACTCATTTTGATGTCAATCCAGCAATTCCTGACGATTCTGAAAGCTTCGTGTGGCGGGTCGGGCGCGGGGCAATCGCGTAGAGCGAGTTGAAGATCGTCGCCACAATCAAAAAGCCCCCGGGTCTTCCCACCACCCGTCCGATTGCAGGAAACAACGTTCGAATACCTGCTATAATCTAGTACGACTTTTGTAAGAGTTCAAGACGTTCACGCTTCAATCTGCGCTTTCGTGCAAAGGCCTTGGAATATCAGTTGCTCCCGAAACCGCTCACAGCAAAAATGCTCCGGCAATCGACTTGCGCGGGGGTTCTTGCATGATGTGAAGAGGGACATGCCCGCCTGTGTGGGAGCTGCTGGAAAAGTGGCAGCTGGGGGATGAGTTTCCATGTGGCTGCCCGCTCCCGGCTTGTCAGAGGGCTTCCATGCCGGTATTCCGACCGTATGTACTCGGCGAAGTTCATCGACCGTGTGGCCTCCTGTTCCTGAGGCAGGTGCCAACGTGCTTCATGTGCGGCCAGTGGGTCCCATGGTATTGACGTGCGCCGCCTCCTAAACGGTCGCTTTCCCGCTAGAGATGAGGGACGAGGACTATCCTATCATCCAATGCCCGAAGCATACCCCCATCTGTGTCCGCCAACAGCCAACCAGATTTCTGCGGTGTCACTTTCTACCAGCACCTATTTCGGAGCTCCGTAGAGAGGGTAGTACGGCCGCTTGATGGTGTCGGAGGGACCATACATAGAGGCCTGTGGTCGCGCGAAGCGCCTGAGCTGGCGTGGTCATCTGGTCCCTTGGCGGAACTGCAAAGCTTGAGAGCAGTGCAACGATCCATAGAGCAGGTACCTTCACCTCGCTGCATCTGATATCTCTGATCGGCCGGCGCCCTTGATTGTCAGTCCATCTGAACGGCCTACGAGGCCACAGAGCCGACCGAACCCTGTGAGAGCAACTTGAATTCACCGGATCCCTCTACGTGAATCCCCTCCTGCACACGACTACCAGTCAGTTTGGAGGGAGGGTCGACATGAAGGACCATTCGGGAACCGTCTCCATTGTCTTTAAGAATTTGATCCCTGCCCTACACGCGGTCCAAGTGGAGATCGAGCACCAACCGCGGATCAACGCGCCGATAGATAGAGAGCCTCCACGCCGGAGCAGTGCGGGCCAACCGGGTCAGAGCAGCGTGGACCGGCAGGTCGGGTACATCTCGCTCTACGGCGTCGGTGACCTGCCCTGCCTATCGATGGTGTCGGTCATGCTTCCCTGTGTAGAGGAAGCAGCTAGAATTCCTCCTCTCCTCTCTCGGCGGATGCCTCGTCTCGGCGTCTGGGGTGGTCGAGGCGATGGAGGCCGGTTCCCCCGAACGAACGCTTCTGCGCGTACTACCAGGTAGCTCCTCCGTCGAGCGATTTGGCAAACCACAGGGTCGTGGGGCTGGAGTAACTGACGCAGACCACCGAGCCACTCAGGTCGATCGAGGTCCAATACACGTGGTTCCCGCCGCTGGCCGTCACCCTGGCGAGGGTCCACGTGCTGCCGTAGTCCGTGGTCTTGGCGATCTTGACGCAATCGTTCAAGTAGTCAGCGTAGCTCACATATGCGATCCCCGGGGCGCCGGCGACTCCCGCCAGGTAAGCCCCCACGGGACCAGTGGGGGTTCCGGTGGAGTCGATCGTTGTGATCGTCCAGGTGCTCCCAGCGTTGCTGGAGCGGGCCAGCTTGAGATCGCCGTTGGTGGTGTCGGAGTAGACTACGGAGACGTTCGTGCCGTCGGCGGTGTAGACATCCGAATAGAGCCCCACGTCGCCGGTGCTGGCTACCGTCTGCAGACTCCAGGAGTCCCCTGCGGTGGTTGACTTCGCCACCTTGAGGCTGGTGTTGGTCACATCGTAGTAACTGATGTAGACAATTTTTGCGTACGCCGATATCGACGGATTCACCCCGACGTCCCCTGTCGTGTCGATGTCGTTCACTTTCCAGGTATTGCCATTATCGACCGAAAAGCCGGCGAACAGGTTGCCACTCGAATAATGTGCCTCGTACAGCATCCCTTTAGACTCCGTGATCGCCGTGGCGCCAGCAGCTGTATTACCCATGACCAGGTCCGGGCTACTATACGTCACTCCGGAGGCCGAGAGCACGTGGACAAAGTCGTTCTCGTCGGTGGCATGGAAAAGCAGGTGGAAATTAGATGTATCGTCATAGATGTCGGGGCTCGTGGTCTTAACGAACGTTCGGCCGCCGTGCGTCCACGTATCGCCCACATCGGTGGATCGTGACACATTGACGATATCCGCGGTCGTGTCTCCATAGGCAACCAGGACGAGCGATCCTCTCACTGCCAGTGCCGAGTCGAGTGTGCTCGTGTTGGAGTCGTCGATCGGCGTGACGATGTGGAAGACGGCGCTCCTCACCGTGGAGTTGGAGTACAGGTTCTTGTAGGCGATGGCCCGCAGGGTCGTGCAGCCAGCCAGGGTAAACGATGCGGAGTACAGGGTGCCGTTCGTGGAGCTCGGCGTGGAACCGTCGGTGGTGTAGCGAATCGATGCTGCGGTGGTCGCCGTGGACAGTGTGACGGTTTGGGCCGAGGTGTCGGTTGCGCCGTTGGGGCTGACGGTGGGCGTGGCCGCCTGCATTGTGTAGGTGCCGCTCGCAACCGCGGAGTTGTCCCAGCCGGTCTTGTAAGCGATGGCTTTGAGGGTCGTGGTCGTGGTGATCGAAACTGCCGTCGAGTAGATGGTCCCGACTGTGCTGCTTGGCGTGGTGGTGCCGTCAGTGGTGTAGCGGATCGCGGCGCCGGCGGTCGAAGTGCTGATCGTGACGCTGACGTCATTGTTATGGGTCCCTGCCGCCGGGTCGAAGGAAGGGGTGCCGCAGGGGTACTTGTATACGGCTGTCTTCACACTGGAACTTGTCCAGCCGCTCCTGTAGGCGATGGCTTTCAGGGTCGTGGTCGTGGTGATCGAAACCGGCCCTGAATACAGCGTCCCGACTGTGCTGCTTGGGGTGGTGGTGCCGTCGGTGGTGTAGTGGATCGAGGTGCCCAAGGTGGTGCTGGCGATGGTCACATTCTGGGTCGTCGTGTAGCTGCCGCCGTCTGGATCGAAGCTGGGATCGGCTACCTTCATCACGAACGCGGCCGACGTCACGACATTGGAAGGGAGCAGAACGGGATGGTAGGCAATCGCTTTCACTGTCGCGGAGCTGCTGATCGTGAAAGGAACTGTGTACGGGGTGGAGAGGTCCGTTGGTGGTGTGATCCCATCGGTCGTGTAGTAGATCGTGGCTCCTGAGGTGGCGCAGATCAAGGTCACCGACTGATCGTTGTAGAAGGTCCCGCCGTTGGGGGAAATCGTCGGGTTGGCCGCGTTGCCGATCGAGTAGGTCTCTTCGGCGACATCCGATGTCTGGTAGCCGGTCCGGTAGGCGACAGCCCTGATGACCTGCGTACTGCTGATGGAAAACGGCCCGCCGTAGGCGATGCCGTCCAACGCGCTGGGGGTGGAGCCGTCGGTGGTGTAGTGTATCGAGGCACCGGAGGTGGCGCTTCTTAGGGTGATCTGGACGTTTGTTGAAACTGGATGAATCCTTGGAGGGGTCCCCACAGGGCTCTCTTCCTGTGTTGGTGTCGCCGCGTTCATCGTGTACGCCGCGGTGGTCACTGGCGAGGTCTGCAGGTCGCTCGGGCGGTAGGCCACTGCCATGATCGTGACCGTCCCGCTGATGGCGATCGGCGCGCCGGCGTATTGGGTCCCGTAGTCGGCCCGCGGTACGGAGCCGTCCACGGTGTAGCGGAACGACACCCCCGAGGTGTCGCAGCTCATCGTGATGGTGAAGTCATTGCCGTAAGTGCCCTCGGGCACGCTGAACTGCGGCGGGGCCACGATCGTGGCCTGCTGGTGCAAGGACTTGACTTCCTCGAGAAGATTGATCTTGTTGCACCCGGCGAGCGCAATCGCCGCGAGCACGGACAGCGCGACTATTCTTCCGATTCTGACCATTTCACGACTCCCTTCGTCTTGGTGACATCCGCAGCCCGGACGGCTTCATCACCCTGCAGGTCCAGGTAGGCGAACTGGTAGGCCAGCTCGGGGTCCAGCTGCTTGAGCTGACCATAGACCCGGCTCACGACGCCGTAGTTCTCCATCCTGTGGCTGGCCTGGGCGAGGCTGAGCAGTACTTTCGAGTCGTTGGGCGCCAGGCCGTAGGCCTTCTCGAAGTACTGGAGGGACTTCTCGATTTCTTCCCGCAGATAGTATAGGTTGCCCATGTTCACCAGCCCGGGCACGTAGCTGGGGTTCTTTTTCAGGAGGCGATCGAATTCCTTTTCCGCCCGATCGAATAGGCCGTATCTGGCGTACAAAACCCCCAGCTTGTTGACCGAGGCCGGGCTTTCCCGACTCCTCGTGATCTCGGATTGCATCTTGGCGACCTGGGGGAAGATCTCCCCGTCGATGAATCGCACCAGCTCCTCGAGGTAGGCCCGCACTATCTTGTCTTCGTTCGGCAAGGCGATGGCCTTCGTGACTTTGCCCGCCGTGTCGATGTAGGCGGCCGACTCGTACAAGCCGGCGGCTTGGGCGAAGGGATACAGAGCGGACTGTTTCCGGGCAGTGTACTCGCGCCACTGCTTGGCCCCTTCCTGCCAGGCCTTGAGGAAGCCCCCCTGCCGCTCGGTGACCTCCAGGGGCAGCCAGGCCGCCTCATCCGTGAAGATCAGGTCCTCGACCTTCGCGAAGGTGCTCAAGGCCTCCTGCCGATCGACGCCGAGCGATACGGCCATGAAGATGTGGTCGGGCACGGTGACAAATGCGGTGGGCACGTTCACCGACTCGAGCAGCGCGCTGTACAGGATCGAGAGGTCGTCGCAGTCGCCCCCCTGCACCTCCAGGGTCTGGCGGGGGAACTGCAGGTAGTCCACGGCCTTGGCGTTCTGCGAGAGCTCGGCGTACGAGCTGCGCGGATCGACCGCGTAGCTGACCCCGAAGAGTCGCAAAGCCTCGTGGATGGCCATGGCGGCCATCAGGTTCTCGTTGACCGCCTTGCTGCCCTTGCCTTTGGTGACGTTGAGAACGTTCTTGGCAAACAACTGGACCGATGGATCGGTGCGGGTGACGAAGGCGGCGACCTTGCGGTCGTCATCCCAGACCATGTTGTTGCGGTTGTAGATGCGGATCTGATCGGTCAGCGTTTCCTGCACCCACTCGCCCCTGTGCTTGTACTGCAGCGTCAGGTCGACGGCCACCTTGGTGCCCTCCGCCTCCGTGATCTCGAGCACCGTCTTGTTGAACAGGACGTTGAGGTCCACCTCGGCTTGCTCCCCCCCTGCCAGCTGACCGGGCGTCGCGCAGGTCGTCGGCGAATCCATGTATCCCTTGACCATGAGCGTGAGCTTGATGTCGGTGACCGTCTCCTTCTCGTGATTTTTCACCACGGCGTGGCCCACGGGATGGCCATCGTAGTACTTGTAGAAGACCGGGAAGACGTTTTCCCACCGCGTCTCAATCAGCTTCAGACCTTCGCCTTCCCCCTTGATCGCTCCCGCTTGCAGGAGCTCCGGTCTCTGGACCGGTCTCCTGGTACCAAAAGCCTGCTGCCGCCCGGATGCGCCCGCCGGATCGTAGATCACCCCGAGGCCGGCGGTGATGCCCTGGGACAGACCGAGGTAGTTGGAGTATCCGCCGCTCAGACCCAGGGCCAGGGCCGGTGTGACGAAGAAGGCGATCCCCACGCTGCTGGAGATAAATGCGCCCCCGTCGCCGAGGAACTCGGGGGTTCCGTGGAGCATCCCGTAGTACATTCCTGCCTGGGTCTGCAGATTGGCCAGTAGCCGCGGCGTGAGGGCAAAACGCAGATCCACGCCGCCGGCGACCGTTCCCAGAGACAGGGATTGGGATGCCTCTCGCATTGGGTCCCAGCAGTAGCCCATTTGAGCGCGCAGAGCCAGGAAGCGGATGGGAAGCTGGAAATCAACGCCGAATGTCGAGCCGACCCCGAGTGCGAAGTACGTGGAGGTCTCCCCGATGGGGAAGTATCCCACCGGCGCCGTATCGAAGGACAGCGGCAGCGAACGACCCGACGGTGCTGTGGACTGGCTTCCCTGGGCCGCCGCCGGGCCGGCCGCCAATACCAGGACCAGCAATGGGAACAGGAACTTTCTCATCGAGAACCCCCCCTTGCGGCGCCATGATGCAAGGCCTCCTGCACGACGCAGGATCGCCGTACCCGTCCTGGCTATACTACTGCCCTGTCGTCGGCTGTTGGGGAGCAATGGCTAGATGTGACAACTGCAACGACACCCAAGCACCACACGGCGTCGAATACCTACCATCTGCTAAGAATTATACCACGGCTTGAGTGTTTCTGCACGATCTTTCTGCGGGCGGCAATGGCCAGCGCTAGCGGTCTGAGTTGCCCCCCCGCCGCCTGGTAGCGCGCCACCGGCTTGACCGGCTTTTCGAGGACCACCCCTTTGATCGTGAAGCAGGCGGCCTCCGGTTCGCTTATGCGCAGCTGGGTGACGCCGCGGTTGATCTAGGCGATCTGCCGTCTGGCCGGGTCCGGGCCCAGGCGCAGGGCGACGTCCAGCACCTTCAGCGCGGCAGAGTAACGCCTGCGGTTGGCCAGCACATTCGCCCTTAGGGGAAACGGGGGCCCCTTGCCACTCTGCTCCATCGGCAGCTTCTGCGCGACCTGGGCGACGTTCGACTTGCCGATGACGAAGCCGAGGGCTATCACGACGGGGAAGCGCTGGATAACGCCCTTCGCCTCGGCGAGGTGTGTCACAGTGTCTGGGGCGTCCATCCAGCGTGCATGATGCGCCCAACGACTCCCGCGTGCGAGTTCCTGCGGGAAGCTCTGCCGGGCCAGACCGCTCGCAGACAGGCATCCTCTGGAAAACAATCGGCGAATGGGCGATAGTGAACGGCGACACACGAGGGGCGCGTTGCGATGGAAGTCGTGGAGGAAACCGCATGAAAAGCCTGGAGCGCTGCATGGCCGCACTGGAGGGGAGACCCGTCGACCGGACGCCCGTGTTCCCCCTGCTGATGTTCTTCGCTGCCGACAGGCTCGGGGTCAGCTACAGGGACTATGCGACGGACGGGAGCGTTCTCGCCGAAGCCCAGCTCCTGGCGCGCGAGCGCTTCGGCGTGGATGCGATCACCGCGTGCTCTGACGCATTCCGTCTGGCGGCCGACCTGGGCGGCGACATGGAGTATCCCGAGAACGGAACGCCCCACCTGCGCGCGCCGTTGGTCGCCGGCGAGGCGGACCTCGCGAGGCTCGGCAGGCCCGATCCGACGGAAGCCGGCTCGCGCATGGCTGACAGGCTGCGCGCCATTCGGGAGCTGGCGAAGGCGGCGGGAGAGGAGTGCCTGGTTCTGGGCTGGGTCGATATGCCCTTTGCCGAGGCCTGCTCGCTGTGCGGCGTGAGCCAGTTCATGGTGCTTCTGTACGATGACCCGGGGCTGGCGCACCGGATTCTCGCCTTCATCGAGGGCCTCGTCATCGAGTTCGCAGCCGCGCAGCTTTCGGCGGGCGCCCGGATGATCGGTGCGGGGGATGCGGCAGCCTCGCTTCTCTCACGGGAGATGTACCGCGAGTTCGCGCTTCCCTACGAGCAGTGTGTTTTTGCCGCTATTCGTGCGAAGAGCGGGTTGGGGAAGCTTCACATCTGCGGCAACACGACGCAGATGCTGGCCGATATCGCGACAAGCGGAGCGGACCTCGTGAACGTGGACCATGCGGTGGACTTCGGCCGGGCGATCGAGGTGTACGGGAAGGCGGGGGTCTGCTTCAAGGGCAACCTCGACCCGGTCGCCGACATGCTGCAGGCCACGGCGGGGCAGTGCGAAGCCCGGTCGATCGAACGCATCCGGGCAGCGCGCGGCGCGCGATACATGCTCAGCCCCGGCTGCGAGATCCCCGCGGCCGTGACCGACGAGGTCTTCCTGGCCTTCTGCCGGGCGCCGACGAAGCCCTGAGGGGGGGAGAATTACTCAATCGTTGAGTAAAAATACTCAATGATTGAGTAGCGCCAGGGTTGAGCAATCCCAGTCACGAATGTGCGCTCCTGGCGCATGGAGCGAACGAGCTGGCCGTTCTCAGAGCACCGGGCCGAGAGCCCAGGGAAGGAACTCGGCCTCGCCGATTCCCAGCGCCTCGCTCCTGGTTCGTTCTCCCGAGGCAACGGCGATCACTTTTTCGAAAACGCTCGCCCCGACGGCTTCGAGCGAAGCTCCCGCGAGAATCGGGCCGCAGTCCACGTCCATATCCAGCCGCATTCGGCGGAAGAGGCCCGAGGTCGTGGCGAGCTTGATCGTCGGGACGAGAGTGGAGCCGAACACGGACCCGCAGCCCGTCGTGAAGGCCACAACCGTCGCGCCGCCCGCGATGAGCCCCGTCACGGTGACTGGGTCATATCCAGGGGTGTCCATGAATACGAGTCCCCGCGAGCTGATCGGCTCGGCGTAGCGCACAATCCGGCGCAGGGGCGTGGTCCCCCCCTTGAGAATTGCGCCGAGAGATTTCTCGAACAACGTCGTGATGCCCGCATCGATGTTGCCGGGGCTCGGGTTGGCATCGAGTGAAACCCCAAAAAGTCCGCACCACTGCTGCCACCACTCGACACGCTCGATGAGCTCCCGTGCCACTTCCGGGTCAGCGGCCCTGCGGACAAGCAGGTGCTCGGCGCCGCAGATTTCGGGGGTTTCGCCGAGCACAGTCGTGCCTCCGCGGCGGATCAGCTCGTCGACAGCCCACCCGAGGGCGGGGTTGGCGGTGATGCCGGAATTGCCGTCCGATCCTCCGCACTTGGCGGCGAGCACCAGCTCGGAGACCGGCTCCCGCGTCCGTCTGTGTGCGTTCGCCCGGGGCAGCAGCAGCCGAACGGCAGCGGCAACAGCGTCAACGGTATTGGCCGTGCCTCCCAGATCCTGGATGGCGTGGCAGGGAATGCCCTGCAGGCCCTGATCCGCGACGAGAGTTGATGCGGGGTTCTTTTCGCAGCCGAGGCCGACGATCACCGAGGCAGCGGTGTTGGGGTGCCGTGCATAGCCTCCGAGCACGCGCAGAAGCATTCGGTGATCCTCGGAATGGGCTGCCGAGCCGCAACCGCCGGTATGGGTCACCGCGAATACCCCGTCGACGTTAGGGTACTCTCTGCCGATGTCGCGGAAACGCTCCCGCACCATCTGGCACACGCTGGCGGAGCAGTTCACCGTCGAGACAACGAGCACGCAGTTGCGGGTTCCCACTCTTCCGTCGGGGCGCCTGAATCCCTCGAAGAAACGCATCTTCTCTTTGGGATAGGGTTCCACGGGCCGCGCGTTGATCGAGGGCTCGAAGGGGACTTCGCGTTGTCGGCATGCAAGGTTGTGCGTATGAACGTGATCCCCCGCGGCGATCGGGGCTGTCGCCCATCCGATGATCTCGCCGTAGCGGCGGACCGGCTCGCCCGAGGCCAGGGCCCTCCGCGCGAGCTTGTGGCCTGCCGGGATCTCGGCAAGCGAGCTGAAACTCGCCCCGTTGTCATTGATGAGGCATCCCGTCGGTATCTGTTGGCGTGCGACCGCGACATCGTCGTCCACCTGCGCGATCACGGCGAGCCGATGCAAGGGGAGGGGAGGGCTCATGCTCATCGCGCCGTCGGTCCGGGCGGCCTCATCAGCTCCTCGCGCCTCCCTGACCGTAGTACGCGCCCTTCCCGTGCTTGCGCAGGTAGTGCTTGTCCAGGAGGGTCTTCTTCACGCCCTTCACCGACGGAGAGAGCGCAACGGAGAGCGCGGCCATCCCGGCCACGTACTCGAGGATCTCGCTGTTGTGCACGGCATCCGAGGGGTCCCTGCCCCACGTGAAGGGGCCGTGAGAGGCGACGAGCACGCCGGGCATGGACTTGTAGTCCAGCGAGCGGAAGGCCTCGATGATCTGGACGGCCGTCTCCTCCTCGTAGTCTCTCTCGATCTGCGCATCCGTGATCACCGCCGTGCAGGGTACCTCTCCACGGAAGTAGTCCGCGTGCGTGGTGCCGAGGCAGGGGAGGGGCCGCTTCGCCTGCGCCCACGCCGTGGCGTTGCGCGAGTGAGTGTGCACCACCCCGCCGATTTCAGGGAACTCGCGGTAAAGGCGCACGTGCGTCTTTGTGTCGGATGAGGGATTGAGATCGCCGTCGACTTTCTTCCCGTCGAGATCCAGCACCACCATAGCCTGCGGGGTGAGCCTGTCGTAGCCCACGCCGCTGGGCTTGATCGCGATCAGGCCCAGCTCCCTGTCGATGCCCGAGACGTTTCCGAACGTGTCGATCACGAGCCCCTTGTCCACAAGATCGAGGTTCGCCCTGCAGACCGCCTCGCGCAGGCGCGAGATCCGCTCTCCATCAGCCATGGCGGACGCCCTCCGCCTACAGCGCTTTGAGGAAGCCTTCGAGGCTTTCCCCGAGAGCGCAATACTTCTTGTACAACCCGGCGTAGATCTTCGCCCGCTTCCTGTCCGGCTTGAACGTCATGTCGAATCCGCTGCCCATCTTGGCCTGCGCCTCGGGGATCGAGGGGTAGAGGCCGGCAGCTACGGCGCCGAACATCCCCGCACCAAGCGCGCAGGCCTGCTCGGAGGCGACGACCCGGATAGGCATGCCGAGGATGTCGGCGGTGAGCTGCATGACGAACGGGCTCTTGCGCGCGATCCCGCCCAGGGCGATCACCGACCCGATCTTCACGCGCTCCTTCCTGAACTGATCGACGATCGCGCGCGAGCCGAATGCCGTGGCCTCGACGAGCGCCCTGAAGATCTTCGGCGCGGTCGTGCCAAGGGTGAGCCCCGCGATCGCCCCTTTCAGGGCCTGGTCAGCGAAGGGAGTGCGCCTGCCGTTCAGCCAGTCCAGGGCGATGACGGTGGACTCCGAAGGGTCGACCTTCGCCGCTTCCTCCGCCAGCCTGTCGAGCATCTTCTCCTCGATTTCGGTCCTCACCTTCGCGAGGGCGGCTCCTCCGCTTCCGCGGGCGCCGCGCATCACCTCCTCGAGAGGCCAGGAGAGCAGGTCGCGGAACCAGGCGTACACGTCGCCGAATGCGGACTGGCCCGCTTCGAGGCCGATCATCCCCGGCACGATCGATCCGTCGACCTGGCCGCAGATGCCGGCAACCGTCCTGCGCCCGACCGCCCCCGGAGGGGCGACGAGCATGTCGCAGGTCGAGGTGCCCATGATCTTCACCAGCGTCCGTTCCGATATCCCGCCGCCCACGCCGCCCATGTGCGCGTCGAATCCACCTACCGCCACGGCGACTCCCGGCGCGAGCCCGAGGCGCTTCGCCCACTTCTCCGTGAGCCCTCCCGCCGGTACGTCGAAGGTGTGCGTCTCGGAGTACAGCCGGGCGCGCAGGCCTTTCAGCAGCGGGTCCACCTTCGCGAGGAACCGCTCGGGGGGCAGGCCGTCCCACTCGGCGTGCCACATGGCCTTGTGCCCCGCCGCGCACCTGCTGCGCTTCATCGAGAGGGGCTCCGTCGTGCCGGTGAGGAGCGCGGGCATCCAGTCGCAGTGCTCCACCCAGGAGAAGGCTGCCCGGCGCACCTTCGCGTCGGAGCGCAGGACGTGGAGGATCTTCGACCAGAACCACTCCGAGGAATAGACCCCGCCTTCGTACTTCGTGAAGTCCGTCCCTCCCCAGGTGCGCGCCACCCTGTTGATCAGCTCCGCTTCCCGAACTGCCGTGTGGTCCTTCCAGAGCACGAACATCGCGTTCGGGTTTTCCTCGAAACCCTTGGTCAGGGCGAGCGGCGTGCCCTCCCTGTCCACGGCGCACGGTGTCGAGCCGGTGGTGTCGATGCCGATGCCCACGACCCGCTTTCCCGCGCCCTTGCCCAGCTTCGCCAGGGCGCCCTTGACGGAAGCTTCCATCCCCTCGATGTAGTCGAGAGGATGCTGGCGGAAGCGGTTCTTCCCTGGATCGCAGTACTTGCCCGCGGCCCAGCGCTTGTAGCGGGCGACCTCGTTCGCCTCTTCTTTTCCGTTCTCGGCGTTGATGACCACGGAGCGAACGGAGTCAGTGCCGAAGTCCATGCCGATGATCAGTCTGTCCATACCTGCCTCCCCCTATGCCCGCACCGAGGCGGCGCGCGCATCCCCTTCTTCCGCGTCATGGTCGTACACGTCCCAGCCGAGGTACTTGCTGAAGGCCTCGCTCACGACCGCCGCCACGCGGGAGGGGCTGATCGCAACGTGGTGCTCGAAGCCGTTCTCGCAGATGTGGCGCAGGAGCTTCTGCAGCCGCGGGATCTTCGCCACGCCAAACCCGCCGAATGTCGTCATCGGGTCCTTCGTGAGCTCCCCTTCGCCGACGTAGGACCGTATTGTCCCCTTGAACTCGTCAGTGGAGACGCGGCAGTAGGTGAACTCGGTTGGCTTGATCCTGCCCACGATGGTGCCGTAGGTGTTCTCGCGGCCGACGGTGCCCGCGATGATCTCCTGGTAGTCCATGACTCCCTTCTTGCCGAAGAACTCCTGGGGGAGGTTGGAGCAGTGGAACAGCACGCACTTGTCGGGGTCGTCGGCGTAGTTGTTGTTCCAGTCCACCAGGGCGCTGGGCTTGCCCGAGGCCTGCACCATCGCGTGCATGCCGATGAGGCCGGTGATGTCGGTCTCGCAGGCGCTGGGCGCAAGGGCATTGCTGAGCATGCTCATGGCGGTGCAGGGCACCACGCCGAAATACTCCTCCATCGAGGTCCAGCACTGGATGGCGGTGCCGGCCAGCTCGTGCTCGGCGATATGCGCCTCGAGCACGACGGCGAACTTGGCCATGCGCAGGAGCGACTCCTTCGGGATTTTTGTCGTCTTCACGTAGTCGCGGATGTCATCCAGCTTGGACAGGACGGCGGAGTCCTTGTCCTTGAGGTTCCACGCCCTGCCGAACATCTCGGACAGGTCGATGCTGTCAACGGAAATTCCCGCCCGCTCCAGAAGCTTCTCGCTGTAGCGCACGGTGATGAAGGCCGCGGGCCGGGCGCCGATCTGCCCGAAGCGCGCCCTGCGCAGGCTCTTCACCACTCTGCAGACCCCGCCGAAATCGCGGAGGTCCTGGCGGAAGCTCTCCGACTCGGGATCGACGGTGTGCTGCCGGGTGAGCGAGTAGCGGATCCCGTACTGGGTGAGGTTGTTGCAGGCCGACATCTTCCCGCAGAAGCTGTCCCGCCTGTGCTCGATCGTCATGCGGCCCGGCTCGTCGGGAAATGCCTGGATGAGGACCGGCACGTCGAGCCCGGCCAGCCGGATGGCGTCCGCGATCCCGCGCTCCTCGCCGAAGTTGGGCAGCGTGACGAGGATCCCGTCGATCTTCTCGCGATTCGCCTTCCACAGCTCCGCGCATTTCTTGGAGTCCGAGAGGGTTTCTACGGAACCGTACTTGGTGTCCTTGGGGGTGAGGGCGACCGCCTCGAAACCCTCCTCCTTCAGCACCGCGAGAATCGTCTTCCTGCCCTGCTCGCAAAGCTCAGCCGGGAAGAACCCCCTGTTGCCCACCAGGACGCCGAGTGTTGTCATGAGCCGCTCCTTTTTCCGATATCAATTGTACAGCGGCCACGATAAATCCGTGCCGGGCGAAAGTCAAGGATGAGCGATCATCCCCGGCACCAGGTAGGCCTGGGCGAGGGTGATCGCGCTCACGAGGAGCGCCATCGCCACGCTGTGGCCGATCGTGAACCTGAACAGCCAGCCCTCGTCGCCGGCGAGCCCTGCCGAGGCGGTGGCCACCGAGATGCTCTGGGGCGAGACCATCTTGCCCGCCACGCCACCCGATGTGTTCGCCGCGACCATGAGCCCGGGGTCCAGGCCGAGCTGCTCCGCGGTCGTGCGCTGCAGCGAGCAGAACAGGGCGTTCGAGGAGGTGTCCGAGCCCGTGAGGATCACGCCCACCCATCCCAGAAGGGGGGAGAAAACCGGGAAAAGCGCACCGGTTCCCGCAAGGGCGAGGCCCAGCGCCGAGCTCATGCCGGCGTAGTTCATGATGTATGCCGTGGCAAGGACCAGGCAGACGGTGAGGATCGTGAAGCGCAGGCTCTTCACCGTTCGTCCCAGGCAGGCGACCGCCTTGCGGATCCCCAGGTTCGGCAGGAAAATCACCGAGAGGGCTCCGGCAAGGAAGATCGCGGTGCCGGGCGCCGAGAGGAAGCCGAAGCCGAACACGGCCCTGTAGGGGACCGTTTCCTTCACGACAGGAGCGCTCCTCAGCACAGCGCCGTCGAGCAGCGGCCAGGAAAAGGAGACGCCTGCGGGGGCCAACCCGGCCTTGAAGGGCGCGGTGCCCCACACGAGGACCAGCGCGGACATGAGAAGGAACGGCGCCCATGCGCGGAGGACGGCGAGGGGAGGGTATCCCTTCATCGTGGGCGCGGCCGGGAGACCAGCAAGAGTGGCGCCCACGGCTTTGCGCGCATCCGCGAAGTCCCATTCCCTTCGCGGCTTCCAGACCTTGAGAAAAAGCGCGAGCGCCGCCATGGTGAAGAGCCCTGAGAGCACCCCCGTCATCCAGGGGCCGGCCAGGTTCGCGATCAGGAACTGCGACAACGCGAGGCTCAGTCCCGCCACGAGGATCGCGGGGAGCACCTCGACGCTCCGCCGCCAGCCGCACAGAACAACGCACAGCCACAGGGGAACCAGCAGGGAGAGCAGGGGGAGCTGCCTGCCGATGATCTGGCTGATCCGCATCACGTCGAGGCCGCTCACCTCCGCCGCCACCTCCACGGGGACGCCGGCAGCGGCGAAGGCGACCGGCGAGCTGTTGGCGAGCAGGCAGATCGCCGCCGCGTACCTCGCATCGAAGCCGAGCCCGACCAGCATGGCCGCCGTGATCGCCACGGGCGTGCCAAAACCCGCGGCTCCCTCGAGGAACGAGCCGAAGGCGAACGCGATGAACAAGGCCTGCAGGCGGCGATCGGCGCTGATCGACGAGAGGGTGGCTCTGATCACCGCGAACTCGCCCGACTCGACGCTGAGGTTGTACACCCAGAGCGCGGCGACGACGATCCAGAGGATGGGAAACAGGGCGAAACCGGCGCCGAAGACCCCCGCGGAGAGGGCGGGCAGGACCGGCATCCGCCAGGCAGCGGCGGCGAGAAGAAGCGCGGCACATGTCGATGCGAGGGCGGGCATCCAACCGGGAAACCTGCCCGAGGCCAGGAGGCCGAAGAGGATCAGCAGCGGGGCTGCCGCGAGGAGAGCGGACAAGGCGGGGCTTCCCAGCGGGGCGTATGCCTGTGTCCACGCCATGCGTCCTCCTCTCAGGCCGGCTTTTGTTCGAAGGGCTTCCCCGAGATGAACAGCGACAGAACGAAACCGACGACGAGAAAACAGGCGCCGATGATGAAGGACAGGAGCGAGGCCCTATCGGGAACGGCGTCCTTCAGGATGGCCACGATCTGGGGACCCACGATTCCCGCCGCGGACCACGCGGTGAGAATGACTCCATAGACCGGCGCCATGATGTGCTGCCCGAAGGTGTCGCTCACGAAGGCGGGCATGGTGCCGAAGCCGCCCCCGTAGCAGAGCAGGACCCAGCAGACGAGGATGCCGAAAAGCCACGGGCTCCCCGTCAGCATGAGAGCCACGAACACGACGATCTCGGAGCCCAGCATGATGCGGAACGTCCGCACCCTCCCGATCCTGTCGGAGATCGCTCCCCAGAAGAACCTTCCCGCGCCGTTCCACAGCGAGCTCACGGCGATGAGCGTGGCGCCGAAGCCCGCGGCGAGCGCCGCAGTCAGGCTCGGATCGGCCTTCTTCCAGAGGCTCTGCAGGAGCGGGGACTGGAATCCGATGATCGCGATCCCCGCCGTGATGTTGCAGAAGAAGACCAGCCACATCATGGCGAAGCGCCCCGAGAAAACCGCGCCCCGCACGGTGAGAGCGGCGGAGCCGGGCCCCGCTGAGGCGGCAGCGGCCGGTGAGAAGCCCTTGGGCAGCCAGCCCTTCTCGGGGCTGCGCATGAAGGCCGCGGGGCCCACGGTGAAGACGAAGAACACGGCGCCGAGGCACAGGAACGCGCTCACGAGGCTCCCCGTCCACTCGAGCAGGCGCGGCGCGAGCAGCTTGCTCATGAGCAGGGCGCCGAGGCCGAATCCCATGATCACCATTCCCGTGGCCAGGCCTTTTCTGTCTGGGAACCACTTGGACACGGTGGCCACGGGTGTGACGTAGCCCAGACCCAAGCCGATTCCCCCAAGGGCGCCGTAGCCGAGGTAGAGCAGCGGGAGCGATCCGATGCGGAGGGCGAGACCCGCGACGATGTAGCCCGCGCTGAACAGGAGCCCGCCCAGCATCGCCATCCTGCGCGGCCCGATCTTCGGAAGCTGGGTCCCTCCCCACGCCGCGGTTACTCCGAGGAAGAAGATCGCGAGCGAGAAGACCCACGCGACCTGGCTGTTCGACCATCCGTACAGGTCGTGGTACTGGCGGACGAGCAGGTCCTGGAAGAAGCTCCACGCGTACACGGTCCCAAGGCACAGCATGAGGACCGTCCCCATAATCGCGATCAACCAACGGCCAGAACGCTCCGCCATCGCCTGCCCCCTCCGCTGCCGTGCGGCGGGAACCGTGCTACCAGGAAACCGGGCGCCTGTCAACTCAGCGGGCCCTTGGCCTCGCGGGCGGGCGCCGTGTTGCCCCTGGACGGTTTTGCATCTATAGTCATCGCCGTGCGAGTGACGATGAGCTACGGCACGCAGGGACTTGAGCTCGAGCTGCCCGACGCCTGGGACGTGACGGTGCTCGCCAAACCTCCCATGCCCGTGCTCGCAGACCCCCCCTCGGCGATCGCCTCAGCTCTGGACTCGCCCCTTGGCTCAGCCCGGCTCGGCGAGGAGGCAAGGGGATGCCGGAGCGCCTGCATCCTCGTGTGCGACGTCACCCGGCCTGTTCCCAACTCCCTCATTCTCCGGCCCCTCGTCGAGCGCCTCCTCGACGCAGGCCTGGACCCGCGGGCGATCACGATCCTCGTGGCCACGGGGCTGCACAGGCCCAGCGAGGGCGAGGAGCTTTCACGGCTGATCGGCGACCCGTGGGTGCTCCAGAGGGTGAAGGTCGTGAATCATCGCGCCCGAGAGGACGAGCAGCACGTGCATCTGGGCACGACGAGCCTGGGCATCCCCATCCGCCTGGACAGGCGGTTCGTCGAGGCCGATGTGCGGATCGGCGTCGGCCTCGTGGAGCCGCACTTCATGGCGGGCTGGTCGGGCGGGCGCAAGCTGGTGCTGCCGGGCATCGCGCATGCCGACGCCATCGCCGCCTTCCATGCCGGCCGGATGATCGGGCATGCCCGGGCCTCCACGTGCTCCCTGGAAGGCAACCCTCTGCACGAGACGCAGCGCGAGGCGGTCCGCATGCTCGGGAAGGTGCTCGGGGTGAACGTGGTGATCGACGACCGGCGCAGGCTCTCCTTCGCGAGCTTCGGCGGGATCGAGGAGAGCCATTCCGCCGCTGTACGCTTCGCCGACCCGTACTTCCGCATCTCCGTCGCCCACCGATTCCCGACTGTTCTCGCAAGCGGCGCAGGGTTCCCCCTGGATGCGACATACTATCAGGCCGTCAAGGGCATCTGCGCGGGTGCTGCCATCCTCGAGCCGGGCGGCGAGCTTTTCGTGGCATCGGCGTGCTCCGAGGGCTTCGGCTCAGCGGAGTTCCGCGCATCCCAGAAGCTGCTGCGCGAGTTGGGAAAGGAGCGCTTCCGGACCGAGGCGTTCGGCCGAGCCCGGTCGCGCATCGACGAATGGGAAACGGTGATGCTGCTCAAGGCTTTGGATGTTGGGCGCGTGCACCTATTTTGCGATGGAATTGACGATGAGGATCGAGCGCTCACAGGCGTCCTGCCGTGCGCCGACCTCCTTGAAGAGCTCGGGGCGTGCGTTGCGCGAGACCCGGGACGAAGAATCGCCGTCATTCCCGAGGGCCCGTACGTGGCTGCGGAGGTACAACCACCATGTCCATCCTGACCGATCTCCTCGCTCCTGTCGCGCGCCTGCTTCTCACATCAATGAGCCGGCGAAGACTGCCGCAGACCGATGGTACGGTCGAGCTTCCTGGGCTCGGCTCCGACGTCCAGATCAGGCGCGACAAATGGGGCGTCCCGCACATCTCCGCGGGCAGCCTCCACGACCTGTTCTTCGCGCAGGCCTGGGTCCACTGCCAGGACAGGCTGTGGCAGATGGAGCTCAACCGGCGCACGGGCAAGGGCAGTCTCGCCGAGATCTTCGGCCCCATCGCCCTCAACACCGATCGCGCGGTGCGCACGTTCGGCTTCAACAGGCTCGGCCGGGCGGACTGGGAAGCAGCATCGCCTGACCTCCGCGAGGTCCTCCTCGCCTACGCGGAGGGCGTGAATGCCTTCCTCGCCCACCCAGGGAGCAGGATGCCTGTCGAGTTCACGCTGCTGGGCATCCGGCCCGAGCCATGGACACCCGAGGACTCGCTCGCTTTCTCGCGCGTGATGATCTGGCAGCTCTCGAACGCCTGGTACGGCGAGATCGTGCGCGCCCAGGTCATTGCGGCGGTCGGTCCCGAACGCGCCGCCGAGTGGGACATGAGCTTCCTCGCGACAAATCCCCTCGCCTTGCCCCAGGGGATCGAGTTCAACAGGCTCGATGCCGGCATGCTCGTGAAGGACCAGGGCCCGTTCCTCCACAGGGGCATGGGGAGCAATTCGTGGGTCCTCTCCGCCGCGAAGAGCGCGAGCGGCCGGGCGGCGCTCTGCAATGACATGCACCTCGCGCTCGCCATGCCCTCGTTGTGGTACGAAACCCACCTCACCGCAGGGGACTTCCAGGTCTCTGGGGTCAGCCTGCCCGGGGTTCCCCTTGTCATGGTGGGGCACAACGCGCGCATCGCCTGGGGAATGACCCTCGCCCACATAGACTGCGAAGACCTCTTCATCGAGCGCTTCGACCCGCAGGCTCCGCTGCGCTACGAGGACCGCGGGCAATGGCGGGAGGCCGAGGCCATCGACGAGGTGATCCGCGTGAAGGGCAGGGCCGAGCCGCACGTCGAACAGGTCGTTGTGACCCGGCACGGGCCGGTCATATCGGATGTCGTGGGAGTCTCTGGGGAGCGCCTCGCGGTCTGCTCCATGGCGCTCCGGCCCTGCCCCTCCATCCGGGGATGGTACAGGCTGAACGCGGCCCGGGGCTGGGACGACTTCGTCGAGGCCATGCGCCTGATCGAGGCGCCCCAACTCAGCGTGACCTACGCCGATGCGGATGACAACATCGGCTACTGGGTGACGGGGAAGGTGCCCGTGCGCGCGAAGGGCGATGGCACCATACCGGCGCCGGGGTGGACGGGCGAGTGCGACTGGGTCGGCGAGGTCCCGTTCGAGGAGATGCCCCACGCGCTCAACCCCGAGCAGGGATTCATCGTCACGTGCAACAACAGGATCGTGCCGGACGGCTACCCGCACTTCCTCGGCAATGAATGGATGAACGGCTGGCGCGCCCGGCGCATCACGGACGTCCTTGCCTCGAAGGAGAGGGTGTCCGTCGAGGATTGCATGGCGCTCCAAATGGACGTCACCTGCCTTCCCGGCCGTGAGCTTGTGAGCAGGCTTCCCGCGCTGGCGGCCGGGCGCGCGGCGGATCCTGATGTCGGGCTCGCGCTCGGGCTCCTTCGTGCTTGGGACTGCAGGGTCACCGCTGAAAGCCCGGCCGCCGCCCTGTACGAGGTGATCCGCTACACTCTCGTGCGCAACCTCCTCGAGCCGGGCCTCGGGCCCGAGCTCGCGCAGCGGCTCATGGGCGAGGGCTTCCACCCGCTCCTGTTCAAGGTGAGCGAGCTGCAGGGCAGGGACACTGTCGCTCTGCTGCGCGTTCTCGACCGGCCGGATTCCTGGTGGGTCCAGCAGGCCGGCGGCCGGGAGGAGCTTGTCGTTCGCTCGATCAAGCAGGCTGTCCAGTGGCTGCGCCGAGAGATGGGACCCCGACCGGAATCCTGGGCATGGGGGAAGATCCATCGGCTGAACTTCGCGCACCCGCTGGGCATGCAGAAGCCGCTGGATAAGGTGTTCAACCGGGGGCCGTTCCCGATGGGGGGCGACGCGGACACGCCCTGCCAGACCGCCTGCACGCCCTCCCAGCCCTACGACAACACGGCCTGGTCGCCGTCTTTCCGCCAGATCGTCGAGCCGCGGGACTGGAGCAGATCGATTATCGTGCACCCGCCCGGCCAGTCCGGCAACCTCGCCAGCTCCCACTACGACGACTTCGCCGAGTTGTGGCACAAGGGCCGCTACCATCCCATGCTGTGGAGCCGCGAGCAGGTGGAGAAGGAGACGGAGGCGGTGCTCGAGCTCAGAGCTTCACGAACTGGGACAACCCCAGGTACAGCCCGAAGTCGATGATGAACACGCCGCAGACGGCGAGCAGGATGCTGGAGAATCCTCGGGAGAAGCCGCGCTTTCCGAAGTAGACGGCTGTCGAGACGACGAGGTACCAGGCAAGGTCCCCTGCCTCGTGGCCGACGAAGAATGCGAGCAGGACGGGCCAGTTCGCAAGCGAAGCATCGAACCGGACGAGCGACGCCGTGCCGACCGTGATCCACCAGATCCACCAGTAGGGGTTGCCGAGCGAGACGAGAGCGCCGGCCAGGACGGGGCTCATCCCTGCCGGTGGGGGCGGCTCCTCACTCTTTGCTCCACGAGCGCTCGCCTCGCGGATCATCCCCATCCCCATGTATCCCAGCACGAGGGCGCCCGCCGTGCCGATGACCTTGAGGACAAGGGGCGCGCGGAGCGCTTCCGCAACGCCGAGGGCCAACCCGCAGATCAGCGCGCCTTCAAGCGCGGCGTGTCCGGCGATCACCCATGCGCCGACGAGGAAACCGTTGCGCCGGGTCTGCATCGTTCTGGCGATCGTGTAGGTCAGCAGGGGACCCGGCATGAGCGCTCCGCTCAGGGCCATGAGAAAGGAGAGGGAAAAGACGATCCATAACGCCGAGAGTGTCATCAGGGTGCGGGATTCTACTATGGTACCTGGTGTGTTACAATCCCGCCCCAATGCTGCCTTCCGCCAGAGTCTCGACGGGGCTCGGATTCCTTGCAATCCTTTTCTGGGGCACCTCGATCGCCGTCGGCCGGCTCGTGATGACCGACGTCGGCCTGTTTCTCGGCCCCCTCATCCTCACCGTCGCGAGCGGCACGATCGGCACGATCGTCCTGTTCGCGCGCCCCGGACAGATCGCGAAGCTGCGCGCGCTTCCCGCCCGCTACTGGATCATTTGCGGCGGACTGTTCATTGCCTATATCGTTTCCTACAATCTCGGCGTGGGGATGGCGGCGGACAGGCGGCAGCTCCTGGCCTTCGGCATCCTCAACTACCTCTGGCCGGTCCTGACCCTCGTCTTCTCGGCGCTCGTCTCCCGGCTGCGTGTGCGCCCGTGGCTGGCTGCCGGGGTGCTGCTCGCGTTCGCCGGCATCGTGCTCGCCCTGTTCGCGCGCCAGGGTACCGGCGCATCCGGGCTAAGCCTCGCCGGCTTGCTCTCCGACGTGCGCTCGAGTCCAGTAGTCTACGGCCTGGGGCTTTTCTGCGGCGTTTCCTGGGGCCTGTACTCCGCCCTGGGCCGGAAGCTCGCGGGGCTCGTCGACGCGAACCCCGTGCCGCTTCTTTTCCTCGCCACGGCGCTCGTGTATGGGATACTGCTTGCCGTGGGGGCAGGCCGGGCCGTCGGAGCGGCGGTACCAGCTGCCGCCTTCGCCTCGGTCGGCTTTAGCCCGCGGGCCATCGGCGCTCTCGCCTGGCGCGCCCTGGTCTCCGACCTGCTTGCCTACGCCTTCTGGGATGCGGCCATGAGAAGGGGCAACCAGGTCCTTACGGCCACAGCCTCGTTCTTCACGCCGCTCCTGTCCACGGCCTGCGTCGCTCTGTTGTTGCGCGTGGCGCCGGGCTGGCAGTTCTGGGCAGCTTGCCTGCTGCTCGTGGCGGGGGCCGTGGTCTCGCGGCTTTCCGTCGGGGACAGGCCGGCTCGCTAGCGAAGCGCGGCGCGCTGCAGGTCTTTCTCCACGCGCTGGAGCGCGGCCCGATCGAAGCGGAAGGTCTTTGTGTCCGCGCCATCTGCCGGCACGAGCGAGACGATCTCGCCGATCACTACGGGGGGCACGTCGACCTGGCGCCGGAGCAGCTTCTCGTTGCGCTTTTTGAACTGGGCGATCCTCGCGGCCGCTGATTCAATCCTTTCTCTCAACAGCGTTCCCGTCTCGGTTTTCCCGCATGCGACTCGGAGCAGACCCTCGAAGGCGCGGTACGTGATCGCGGCGGAGCCCTCGACGATGATGAGGTCGTGGCCGGCGAGCACGGCATCCAGAGCCCAGGCTGCGGGTTCGTCGGGTGCATGCGAAGCGTCGGCATAGTTGGCGAGCATCAGCAGGCCATCGGTCATCAGGAGACCCTTGAACCGCGTCTGCCTTCGCAGGATGTCGATCCAATAGGGCGAAAAGGTGACCATCCTCGAATCGACAAGGGAGTCCCTCAGGTGCGTCGTCATGAGGATGTCCGACGCTCCTGCCAGCTCTCGGAAGATCGCTACGCGCTTTTCGATGATGCGAAGGGCGACCTTCGTGTCGGGAGACTCCCTGTGAAGGTTGGCGCCGCGCGGGAGGAGCGGGAAATGCTTCAGCACGGGCTCGATGCCAAAGCGCCGCAGCTCCGCGATCATGACCCGCGCGCGTGCGCCGGTCCGCGGATCGGAGGTGCTGTCGTCCACTGTGGGACCGAGCGCCACATTGATTCCAAACGCCGAGAGGACGAAAGCATTGAGCGATGCGAGGCTTCGGTAGTCGGAATCGGAAAGACGGCGAAACCTTCCGATGAACCCGCCGATGTACCCGTCGCCGAACCGCGCGGTCCTGCCCGCCTTCCCGGCCGGGGCTCCGCTGAGCTTGACGATGTCGCAGCAGATCAGGAGCGGCTCTTCGGTCATCGCGGAGAGAGCCCGGTTGGTGCGCCGAATCCTCTCGATGTCCGTCGATCCGTAGTGGGGGATCACGCCGCCGACCTGCAGGCGCTTTACCAGGGCAACGTACCCCGGCGAGAGAGCGAGAGAACCGCTGTAGCCGAACCCGTCGACATTGACCACGAAGAGCTGTCCCAGCTTCGACTCGATCACGCGCGCCTCCGAGAGAGGAACCCCGAGCGAGCCCGCTGCCGCGAGCTTGTCGACGAAGCCGTATTCCGCTGCCGCGTACACGGGAGCGATGAGGGCGAGCAGTGCCGCAGCAAACGATGCGATGGCGCGCTGCCGAATGCGTTGTCTCATCGCGTCTGACAGTAAACAGATAGGGCGCACCCGGCAAGGAGGATGCCTGTCTGGACACGCATCGGCCGTCTATGGCATAGAAAGCCGAGGTATTCTCATTGAAGGCAGCGGTCACAGGAGCATCCGGTCACATCGGCTCAGCGCTCGTGCGGGAGCTGCTCGCGCGCGGGCATGCCGTGCGCGTGCTAGTGCGGAGGGACACCCGCGGGCTCGAGGGGCTAATTGTCGAGAGGATCGACGGCGATCTGGGCGATGGGGAATCGCTGCGCCGCGCATTCTCGGGCGTCGATGTCGTTTTCCATGCCGCGGGCCGCATCTCCGTCGAGAAGTCCGACGCCCCTCGCCTCTTCGAGACGAATGTCGAAGGCACCCGGCATGTCATTACTGCCTGTCGGGCATGTGGAACCCAGAGGCTGGTACATTTCAGCTCAGTCGAGGCTTTGAGCCACGGTCAGTCAGGGCCGGTGGTGCACGGAGCGCTCGAGACGCTCGAGGCGCCCGAGGATTGGCCGCTCGTCGACGGCAGCAGCCGCGATCCCTATTCCGCTTCAAAGGCCGAGGGCGAGCGCGTCGTGCGGCGGGCGATCGAGGGAGGGCTCGACGCGGTCATCCTGTACCCGACCGGGGTCATCGGTCCTTTCGACTTCAAGCCGTCGATGATGGGCAGGGCGATTCTCGCGCTCGCCCGGGGGGAGTTCCCTGCCCTCGTTCCCGGTGGATTCGACTGGGTCGACGTGAGGGATGTGGCGCAGGCCGCGGTGACCGCGGCGGAGGCAGCGCGCCCAGGCTCGCGCTACCTTCTCGGTGGCCGCACGGCATCGCTCGTCGAACTGGCCGGGCTTGTTTGCGCTGCGGCGGGCGCGCGGCCGCCAGCGCTCGTCGTCCCGACAGCTCTCGGCCTGGCGTGGGCGCCGATCGCCGCGGCCGCTGCCCGGCTCTCGGGCACGCCGGCCCTCTTCACGAGCTACACCCTACGGACTCTCGTGGGCAGCAGGAGGGTCAGCCACGATCGCGCGGCGAAGGACCTTGACTACCGGCCCCGCGACCTCGCGCAAACCGTCAGGGACACCTGCCAGTGGTTCGCGGAGAACGACTTCCTGAAAGGCGTCGCGGTGCGCTGACGTAGACGAGTAGCCTATCCTGGTCCGGCTTGAAGGCGGGAGCGGCCTCTCTTTTCGCGGACTTACACGCCCAGCCTCTGCACGAAGGTCGATCGCCTGCGAGCCTAGAATCAGCGGCCAGCAGTCCTACTGGCGTACCCCCAGCGGCAACGAGCTCGATTTCATCGGCACCGCCGAGTTGAAAGACTGGCCGGTGCGGGTGCTACCACCCGCGCTGTTCATCGCGGAACTGGTACCGGTCGGAGTGACACCGGCGTTGCCGTCGCCGTTTGCGCCTCCCGCGCAACGTGCGTTCAGTACACGCTGTAACCGAAGATGTCGCCCGCCGTGGCACCGGTCAAAATGACATCGGCAGCAGAGTCCATGGAGCTTCCTCCCAGATAAACGTATGCTGCCCCCGCGTCGGTGAATGCGAGGTCGTTGTATATGGCCCCAACGATGACGTCGGCGTAGCCGTTGCCGTTGACGTCTCCCGCAGGTGCGACGCTGATGCCAAAAAGGTCGCCCGCCGCAACACCGGTCAAGGTGACATAGACATTGACGTCCATGGGGCTGCCGCCCCGGTATATGTATGCTCTCCCGGCGTTGGCGCCTCCTACATCGTTCCAGTCGGCCCCCACGATGACGTCGGCGTAGCCGTCGCCGTCGACATCTCCCGCAGATGCGACGCTGATGCCGAACTGGTCGCTCGCCGCAGCACCGAGCAAGGTGACATCGGCAGTGGTCTCCATGGGTACCAGGAAGCTCCCGCCGAGATACACGTATGCTGCCCCCGCGTTGGCGGCTGCTGCGTCGTTGTGGTAGGCCCCTACGACGACGTCGGTATAGCCGTCGCCGTTGACGTCTCCCGCAGATGCGACGCTCTGCCCGAAGGTGTCGCCCGCCACGCCACCGGCCAGGATGACATCGACGAATTGGTCCATGGCGCTTCCGCCGAAGTATATGACTGCTCTCCCCGCATCGGTTCCCTCTGAATCGCTGCCGGGCACAGACACGATGACGTCGGCGTAGCCATCGCCGTTGACGTCTCCCGCAGACGCAACGCTTCCACCCAAGCCATCGCTTACCGAGAAACCGGTCATGGTGACATCGGCAGTAGTTTCAATGCCTTGCAAAAAGCTCCCGCCAAAGTACACGCCTGCTGCCCCTTTGTTGGAGCCTCCTGTGTCGTTGTAGGGGGCACCCACGATGACGTCCGAGTAGCCGTCACCATTGACGTCTCCGGCAGATGCGACGCTCTGGCCGAGGTGGTCACCCGCCGCAGCACCGTTTATGAGGTAATCGACATTGACGTTCATGGTGCTTCCACCCAGGTAGATATATGCTCTGCCCGCGTCGGTGAAACCCGTGTCGTTGTAGGGGGCACCCACGATGGCGTCGGCGTAGCCGTCGCCGTTGACGTCCCCGGCGCATGCGACACTCCAGCCGAAGTTGTCGCCCGCCGCAGAAGGGAGCAGGATGACATCGGCGACACTGTTCATGGTGCTTCCGCCCAGGTAGATATATGCTCTGCCCGCGTCGACGGCAGTGCCCGCGTCGTAGTAGGGAGAACCTACGATGACGTCGGAGTAGCCGTCGCCGTTGAAGTCGCTGTCGAACCTTCCGACATTCACGTATCGAGTGTAGCCCGCATTGCTCCAGCCGCCGGGGTTCCCGGCCGGATCCAGCGCTCGAACCCTAATGTAGTACCGTGTGCCTTTTGGCACGGAACCGCTGACACTCATATCCGAAATTGGCGTATACGAGATCACGTCCGCAGCCGTGGAGGGATTCAAGTACAGGCTAGCGAAGTTCGCATTGTCGTCGACCTGGAGCTCGTACGTGCACCCTGGATCAGATGCCGTCCACCGGAACGTTGGCCGCTTGTTGGTGCCCGTGTTCTGCCCCTGGAAAGGCGTCAAGAGGGAAGGAATGAGCGATGGTGCCGTTGTGTCCACCACGACACTCAGCGCACTGGAGGCGTCCGAGACGTTCCCGGCGGCGTCGGTCAGCGTCGCCGTGATCCCGTGCGTCTTGTTCGCGCTCAGCGAGACATCGATAGTCCACGTCCCTCCTCCTGTCACCGTTGTGCTGCCCAAAGATCCGTCTTTATCGCTATAGAGCTTCAGCGCGGCATTCGGCTCGGCCCCTGAGCCCGAGAACGTCAGGCCCGTCGTGTTTTTCGTGAGATTGTCGCTAGTGGAGATGCCCGTGTCGTCCGCCGCAGCCAGATCCGGCGTGCCAGGCGCCGTAGGTTTCAGGGTGTCTAGCGTGATCGATGGCGTCTGCGTTATTGATTCGTTGCCTGCAGCATCCCGCACCTTCACATACACCGTCTTGATTCCATCCAAAGTGGAAAGCGTCCACGCACGCGGGCTGCCGAACGCCTCCCAGCTTGCGCCTGCAAACCCCGCGTCGTTCGAAAGCATCATCTGCTGGACGCCGGACCCCGCACCGTCATCCGCCGTCAGCGACACGTTGACGTTCTGCGTCGCAGTGTATAGCGCTCCCCCGTTGATCTGCGCCGTCGCCGTGGGTGCGGTGATGTCGATGAAGATCGCAAAGCTACCGGACGCGGACCAAAAAGCGACGGAGTTCACCGCTTGAACGTACAGGGTGTGCGATCCCTCCGAGAGCGGGTTGGGCGGAGCATAGGAAGTCACTCCTAACGCAACTTCGGTCCACCCCCCGGCACTCTCGCTGTCCACCTGATATCGAAAGCCAAAAGAACCCGGGGGAGTCGACCAGCTCCACGTCGGTGTCGAGTCATTGTTTGGAGATGTCCCCGTTACCTCTGGAGGAGAAGCCGCAGCCTGATTGACTTCGATCGTCCTACTACCGCTTGTTGACCAGTTGCCGGCAGCATCCTTTGCCTGCACGTAGAGGGTGTAAAGTCCGTCGGCGAGATCGATCGCAGGAGTATAGCTGGTGACCGATGAACTGGCTTCGACCCACCCGCCTGCGCTTTCACTACCCATCTGAGAGCGGATCCCTATCACATCCGATGCCACTGTCCAATTCCAAGTCGGGGTGGCATCGTTGGTTGGTGAAAGCCCTGTGACCACGGGAGCCGATGGGGCTGTAATATCGATGGCGGCGGTTGCGGAGCCGCTTGCCGACCAGCCGCCCGTCTGGTTGCTCCCCTGCACATACAACGTGTGGTCTCCTTCGGACAAAGCAGCCAACGGCGCGAAGGAGGTCATCTCTATGCCACCGACAACCGTCCACCCTCCCGCGGCTTCCACATCGAGCTGGTAGCGGATGTCCACCACCCCCGCGGGAATCGACCAGCTCCAGGAAGGAGTCGTGTCATTGGTGGGAGAGGCAACCGTGACTACCGGAGGAGACGGAGTCCTGGTGGCCGCACCTACCGTTTCCTTCACGCTTCGCAACAGCGGGGTTTCCAGCGGCATCGGGCAGCCTGCCAGGACAAATGCGAAAAGCGCAGCCACGACCGCAGTGCGGATTCTTGCGTTGTTCCACATGGTGATCACCTTCTTCACTCTGCCCACAGCACCTGCTGGCGCTCAGTTTCCACATCGCCTGCCCGGGTTCCAGTTTCTTGTGACCCGCCGAGCCAGGCGAATTGCTCGGCTGTTGCCTTGTCCACTGCCGCGAGTTCCTGGTATTTCGCCCGCGCAAGATCATATTGCTCCGCCGCATAATAGGTCCGCGACTGGGCCAGCAGCACCCTGGGATTCTTGGGCTCGAGCTTCGCGGCCTGCTCGTAGTACTCCCGAGCCTTCGGCCATGCACCCCTTAGCGACTGGATATTTCCCAGGTTCAGCAGCGCGGGCAAATGCGGCTGCTTTGCGATTGCTTTCAGGAACTCCGTTTCCGCCTGGTCTGTCCTGCCATATTGTGCGTACAGCACCCCGAGCCTGTTAATGTTCGCAGGGGTTTCACCGTTCTTCTGGATTTCATCCTGTATACGGATCACCCGCGGGGCGATCTCCCGGTCCACGAACTTCACAACCTCTTGCAGGAAGGCGCCCACGACGGCATCCCTGGCGGGGAGACTCATTTCCGTGTCCCCGGGCAGTTGCACCGGCTCGTACTCTTGCCACGCCTGCTGAACGGGAATAAACCCGGCCGAGTTGTCTGCCGCCGCCTCCCGCCACTCCCTGGCCCCCTCGGCCCACGCCTTCATGAACCCGCCTCGCCGCTCCGTGACCTCAACGGGTATCCACACGATTCCATCCTTGAAGATGAGCTCCTTCGTGCCAGAGAAAGCGCGAGAAGCGAACTCTTCTTTCAGGTCGGTGCAAAACGCCAGGTAGATATGCCCAGGCACCGTGATGAAGGCGGTCTCAACTCCCACGGATTGCAGGAGCGCCGAGTAGAGAATCGACAAGTCATCGCAGTCGCCGGCCTTGTACTCGAGTGTCTGACGGGGGAACTGCAGAAAGTCAGTCTGATCCTTGTTCTGTGTCCGCTCGGAGAACGAGGTTTCAGGGTCGGCGACATAGGACACCCCGAATAGGTCTAACGCGGAATAGATGGCCATCGCAGTGAGGAGCTTTGCATTCATCGCATCGGGACCCTTGCCTCGGACATAGCCCGTCACCCCTTTGGAGAGGGTTAGCACGGTTGGATCCTTGGCGGTGACGAAGGCTGCAGGCCTTCGGTCGTCGCTCCATGTCATCGCGTTTCGGTCAAGGAGCCGCATCGTCATCGTCTTCACATCCCGATACAGCTCACCTTCCATGCGGTACTCGATGGTAATGTCCGCCGCCACCTTCGTGGCTTCCGTTACTTCCAGCACCCTGTCGGTGAGGAGTGACATGATCTCCACGTCCTTCCGCTCTCCAGGGGCAAGCTCAGCGGGCGCCGGACAATCCTTGGCGCTGTCCATGTATTGCTTCACGAAGAAGCTGAGCTTGATGTCCTTGATCGCGGTCTTCTCTTTGTTCGTGAGCGTCACCATTCCCACGGGGTGATCGTCGTAGAACTTGTGGAACACGGGGAAAACTTGAAAGAGCTCGATGTTGGCAAGCTCTACGCCCCGGCCTTTTTGCGGGGTTTTGGCATCCAGTAACCCGGGCCGAACCGGCAGACTGCTCTGGATCGCCTTTTTCCGATCCTCGCGGCCGGAGAAGAAAAAGGAAGACGATGCGGTCACTTCCAGTGCCTGGTAGAGACCCAGGTCGTAGCGGTAGGCGACGCCCAAACCGATGTTGATCAAGGGTGAGAGCACGTATTGTACGCCAAGGCCGGCCTGCGCGGACACGAGGCCGCTGGGAGTGCCCCCTCCGTTGACTATGCCGAACCAGTACCCCAGGGATCCTCCCGCTTTGAGAGCAATGCGGGGATGCAGCCACAGGTACATCCCTCCGCCTGCCTGTGCAGTGATGACCGAGAGCGAACCCGTGTATTTCATGGGCGTATAGGCATAGTCGATTCCGGCGGAGAGGTAGGGCTGGAGATTGCCCGCAAAGGTATATTCGACTCCTATCGAACCTGCTCCGCTCATGCCGAACAGATCGGCGCTAGATCCCATTGGAACTGTGAATATCGGCTGAAGGTATGCTGAAAGAGAGGGGGGCGATTCAACGATAGGTGTCTTGGGCGCTTGTGGCGCCGCCGGTGGACTTCCCTTGACGGTTGGCGGTTGCGCCGAGACTGACGCCAGAGCGAAGCCTACCAGCAGGGCAGGCAGGGCAATCAGAATAAGACTTCTTGAAGACATCATCAATACACCCCTCTGCAATCGTGGTGAGACAGTATCGGGTGTTCTGCTGTCTACTCAAAGCTGCAATGCGTTCTTGTTTCCTCGTGCCCTCTTTCCCTGCCCCACTTATTTCTGCCGATTGCGTGCATAACTATACCAGTCGGGGAGGCTTTTCACAATGGGTTATTGCCGTGGCAGGGAGCGCTCATATGCCGTGGAGGCCGACCAGAAGCTGCGTCCTCAGCCCGTGCCCTTGGGCTTTCTCGGAAGGAGGAGGGTGAAGGTAGTGCCGCGCTCCCGGTCGGTCTGGAAGCTCACGGCGCCGCCGAGGTACTCCTCGGCAAAAAGCTTCATGCTCCACGTGCCCAGCCCTCTGTCCGCTCCCTTTGTCGAGAAGCTGCGCTGGAAGACCTGGGGCGCGACCTCGGCGGACATGGGCATGGGGTTGTGCACCTCGAATCGGACCCGGCCGTCGGCATCCGAACGGAATGAGATCGTGACCGCATCGCCCTCGGGGCATGCCTCCAGGGCGTTTTTCAGCATGTTGGCCAGCACCCGCTTCACCAGGGAATCGTCGCTCACAAAGGTGAAGGCCTCGGAAAAGCCGGCGATGACGATCCTGCGGCCGCGCGCGACATCCTGCCCCCCCATCTGCTGCACGAGCCTCTCGACCAGGTCGTGGGAATCGATCAGGTCCCTCTGCACGGACAGGGTGCGGTTCTCCGCCGCCACGAGGACCTTCTGCCCCTGGATCTCCTCCACGAGGGTCTCAGCGATCGATGCGAGCCGCGCGATGAGCCGCTTGCCCTGCTCGTCGGCAGCCCCCGCCTTCAGCATGTCGAGGTATAGCGTGAAGCTGGAAACTGTGTTGAGGATGTCATGGAAGAAGATCCGCTCGAGGGCCGCTCTGCGCTTGCCATGGCTCGTGTCGCTGAGCACGAGCAGGACGAAGCGCCGGCCGTCGATCTGGAAGGGCGTGGCCCGCGCGAGAACGTCCAACGCCGCCGCGCGGCCGTCGGCGCCTGTCGTCATGCGGCATTCGCGAGTCGCCGGCGCGCCTGTGCGGAGAGTCTCGCCCACCGCGGCGGCGGCTCCGCAGAACCGGCAGCCCTCGGCGTCGCCGCAGCCGTCCCCGGCTTCCTTCGAGTGCAGGCAGGCGAGGACCTCGCCGGGCCGCAGGCCGCACAACTGCTCAACGCTGCCGGATCCCGCGAAATCGAGCATTGCCTTGTTGGCGAATACGACCTGCCGCTGTTCGGTGAGCACGGCCGCCATTTCGCCGATCGCGTCAAGAATCGGGGCGAGGGCGCTCTCTGCGCGCGCCCGCTCGAGCTGGACAAGCAGGTCTTTGCGCGGGACACGTTCGGTTTTTATGGTGCGGGCGTCTTCGCTCATTGAAAAGCCTTGAAAAGCCGGTGGACCGGCATTCTACACGATTGCTGGGCCGTCGAAAAGCGGCTATACTCACCGCGGGAGAAGGGATGAACGCCGCACCCGACCTGCTCACGCAGCTGCTGGGATTCCTCTATTCGATCGCGCGGTACATCGGGCTGGGGATCGTGCAGCTGATCCGATACATCCTCCCGTCGGTCACCACGCTGGACGCGCTCGCCGAACCGATCGGCTTCCTCGCGCTGCTCACGATCTTTGTCGTTCTCACCTCCGCAGCCCGCAGAATTGCGCTCATCATCCTCATAGCCGGGTGGGCGCTGATCCTGATCCGCATCCTGCTCATGGCCTTCCGCGTGGGTTGACGCGCCAGGAAGGAGACCGCGTGCCTATCAAATCGGAGGAGGCGACTCTCGAGTTCGAGCGCCGATGCGGGGAGGTCCTGGAGACAGCCCTGGGCAGGACGGCTCTGTACGAATCCTGGCGACGCCTGGATCCCGGCAGCTCCCGTCCCGTCGACGAGCGCTACCGCGCGCTCCCTGCTCTCACCAAATCGGACATTCGCGCTCACTTTCCCCACGGTCTGGTCCCCGACGGGATGGATCTTGCCGCGGGCCTTGCCAGCGGCGAGGTGAGCTACGTGCGCACGAGCGGAACCGCTGACGAGGCGCTCACGAACATCTGGAACCAGGCATGGTGGGACGCGTCGGAGCGGGCATCCTGGGCGCTGAACGCCGTCGCCGCGAGAATGGCTACGGGCACCCATCGTGAGGCGATCCTCGCGAGCGCGCTTTCCGTCGGTCCTCGCAGCGAAGGGGAGCGCCTGTCGCGAGAGCGGCGGATGCTCGGTCGGTTTCTGTTCCTGAACGAATACGCCTTCACGACCGAGTGGCCCGAGGGGCACGAGCGCCGGATTCTCGCGGAGCTCGGCGAGTCTCAGCCCGAGGTGCTCGAGGCGAATCCCTCGCTCCTCGCGCGCTTGGCGAGGTTCGCCGACCGGGCGGGGATCGATGCCTACCAGCCGAAGCTGGTCATCCTCACCTACGAGTACCCATCGCAAGTACAGCTCCGCGCGATCCGACGCGTCTTCAGGTCGCCCGTCGCAAGCTCTTACGGCTCCACGGAAGCGGGGTACGTGTTCATGCAATGCGAGCGCGGCCGCCTGCACCAGAACACCGAGTTCTGCAGGGTCGACTTCCAACCGCTGGCGGACGGACCTGGCATCCGCGGAGTGGGACGGCTTCTGGTCACGACTTTCGGCAATGCGTGGTTCCCGCTCGTGCGCTTCGAGATCGGCGATGTCGGCCGGCTCTCCCCCTCGCCCTGTCCTTGCGGGAGGGACGACGGCATGACTCTCTCCGCGATCGAGGGTCGGCTCGTGAGCGTCTGCGTTGGGGCCGAGGGCAAGCTGGTCACGCACGGGCAGATCGACGATGCCCTCGGGCGGATAGAGGGAATCGCACAGTACAGGCTCGTGCAGGAGGCTCCGGGGAGTGTTTTTCTCTCCTTTGTCGGGGAAGAGGGGCGGGGGGAGCACGCGGAGGCGGAGTCCGAGGCTGCGCTGCGGGACCTTTTCGGGCCCGGTGTCACGGTCTCCGTGAACGAAGTCCCCTCCATCTCTCCCGAGAAATCCGGCAAGTTCCTTCTCGTGCGGCGCATGTTCCCTCTCGAGCCGTCGAGCATCCTGAGGGGCGGGGGTGGTGCCGATGTCTGACAAACCGAGGCCTGTCTACCTGATCGCGGGTGGGAGGGGGATGGAGCGGCGCAGGGGCCCTGACCCGCTGATACAGGCGGCTCTGGGGCTGGCTGGCGCCTCGGGTAGCAGAGCCGCCCGATCATCGGAGCGCCGGCCATCGGTGGCGTATGTCGGGGCAGCCTCGGGGGACAACGCGATGTTCCGCGTCCTGGTGGCTCGGCTCTTCCAGAAAGCAGGCGCGGGTGCGGTGACGTTGGCTCCCCTGTGCGGCAAGCGGGCGGATCCTCGGAAAGCGAGGGCTGTTCTCGAAGAGGCCGACATCATCTTCGTGAGCGGGGGAGATGTAGAGGAGGGGATGCGCGTCCTCGAAGAAACCGAGATGATCGAGCCCCTTCGGCTGTTGCACCGTCAGGGCAAGCCGTTCTTCGGAATCTCGGCAGGGAGCATCATGCTCGCCCGTCAGTGGGTGCGCTGGAGAGACCCTCACGACGACGCGTCGGCCGAGCTCTTTCCCTGTCTCGGGATTGCTCGGGTTTTCTGCGACACGCACGGAGAAGGCGATGGCTGGGAAGAGCTGAAGGCGCTCGTGCGCCTTGCGCCTCCCCGGGCGATCGGCCATGGCATCGTCTCCGGCAGCGCTCTCGTCGTGGGATCCGGCGGCAAGGTGTCCGCGCTCGGGGGGGAGATCGACAGATTCACGCGAAAGGCCGGCGAGGTTGCGCGCATCGAGAGCCTGCGCGATGAGAAGCCTGCGCGCTGAGACTCTAGCGCGCCGAGCTGCAGGCAATCGACGCTTGCGCGGCCTTCCTCGCATCGGGTATACTGGCCCTGTCATGTTGTGGAGAACTTGCGGTCTTGCGCTCGCTCTAGCGCTTCTTGCATGCGGTTCGGCTTTCGGGCTCGACGTCGGCGCGCCCGCCCCGAGTTTCGCGAACCCCCAGATCGACGGGACATTCCTCATGTCGAAGAACTTCTTCGGCAAGGGCTGGGTCCTCCTCGATTTCTTTGCCACCGATTGCGAGCCGTGCAAGAAGGAGCTTCCCGAGCTGCAGGGAATGGCGGACGATTTCGGGCCCAAGGGCTTTCGGGTGCTGATCATCGCCACTGACGCCCAAGGGATTCCCCTCGTGAAGCCCTTTGTCGAATCGCAGAAGGTCCAGCTACCGCTCGTGATCGACCGCTACAGGGTCACGACCGAACGCTACGGGGTGACGCTGATCCCCTCGGTCTTCCTCGTGGACCCGAAGGGGGCGATCGCCTTCAAGGCCGAGGGATACACGGAGACGACCCTCGCGCAGATCCGCGACATCCTCGCGTCGAAGCTCTCCCGCTGAACTACCCCGTCGGCCCCACGCGCTGGAACGCCACGCTCTGCCCGGCTACAGCCAGCCCTCGGCCCTGTACCAGCTCACCGTTTCAGCGAAAGCCTGCTCACTGCTGAAGAGCGGGTGGTAGCCCAGCTCAGATCGAGCCCGCTGATCGGAGACGACGTTGAACTTCAGGCGCGCCTCGGCGAACTTGTCGGTATTGAGAAGGGCGGGCCTGCCGGAGAGCGATCCCCACAGCTCTGATATACCCGCGGCAGCCGCGGCGGCGAAGAGCGGCACCCGCACGCGAAGCGCCTTCCTCCCTATCGCTTGACCCATCAGGTCCAGCAGCTCTCCCCATGTGAGCTCCCTGCCGTCCGTGAAGAAGTAGCTGCGGAAGCTACCCATCGGCCTTTCGATGGCGAGGGAGACGCCGTGCACGAGGTTCTTCACGAACAGGATGCTCACGAGGTGCCGACCGCCGAGAACGGGCACGATGCCCCCCTTCACGACGCGGAGGACGGCCAGCACGTCCGTGTCGCGCGGCCCGTAGACCGCGGGCGGGCGGATGACGGTCATGGGCAGGGCGTCGCGGAAGGTCTGGATGCTCTTCTCCGCCAGCGACTTGCTCCTGCCATACAGCGACACGGGGTTCTGAGCGCCATCTTCGGTAAGTGGGGCGTCCTCGGCGCTTGGTCCCATGGCGGCCTGGCTGCTCAGGTAGAGAAACCTCCTGATGCGCGGATTGTACGTCCGGATGGCCTGGAGAAGCCTCTCGGTGCCTCCGACGTTCGCGTTGTTGTACTCCTCGAGGGTGCGCGCCTTGGTGAGGCCCGCGGCGTGCACGACGATGTCCTGACCGGCGACGAAGCCCTTCAGCGCTTCGGGCGATTCGAGATCGCCCGGGACGAGACGGACGGGCAGGCCCGCGATCCACCGGAGCTTCCCGGGGTTTCGCACAAGGCATGTGACCTCGTGTCCTTTGGCGAGGAGGCTCTCGCAGAGGTGGCTCCCGATGAATCCTGTTGCTCCCGTGACCGCGATCTTCATGATTCTTGGGCTCAGAACCTACGGCGTGGAGACCGCCCTGTCAAGACGGCGCAGACGGCTCGGGGGCGAGCCACTCGTTCACCTCGTGAGCCACGTTCGAAGGGACCGGGCTCCTCGAGAAACGCGCGAGGGCGCCCACGACCTCCCTCTCGCCGAGCCCCGAAGCTGCTGCTCTCTGAATGGACTGCTTTGTCATGCGGAAGAGCAGCCCGACCTCCCTCCCGATCCTCTCGCAGAACCTGCCCAGCGCGGCCTCCGCGGCGGGCGAGGGGGAGAGAAAGACGATCTCGAAGGTGGGTTGCACGACAATGTCAGTCGCCGGTCGCGCCTCTGCGGCAGGGAGAGGCGAGCGCGCGAGAAGCCGCCGCCCCGTATCGGTGAGACGGAAGCACGGCCGGCCGTCCCCCGTCATGCCCGCCTCGGCCCCTCCGAGGGCGAGGATGCCCCGACCGAGGACCCGGTGCAGCACGAACTTCCACAACTCCTCCAGCGCCTCGTCCGTCGAGACCACCGGAAGGCTTTCGGCAGAGCTGGGCTCGCCCGCGACCGCCCGGACAGCCCCGCTCTCTCTCGCGCTGATTCCCGAGGGTCCCCCGATCGCCGCCTGATACTCCGCGAAGTCCGAGAAACGAATGAAGGAGGCCGTGGGGACGAATGAGAAGGCCTGCAGCACGGTCCGCAGCATGCCCTCGGGCTGCTCCTCCTCGCCAGGGCCGCTCCCTTCATCGAGCAGGTCGAAGATCCCGTCGGGCCCTCCGCCGCCGCGCGAGAGAGCGTCGACGAACGACCGCAGCCGTTCGCCGAGCGCCGCGCCCGTCCAATCACCGGATCCCGTTCGGGCCCGGAGGGTGAGCGCGCCCTGGGGAGAGCTCGCGGGCACTAGGAGGCCCGCGACCCGCAGTCCGCGAAGCGCGAGGTCGACCCTCGCCTCCGTCGTCATTCCCGTGAACTGCTCGAGCCAGCCGGGGAAGCTCAACAGCCGGGCGCCCGTCTCCTCGATGAACTTCGAGAAGGGCCGCTCGTCTCCCCGGCGGACGCGGATCGGCTCGACGCGGGCGGCGAGCAGGACGCTCGTCATGTCCTCGACAAGGTAGGGATGGCAGAACGAGCGGACGGCCTCCACGGGTTGGGGGGCGAGCGCGACGGCGAGACGGTGCAGGCGGCGAGCGGCCGAGGGCCAGATGCCGACGAGCGGTTCGAGGTCGTCCCTGCGCAGGCCGATGAAGAGCACGGCCCGACGGACCGCGAGCGACAGCGCAGGGGACAGCTCCTCGGTGGGGAGCGAGGGCAGGTACTCCTCGAGGTCGCGCAGGGCGACCCGCTCGCGCTGCTCCATGAAGAAGCGCACCATCCGCCGCGCCGGCTCGCTTGCCTCCCGGCCCAGGAACTCCTCGAGCCATTCCACCGAAGAGACCAGCCGCGCGACCCGAGGCAGATCGTTGGGCAGGAGCGCGATGGACTGGTGAAGGGCGGAGCGCTCCCGCGGCGAGTAGTGCTCGGAGAGGTACGCGCAGAGCGCGGCCTGATCGGGTCCGCCGGGGCTCGCGAACACGGGGTGCTTCTCCAGCGCCTTCATCATCTGGTGGAAGCCCGCGAACCGAGGATCGATCCGCAGCGAGCCCGGGCCCGCTGCGGCCGCGAGGAAGCCCGCGTCGGTGAGCTCGAGGATCGCGGGGTCGCGCGCGGCCGCATCGACGGGGAGCCCCGGCCGCAGCCCGTCCAGGAACGCCCGGCGCGCGGCGATGGACAGCCCTCCCCACGGCGCGAGCTCGGCGAGGAAGGAGCCCCAGCTCGCGGGGAAGTGCTTCATGCGATGGCGCCCGTCTCCAGCGGCTGAGGGAACCCGGCGCGGATTGCGTACTGGTATCCCTGCTCGCAGAGGAAGAGCTGACGCTTGAGGGCGAAGTCCTGTTCAACGGAGTCGCGCGTGACCAGCGTGTAGAAGAAGGCCTGCCGGGAGCCCGCCTTCGGCCGGAGGACTCTCCCGAGCCTCTGCGCTTCCTCCTGCCTCGAGCCGAACGTGCCCGAGAGCTGGATCGCGAGGCTCGCGTCCGGCAGGTCGACGGCGAAGTTGGCCACCTTCGAGACGGCAAGGATCCTGATCCTCCCCGCCCGGAAATCCGCGTACAGGCCATCTCGCGCGATCTGGGGGGTGGAGCCCGTGATCACGGGGAGCCCGAGGGGACCGGCCACCGCGCGCAGCTGATCCAGGTACATCCCGATGACGAGGGCCGGTTCTCCTGGATGGCGCGCGAGGATCGCCCTCACCTGCTCGGCTTTTGCCGGGTTCTCCGAAGCCATGCGGAACTTCGTTCGGGCATCAGCCAGCGCGTAGCTCATTCGTGCGCCGTCGGGGAGCGGGATGCGCACTTCCGTGCAGACCGCCTTCGCGATCCAGCCCTGCCTCTCCATTTCCTTCCACGGCACGTCGTACTTCTTGGGTCCGATCAGGGCGAACACGTCGTCCTCGCGGCCGTCCTCGCGCACGAGCGTCGCCGTGAGGCCGAGGCGCCTTCGCGCCTGCAGCGACGCGGTAACCTGGAAGACCGGCGCGGGCAGCAGGTGGACCTCGTCGTAGATGATCAGCCCCCAATCCCTCTGGCCGAAAAGGGCAAGGTGGGGATACCGCGCCGCCTCCTCGTCGAGGCTGCCGTGGGCGCTTGAGGCGCCGTGGGCGCTTGAGGCGCCGTGATGCGTCATCATCTGGTAGGTGGACACCGTGACGGGGCGCACCTCCTTCTTGTGGCCCGAGTACTCGCCGACCATCGCCTCGTCGATGTCCGTGCGCTCCCGCAGCTCTTCGATCCACTGCCTGACCGCCGTCACGCAGGTGGTGAGCACGAGCGTCGAGGTCTGCAGGAGGGACATGGCGAGGATGCCGACGATGGTCTTGCCCGAACCGCAGGGAAGCACCACCACTCCCGACCCCCCCCTCTCGGAGCCTCCCGCATGGAAGGCCTCTGCGGCTTCTGTCTGGTAGGGGCGGGGGGAAAAGTGGGCGCTGCCCGACAGCGTCGAGGAGCGCAGGCCGAAGGCGAACGGCTCCCCTGCCGCGTAGCCGGCCTGGTCGTCCACGGGGTAGCCGATCCCGACGAGGGCAAGCTTGACTTGGCCTCGGGCATGGGCGGGAACGGCGAACTCGGTCTCTGAGAGCCGATCGCTGAGCAGCGCCCCCGCGCGCTTGTCGGCAGCGGCGAGCTCCGCGAGACCCCTGTCCCTGCAGCCCAGAACCAGCCCCCGCTCATCCCTGCGCAGCGTCAGGCTGCCGTAGCGGCCGGCGTACTCGCGGATCTCCGTCTCGATGTGCTCGGGTATTGCGAACCGGGACAGGGAGCCGAGCGTCCCCACGATGTGTTCGGCTTTCTCCCCCGCGGCGCACGCGTTCCAGATCGAGAGAGGCGTGATCCTGTAGGTGTGCACGTGCTCGGGGGACTTGACGATCTCGGCAAAGCGCGCGAGGGCATCGCGGGCCTCCGCGTAGCGCGGGCTGGCCACCTCGAGGAGGATGGACCGGTCGCTCTGGACGATGAGGGGATTTTCCCCCAGGGGGTTCGGCGTCGCTGGCTGTATCATGGCAATGGGTCGCACAAGGATAGTGATGCTGGTCCGGCGCGTCAAGGCGCGCTCTCTCGCGTTGCGGGACCGCTGCACTCTCGGCAGGCACGGTATTTACCTTGACGGCTGCAAATGGGAGAAATACACTGGGAGTGAAAGTGAGGGGAGCAGTTTCCGTGGTTATTCAAAATGCCTATATCATGGCGCTGTTGTTTGGTGCATTCAGCGCCCTTTCTCTGCCCATCGGCGCTCTGATCGGCATCTGGACAAAACCTTCAAATAAGGTCACATCGGCGATCATGTCGTTCGGCGCCGGCGCGCTTCTGGCGGCCATCGCGTTCGAGCTGGTCAAACCCGCGCTGGAGAGGGAAGGCGCCGGATTCTGGCAGCTTGCTCTAGGGGTTCTCCTGGGCTGTGGCATGTTCATCTTTCTGTCCCGTATGCTGGATTCCCAGGGAGCGTTCAAACGAAAACGCTCCACGCTTATGGCCCACATTACTACCATCAAAAAGAAGAAGCTCAGGGGCATGATCAGGGAACTGAGCAAGGTGGATTTTCTCCGCGCGCTGCCTGCGAATCAGGTCCAGGCCATCGCTCCCTATGTCGCTGAGCATAGATTTCCGAAAGGGTACGTCGTATTCGACCAAGATAATTTCGGCGACGCCATGTACATCATCAGAAACGGAAAGGTTCGGATCGAGCGCGATGATGAGGCAGGCAACACGTGCGAGGTCGCCATGCTCGATCAGGGTGAAACGTTCGGCGAGATGGCTCTTCTCTGGAACGCCCCCCGAAGCGCGCGGGCGATAGTGGAAAACGACGTCGACACCTGGGAAATCCACAAAGACGACTTCGACCTTCTGATGAAAATCAGCCCAGAGCTTCGGGCCGCTGTTTCTCTCCTCGCCGAAGAAAGGATGAGGACCGGCAAGCTTCCGAAGGCCGTGATGGGAGAAAAGGAATGGGAAAAGGAGGCGATCAAGAGCCTCTCCAATGAGAACCTGGCGCCGACGACGACCGAAATTAAGCTCGAAGCAAAAAGGGAAGGTAAAAATACGGCCATGGCAATATGGCTGGGCACGTTCCTTGACGGGATCCCCGAGTCTCTGGTCATCGGCGCGAGCATGGTGGGAACTTCGATCAGTCCGGCCCTGATCGGCGGACTTTTCATCGCCAATCTTCCGGAATCGATGTCCAGCGCGACCATCATGAAGCAGGGAGGCGCTAGGAACCGAGACATCTTCCTGCTGTGGTTTTCCCTAGTGATCGCCGTGGGGGTGGGAGCCATGCTGGGCAACCTGTTCTGCCGGGACCTGCCCGCAAAGGCGAAATCGGTTTTTGAAGGTATCGCCGGCGGTTCCATGCTTGCGATGACGGCTCAGACAATGTTGCCTGAAGCCTACGAGCAGAACGTCTGGACCGTGGGCATTTTCACCGTTTTAGGTTTTCTCGCCGCGGTGTTCTTCCATACTCTCAATCCGGTGACGTAGAGGTGGCTGTGCGACCATGACGCTTGCTCAAGCTGATCGGCGGCGAGCCATGTACTACGCAAGGCACTCCATGGCAGCAGGATTGGCTACATACAGATAGACAGCGCCTTCGATGCTGGCACCTGAGCGCCGCCAACAGAGAAGGCCCTCGGCGAGGTCGCGATCGATGATGCCGAGGTCAAGGACCAAGGCAACAACGCGCTTATTGAACGAACTTGCAGACTGCAGTGACCGACTCGGTGTAGGACAGCTCAGGATCTTACACGCGATGAGATAACTCGCAGTCGGATAAAGTCTTGATTTGAGTTCCGAAAGGAAGGCTCTTTCATGCAGTACATGAAAGAAGACTAACGCATCGCCACTAACTTTAGCTGTGGAAAACAAGATTCGATCTTACAGTCCTCGAGGAAAAGACTTCTGACTTCTGACACTGCCTTGCCAGCGCGCCTCGGGCGGAACCAGAAGATGGAGAGCGCACGATACTCGTCCGGGTCCTCCGGGTCGGCGCCGCTCTTCTTCTCGGCGACGAGCTTCGCGTGTTGTGCCTCGCAGGGCGTCGGAGATGTATTTGAGGAAGATAAGGCCGAAAAGACCTTGCACTCAAGGTCCTAAACGCACTGTTTCTATTTGCCGGTGAAAAAGGCCGGCGCACCTGCCATCGAATCGCCGTCGCCGCCGTCCAGGTCCACGCGGTAGGTTTCCATCCAGTAGCACGCCACGTTCTTGGTCCCGTCCCAGCAGAACCCGGAAGGGCAGAAGATCCCTGCCGTGAAGGAACTGGAGCAGACAAATCCGGGGTGGACGCCGTCGCCCAGGTCGGTCCGGGCGCCCTTCGCCCAAAGCCAGGGAATCCACCGGTCCTGCTCGTTCGAGTAACCGGCGACGGAGACAACGCCTTTCGACACGCTGATCGCCCACGCCCCGCCAGTGCTGGCGATGTTGGTGCGTTTCTTGCCGACCCAGTAGCAGGCTTTCGACGCCTTCCCGTCCCAGTCCCACGCGCCCGCCGTGTAGACGATACCATTCGAAACCGCGATCACGTTGGCGTACGAGCCCTTGGCTCCACCGTCGACGTCGGTGCGGCGGGTGCCGGTCCAGAAGCAGGCGATGTCGCGGGCACCGTCGTTCCACCACCCGGCGCAGTAAACGGTGCCGCCCGAGACCGCGATCGACCACACGCCGGAGTTCAGCGAACCGGTACTGTCAAGATCGACGCGCCGGGTTCCCTGCCAGTAGCAGGGCCGCCATTTGCTGCCATCGTTCCACTGCCCGCCGGTGTAGACGGTGTCGCCCGAGACCGCGATGGAGGTCGCCTGGGAGCCGCGGGCTTCATCTCCTGCGAGATCGGTGCGGCTGGTGCCGGCCCAATAGCAGGCGATGTCCCTGGCCCCGTCGTTCCACCACCCGGCGTTGTACACGGTCCCTTCCGAGACGGCGCAGGCTCGGGCCCTCGCGTCGTGCACACCGTCTCCCGCGAGGTCGATGCGGCGGGTGCCAGCCCAATAGCAGGGGATCTGCACGGATCCGTTCAGGTACCATCCTGCGTTGTAGATGACTCTGTCTGTAGCCTTGCTCGATGGCTGGCCATTCTGTTGAGCCAGGGCAGTGACGGCTGCCAGGGCCACGAAGGCCAGCAACAGGACCGGGAACCGCGGCGAGCAGCCCGCTGCCAATCCTTTTCGGCGCCTACCCATGATTTGCTCCTTTTGAATCCGTCCGTTTTTTCGCATTATACCATAGCACCTGGCCCTCGGCAACTTGGACTTGTCGGATGAGATCACAACCGCCCCAACTGTCTGACGGATCAAATCTCATTTTGTCAATACCTCATTCCCACCAAAGACATGGAGCAGACGCGTGGGAACTCAGCATGAATGTCGCATCGTTCGGGCTTCCTGCTTCCAACTACGGTCGCAGTCCACGATGAACACGCACATTATGGTAACCGACGAGGTGTAGGAAGGCTCAGGATCTCTGACGAGGTTTCCCTCGACGAGAATGGAATTGAGATTGTTCATGCGATCCTCCTCACCCCTTCTACTGCGCGGCAGATGATCGGGACGATTGCCGGAGTGGGGGAGCGACAAACCGGATGAGGCTGGGAGGCATCTCGTTCAGACCATGCGGATGGGTCCTGGATAACGCGCAACCACCTGGTCCGCCGTCAGGAGCTTGATTCCCTCGATCGTTGCCTGTGCGATAAGGATTCGATCAAAGGGATCCCCGTGAATCGGCGGCAAGGCGTCGATAGCCAGCGCATGCTCGCTCGTGATGGGGAGCTCCTCGTAGCCGTTGTCCAAGAGTCCTCGCCGGAGGAGCCGGGCGTTGACCAGAAAATCCTTGCGACCGAGCCTGGACTTGATCACGATTTCCCACATGCTGGCAGGGCTGAACAGGAGCTCATTCCCAGGTTCGCCGAGGAGCGCGCGGGTCTCCTGAGGCAATCGATCCGGTTCCCCGGCGGCCCATAGGAGGACGTGGGTATCCCAGAGCAATTTCACGCCAGGCCACCGAAAAGCTTCTCAATCTCATTCGCCCCCATCCGGTCGAAGTCATCGGGGACAGTGATTTTCCCTGAGAAGAAGCCCAGCCGCCGTTTCTGTCCCGCCTCCGGGGTATTCAACGCCATGACTTTGACCAGGGGCTTGCCAGCCTTGGCGATTACGAATGGATCGCCTTTGACGGCTTGATCTATGAGCCGTGACAGATGCGTTTTCGCTTCATGTATGTTTATTGTTTTCACAATAACCTCCCGCGCTGGACTGGACTCAACAGACTTGGTCCGTTTATGGGTTGGGTTAAGGTCTGCCAGCATCATTGCGTAGATTCCGGAGGATCGTGCTATTGTCCCGTCGGGGGCTCTTCTTCAAGAGCTCGCCCGGATACTGGCGCTGCAGAATGGCGGCGAAAGGATCTTCTCGGGTTCGCCATATTTGAGGGCTTCCATTTCACTTGGTAGATTCTCTGAGTTCAGATACTTGCGGCTGTCTTCTCATCCACGCTGCCTCCACTGGAGTTGCTTGCGAGCCGCAGCAAGTTTTTCGTGGAGCTCCATTCACCATTCTCGTACGATTTGAGCGTATCCTTCTCCTCATTCGTCAGATTCATCCGCATCTCCTTCAGCACATCCTCGAAGCAGACATTCCGCTCTAGCAGCAAAGTCTGGTCCGGATACCCACTTTGATCAGTTCGGGCGTCTCGCGAGTTTGAAAGGATCGAAACAGTACTCCCCGGCAAGATTGTACTCGGGTGCGCGGCGATGCTTCGCGATTCGGATCCCGAATACACGACAGATCGCGTCGTGGGTGATTTCCTCGAGACGGGCATTCGGCATTCCCCGCTGGGCGAGCATCCTGATGAAGTGGGGATAGAAAGGGAGCACGGGGATCCCCGAGGCGGGCTGCGGGCTTCCTGAGCTGCCCTTTGGTGCTGGAGCGCTGCTCCGTTTCTCCTCGAGGGTGTGCGGCGCATGGTCTGTCTCGATCCAGTCGATCTCGCCCGCCAGAAGACGACCGAGCATCCGCTCGGGCAGGGGCCGGGTCCGAAGCGGCGGATTCACCTTCAGAAGGATGCCGTCGGGCCCATCCATCATCTCCTGGTCGAGCAGGGCGTGATGGGGGGTGAGCCCGCAGGTGACTCTGAACGAATCGGGCGCTGCTGGTCCGGCCCCCTCGCGAACGTGTTTCCCCCTCAACAGATCGAGAGCCCAGGGAGTGGAGATGTGGCAGATGTGGAGCGTGCCGCGGAATCCCGCGGCCCTCGCCAGCTCCTTCTGGTCATCCACCGAAGCGACCTCCGCGGCCGGGGGCCGGGACGTGCCATGGCTCGAAGGCCGGCCCGGATCCCACGCATCGGGTTTCATCAGGGCTTCCTTCTCGCAGTGAATGGCGAGCACTCCCGTGAAGCCGAGCTCGGAGAGCCGGTGGTACACCCCGGCTTGGGCCTCCCTCTCGACGATCCCCATGTTCCCCGTCGAATGCCCGGCGAACATCTTCAACCCCACCACCCGGGGAAAGCACTGGGTCCACAGCCCGACGACTTCCTCGATCTGCATGGGATCCGCTGTGAGACCGGCGTAGAGCCCATGAAACAGCTGGATGCCCAGTTCCCGCAGCGCGTGATCCGCGTCGTCGATGCGGCGCAGGACGGCGTCCCGCGAGGTGAGCGGGGGGTCCGTGTTCGGCATCTCGAACACCCCGTCCAGCCCCGCGCGCCAGGCGACGGAAAACCCGTGCCGAAGGGTCTCCTTGTTCGCCTGGTTCCAGTCCCGAAGGTGGACGTGGGGATCGATCATCCGTCAATCCGGGTAGGCGACCGGCTCGATCTTTTTCGGCAGCGACCGCAGGTACTCGGTTCGCTCCTCCTCGGTCACCTTGCGGTGCGTGATCGTGTAGGGCCGCCTGCAGTAGCGGCAGCGGATGGCGCCCTCGTCGTCGTAGAACCGGGGAGGGACGTCCTCGTTCACTGTCCTGCTGATGCAGTTCGCGTTGACACACAGGAGGTACACGAACTTCTCGGTCATCCTGCCGTCCCTGATGGTGTCGATCGTGGGCTCGGGCGAGATCAAGGAGATCCGCTTGAGGTCGCGCTCGGTGAGGTCGCGCAGGTTCGTCTTGATGAAGGGAGTCGGCTTCTCCGAGATGACCGCGGTGGTGCAGGAGTACCCGCGATTCTCAAGGTCCAGCACCTCGTCGACGGCGCGCAGGGCGCCCACGCCGAGGTGATCGATGACCGTCCCGTCGTGGATCTTGTCGATGAACATCCCGCTCTGCTTCGCCCCGTGGATCTTCCTCTGCAGCCTGTTGTTGCCCACGCCCAGCTCCGCCGGCAGCTCCCCGCCGTAGCGGCGGTAGCCGTCGTGGCCGAGGATCTCGTGCAGCAGGGCCTTTCTATGGAAGATCCCGAACTCGGCCTGCGCGAAGAAGGCCTGCGCGGGGGTGAAGTACACGCGGTAGTCGATCTCGGCGATCTCGCTGTTCACCGGCAGGGGGTGCAGGAGGCGCGCGTCGAACCCCTCGACCTTGCCGAGGTCGATTCGGTACTGCTTCATCATTCCGACGATGTCTTTCTGGGTCACGCCCGGCATGCGCTCGAGCTGTGGGCGCGTCATATAGTAGAAGTCGACCTGGGCCATCACGTCCCGCACACTCTCGTCCCTCTCGACCCGTACCCCCCGTGCGGCGAGGAGCTGTGCGAGGTCTGATGTCATGCCGAGGAAATCCTCGGCGGCCCAGCGGATCGTGATCCCCTCGAAGTGCGAGAGGGCGAGGCTGAGCGAGCGGACAGTGCGCCCGTGCGACAGGTCGCCGCCGAAGCCGACCCGCAGGCCGTCCAGTTTCCCTCCCTTCAGCATGTAGATGGTGAGCATGTCCAGCAGCGCCTGTGTGGGGTGTTCGTTCTTGCCGTCCCCCCCGTTGATCACGGGAATGTTCGCCACGTCGGCCGCCCACTGAAGGGATCCGTCGAGGGGGTGGCGCATGACGATCACGTCGTTGTGGTTCGCGCACATCATCGTGACGGTGTCGCGCACGGTCTCATTCTTCATCACGGATGTGCCCTCGGTTCCCGAGAACCCGTCGTAGCGGCCTCCCAGCTCGCGCATTCCCGTGTTGAAGCTCGTGCGCGTTCTCGTGCTGGGCTCGTAGAACATGTACGAGAGGGTGCGGTGCTTGAGCGCGTCGCGCAGAGCGTTGCGCTTGCCCGCTTTTTCCATCTCGTACATCCTCCTGCCCGCCTCGCAGAGATGGAGCATTTCCTCGCGGGAGAAGTCGGTGATCGAGATGACGTCTCTGTCTTTGAAGTCGGCGCTCATGGGCGGGCTCCTTTCGGGAGGCGAGAAGCGAAGGCGTGGGAGGTGAGGGGGCTGACGGGGGAGGAGGAGCGAAAATCTTCGGGGAACACCTCCCAGACTACCGCAAATGCCGTCCAAGAGCAAGACCGCGGCGCTGGTCAGACCGCGGCGCTGGTCGCCGGTCAATCGAACAGGGCGGCGAACTCCTGCGGCAGCGGCGATTCGACCGACACGAGAGCCCCCGTGGCCGGGTGCTCGAACTGGAGCCTGGTGGCGTGCAGGTACAGCCGATCAACCGCGCCGGGGGGGACGGGCGCCCCGTACAGAGAGTCGCCGAGGATGGGGAAACCGAGGAAGGAGAGGTGAGCGCGCACCTGATGGCGGAACCCCCGGTCTATGTCGACGCGGAGCAGGTGGGCGGCCGCGCCCCGGCGGATGATCTCGGCTTCGGTCGAGTAGGAGTCCGGTGTGGCGTTTTGAAGGAGCTTCCCGCGGCTCTCGCCGGCGAGCACCACCCGCACCATGCGCCCGCCCGAACCGTAGGGCGCGAACCTGCTCGAAATGCGAAGACCCGCTCCCGCGCCGATGGCCTCGCCGTCGACGGGACGGGCGCACGCTGCGATGTATTCCTTGCGCATTCCGCCCCTTGCGGCGGCTTCCCGCAGTATGGCGAAGGCGGCCGCGGAGCGCGCGATCGCCACGAGCCCCGATGTCTCTCGATCGAGCCGGTGGAGCAGACCGGGCTCCACAGCCTTGATGCCGGGGACTCCTGCGACCTCGGGGTACTTCTCGATGACGCGCTCGAGCAGGGTGCCTCGCTCTCCGGCGCGAAGCGGCGCGGTATGCTGGCCTGCGGGCTTCTCGACGACGAGGACCTGCTCGTCCTCGAACCGGACCAAAAGCGGAAGGCTCACCGCGCGCGTTTCCCGCGGAAGGGCGCGAGGGCGTCGTCGACAGCTTTCACATCCTGGAAGATGGCCTGGTTCAGGTCCTTCAGCGTGAGCGACTGCGGCTTTACCCCGGGGAAGTTCCTGATCGCCTGCTCGGCCTTGTCGGCCGGAACGAAATCGGCGATCGGCGTCACGGCCTGGTAGTCGGCGAGCGGCCCCTGGATCACATACCCGTCGCAGAGATCGGACAGGGCGAGGCTCTTGTACCCTGACAAGTAGGAGGCCGACGTCACGTGCAGCGCGCCGAGCGGGGTTCCCGCCGTGTCGTATCCCGCATCCTTCCTGCCCTCCGGCAGACTGTCGATCAGCGCGTCGATCGCGCCTCCCGCCGCGTAGGCGAGGCCGGTCCGCTCGTTCTTATCCGGCCACGGCGCGTGGAGCATGACGGTGAACGCCCGGCCGCCGATCCTGTCGAAGACAATGTTTCCCGCCCGCCGGGTCTCGCCGAGCCTCATCTCCGCAGCCTGCTTCTCGTACTCGCGGCTGCGGTAGCGGGTGAAGGAATGCTGGATGCCGCAGAAGACGAGCGCCTTCTTGCCCTTGCTCAGGAACTCCCGGTCGATCACCTCGGCCATGTGCTTGTCGGGGATTCCATACGCGAGGATCCGCTTCACCGTCTCGGGGTTTCTCGCATCACTGTCGGTTTTCAGCAGGTCCCAGTTCTGACGGACGTTCAGGCCGACTACTCGAAAAGGCGGGGAGCCCTCCGGCAGCACTCGGTTCTCTTTCCATGCGGCCGCGAGGATGCTGATGTATTCCTGGTAGCCCCACGTGGGAATCCAATCGATCAGGATTCCGCGCGCCCGGCTTTCGTCCCAGGACGGGGAGGCGAGCAGGGCATCGATGTCCTTCTGGCTGTCGGAGAGCGCGTACTCGAGGCCGAGGTTCCTGACGCCCGCCGCAGCGAGGCGCGGAACGAGCGCGGAGACGAGCTGGACGTTCTGCTTGATCTTGTAGAACTCGCCGAGGAACACGATGTCGTGATCTGACAGGGACTTGATGAGGTAGTCCTCGGGGGTCTGGTAGCTCGACTCGGCGTAACGCAGCAGCGGATCGAGCAGGGCCGGGTCGGCCGAGGGCCTGCGGGCTGCCGCGCCGCGGTTCTGGAAGAGCCTCAGCGGATTGAAGAAGAGGACGGCGGCGGCCAGCACAGCCAGGACGACGAGAACCGTGTTTCGTTTCATCCGCTACGAGAGTACCGCGAGGCGCGTGTTAGGGGCAACCCGGCTGTTGGGACTCTTTCATCGGGAGAGCGGTGGCCCTCATGCTTTCGTCTTTTCCGCCCATTCCTTGGGGCCAAGGAGCATCTTCGCATACTGCGCCCGGGTGTACGCCCAGGGGTCCTTCGCGTTTTTCGCGCTGAGCTTGCCTCGGAACGCGTCGATGGATGCGTAGGATTTCTTCGTCATCCAGCGCTCGAGGCCGGCCCGCATCTCGGATATCGCCTTCACGCCGTTTCTGTAGAGGGCGGTGACGACCTGCACGGCGGCAGCCCCGGCGAGGATCATCCTGGCGACGTCGGCGCCGCTTGCGATGCCCGTGCTCGCGCACACATCCGCCTTCACCCGCCCATAGAGGAGGCCGGCGAAGCGCAGGGGGAGCCTGCTGTCCGCGGGGGCGCTGGAGTTCATCGGCAGCGTCATCGTCTCGGTCTCGGGATCGATGTCGGGCTGGAAGAAACGGTTGAACAGGACGAATCCGCCGATCCCCTCCGCGTCGAGCCTGCGCAGGAAGTCGAGCGGGTTGGAATAGAACACGCTGAGCTTCACGGCGAGGGGGATGCGGACCGCGCGGCGGACCTCTCGAAGTGTCTCTAGCTGCTCTTCTTCGATCCGCGCGCCGGCGAGGTCGAAATCGCGCGGCGTGGCAAAGAAGTTCAGCTCCAGGCCGTCGACGCCCTGGTCGGCGAGCTGCTTTGCGTACTCCACCCAGGTCTCGCGGTTCACCGCATTGAGGCTCGCGATCACCGGGATCTTGACGGCCGCCTTGGCCTTCTTCACCCACATCAGGTGCTCCCTCGAGCCGCCGTGCTCTCCCTTGGGATAGAAGCTGCCGATCTCGGGGGAGATCCCCTCGCCGGTCCGAAGATCCTCCTCCAGCCGATGCCGCTCCTGCTGGATCTGCTCCTCGAAGAGGCTCTTCAGCACGACCGCTCCCGCTCCCGCCTCCTCGATCTTCCTTATGGTGTCCAGGTTCGCCGTGAGGTCGCTCGCCCCTGCGATGATGGGGTTGGCGAGCCTGAGTCCCAAGTACCGCGTCCCGAGTTCGCTCATCGGTGCTCCTTCTTGTGAACGAAGACCTGTCTCTAGGATACGGAGCCCGGCAGTGGAAAGTCAACTTTCCCGGCTGTACATTCAAGGCGATGATCGTCGTGAGGGCCGACACAATGGGGGTGTGCATGGGGGTGAAGAGGGCGCTCGGCATCGTGGAGGGCGTCCTCGCGGCGAACCCCGGCACACCCATCTTCACCCTGGGGCCCCTCATCCACAACCGTCGAGTCGTGGACGAGTTTCGCGCCAGGGGGGTCGTTCCCGTCGAGGACCTCGCGGAGGTCCGTGAAGGCATCGTGATCATCCGCGCGCACGGCATCGGGCCCGACCAGCTCTCGCGCTGCCGGCACATGGGGCTGCGGTGCGTCGATGCGACGTGCCCGCACGTCCAGCGAATCCACGAAAAGGTGAGGGAGTTCAACGCGAAGGGCTTCCGCGCGATCATCGTCGGCGATGCCGCTCATGGCGAAGTGAAGGGGATCCGCGGCTACGCGCGAAGCTCCTCCGTCATCGCGACGGTGGAGGAGGCCGAAACCGTCGCGCTTTCCTCTCCGAGCATCGTGGTGAGCCAGACCACCTTCGCGCGCGCGGCGTACATGCGGATCGCCGCCGTGCTTCAGCGGCGGGACCCCGGCATCCTCGTTTTCGAGACCACCTGCGCCGCGACGGAGACTCGTCAGGAGAGCGTCGTCCGGCTCGCCGCGGGCGTGGAAGCCCTGCTGGTCATTGGGGGGAGGGAGAGCGCGAACACGCGCTGGTTATTCGAGGCAGCCAGGGCAACGGGACGCCCGTCCTGGCAGATCGAGGGGGTCGAGGACATCCCCGCGGAGATGCGGGGATTCGCACGCGTGGGCATCTCGGCCGGGGCTTCAACCCCCGACAATGCGGTCGACGAGGTGGAGAAGGCGCTCCTGGCCATGTGAGGGGCGCGGCCGAGCTCCGCTTGCCGTCTTCCGACTACGAGAGCCTGCGCGCGCTCTCGGCGCAGATCTGCCGAAGTATCGCGCGGTGCTTCTCCGCGACGTTCAGCGTGTCGACGATCCTCTCTGCTTCCCCCGCGAGCTCCTCCATCAGATCGACCAGGCGCTGGCGAGCGCCCAGGCGCTCCGCCGCCTGCCGCACGGTCCGGACGTCGGCGGTCGTCAGTCCGGGCTTGCCGAGCAGAGCCGCAAGCCTCTTTTTCTCGGCGCCGCGCGCCCGCCTGAGGCACTCGAGGTACAGCAGCGTCTTCTTGCCCTCCCTGATGTCCGATCCCACCGGCTTTCCCGTCAGCCCGCGCGAGCCGAAGATGCCGATATCGTCGTCGCGGAGCTGGAAGACGACCCCGAGGTGCGCGCCGAGGCCGGCGAGCCTGTCGACGGCCTTTCGCCCGGCGCCCGCGAGAATTGCGCCCGCCGCGAGGGGAAGCGAGAAGGTGTAGCGGGCGGTCTTGTAGAGGTAGAGGTCGAGCACGTCGGCGGGCGCCGGAATGCGAGGGAAGGCGCCGAAGGCCACGTCCTGCATCTGGGCGATGCCGACGTACGCGAGCTCCCGGGCGGCGAGCGAGAGCAGGGCCGACCGGCGGCTCGGCGGGACGGCCAAGCGCGAGAGGATGTCCCACGCGAGGAAGAAACCCACGTCCCCCGCGCAGATCCCCAGGCTGCGGCCGAAGCTTTCCGCCGCTTGCGGTCCGGTCGGGCCGGCCCCGCGCGCGAGCCGCTGGTACTGCGCGAAAAGCGTCGGTGAGCCCCGGCGCAGGCGGTCGTTGTCCATGATGTCATCGTGGACGAGCAGGGAGGAATGCAGGAGCTCCATCGCTGCGGCAGCGGCGAAGACCGGCCGGCCGAGTGCGCTCCCGTGCATCTCGGCGGCGAGCACGAGCAGGCCTCCCCGGACCATCTTCCCCCCCGCGGCGAACTCCTGAAGCCTTCTCGCAGCATCAGGGCCCCATTCGTTCACCCGCGCGAGGTCCCGGCCGATTGCCGCGACCTGTCGGTCGAGCTCCCGAGAGATCAGCGGTTTCTTGCCCTGGAAATATCGGTGCATCGTCGCGGCCGCGGCCCGCCGCGGCTCAGCGGCCGGGGACCCGGGCGATGACCTCGGCGAGGCCCTTCCTCTCCCTAAGCTCGGTCTTCAGCTGCTCGGCGCGGGCCTTGTTGATATAGTCGCGATGCTGGAAGGAGTAGGTGAAGTTGGTGTGGATGTCGTAGGTTCCCTCCAGCAGGGCGTACGTGTCCTCCGTCATCACGAGCTCCTCGTCGGTCGGGATGACGAAGATGCGCACCTTCGAGCCCTTGCCGGTGATCTCCGTCTCGGCGTTCCGCGTCACCGACATCTCGTTTTTCTTTTCGTCCATCACGATTCCCAGATTCTCCAGCCCCTCGAGGCATTTCGCCCGGGTGATGGGACCCCGCTCGCCGACGCCCGCCGTGAAGACGATCGCGTCGACCTTTCCCAGCGCCGCCGCGTACGCGCCGAGGTACTTCTTGAGCCGGTAGCCCTCTATCTCGATGGCGAGCGCGCACCGCTCGTCGCCCTGCGCGGCGGCCGTCTCGATGTCGCGCCTGTCGGTGTACTTGTCCGTGATCCCTAGGACGCCGCTCTTCCTGTTGAGGATGCTCTCCATGGCCTCGGGCCGCAGGCCCTCCTTGCGCATGACGTAGTACCCGATGGCCGCGTCATGGTCGCCCGCCCGGGTGCCCATCACGAGCCCTTCCAGCGGGGTGAATCCCATCGAGGTGTCAACGGACACGCCGTTTCTCACGGCGTTCGCGCTGGAGCCGTTGCCGATGTGGAAGCAGACGAGGTTCGTCGCGAAGGGGTCTTTGCCCAGCAGGACCGCGGCCCTCTTGGAAACGTAGAGGAACGAGGTGCCGTGGAAACCGTATCGGCGCACCCGGTAGTTCTCGTACCACCCGTAGGGAAGGGCGTAGAGGTAGGCCGTTTTTGGCATGGTCTGGTGCCAGGCCGTGTCCATGACGGCGCAGTGCGGCACGCCGGGGAGCACCTCACGGGCGGCTTCGATGCCGGTGATGTTGGGGGGGTTGTGCAGGGGCGCCAGGTCGGAGAGCTCGCGGAAGGTCGACAGGGCATGGTCGTCGATGACGACGGACTTGGCGAACTTGTCCCCGCCGTGCACGACCCGATGACCGACCGCCTTGATGTCGCGCAGGTCCGAGATCGCGCCGACCTCGGCGTCGAGCAGCGTTTCGACGATGAACTCGATGGCGACCTTGTGGTTGGGGCACTCCCGCTCCCGCTTGACCTTCTTTCCGCTCTTCTTCGAGTAGTGGTTGATGAACGAGCCCCCGACGGTGACCCGCTCGACGATCCCCGAGGCGAGGGCATCCTTTTCGTCCCACCGGTAGAGCTGGTACTTCAACGATGAGCTTCCGCAGTTGAGCGTGAGGATGTCCATGGAGATCTCCTTGTTTTTCGTGATGTGCCGCTTGAGAATTGTGTAGCGGGAAACAGGGGCGAGGTCAAGCAGAAAAAGCCGCCCGGGGCGGTGCAAGCGGCGCGAGATTCCCGGCCGTAGTGTTCTCTCGTGAGGATGCGCGTGCTCTTGCTCTGCATCGCCATGGCGCCCCTGGCGAAGGCCGATTGCCTCCGCCTGGGCCTGGAGTCCTGGATGGAAGGGCCGGTCGGGCAGGGCTTTCGGTGCGAGATCTCCGATGCCGGCTCCCGCTTGCTGCTCGCCTATCAGGGCGAAGGCCCGCCCGGATGCGCTGCGTCCGGATGCTTCGCCTTCGGCCTTTCCACTCCATGGATCCGGATCGGCACTCTCTCGCCCACCGGCCTTATCCGGGAGACAGCGAACCCGCTGGGGTACGGGCCTGAAAGCGATGTCTTCAGCGAGGAGACCGGCTTCACGTTGGATGGATCAGTCTCTTCCCCGCAGCGAGCTGCTGTCCTGCTCATGCCTGTGCCCAGCCGTTTGGGAGTGTTCTATCGGGGTGGACCGGGCGGCAGCGGACAGGCGGGCTGCTTTGCGCGCACGGAGCCCGGGCATCGGCTGGCCGTAGAAGGGCTCGCGTCGGTCGCGGCGCCCGCCGCTGCCGGACAACAGGAGGAATGGTTCGCTCGCCTCCCGCCCTTTCCCGGCGCGCTCATCGCTCAGTCCGCGGCCCGCCTGCTCATGGATTTGCCCGGCGTCGCCGCATCCGCGACCCTCGGGCTCTCGAGCGGCGAGCGGCGGCCGCCGGGTGCGTTCTTCCATGCCGGCGTGCGCATAGGAGACGACTCGGCATCCGCGGCGTTGCTCCTCGGCCTGACGGATGGCCTCTACACGACCCTTTCGGGTGAGGGCTGCTTCGAGCAGCTTTCGGCGCGAGGCGCATTCGCGATCCGACGTCCGTCGGGCGCGGCTGAGATCCGCTCCTCTCTCGATGTCGGACAGCCGTGGTTCGCCCCCGCGCGGTACCTGCCCACGGCGGGCAGCATAGGCGTCTCGATCGAGAGGGAGCGTCCCCTCGGCGCCGTCGGATCGGTGACGGCCCGCATCGAGGCGGAGCGCTCGGTCCGCATCTGGCCTGATGGCGACCGAACCGACTCGGTGAACTGTTCGGCTTGGCTGATCACACGCTCGAGGGCGCTCGAGGTGGAGGCGGGCCTCTCCACCGATGGATCGCGCGCCGATGCGCGGGCCTGTGCGCGCTGGACGCCGGCGAGATCGGTGCTCGGGGCTTCGCTTGATGCCGGCCTGGCTTTCGGGGACTGCGCTCCCCTGCTCTCAGCCGAGATGCGTTTCCGTCTGGAGCGGAAGGGCAGCGCCGTCACCTTCGGGGTTGGCATCGAGGAGCGCGCCCTTCGCTTCAGCCTGGGCTGGGAGGCGCTCAGGCCAAACAGATGACGAGCGTCACGAAGTCGCCCATTCCCCCACGAGGAGGACTTCCCGTTCGAGGTGAAAACCCAACGCGCGCTCCACCTCGGACTCCACGAGCTCGATGAGGGCGCGCACGTCGGCTGCGCTCGCGCCGCCGAGGTTCACGATGATGTTGCCATGGAAAGGCGCGATCTGGGCTCCCCCCACCTGGCGTCCCTTCAACCCGAGCGAGTCGATCAGCTTGCCCGTCGGCGCGCCGAAGCTTCTGTCATTCTTGAACACGCTGCCCGCGCACGGGTGCAGGAAGTGCCCCTTGCGCTCCCTGTCGGCCCGGTGGTCCCTCATCTGCTCCTCGATCAACGCCGGCTCGCCCGGCGAGAGTCGGAAGCCAGCCCGCAGGATGAGCTCGCTCCCGGCCTGGAACGGCGAGCGCTTGTACCCCCACTCCTCTCGCCGCACGGGGAGGCGGCGCACGACGGGGTCCTTCGGATCAAGCGCCTCGACGAACTCAAGCGCGTCACTCGCCTGCCGCTCGTAGCAGCGGGCGTTCATCCACACCGCTCCTCCGACGCTGCCGGGCAGGCCGAAGCAGAACTCCATGCCCGTGAGCCCGCAAGAGAGCGCGAGCTCGGAGAGGCCGCTGATGGGCGCGCCGCACATCGCGCTGACCAGCCCGCCGCATTCTTCGACGCGCGCGAGCCGGCCGAGGTCAAGGACGAGTCCGCGGATGCCCCTGTCGGCCACGAGGATATTCGTGCCGCCGCCGAGGAGGAAAACAGGCACCGAGGTCTCCGCGGCGAGGGAGAGCAGCGCGCGCGCTTCCTCGACGGTCTCGGGAGCAGCGAACAGGTCGGCGGGGCCGCCGATGCGGAAGCTCGTGCGCGTGTTCATGGGTTCATCCGCGCGAAGCGCGCCGCGCAGGATGCCGCGCGACTTGATCTTCCCCGCCAATTCCCGTACACTGCCCACGAGCAAAATAGTACGAGCCGGGCGGGCGAAGGTCTACACCACATCGTCGGGTGTATTTCCAGGGGAGTCGCGAGTGGAGCTGAAACTCTTCAATACAATGGGCAGGGAGCTGCAGACGTTCGTCCCCCTCGAGAAGGGAAAGGCCGGGATGTACGCCTGCGGGCTCACGGTCTACAACTACGCTCACGTGGGAAACCTCCGCACCTTCCTGTTCGAGGACGTGCTGCGCAGGACCCTTGAGTACTTCGGCTACGAGGTCCGACATGTCATGAACGTCACCGACGTCGGCCACCTCTCGGGGGATACGGAGGACGGCGAGGACAAGATGGTGGCCAGCTCCCGCCGGACGGGAAAGACGGTCTGGGAGATCGCCGAGTTCTACACGAAAGCATTCCTGCGGGACTTCGCGGCCCTAGGCTGCCGCATGCCGTCCGTTCTGTGCAAGGCAACCGACCATATCGCCGAGATGATTGCGCTGATCCGCCGCATCGAGGAGAAAGGATTCACGTACAGCGCGGGGGGAAACCTCTACTTCGACATCGCCAAGTTCTCGCGCTATGGCGCGCTTGCGCTTCTCGACAAGCAGGACCTGAGGGCAGGCGCGCGGATCGCCGTGGACGAGGGGAAGCGCAGCCCGGCCGACTTCGCCCTTTGGTTCACGAAATCCAAGTTTGTCGACCAGGCCATGACCTGGGACTCGCCGTGGGGCCGGGGATACCCCGGATGGCACATCGAGTGCAGCGCCATGTCGATGAAGTACCTCGGCGAAACCTTCGACATCCACTGCGGGGCCATCGACCTCGTCCCCGTGCACCATACGAACGAGATCGCGCAGTCCGAGGCCGCGACCGGGCGGCAGTGGGTCGCCTACTGGCTGCACGGCGAGTTCCTGCTCATGGGCAGGGACAAGATGGCCAAATCCGCGGGGAACTTCGTCACCTTGTCCACAATCCTCGAGAAGGGCTTCGACCCGCTCGACTACAGGTACTTCTGTCTTGGGGCGCACTACCGCACCCAGCTCGCATTCACATGGGAAGCGCTGGAGTCCGCGCGCGCGGGCCGCCAGGGGCTCTCCGAGAGGATCGCGCAGCTTTCGATCGAGGCGACGAGCGGACTCGAAGAGCCCACCGGCGCCGCGCGGAAGCATCTCGAGAACTTCGAAGCGCATGCCGCCGAAGACCTCAACATGCCCAAATGCCTCGCCGATCTGTGGACCCTCATTCGGGATTCCTCGGTCGCCCCCGCGCAGAAGCTCGGCGCCGCCTTGCGCATGGACGCTATTCTCGGGCTCGACCTCGCCGAAGCGAAGCCCGCTGAAGTGACGCTTGACGAGGAATCCCGACGGCTCGTCGCCGAGCGAGAGCAGGCGCGCAAGAACCGCGACTTCAAGAGGGCGGACGAGATCCGCGCGCTTCTCCTGTCGAAGGGTATCGAGGTCCAGGACGGCCAGCAGGGATCGAAGCTACGTTTCGCCCCCGGTCAAAAGAGCGAAAAAACTGTAACATCAGAAGGGTAGAGTTGTTACCAATGGGAAGCACAGAGTATGCGCGCCCCCCTTCCTTCGATGATGTGTACGAACGTCTTTTCCCCACAATATTTCGCGTCGCTCTACGGGTGACAGGCAACCGCGAGATCGCAGAGGACCTCTGCCATGAGGCGTTCATCAAGCTGATGGAGCGGCCGAATCTCTTCCCCGATCTGGACCAGTCGAAGTACTGGCTCCTGCGGGTTGTGAAGAACCTTTCGCTCAACCACGAGAAGAAGAGGA
>CAYGXO010000100.1:0-14468 GCA_964353885.1 uncultured Spirochaetaceae bacterium
TGGCTCCCTTCAGCGAGAGCCCGGTGCTGTTCTCGATCTATAGGGAGTACAAGAATTGGGGCAAGATCCTCCGCGTCGGATCGGTCGGCAGCCTGAACGAGCTGATCCGCGAAGGGGGGATCCAGGAGTTCATCCAGATCGCCGAGGCGCTGCAGGACAAGAAGATCGCGGAGATCGCCGACAGGATCAGCGCCCGGCGAGACACCGTGAAGGTCGTGCTCATCGCCGGCCCCTCCTCGTCGGGCAAGACGACATTCTCGAAAAGGCTGATGATCCAGCTGCGCGTTGTGGGCAGAAACCCCGTCACGATCTCGCTCGACAACTATTTCAAGCCGCTGGCCGAGACCCCCCGCGACGAGCAGGGCAAGCCCGATTTCGAGTCACTCGGCGCTCTGGACATCGAGCTGTTGAACGACCACCTCGTCCGCCTGCTCCGCGGGGAGGAGGTCGAGACCCCCCTTTTCGACTTCCTCACCGGCTCGCGCAAACAGCGGGGAAAGCCATTGCGCCTGCCCGACCGCGCGATCCTCATCCTGGAGGGGATCCACGGGCTGAACGACGGCCTCACGCCGCTCGTGGAGCGGGAGGCGAAGTACAAGATCTACGTCTCCGCCCTCACGCAGCTGAACCTCGACGACCACAACAGGATCGCGACCACCGACAACCGCCTGATCCGCAGGCTCGTGCGCGACAACCAATTCCGAGGCCACCCCGCGCTGCGCACCCTTTCTATGTGGGGGTCCGTGCGCCGGGGGGAGGACCGCAACATCTTCCCGTTCCAGAACTCGGCCGATTCCGCCTTCAATTCCGCCCTGGACTATGAGCTGGCCGTGTTGAAGGTGTACGCCGATCCCCTGCTCGCGACTGTGAAGCCTGACGCGCCGGAGTACCAGGATGCGAGGGCGCTCCTGGCCTTTCTCTCGAACTTCACGCCCCTGCACCCGCGGTGGGTCCCGCCCACGTCCATCCTGCGGGAGTTCATCGGCGAGAGCGCCTTCAAGTACTGATCCGCCGTTCTATGCGAGCTCGACCCGATCGCCGGGGCCGGGGACCGATGCCTCCCATCCCTTCGCCTCGCGGAGATGGGCGGCAAACCGTGCAGCGACGTTCGCTTCACCATGCACGACAAAGGCCCGACGGGGCGGCGCGGACTGGGCGCCCGCCCAGCGCAGCAGCTCAGCCTTGTCCGCATGCGCGGAGAAGCCGCTGATCCTTTCGATGCGGGCCTTCACGGGAAGGACCTCCCCGAGGATGCGAACGTTCGCCGCCCCGTCGACGATCTGCCGGCCCAGGGTCCCCGCGGCCTGGTATCCCACGAACAGGATCCTGCTCCCAGGCCGTGTGATATTGCGCACGAGGTGGTGCTTGATCCTTCCCCCCGTGCACATGCCGGCCCCCGCGATGATGATCGCCGTGCCCTTCACGCTGTTGATCGTCTTGGATTCGTCGGCGCTGCGCGCGATCACCAGCCCCGGCAGGTCGAACGGTGAACGGCCCTGGCGGATCAGCTCGAGCATGTCCGGGTCGAAGTACCCCGGCCAGTGGCCGAACACGTCGGTCACCCTGGCGGCCATGGGGCTGTCCAGGAAGACGAGCAGGCGCGGGATCCGGTTCTCGTACAGCAGCCTGTTGAGGTGGTACAGCACCTCCTGCGACCTCTCGATCGCAAAGCTCGGAATCACGACATTGCCGCCCGCCTCGGCGGTCGCATTGATCACGGCCGCGAGAGATTCCTGTATCGACGACTCATCCCCGTGCAGGGAATCGCCGTAGGTGGACTCCATCAGGACGTAGTCCGCCCCGTCGCAGGGGGCCGGATCGTTCAAGATCGGTGTGTCCCACCTGCCGATGTCCCCCGAGAACAGCACTCTGCGCGCCGAGCCGTTCGCGCCCACGCGCACCCGAATCGAGGACGATCCGAGAATGTGGCCGGCCTCGAAGAACTCGGCCTGCACCCCCTCGGCCACGTCGGCCGTCTCGCCAAAGCTCACGGGCCGCAGGCGCGCCGCGATGTCCTCGGCATCCTGCTCGGTGTACAAGGGAACGATGGGGCGGGGGCTCTCCCGTCCGTCCCGCTCATGCCGCCACTTCTTGTGCTCGGCATCCTCCGCCTGCAGCCGCGCGGAATCCAGCATCACGATCTTCGCGATTTCCGCCGTTGGTCCCGTGCAGAAAACCTGGCCCCGGAAGCCCTCCCGCTCGAGGCGTGGCAGGAGCCCGCAGTGATCGAGGTGGGCATGGGTGAGCAGCACGGCATCCAGCCTGTCGGCCGGCACAGGCAGCGGCTCCCAGTTCTTCGACTGCAGGTCGCGCTCCTGGCACAGCCCGCAGTCGACCAGCACGCGCGCGCCGCGCGTTTCGAGGAGGAAGCGGGAGCCGGTGACCGTCCTTGCGGCGCCGAGAAAGCTGAGTGTGGGTGCGGAACCATTCGATCCCATGAGACCTCCTTCGGGTTACCCGCGCCCGCGGCGAAACTTCCGCACGTACCCGCAGGTCGCCGGCAGGTACGGGGCGAACAGGGCGTGCACGATCGTCATCTTCCTGCACTCGTGACAGGCGCGGAACCTCTTCTCGTATACCGTGCACAGGCGCGTGGACTCTTCGAGAAACCGGCAGGGCGATCGCCAGTTGGTGACGATCGCGCCGCCCCGCCTGTCCTTCTCGTAGCAGCAGGAGCCGCACTTGCGGCAGATGGCATCCCAGCGCGCGCGCCGCTCCGTGATGGCGCGCCCGAGCCCCATGAGCCTCCCGAGGCTCACGGAGCGCCCTGGCGGCGCCTGTCGGATAGGAACAGGACGAGCGGCACCAGCACGCCGACGAGCAGCAGGACGACAGGCCACAACACGCTCCAGCGGGCGAGGAGGATGCCCAGGAGGTAGAACAGCGCGCCCGCAGCGATAATCGCGCCCGCGAGGAGGCTCCACCGCATCCGCCTCTTCTGCCAGGAGGCGGCGTAGATCGCCAGGAACGAGCCGCCCAGACACAGGAGCACGGGCACGGGGTGCCACCCGAGCACGGGAAACCGGCTTCCCAGCACGACCCAGGCCGCGACTCCCGCGAAGGCGCCTGTGGGGATGAGGGCCCACCAGTGGTTGCGGCGGACCAGAAAGACCGCGAGGAACGTCAGGCCGAGTCCCACTGAGAATAGGCTCGCGGAGGCAGGGCTGAACAGACGGTTCAAACCGAGGATCAGCGTGACAATGCCCGATGTCAGGAACACCCCCGCGGGGATCACGAACCAGGACAGCCACCGGCCCGCGCCGGTGAAAAACAGGAACAGCAGCCCGATCATGGTGAAGAGGATGCCGAGCACGCGGGGGAGCACGAAGTCGCTGGCGGGGATGACCTTGAAGTTCACGAGGAGGAAGAACAGCCCCGAGACGATCATGGCAAGACCGACGAAATCGGTGCGCCAGAAGAGAAACCTCAGATGGGGGTTGGGTTCCCTAGTAGAGCTCATAGCCTTTCTTCAGCGCCGCGCGGTTCACCTCGTTCAGCTCCCTGTGGCGCTCGGACACGGCCTGGGAGAGCGCGGCGAGCACGGACTCTAGGGAGGCGATTGCGGGACGTTCCTTCAGAAGCAGCCCGAGAACCACCATGTTCGCGGCCTTGTAGGAGCCCACTGCCTCCGCGATCTCGTTCGCCCTCACCTCCCGGCTCTCGATATCCCTCCGTTCGGGCAGGACGTCGATGAGGGAGCGGTTCCAGATCAGCAGGCCGCCCTCGCGCACGATGGGCTGGAACTTGATCAGGGACGGTGTGTTCAGCGCGATGCAGACCGTCGGCCGGGGGACCAGCGGCGAAGCGATCTCTTCGTCGGAGATCACCACGGAGCAGTTCGCCGTTCCGCCCCGCATCTCAGCTCCGTAGGAGGGGATGTGCGACACGCGTCTTCCCTCGGCCATCGCCGCCAAGCAGAGCAAGCGGCCCGCGAGGATGACCCCCTGCCCGCCGAAGCCCGCGATGAAGATTCCCTCGTACACTTCGCTCCCCTTACCTGTCCCTCAGGTTCCCCAGCGGGAAGACGGGGACCATGGCTTGGTCGATCCACGCGCTCGCCTCTCTTGGCTCCACCCCCCACCCCGTCGGGCACATGGAGAGGATCTCGATGAACGAGTATCCCCTGCCCTCCATCTGGTTGCGCAGCCCCTTGGTGATGGCCCGCTTGGCCCGAAGGACGGTCTTGACGCTGTTGACGGCGCAGCGCTCGAGGAACACGGGCGCATCGAGGGTCGCCAGCAGCTCGCAGGCGCGGATCGGGAAGCCCGCCTCGGCGGGGTTCCTGCCGTACGGAGAAGTCTTCGTCTTCTGCGCCTGCAGCGTGGTGGGGGCCATCTGCCCGCCCGTCATCCCGTAGATCGCGTTGTTCACGAAGATCACGGTGATCTTCTCGCCCCGGTTCGCGGCGTGGATGGTCTCGCCCATGCCGATCGCGAGCAGGTCACCGTCGCCCTGGTAGGAGATCACGATGCTGTCGGGGTGCACGCGCTTGATGCCGGTGGCCACGGCGGGAGCCCTGCCGTGCGCGGCTTCGCAGCCGTCGACCTTCAGGTAGTTGTAGGCAAGCACAGAGCAGCCCACGGGAGACACGAGGATCGTCCGCTCCTGGATGCCGAGCTCGTCAATGGCCTGGGCCAGGATCTTGTGGATGATGCCGTGGCCGCATCCGGGGCAGTAGTGGTTGGGGCGCTCGCTGAGCGAGGCGGGCCTCTGGTAGACGACCTTCTCGACGGCGGTCTCAGCAGGCATGGGCTTTCATCCTTTCAACGATCTCGTCGACCTCGGGGGCGATGCCGCCGAGGGTGCCGTAGAAATCGACGGGCGCCTCGGCGCCCACTGCAAGCCTCACATCCTCGACCATCTGGCCCGCGTTCATCTCGACAACGAGGATCCTCTCCTTTCCCCGCGCGGCCCGGGCGAGCGCGGCCGAAGGGAACGGCCAGACCGTGATGGGCCGGAACATCCCCGCCGCGACTCCCGAACGGCGCAGAGCGGATACGGCGGACCTGCCGATCCGCGCCGAGAGTCCGAAGCCCACGAGGAGCAGCCGGGCGTCGCCGATCTCGTACTCCTCCCAGAGCGGCTCCTTCTTCTCGATCTCGCGGTACTTCGCCTGAAGGCGGAGGTTGAGCGCCTCGAGCGCGTCCTCGGGTATGAGCCGCATGGAGGCGATGAGGTGCGTCTCTCGGCCCTTCGCTCCGGTCAGCGCCCAGGAGGTCTTGTCGAATGTCCTACCGGAAGGCTTCGGCAGGGTGATCGGCTCGGACATCTGGCCGATGAAGCCGTCGCCCAGGAGGATGACGACCATGCGGTACTGGTCGGCGAGATCGAACGCCTTCACGGTGAGGTCTGCGAGCTCCTGCACTCCGCTCGGGGCGAGCACGATCGCGCGGTAGTCGCCGTGTCCCCCGCCCTTCACAGCCTGGAAGTAATCTCCCTGCGCGCCGGCGATGTTGCCGAGGCCGGGTCCGCCCCTCATCATATTCACCACGACGGCGGGAAGCTCCGCGCCCGAAAGGTACGAGATCCCTTCCATTTTCAGGCTGATCCCCGGCGAGGAGGAGGAGGTCATGACGCGCGCCCCCGCCGCTGCGGCGCCGAGGACCATATTGATGGCGGCGACCTCGCTTTCGGCCTGGAGGAACGTGCCTCCTACCTTCGGCATGCGGGCGGCCATGTAGGCCGGGATCTCATTCTGCGGCGTGATGGGGTAGCCGAAGTAATGCCGACAGCCCGCGATGATCGCCGCCTCCGCGATCGCGTCGTTGCCCTTCATCAGAATGGGTTTCGCCATCCCCTACTCCCCTCCCGCGGCAACGAGCCTCAGGATTCGGATCGCCGTGTCCGGGCAGATGATTGCGCAGGACAAGCATGCCGTGCAGCGCTCGGGCTCGAAGCACGCCGCAAAGGGAAGGCCCTGCCTGTTGAACCGCTCCCGGGACATGGCGAGGATCTTTTCAGGGCATGCGCCTACGCAGAGGGCGCATCCCTTGCACGTTTCACTATCGATTTCCGGATGTCCTCTTGACACGCAGGGGCTCCTCTCGCATGATATCGGCCAAGGTAGCATTTTCCGTACTTTCCGGCAACCGAGGGCTCGGCGATTTCGGCGTGCCCGAAGGGCGTAGAGAGATCCCACGAGAGGAGGACGAAGTTGGCAACGTACCAGGAACTGTCGGAGGCCATCCAGAAGGGCGCGGCTCCCAAGGCGAAGGAGCTCACCTCGGCTCTGCTGGCCGACAAGAAGCCCGCGGGCGAGATCCTTAACAAAGGCCTGCTCGACGGCATGGACAAGATCGGGCAGCGCTTCAAGGCGAACGAGGTCTACATCCCCGAGGTGCTCATCGCCGCCCGGGCGATGAACCAAAGCATGGATATCCTGAAGCCAGAGCTCGTGAAGGCGGGCGTGAAGCCGATCGGCAAAATCCTGCTGGGAACCGTGAAGGGCGACCTGCACGACATCGGTAAGAACCTGGTGAAGATGATGGCTCAGGGGGCCGGCATCGAGGTCGTGGACATGGGCATCGACGTATCCGGCGACAAGTTCCTCCAGGGACTGAAGGACAACCCCGACGCGAAGGCGGTGGGCATGTCGGCGCTGCTGACCACGACGATGACGGGCATGAAGGAAGTCATCGACCGCTTCGAGAAGGAAGGCATGAGGAAGAAGGTGAAGTTCATGGTGGGCGGCGCGCCCCTCACCGACGCGTACGCCAGGGAGATCGGGGCCGACGGCTACGCCCCCGATGCCGCGAGCGCGGCGGACAAGTTTAAGGCCTTCCTGAGGGCATGATCCTGAGGGCATGATCCTGAGGGAATGATCCCGAGGGAATGATCCCGAGGGAATGATCGAAAAATCGCGAGCGGGCGTCCAGAGCCCGCTCTTTTTTAAAGCATCCCCCTACGACGGGGGAGCGTAGTACCCCGCCTCGTCCCTTCCGCTCACCTTCTGCAGGGTGGCCTCGATCTCGATCGGAATGTAGCTCTGGCCGAAGTTCGCAGGCGAGGGGGAGAGGTAGCGGATCGTGTAGGTGGGGGCGATCCGGGCGCGCACCTCGCGCGCCACCTCGGTCATGCCGCCGGGGATGGCGGCGTTGAACGCCCTGCCCCCCGTCTCCTTCGCGAGGAAGGCGAGCTCATCGTCGATGGGCTTTGAGCCGAGCTGGATGGGATAGAAGGCGATCGCATTGTTGCGCAGGAGCGCGGCGATCTCGCTCACCGAGTACGAGCGGAAAGGGTTGGCCCCGAGGGAGCCCGTTGTCAGGAAGATCACGGCGCGCTTCGCCCCCGAGACGGTCTGGATGAGGGCATCGGCTGCCATCCGGGCGGCGATGTCGAAGCGCCAACGCGCGGAGGGCTCCGCCTGCAGGATCCGGGCGGTCATCCTGAGGCGCGCCTCTCCGAAATCCGCCTCCTTCGCCGCCCGCTCGCCCGCCGACACGGCCATTGCCCGGCCGTTCTTTGCGACGAGGTCGCGAAGCTCGCCGATGAGCGTCCCCGCTTCCGAGCGGAAGCTCTCGAAATCGGGGGACCTCTCGACGACGATCGCCGCGTCCAGGGCCGTCGTCGTCGTGTTGGACGCCACGAGGGTCGTCGCTCCGACGGAGAACCGGGATTCTGTCACGATGAAGTTGTCGATGCCCAGCCCGACGACGGGCCTGCCCTGGCGATTCTCGACGGAGACATCGGCGAAAACCTCGGGAAACTTCACCGCGTTCACGCGCTGGAGCCGCACCACCAGGCCGGAGTACAGCGCGGAGGCGTCCGAGAGCAGGACCACGAGGCTTCCGTCGAAATCCACGCCGAAGATGTCGCCGTTCGGTCCGGCCGCCTGATGCACCAGACGCGTCGTGTGGGCGCTCGGGTCCCCCCGCACGTTCCACGTCTCCCCCTCGATGTCGCACTCCCGCACGAGATTCCCATCCGCGACCAGGAGCCTGCCGGATGCCGTGAATGCGATGCCCTCGGGTCCCTGGAGCGTCCCCTCGCCGAGGGAGCCGAGAGGGTTTCCATTCAGGTCGAAGACAGCGATCCGCTTCCTCGTCTTCTCGGAGACGTAGAGGCGGTCATCGCGCACGCCGATCCCCGTGGGGCCCGCGATGCCGCCGATGGCCAGGATGAAGGCTCCGTCGAGGTCGTACTTGACCACGCGAGAGTTGCCCCAGTCCGTCACGTACAGGTAGCCCCTGCCGTCCTCTGCGAGGTACTGGGGCCCGAGCAGCTGCCCCTCGCCCCTGCCCTTTTTGCCGATCGTCGCGATCTTGTCGCCGTTCGGGCCGCACCTGGCGATCCTGTTCCCGCCGTACTCCGAGACGAACAGCGTCCCGTCGACCGTTTCCAGCACGTCGTAGGGATGATCGAAACCCTCCAGGCCGCCTTTCAGCGAGGCGAGGAGCTTGAAGTTCGCGTCGAAGCGCAGCACTTCGTTCGAGCCGAAGGCGACGACGAAGAACGTGCCGTCCGCGCGCGGCCGCACGGCGGTGGGTCGTCTGAACTGGTAGCCCCCCCGGGCGGCTCCATCGATCCGGGCGGACACCACGAAAGCCGATGCAGGGGCGAGCTCTCGGCCCAGCCCACTCCTGGCTCTGAGGACTTGAACCTGGTCGCGGAGCAGGGCCCCGCCCTTGCCCGCGCCGAGCAGGCGCTCCCACGTCCGCAGCGCTTCCCGCTCGTATCCCGATTGCAGGAGGCTTCGCCCAAGCCAACCCTGGGCGGCGGCATTCGAGGGAAGGAGGGCGATCGCTTTCTCGAAAAAGACGATGGCCTCATTGAACAGGCCGCGGTTGAACGCGTGGACCCCCGAGCGCACCTGGTCCTCGGAACGAGCGGCGTCGATGTTGATGGTCTGTGCGGGTATGCGGGAGCTCAGGAGGGCAAAGAGACAGATCGCGGTCGCCGTCAGTTTCACGAGGCCAGTATAGGGGAATTAGGCGTACGTATCTACCGTGTGCTTCTTGCCCGCGTCGAGCTTCACCTCTCCCCGGATGCCGAGGTACAGGATGGTCTTGATCTCTTCAGCGTTGATGATCGGCAATTCCTCAGCCTGAGAGGTGGGTATGATCGGGAGAGCGACGCTGTCTACCTTCATAGGCTTGCTCCTATTGGCATTGTCGACGGGGAAGGAGAGCGGGATAAGGAAAAAAATCCCGCCGGAATCCACGAGTGGAGGAGGCGAACAGGGTCCTACGCGGAGGAGGCGCCTTTCATCTTCTCCATGAGCGCTCGCATGTGCGAGGCGATCTCCTTATTGCCGGGGGCGAGGTCCAGAGCCTTCCTGAAGCATGCCTTCGCATCGAGCTGGTTGCCCTGGAGGAAGAGCGCCCAACCGAGAGAATCGAGGTAGGCGGGATTGCGGGGGCTCAGGTCCACCGCCTGACGGCACAGCGACACCGCCTTCGCGACATCGAGCTTCTCCTCCGCGCAGATGAATCCGAGGGAATTGAGCGCATTGCTGTTTTTCGGGTCCAGGTCCAGCGCTTTTTTCAGGGTTTCGACCGCCTCCTGCACCTTCTTCTGCGCGTACAAGACGAAGCCGAGGGCGGCGAGGGCCTGGGAGGACTGGAGCCCGAGCTCGCACACCTTGTTGAACTCGAACTCGGCCAGGCGGTGGCGCCCCGTGACCGAGTAGATGTATCCGAGGACCATGCGGGCCTGCACGACGTGCAGGAAGCTGAAATGCGAGGCGACGACCTTCTCCAGCGCCAGCAGCGCCTCCTCGTGCCTGCCCAGCTGCGTGAGGGCGAGCCCCCTGTAGTACTCCAGCTCGGGCGTCGAGCCCGATTCCTGCTCCAGCTCCCGGAACTCCGCAAGGGCCTGTTCGGGCCTGTGGGAGTGGTACATCTTCACGCCCCGCTCGAAGCTCTCTTTCATCTGAACCGTGCCTCCCGGTATCTGTCCTCGATCGAGACCCAGTTGCGTGGATGCGCGTGGACCGGCGAGATGGAGATGCCGCCGGCGGTGACGACGTGGCTGTCCGAGCCCTCCTCGAGGTGAGCGTCGGGAAAAGCCCCGCCCAGGAAGCAGAAGATGTCCCCATTGGGCGCCTTGTAGGTCTCCAGCTCGTCGCGGTAGATCCGGCGCGAGGGGAAAGTGATGAGAGGCTTCGCGTCACGGCAGCCGACGTTGGGGAAGTTGATGTTCAGAAAGTGATCGTCGGTCCAAAGGTCGCGGAAGAGGCCCAGGTTGCGGGCGGCAAAATGCGCCGCCTCGTGGAAGTCGAAGGGCGGAGCGTAGGAATCGATCGACAGAGCGACGGCGGGGGTCCCCATCAGGGCGCCCTGTCGGGCGCCGGCTGCCGTGCCCGAATACAGGATGTCGGTGCCGAGATTCGGGCCGTGGTTGATGCCGGAGAGCACGATCTCAATGCCCGCCGGCACGAGCCCCAGCAGCGAGATGAGGACGCAGTCGGCGGGGGTCCCCCGGCAGGAAAACCGCCGCTCCTCGAGCCTGCGCACGCGGATGGAGTCCTTCAGGGTGATGGAGTGAGATCCGCCGCTCTTCTCCGTCTCGGGGGCCACCACCCAGACCTCGTTTTCGGCCTGGAGCGCCTCTTCGAGGGTGCGCAGGCCGAGGCTCTCGACCCCGTCGTCGTTGGTAAGGAGCACGCGCACAGCCTACCCCCTGTGCTCGAGAATCCGCGCCCCGCCGGCCGGCCTACAGGGGTAGACCTCGGGACGAAAGCCGAAAATTCGCTCGTACTGAAGGATATGCTCGCGGTAGCGCGGGATGGCCTTCTCATCGATCAGGGTTATGGTGCAGCCGCCGAAGCCCGCCCCTGTGAGCCGGGAGCCGTAGACACCCTCGGTCTCCCATGCCCGCTTGACCAGCCAGTCCAGCTCGGGACAGGAAACCTCGTACAAGTCGCGCAAGCTCTCGTGCGAGCGGTTCATGAGCTTGCCGAACCCAACGAGGTCCTTCTTCTTCAGCGCCTCCTCCGCCTCCAGCACGCGCGCGTTCTCCTCCACCACGTGGAGACACTTCTTGCGGGTGGACTCCGGGATGGCGCCCATGCTGTCGCGCAGGTCCGCGGGAGTGTAGTCGCGCAGGGCAGTGCCCGGTTTCTTGGCCGACAGCACCTCTACGCATCGCCTGCACTCCTCGCGGCGCTTGTTGTACTCGGAATCGGCGAACACGTGGGGGACCCTCGAATTGGTGATGATGAATGTGGCTCCCTTCAGAGCGAGTGGGACGTAGTGATAGATCAGCAGGCGCGTATCGATCAGCATCGCATGGCCTTCCTTGGCCAGGCGCGAGATGAACTGGTCCATGATGCCCGTCTTCACTCCCACGAAATCACTCTCCGCCCCCCGCGCGAGGGTCGCCAGCTCCTCCCGTCCGATGTCCAGGCCGTACAATTCCTGGATCGCCAGGGCGGTCGCCACCTCGAGCGCGGCCGATGATGACAGGCCTGCACCCTGCGGGATGTCGCCGTGTATCGTGATATCCATCCCTCCCAGCAGGAACCCCCGGGTGATGAGCGCCGCGATGATTCCCTTGGGGTAGTTGGCCCAGCGATCCTCCTTGCGGTAGCGCAGCGCGGGCAGCGCGGCGCGCTTCCTGTCCTTGAAATCCACGGAGTAGAAATGGACGTGCGCGTCTTTGCGGCGGGATATCGCCACCCTGACGGCGAAATCAATGGCCATCGGAAAGACAAAGCCGTCGTTGTAGTCGGTGTGTTCCCCGATCAGGTTTACCCTGCCGGGCGCGGAGGCGATGATTTCCGGCTGTCGGCCGTACTCCTCCACGTGGCTTTGCTTGACTGGGTCCATGAACTACTCCCGCAGAAGATGCGTTTCGAGGATTGCGGCCAGTATAGCTGAAAAAAGAAAAGAATTCAATAAAAAGCAGCCGGAATGTCGAAAATTCAGGAAGAATGGATATTTTTCCCCGTTACCTGCAGTATGGCGAGGAGTTCTCCGCGCCCGCCCGCAGTTGTCTGTTCTCGACGGGCAACTCTCCAAAGGAAAAGCCGGTTTTCTACGTCGTCGCGGGGCTGGTGAAAATCGAGTACCCCCTGCGCGCGGGAAAATTCCCCCTCTGGGTAGCCCCCGACACTCTCTTCGGGCTCGTCGAGCCCCTTGCGGAATGCGCGAGGCTCTCCGTGGCGCACGCGATGGAGAGGACGATCCTCTACCGCTGGGACCTCGAGGGCTTCTTCACCGCCGCGGGAGTGTCGTGGGAGCTCGCCCTGATCGCCACGACGGGGCTCACCCGGGAGCTGCGCATCCTGAACGCCGAGTTCGGCGAGCAGATCAAACTGGCGGAAGGGAGCGGGCGCTGATGTCCGATGCGTACAACGAGATCATGAAGATCGCCTTCCAGGCCGAGGATGCCCTGGACGAGGCCGTCGTCGCGCGGTTCGGCACGCACTTCAAGGACAAGCAGGTCCTCATCCGGGAAGGCGACATCCAGCAGAAGATCTTCTGGATCATGGAAGGCGAGGTCTACGTGACCCGCAGGCTCGGAGACAAGTACAAGGTGCTCGCCACCCTCGGCAAGGGCGAGCTGATCGGCGAGATGAGCTTCTTCGACAAGTCGGTGCGCTCGGCGACCGTGATCGCCAAGGGCGACGTGCACGCGCTGGAGTTCTCGAAGGAGAACTTCGCCGACATCTACTCCGCCAGTCCCCTCTGGTCGCGACGGCTGCTCATCTCACTCTCCCGCCGAATCCGGCTCATGGCAGAGAAGCTGGCAAAGATCTGAGCCCTCAGATCGTGATGATTGTGTCCGCGTCCACCTCTTTCACGAACACGCTCGCGTAGCGCCCCGACGGGCGGATATCGGTCCGCCGCGGAAAGTACGTGCGGGCGAAGAACCACAGGATGTCCGCCATGTCGTCGCTGTCGCTCGCGAGCGACCAACGGTACCAGCAGTCGGACTCCTCCAGGATGGCTTTCCTCGCCGGATCATCCTCGAGAGCGGGGTCGGTGCGGGCGCGAATCTCATTGCGCAGGCCCCCGTACCACGATTTTCCGACATGGAAGAGGTTCAGCTTCCCCTTCTCGTCCATGGCGTACAGCTCGTAGATCCCCGCCTCCGAGGGCACGGTCTGGATGATCCGATACTTGTCGCCTTTCGCCAGACGCGACCACGAGACTGTGAAGAATACGCGGTCCTTGTCGACTCGCTTCTCCACCACGGATTTCCTATCCATCCGCCCCCCCCCGCGGGACACATCCCGGGCCCTTCCCCCGCCGCCCCCGCCGGTCCTATACTATCGTGGAATGCCCTCGGTGACCATTCGTTTCTACGAGGAGCTGAATGATTTCCTCCCCGCCGACCGCAGAAGGCTGCCTTTCACCGTGAGCTTTCCCCCCGGCTGCACGGTGAAGGCGGCAATCGAGGACCTCGGCGTTCCCCACACAGAGGTGGACCTCGTCCTGGTCGACGGCGAATCTGTCGGGTTCGCGCACCGCCTGCGCGGCGGCCAGCGCATCAGCGTCTACCCCGTCTTCGAATCCCTGGATATCGCCGGAATCACGAAGGTCCGTCCCGAGCCGCTCCGCGAACTGCGCTTCGTGGCCGACGTGCACCTCGGCACCCTTTCCGGGCTGCTGCGGATGTTCGGATTCGACGTGCTTTTCGCGAACGACTGCGGGGACGAGGACATCGCCCGCCTGTCGCGCGAGCAGTCGCGCATCGTGCTGACCCGGGATCGGGGCCTGCTCAAGAGGCGCATCGTCACGCACGGCTGCCTCGTGCGCTCCCTCGCGCCGCGCGAACAGCTCGCGGAGGTCTTCGCAAGGTTCGACCTCATCGGCCCCGCGCTGAGGGCCGCGGGAGGCTGCTCGGGGATCTTCAGCAGGTGCATGTCGTGCAACGAGCCCCTCGTGCGCGTGGAGAAGAGCGCGGTCCTCCCCCTGCTCCCCGAGAGGGTCGCGCAGGCCTATGAGCAGTTCTCTCAGTGCTCCGGCTGTGGAAAGGTTTTCTGGCGTGGGACCCACTGGGAGGGAATGATGCGGCTCGCCGAGGAGGTCCTAGGCGTCAGCCCTTGATGCTGTAGCGCCTCTTGAACCGCTCAACCCGGCCGGCGGTGTCGACGAGCTTCTGCTTGCCCGTGAAGAAGGGGTGGCACTTCGAGCAGATTTCCACCTTGATGTCCTTCGCGGTCGACTTCGTCTCGAACACGTTCCCGCACGCGCAGGTGATCGTCGTCAGCTCGTACCGTGGATGTATGTCTGTCTTCATTCGGATGTCCTCCAGGGAAGTTTTCGCCTTCGCGCGCGCTACGCGTCCACGGAGGACGTGTTCATGGAGCGCAGGAAAGCCTCATTATTCTTGCTTTTCTTCATCCTGTCAATCAGCAGCTCGATGATCTCGGTGTCCTCCATGGGGTTGATCACCTTGCGCAGCACCCACATCTTCTGCAGGTGCTCCTCGCCGAGAAGCAGCTCCTCCTTGCGGGTGCCCGACTTCTTGATGTTGATGGCGGGGAACAATCTCCTGTCGGAGAGCTTCCTGTCGAGGTT
>CAYGXO010000101.1:0-7424 GCA_964353885.1 uncultured Spirochaetaceae bacterium
CTACGGCGAGTCATTGTATGAGGGCCGGGGTGTACGGGTGGTGGGCAGGGTCAAGCAGGACCGTTGGACGGACGCGGACGGCAAGCCCCGGTCGCAGAACGAGATCGTGGCCGAGCACGTGGAGTTCAAGCCGCAATTCAAGAAGCAGGACGGGAATAGCGGCTGCGCAGGAATGAAGAGTGCGGCCTTCCCCGGTGGGAAGGCCGCTATTCGCCCTTACGCAAGAAACCCGCGTGGCTACCAGACCGCACATCGTCCTTATCGCCTTGAAGCGGGCGCGTTCATTCAGCGAGGATCGAACACGCCGCGAAAATCAATAAAGCCGCCGAGAACATCAATAGATCGAGAACGGCAGAGGAAAGCACGGTCCTGAGCACCGAACTGACATCAGGCTCCCGAATGAGGCGTAGAGAGAGGCTGCAAAAAGAATCCCCTTTAGACCGACAAGCACAGGGAATATACCGCTGGTGAGTCCCCTCTACCCTGATTTCATCGCACCCGATCTCTTCGGTTCTCCCGGCAGCGGCAAGACACTGGCGGGTGTTGAAAGGATGCCCGATACCGCACTATTTTCGTAGCTCCTCTTGTGCTTTTGCCCCACCCCCCCACCCTGAGCAGCGAGAGGAGATACCTATCAGCGTAGAAAATCAGCCGATGTCTACTCCTTCAAGGACCCGTGACCGCTGCAATAGCACCACCATGAGGGTTCACTCCCGCGGCGAAGGGCGAACCGCCCACTGCTATGAGTGCCCCGGTGCTCGAGTTGATCGCGTACGCAGACACGTTATCATACCAGTTATTTGCAACGGAGACGAAGTACCGTGTCGTCTGTGCGTACGCTGAAGCCAGAGCTAACAGAAACGCAAGAGCTACAAAGCTAATCCGCTTTCTCATTTTTTCCTCTTTGGTCAAAACATCAGTTTTGAATTCCTTATACTTGGTGTCCATCGCCAAAACTTGGAGTGATGTGTCGTACGACCACTTTCTCAGGAAGGGACTCAAATCCGTTGAGATCAGGAAGGTGGGCCGCAGGCTCTCGGGATGACGTGATGTCGGTACTTTGAAGGTTGGGCAGTACAAGGACGAGAGTCCAACACCGAAGTCACCTCACTTCGCGAGAGACTTCGCCAGATCGTGTCAGCACATAGTAGCTCAAGTGTATGCGTGTCCAGTCACAAGTCAATACCGCCAGATTGCCCATGGCGCGTTCGGCCGCCGGAAAATCGCGTTCCATTATAAGACCACTTCTAGTGCGACTAGCCTGAAAAGAGCGTGCCTGCACAGAACAGCGTTAACGGTGGAGAGAAGCTCATGCGTGGCCATCAGACATTCGGGCGCTTGCAGCCGTGATTGCCATTTCATAATCAACTCCATTCTCATGGAGGGGAACCTCGTCCTGGACCCCGAGCTCAGCAATACGCCCAAGGGCGCGGCGGTGTGCAAGTTCACGGTGGCCTGCAATCGCTTCTTCAAGCAGGATGCCGAGCTGCAGAAGGAGGTCTCCTACTTCGACATCTCCTGTTGGACCCGGCTGGCCGAGGTCTGCGGGGAGTACCTCAAGAAAGGCCGGGGCGTGCGCATCGTGGGCAGGCTGTAGCAGGACCGCTGGACGGATGCGGATGGAAAGGGGCACTCGAAGATCTTCATCGTGGCCGAGCACGTCGAGTTCAAGCCCCAGCTGAAGAAGCTGGACGAGGCTGGCACGGAAGGCGAGGAGAAAGCGGCAGGGGCCGAGGAGGACGCCGAGCAGCCGGGGGAGGAAAAGGAAGCCGCGAGCTTTTCGCGGAAGAAACGCGAGCAATGATTGTGGCGCGTGCCATTCGGCGGGCCGCCATCCCCAGCAATCCGTCTCTCTTCACCTTGATCTCAGCGTGGCCCCAGGCCGCGCCGGTATCCTGCCCTGCGCCCCGTGCTCGCAGTGCCACGTGCTCGTGGCAGCCGACGTCGGAATCGCGGCAGTCGATAACGCACGTTGATTCGTCGCGGAACCTGGTGCACACTTACGTGGCGGCAAAACGCCGGGAGGCGGACGATGGCGGTCCTGGTAACGGGAGGCACCGGTTTCGTCGGAGCGGAAGTCGCGCGGTTGCTCGTAGAGAGAGGCGAGGCCGACGTCGTCGTGTTCGACATCAGCTCGTCGACCAAGCGGCTCGATGACGCCGCGGGCAAGGTCAAGCTGGTCCGGGGGGACTTGGGTGATTTCGCCCACGTGCTCAACGTGGTGCACGACACGAAGCCGACCGCGATCTACCATGTCGGCGGCATGCTCTCATTGCCGTCGAACGCGGATCCCAGCGCGGCGATCCGAGCCAATGCACTAGGCACCTTTCACGTGCTGGAGGCAGCGAAGCTGTTCGACGTTCGGCAGGTCCTCTTCACAAGTTCGTTGACAACGTATGGGCTGGATATCCGGGAAGGGAGGATCGACGACTACACGCTGCAGCGTCCGCAGCTGTTCTACGGCGTGACGAAAGTCTTCTGCGAGCACATGGGTCTTTTCTACCGATCGAAGTACCAGCTCGACTTCCGGTGCGTCCGCTATCCCAGCCTGGTTGGCCCCGGCGTCAAGACGCCTGGCGTCGTCCAGTATACCTCCTGGATCATCGAGGAAAGCGCCAGGGGGAAACCCTTCAAGGTCTGGCTGAAGCCGGACACCCGGGTTCCGGTCCTGTACTTCAAGGATGCGGCTCGAGCGCTCATCGAGCTGGCGCAGGCGCCCGCGCAGAGCATCAAGACCGTCAATTACGTGCTTGCCGGAGTTCCCCCCGTGGCGAGTGCGGAAGATCTCGCTGCCATGGTAAAGGTCCGCGTACCTGAGGCAAGGATAGCCTTCGAGCCCGATCCGAATCTGCAGAGCATCGTGGACAGGTTCCTGCTGCCGGTGGATGACGGCTGCGCCCGGAGGGAGTGGAACTGGAAACCGAAGTTCACCCAGGAGCAGATCGTGGACGACTTCCTGGCTGAACTCAGGCACAACCCCCAACGCTACGACTGATCCGAAGCGACGTCCAGCTTTTCGCAGCCCGCGCCCGAACCGAAATCGATCCGCCCATTTCTGGCTCAACACGGACGGCCGTGCGGGCCTTCTGCCGGGACAGCTAGACTCTTCTCCAGATCAAGTGAGCCGTCTGCTGCTCCCCGTTGATCAGGAATGGCTTCGAGCTCAAACGGAGAGTGTTTCCCTCGAACTCGTAAAACCGCTCCTGACTAGTGCCAACCCAGTTGGGGAACAGGGAAACATCGATCCGGTGGACCACGGATTGCTCCTCGACGTGGAACGTGCCGCAGTAGCATACAAAACTGCTGAACGCGGCGCCCTTTTCCTTGTCGGTTCCGCCGAGCATGTCCTCCGTGGCAAAGGGCCGCCGATCGCCGCTGCCGAATGCCACTGCCATCCGATCGGGCTGCAGATACATGATGTAGCCCGTAGGATTCTTCCCGTACGGGAATGAGGCAACTCCGCGCAGACTGTGGAGCTCCATCGCCTCCAGCTTCCAGGTGCCAAACCAGCGTCTCCGGTCTGTGTCCATGTCCTTCTCCTCGCCGCGATCACGCGCGATGCAGTGCCGCAAGTGTCTGGGCGATCCTGCTCCGCAGATCACGGACGGTTTCGGCGCTCCACCTGTAGTACCCCTGCCCCGACTTCACCCCTAGTCGCCCTTGGGCAACCATGGTCCTTACTGCCGTCCCAAGCTCCGTCCGCGTGTCCAGATCGGGCAGAACGTTGCTGCACATCGCGAGAACGATGTCCCACCCCGTAAGGTCATAGACCTCGAACAGGCCGCCGGCCGACATGCGCGGAGCGATGCTGTTGCGCACCGCGGTATCGATGTCTTGGGGAGACGCCACTCCCTGCTCCACCATTGACACGGCTTCTCGGATGATGGCCGCCTGAAGCCTGTTTACGATGAAGCCCGGGATCGCTCGACGGAGGACCGCCGTCCGCTTGCCCGCCGTACGAAGCAACTCCGCCACGAAGCGTACTGTCTCTTGCGACGTGGCACTCCCCAGGACCACCTCTACCAACGGGATCAGATACGGGGGATTGAAGTAGTGTGTAACCAGCATTCGTTCGGCGCGCGTGATCCCGACTGCAAGCTGGTCCACCAGGAACGATGAGCTGTTGCTTGCGAAGATCGCCTGAGCGGGCGCCTGCGCATCGAGGACCGAGAACACCTCTTGTTTCACCTGCAAGTTTTCCACGACTGCTTCCACGATGTAATCGCAGCGCTCGGCGACCGCCGGCAGAGATGTCTCCATGGACACCCGGGAGAGAACGTCCTCTGCGCCGGCGCCACTGACGAGGTGCAGTCCGGCCATGGTCTGCAGGTTTTCCCGGATGAGGTCTCGAGCCCGAGACAGCCGGGCTTCATCGATGTCGTGGAGAACAACGGGATAGCCGGCCGAGGCGAAGTCCTGGGCGATGCCATGTCCCATGAGGCCGGCGCCTACAACGCCAACTATGACGTCGCGCATGATCGCAACCTCCAGGCGGCGGATTTGCACCATTCTGCCGCCCGGTCAATCCGGATGTCAATGGCTGCAGTCTTGGCGTGTCACCGGATGCTCTGTCGGAAGAAGTAATCATCGACTATGCTCGCCCCGCGCCCCATTTCGGCAGTCCGGAGGAAACAAGCGATCCCATGCCGTGTAGGATACTAAGCTGTCCTACGCCCCGCAGGGGGCTGTGGTGTGCAGCACCTTCGCGCTGGCGTCCAACCGCTATTTCAAGCAGGACGAGGAGACGCAGAAGGAGGTGTCGTTCTTCGACATCACTACGTGGTCGAGACTCGCCGAGGTGTGCGAGGAGTCACTGTATGAGGGCCGGGGCGTGCGGGTGGTCGGCCGGCTGAAGCAGGACCGGTGGACGAGTCCCGAGGCTCAGGCTGAAGCTGTAAAGAGCATGTCTATGAGGAGAAAGAACGAAAGTGCGGAGCCGGCGTTCAGCTACGGATACGTGACCTTTCCACACGGTGGGAGCGTCCATTTCTGCTTCCTCTTACCGCCCCTCGTGGCTGTAATCTGGGGCCGGACCTCGAAGCCAAAGATACTCGTTCGTCAGGCCTTACGTGCCGGGCACTATAAACGACGTACTGATCAATGTCTCACCGTCGCCGCCGCGGGTGGCGCCATTCGAGGGGAACTCGCTGAGTGCTGACGAAGTCGTGGTACCGCCCAGCCCGCCGCTGATGGCGATCGTGACCGCCGTGGAGATGGCGACATAGCCGCCGCCGCCACCACCACCGGGGCCCTCCGCCTCCGCACCATTGTTCACCGTCTGGGTGCCCCCCGTCCCTCCCTTGGCCTCGATGGAGATGCCCTGGATCGTTGTCGCCTTGATGACCACCGCACCGCCGCCACCACCACCCCCTGCTGCATCGCCCGCGGCATCACCACTGCTGGAATCTGCTGGTTGTCCGGCATCACCGTTCGCAATCACCCGCCCGTTCGTCCCCGTCACTTGCGGCACGATGACGATCACGATACCTCCCCCGCTCCCGCCAGCGCCGGCATGCGCATTGTCGCCATCGCCAGCGCCGCCCCCTCCGCCAAGAAACAGCCTCGAGGAAGGATCATTGTCGAGGGCATGACCTCCGAGACCGCCACGCTCGCGGCGATAGTTGCCCAACCACGACGAGTTGCCCGGTCCCACCGTGAGCGCGTTCAGGTTCGAGCTTGAGCAGCTGTAGCCGCCACGGCCGCCGCCTTCGCTCGCAATGGTGCTGTAGCCAGGATCGAGTACCCAGGCGCTACCGCCGGTCACGGTGGCGTCGAAAACGCCCTGACCAGTCCAGTTGCTGCCGCTGCGGCCATTCGATCCTCCGCCTCCGCCCGCGTTGTACGCATTACCACCGCCGCCGCCGTTGCCAGGGGCGCCGCGGCCGTAGCTTACGATGAAACCGCCGATACCTTCACCCTTTCGCGCACCGGCCAAGCTGGAGGTGGACCGGTACGTGATGGTATCGACCACAGCCCCGGATGAGTCGTTCTCCGAGGGTCCACCGCGGAACCCCTTTCCCGATGCATCGACAGACCCGTTGACGGTGATCGCTTGTGCCGCATGGAGCACCACGACACCACCGGTCGCACCGTCCCAGGCAGGGGCCGTTACTGACGCTCCTGCATTGATGGTGAGTGTCGTGTATTGGGGAACGCGCACCACCTGCACGGCTCCGGCAACCGAGTATGAGTTGATCAATGGGGAGCTCAGGCTCACGCTAGTGGAAGCAGGAACCACGTCCGCAACCTCCGCAAACTCGTAGAGGCCGGCACCACCGAGGGTGACCAAGGTGCCATAAGAGATGGCGTCGCTCACGTCAAGCGTCGCGCCCTGCATCTGGATGACAAGGAGCAGATCGCCCGTTTCGAGCGGGTTGGCACCATCCGTGAGGGCAGTGACGCTTCCGACAACAATGTTTGCGGCTCCGGATGATGCGTTCTGGGCGAGCGTTGTGTATTGGTTCACGACCGTTCCGCTCGAGCTGACCGTTCGGTCCCCGTCCTTGCCCTCCGGTAGAATCTCGTACGAAGCAGAAACCACCTCGGATTCCGTATAGCCGCTTGCGTACGCGACAGCCTTGATGGTCGTACTCATCGAGACGTCGATCGGGGACGAATAGAGCGAGCCGACCGTGCTCGTCGGTGTCGATCCGTCGATCGTGTACCTGATGCCCGCTCCGGCCATCGTGGTCATGATGGCCACCGATTGCGGAGATGAATACGTGCCCTCTGGGGGCGAGAAGGTTGGATCGGCAACCTGAGGCAGGGGAGGATTGGGGCATCCCACAATGAGCGCAATCAGTGCTAGGCAGAGAACCGCTGCTGAACAGCCTCTTCGATGATCTCCTCTTCCCGCTGTTTCCATGTGATCATCTCTCCTTTCCCGCACCGAATCATGAGAAGCCATGATAGGACCGCATCTCGGATTTAGGACGCGTTGGCCGTAGATAGGTTTGCCATTCCCGATGAGTGCAGAGCATTTCATGCCGGCAGGTATGCGAGGGGGGTCCCGAGCTCCAACTGTGCCTACACATCCAAGCCATTGTAGTCACTCGAATTCAGATGATGCAGATGCTACAGAACTCGTTTCAGCATAGGGCACTCCTCCGTCACCGTCAATGGAAGATCCGATTCGGGCTGTTTCCCTTTTAATGGCTCCATGTCTTGGCGACCCGAGAATGTGCCTGTTCTTTTGGATGCCAGCATACCAATAAAGAATCGGGCGTATCGGGAGTGATCCTGCGGTGTGTAAGATACTCAGCGCAGCTACACGCCCAAAGGCGCGGCGGTGTGCAAGTTCGGCGTGGCCCGCAATCGGTTCTTCAAGCGGGAAGAGGAGATGCAGAAGGAGGTCTCCTACTTCGACGTGTCCACCTAGGCGCGCCTGGCGGAGGTCTACGGCGAGTCATTGTATGAGGGCCGGG
>CAYGXO010000102.1:0-3725 GCA_964353885.1 uncultured Spirochaetaceae bacterium
CTACGGCGAGTCATTGTATGAGGGCCGGGGTGTACGGGTGGTGGGCAGGGTCAAGCAGGACCGTTGGACGGACGCGGACGGCAAGCCCCGGTCGCAGAACGAGATCGTGGCCGAGCACGTGGAGTTCAAGCCGCAATTCAAAAAGAAGGACGGTGACGGCATGGACGGCGATGAGGCTGCCGGCGGCGAGCAGGCCAAGGAGGCGGCATCCTTCTGAGGCAACCACGGCTCACTCGCGTCAAAGAGCGCGGCCCTGCTGTACAACAGCGGCAGAGAGGAATCCTCCGTGATCAGGTTCGGCATGACCTTGCGGTGAGAGGTCGCCAGGATCATCGGGCTCGCCGGCCTGGATGCCGTCTTCATCCGACAGGATGTCTCCGTGATAATCATCCTGGTGAGCCTGCTCACGACCATCGCGACACCCCCCCTCTACGGCAACTGCTGGGCAGCGCTCGTCCTTGACCGACCATGCGCCCGGTTGGTAAGGTCGACGAGAGGAGATTGGGGATTGTATGGGACGCTTTCACTGCCGGCAAATGCTCAGGAGATGCTCCCATCGAATTCGAGTGGCAGTCTTGCTGCCTGCCCTGGCACTCTGCACGCTTCCCGCATGGGTCTCTGAACAGATTCCAATCGCTGACGAAACGGCAAGACCAGTATTCAAGGAAATCTGGGCATACCTGCTGCGAGGCGAGGAAAAGGAGCTGACGGGTGCAGAACCTATTACCGACCTGTGCTATTTCGGTGCGAGCTTGACCAGGGAGGGACGGATAACCGATACGGTCGCACGGCCTGCGGTAACGCTGAAAGACGGCTTGAAGCCCGCGATACATCTCGTGATTGCCGAACTGTCAAACTACGCGCTCATGCACTTTTCTCTGGATCCCGAATATGGGGTGAGGCCGCTACTGATCGAGGATATCTGTCGAGTTACGGAAGGTTTCGACGGGGTCCAGATAGACTTTGAGTCGGTGTCGCGGGATGACGCCGACCATTTCTTTGACTTCCTGAAAGAATTGAGAAGCAGGCTGCCTGCCGGGAAGAAGCTGAGTGTCGCGGCGCCTGCGAGGACGGGACTGATAGCGGATGCCTACGACTATTCCCGAATCGCTCCGATTGTGGACCGGATGATAATCATGGCCTACGACGAGCATTGGAGCGCGAGTTCCCCGGGGCCGGTAGCCTCGCTTCCATGGTGTTCGAGGGTAGTCGACTACGCGAAGAGTACGGTTGAGGGTGCCAAGATCGTCATGGGCCTGCCTCTCTACGGAAGAGCTTGGCAGGACAAGAAGCTGGCAAAAGCTCTGCGCTATACGAATGTGCGGGACCTCGTTGCCGAAAAGAAGAGCACGACCAACTACGCGCCGGAGCTTGGAGCCTATTTCGAATACTCGGAGAACGTTGTCGTCACGGTGTTCTATGACGATCATCGTTCGATCATGGATAAACTCCAGCTCTACAGAGCCCGGGACATCAATTCGGTATCCTTCTGGCGTGTCGGACAAGGCCCTCCTCAACTGTGGAGCAACATTGAAAACGCAGGCAATAGAAATATGCCCGCTACAAGCGACAGTGGCGCAAAGTCTTCGTCTGATGACTTTCAATCCTCCGCTAGGTAAAATGTGTTCCCATCCAGTTCATGCCCCTGGGTGCAACTTTCCCCCTTCCTAGCCCATTTCCATAGCTGACATCCCGCGAGTCAATTTCCCTAGTGAGCCCGAAGGTCTTTTTGCCAGTATCCATGGGGCCTGTTCTGCCGGTCGGGAGTGCAAGAGCGGCCCAGGCGAGAAAGACCAGGAGGAGCGGCAACCGCTGGGTCACAGTACCGCTCCCCGTTCGAGAATGCGTGTGTCAGACTCGCCTGGGCGGGTGCGCCCTATTTCCTGCGGCCCCGGCTCCTCACGGCGACCTTCGTCCGTTCCGCGAACAACCGGGAGGCGAGACCCGCGAGGAGCGCGCCGCCGGCAGGGGCAAGGATGAAGAGCCACAGCTGCCCGAGCGCCCACGAGCTGGCAAGGATTGCAGGTCAGATACTGCGGGCGGGGTTCACCGACGTATTGGTGACTGGGATGCTCACAAGGTGGATCAGCGTGAGACAGAGCCCGATGGACACTGCGGGGTTGAGGTGGGCGTCCGAGATGTGGCCTACCGCGTACGCCATGGTGAGCACTGTAAGGCCAAAGGAGAGAGCAGCTCCCAGCAATCCGATCCTGACCACCGGGAACGCGGCCGCGAGCACGGCGCTTCCACAGCCGCCGAACACTCGCCAGAAGGTTCCAAGGAACTCAGCTCCGGATCGTTTTAGGATCGACATGTCTGCCTCCTCGACGGATTTGTGCGCGCGTGCCTTCCGTCTGCGCAATCCCAATCAAAAACTGTTCCGGAACTGGGTCAATCTTGGAGAAGCGTGCTACCCACCTGCCTCCCGCCGCTTTGTAAATTCCAAGATGACCTGGAACAGATCTCCCACGGTGCCGGAAAGGGCCACGTCGAAGATGGGGCAGCGAGGTCCATGTAGATAGCCGCGGTCATGTCAGGTCCTTTCATGCCAGCGAGGTGCTCTCTGTCGCTGCTGATGCCCCAGACGGTGTACACCTTCGGCCTCACGGTCTTCCCGGTTTGGCCCACATAGTGGGAGCAGGGGACCATATCCCAACCCCGAGTATGTTAGAGGATTGCTTGGCCTCCTACTGGGGTTGAAAGAATTCATTGATCCTCCAGCATGTAAGATGCTGAGCTCTCCCACACCTCATCGGTCACCGTGACGTGCAACCGGTGCTGGAAGCAGGAGCGGTAGACAAATCCAAAGGGGAAGCCGCGCCGGCGCATGCTCATCTTCCCGGAGCACGAGGGGTGCAAGCCGCAGATCAAGAAGGACGGGAAACCTACCGCGGAAGGAGAGGAGAAGACGGCAGGGAGGGAGGATCCGGAGCTCGCAGAAGGTGACACGGGGCAAAGCGTTTCGACCTCCCATTAACCTATGGAAATATTCCTTTCAGGTTTCCGCACCCTTGCGCTCGGCAGTGATCCCGCTGGCCTTGCTTTCGTGTCGAATGTGGGATCGCCAATAGTGACGGACTGGTCGCGTACCACGCCTGTCTACATTTGTGCCTTTACTAGGGCTGGCTTGGATTCCGATTCTGCACCCTTGGGCACCACACAGATCACAGCCAAACCCTCACCAAAAGGAGTGAGCCACTGATGCTCTTCGTTCCCGGGGATAAAGATTGCGTCCCCCGCCCGGAGCTCCGTCTGGTAGCCCTGGCCCATGTGCTTTCCCGTGAGCAGGCCATGGCCGGAAACGACATAGACCTCGTGTTCGTGCGAATGAGTAGTAGTTTTCGACGGCTTAGCATTCGGCACAATCTCGATATACCGCATCTCGAAATTGGGTGCGCCGATCTCCGAGGTGACAAGCCAGTGAATCCTTTTTCCCGATGGGGTGATACTAATGATGTCTCGATTGCTGATATCAGACTTGTACATGGGTTCCGCCTTGTCGAATCGTTTTCCCGCTACGGGAGACCAAGCTTGCCCTCATTCCTTCGACCCTGCAGCCCGCGATTTGTCGTTCTTTCCAGATTCGTAACTGTTCAGGTATTTTGAAGGCAATCTGTTAGGGTCAGATCCTTCTCGAATGCGCTCATGATGGCGTCAATCACGGACAAGCCTTGCTTTCTCATCGTAGAGATGTAGCTTCGTATTCGGCAAAATGAGAGCGCCCC
>CAYGXO010000103.1:0-1720 GCA_964353885.1 uncultured Spirochaetaceae bacterium
AGCTCTGTCAGGCGGCTGTGGACAACCGCTACCCGTCGGTGATGATCGACGCCTCGATGCTCCCACTCGCAGAGAACATCGCGGCGGTGAAACGGGTCGTGGAGTACGCGCACCCCCGCGGCGCGCACGTCGAGGGGGAGGTGGGGAGGATCAAGGGCGCGGGCTACGAAGGCGGCTATCGGGGTGAGGATTTCCTTGCGCGAGTGGATGACGTGGCCCGGCTCGTTGCCGAGACCGGGGTCGATTCCCTCGCCGTAGGGGTGGGGACGGCGCACGGGTTCTACGAGGGCAAGCCCGAGATCCATTTCGACAGGCTGCGCGAGCTCGCCGCTGCGGTGGAGACGCCGCTTGTCCTGCACGGGGGAACGGGAATCCCCGAGGAGGACGTGCGCCGCGCGATCAGCGAGGGGATCACAAAGGTGAACGTCGGCACGATCATCCACTGCACGTACATGAACACCGTCCGCGCGGAGCTCGCGCGTCGGGGCGAAAACGCGTACACCCTCGATGTCATGAAACCCGCCCGGGAAGCGGTGCGCGAGGTGGTGAAGCGGTGGATCCGCGCCTGCAGGGCTGACGGGAAGGCCTGAGCGACTTCTACCCCTCGAAGCCCTTGGGCTTCGCGAGGCTCATCAGAAGGCCGCCGCCCTTGAACAGGGTGACGGAACCCGTCGACTGCGAGACCACGACCGCGAGGCTTGCGGTGAACCCGGTGAGCGCCACGGCCGCCGCGTGCCGGGCGCCGAGGCCCGAGGGCAGGTTCACCGCGGCCATCTCGGGCCGAAGGAAGGCGCCGGCCGACATGATCTCGCCGTTGCCCCGCAGGATAAAGGCGCCGTCGATCGTGGAGAACTCCTTCACAGTCTCTCCGAGGCTCGGGTCGAGGATGTTCTTCTCTTCCTCCCGGTAACCGCGAAAGGGATTGATCACGATCTGCCCCGGCCGGCTCCTCGAAGACTCGCGAAGCGCTCGCACAGTACATCCCTAGGCCGACAGCAGGTCGTAGACCTGCGAGAGGCGTTCGCCCGCCGGTCTCCCTCCAGCACCTGCCCGACTCGCGGCACGTCTCGCCCGGCAGGCGCGCTAGCGCGCCGAGAGGGTGGTCCCGCCAAGGGCTGGAAGCGCGACCATCCACCCCAGCCCGCTCTCCGCTTCGGCCCGCCCGAGGAGCCCCAGCCCGAGCTGTCGGTGTCGGTCAAGCAAAGCCGTGCCGCATGGGCACGCCTGATCAAGAAGGTCTACGAAGCGGACCCCCTAAGCTGTCCTCGTGGTCACAACCCGATGAAGGTTATCGCCGTGATCACCGACCCCGCGCAGGTCCTCAAGATCCTGCGATACCTCATCAAGACAGGCAAGCCACCCCCCGGTCTGGATCCCGCCTCCCTCAACTGATCCCCTCTCCTTGTCCCCGAGGGGGTAGTCTGCCCCTCCGCCACCGACGCACGGGGCCACCCTCTGCTTTGAGCCCACCGCAAGACCCCGAAGTTGCCTTTCTGCCCATCGTGTTTCCCTCGCAGCGGCTTACGTAAAAGTCCACTTCTCGCTACGCCAGTCCGTGGCTGGCGCGGGGCCTTCGTTCATGTTGTTCGGCCTAAGGGAAGCTATACTAGTTGCTATCATTTGCTATCATTCATTTCCAGACCTTCGGTCAGGACTTCGGATGAGGGATTACGAGGGCGACAAACGCCCGAAGCTTACGGTTCCTCCTTCATTGCCTCCA
>CAYGXO010000104.1:0-3110 GCA_964353885.1 uncultured Spirochaetaceae bacterium
GGGTGGTGCGCACGAACGGCAGAGCGACCTTGCTGACCGGGATCGGATAGGCCTCCCCCGTTACCTCGCTCTTTCCGAACATGCCGAAGGTACTCTTTCCAATCATGCCGTCCATGTCGGAGAGAGCGCCCGTGAACCCACCGACCATCTTGTCCAGGCCGGCACGCTCGACGCCTGGGCGCGAGAGGGCAAGCTCTTGGAAGGTGCCGGGCAGCGACTTGAACATCGACTCCAGGGCGAGATCGCCCGTGACACCATCCTTGAGGGTGTTGTTCGTTTCCGCGAGAGCATCGGCCTTCGAGCGACCGCTCTCCCTGGCAGTCTTGTAGACGATGGTGGCGGCGGCGAGCTGGGCGTTGTACCGCTGGAAGCCCCCGTCGATTGCCGCCATGATGTCGAAGGAAAACCACCGCCCGACGGTCGAGGGGAGATCGGTCGGGCGATAGGTTTCCTCGAACCGCCCCAGCTCCTCGCCCGTGACCTTGTGGACCCAGGCGTTGCGTCCCTGCTTGTAGCTGCGGCCAAAGTTGAGGATGGCCTCCGTGATAGCCCCCCGCTTGAGTGCCGCCGCGAGGACCGCAGGACGGCGCAGGGCGTAGGCCGTGTTCTCGGCAGCCATCAGCGCGTTCGAGATGAGCTGGTTGGACTGCGTCACGAGGACATCGCCAAGGAGGTTCGACTTGTGGTTCGACACCATCCAATCCATCCACGAGTGGTCGTCCTTCGCGTAGATGGCGGCGGTTTCGAGATCGTTGAGGACGGTCGCGAAAGTCTCGTCGTTCGACAGGGCCTTGGTCAGGCTGTCCTTGTCGGCCAGCTTGACCCCCCAGCTCTCCATCTTCTTGAGCTGAGTGGTCTTAGTGGCGATCAGTCGATCGAGCGCCTCGTCATGGATCTTGCCCGCACGACGCATGCCCTCCATGTCACCGGCTGCCTCGGCCTTATCTATGCGACGACCCTGCCGTCGAAACCAAGCCCTGTCGATTTCACTCGCTCGCCAGAACCGGCGCTGGACCGTCTCGGCCCGCTGCGTTGGCGTCTCCATTGGATCGCGCAACAGAGCGAGGTTCGATCCCATCTGTCCGCGCAGCTCCATATCTGCCGAGACAATCTTGTGCAATTCGCGTCCTTGGAATACTCCGTCCTTGTTATAGCGATCCATGAGCTGATTGACGCGCTTACCCAACACCGCGACTTGTACGGAGTCACCGTTGTTGTTATCCTCTATGCGAAGATCGTGGGCCTTCTGGACTGCCGCTTCGACGGCAGCCTTGATGCCCTTTTCCGAGATGACCTTCTCTGCCGACTTCTCGACCGCCTCCGCGCTACGCTTGAGCTTCGGGACAGCGTAGTGTTCGCGGATTGCACTGACGATAGGGCGATGTTTGACGTCAATGTTTGACATCGACAGGTTGGGGTCATCCTCGCCTTCTTTGAGCGGACGGCGGGTGGTCCCCTCGTCAGCGCCTCGGGTCGCGAACAGCTTTTCCTGACGGGCCTTCGCCGGGTCGAAAGGCTTGCTGATCTCCTCCTTAGCTTTGCGATACGACCTCGCTCGCTCCTCCTGTTCCAACTCCTTGACGAGATCGCGTTGACCGGCGGCGACATCACTGTCGATCTCGGCCTGGGCCTTCTTCGCGGTGGTACCAGGGTACAGCTTCTCCGCGAGCGCGTCGGCCTCGCGTTCAGCCTCCCGGCGGTCGATGGGGTCTTGCAGATCACGGGCCTTGCGACGCAGACGGGCGAGCGTCTCGGCGGTCGGGTTCATCTCCTCCTCGGTGTCGAGGCGCTCCTTCATCGCCTTCGCACGCTCGGCGGCATCGCGACGCCAACTGGCAGACTCAGCCCACTCAGGGCTGTCCGACCGGACGGTCGCGTCGTACTTCTTGGATTTCGCGATCAGCGCGTCGTAAGCCTCCCAGCTATCGCCCGTAACCGCTCCGATTCCGACCTTGCCAACCTCCTCGGGGTCGGCCTTGTCGCGCATGTCGCGAAGCTCCCCGACAACCTTGCGAAGCTCGGTGTTCGACTCGGCCAGCGAGACACGGTCAGCGTAGTCCTGCCACCTCTCACCCTTGTTGCGGATGACGCCCGACAACTTCTTGGCGAGGTCGTGGCCTTCGAGATAGAGCTGGTTCCACTCAGCCCTCCCCAGCCGCTTCCCGGCCTCCTTCGAGATTGCACCCTGGACCTTGTTCTCGGGCATGGGACCGCGATTGGGAATCTCGGGGAGAGGGATATGAAACAGCGGCGGGACATTTCCGTCAGGAGTGCCCTCGAACAGCTTTTCCTGGCGACCGATCTCCTGGCCGCGCTTGCCCAGGACCGGCTCGCTTCCGAGAGACTCGAACGGGATGTTACCCTGCTGCGACGAGCGGATCAGATCCGCGAGGCGAAGCTGCGATGGAGTGCCGCGCTTGCTCGACTCGCGGGACGCTTCCCCGATGCGGGCAGCGTCAGCGATCTCGCCGGTCGGGGTGAACGGTAGGGGGTTCAGCTCGCTCGCCTCATAGGCCCCGTCGTCGACGATGCCGTCGCGGACGCGGTGGTAATACCCCTCATCGCCCTTCACCAGCTTGTCGCCGGGGCGGAACCGCCCAGCGCCAGCGCCGTCGCCACGGAACGCCCGATCCCTCATCAGCTCGGGGTCGAACTCGAACACTCGACCGGCAGGCTCTTTCGCCATCTCGGCATGGTGCCGGTCGATGCGGGCAACCATCTCCCTACCGGCGTCAATCGCCTTGTCGAAAGATCCATACCGCTGCATGGCGCGGTCCTCTTGGAAGTCGCCGGAGGCTTGGGCCTCGGCCTCCTTTCGCCCGATCTTCTTCTCGCGCTGGATGGCGTCGGCGCGGTCCTTGACCGTCCCCTTGCCGCCACCCTCGAACAGCGAAGTCTGTCCGCTCGTCGCAAACGCCTTGCCGGCCTCTCCACCGCCTTTTGTCGCGGCGATCTCGGGGATGAACTTGCCCTCGGCCATGTCGCGGAACAGCGGCGAGAGGTCGACGCTTGTGTTCTTGCGGAAGAACCACGGAGCGACCTTTTGCAGCCACTCGTGCAGCGCGGTCATCGCCCGTTGGAACTTGCTGCTCGCCTGGGCCTTCTTCGCC
>CAYGXO010000105.1:0-24181 GCA_964353885.1 uncultured Spirochaetaceae bacterium
TACGGGAAGCTCGCCGGCATGACGGGCACCGCGGACACCGAGGCGCAGGAGTTCTCGAAGATCTACAACCTCGATGTGGTCGTCATCCCGACCAACCGCCCGGTGGTCCGAGACGACAACGACGACGTGATCTACCTCACCGAGGGCGAAAAACTGGCAGCGATTTGCGATGAAATCCAGGAGCTGCACACAAAGGGCCAGCCCGTGCTCGTCGGCACGATCTCGATCGAGAAATCCGAGGTCCTGTCGCGGATGCTGATCGGCCGCGGGATCCGCCACGAGGTGCTGAACGCGAAGAACCACGCCCGCGAGGCCCTCATCATCTCGGAGGCGGGAGCCAAAGGCTCGGTGACCATCGCCACGAACATGGCGGGGCGCGGCACCGACATCAAGCTGGGCGGCAACCCCGAGATCCAGGCCCGCCGCAAGGCCGGCACCAACGCCACCGCCGGCGAGTACTCCGCCGCCCTCGCCGCGGAGTTTCCGAAATGGCACGTCGACTACCAGGAGGTCAAGTCCTTCGGCGGACTGCACGTCCTGGGCACCGAGCGCCACGAGGCGCGCCGAATCGACAACCAGCTCCGCGGCAGATCGGGCCGCCAGGGCGATCCCGGCTCCTCGCGTTTCTACATCTCCCTGGACGATGACCTCATGCGCCTGTTCGGGGGCGAGAACATCAAGGGCCTCATGGCTCGCTTCGGCATGAAGAAGGGCGAGCCGATCGTTCACCCCTGGCTGAACACCTCCATCGCAAAGGCGCAGACCAAGGTCGAGGAGAGGAACTTCGAGATCCGCAAGCACCTCCTGGAGTACGACGACGTGCTCAACGAGCAGAGGAAGTTCATCTACTCCCGGCGCGATGAGATCATCAGCGACCCGCGCCTGACCGAACGGATCATCGCCACCGGCGAGGAGCTGTGGGCCGACATCTTCGAGAAGTACGCGCGGTCGGGCGAGAACAAGACGACGAAGCTCTCCGCCCTCCTCGTGGACCTGCGGGAGAGCCTCTTCTTCGATCCGCCTCAGGGAGCCGACGAGCTGGCCGCTCTTTCGCCCGAGGAGCTCGACAGCGCGATCCGCGACGGCCTCCGCCGCAGCATCGAGGAGAAGGCCGCTGAGATCGGGGACGAGCTGCTCAACCGCTTCATCATGGCCGAGTACCTGCGCAGCATCGACTCGCGGTGGCAGGACCACCTCGAGAACCTGGAGGCGCTCCGCGAGGCGGTCTCGCTGCGCGCCTACAGCCAGAAAAACCCGCTGCTGGAGTACAAGCTGGAGGGGTTCCAGATCTTCGACGAGATGCTCTACGAGATCAAAACGGCGATCGCTCGCAAGATCTTCCGCGTGCGCATCCAGAAGGCTCCCGTCCGAACCGGCCCGTCCCCACGGGCCCCGCTCGCTCTGCAGGCGTCGCACAGCGCCATGGGCCAATTCTCGGCGATCTCGGCGCCATCGGCGCCCTCAGCGACTGCGCCGGCAGGCGGCGTCGCGACGATCGCGATGAGGCAGAACGCCTCGCAGCCCGAAGCTGCCCAGGTGAAGAGGACCGCGGCCAAGGTGGGGCGCAACGACCTCTGCCCCTGTGGGAGCGGGAAGAAGTACAAGTACTGCCACGGGCAATAGGCCGGGGATTCCCTACCGAGCGGGTTTTCTCGCGTATGCCAGGAATGCCCCGAACCCATACAGGAAGCCCGCTGCGGTCAGCCCGAGGCTCACCATTCTTAGGATCTCCCCGATTCTGCCCGCGAGCTCGGAGCGGATGAGCGGAAGGAGGGCGCCCACCATCGCGGGCGCCTTGAATAGGAACAGCCCGAGGAGCCCCGAGGTGAAGAGGTGAAGGCTGTCCGTGCCAGTGCCCGCGCGCACGGCGTCGCCGATCCGGGCCGCAAGGGCGAGAAAGCCATCGAGGGAAGCGGCGATGAGCAGCAGCGCGAGCACGGGCAGCAGGAAAATCCCGAACACGGACACCACGAGCAGGACGATGAGCAGGGGAACGGCAACGATGGCCACCACGGCGGTGAGCAGTGAAGCTCGCCAGGCCGATGGGATGGACTGGACAAGCCCCTGCGCGTGGGTCCGCAGGTAGTAGGTCACCGCGAAGAGAACGAAGGCGAGCAGGAGGAAGCCCAGAGCCTCGCGCCCCAGCTCGATGAGCGGGACCGATGCTGTCGTGGCGAGGACGCTGAGAAAGGGGATCTTGAGCTCGGGAAGGGCCGTGACGCCGCCCGCGACTCGGGCCCGCGCGTCCGCGGCGACCTTTCCCCCGATGACCACGACCCTGCCGGACACCTCCGCCTTGGGCGTGAGCGCGACGTCTGCCCCAAGAGCCCATACGTCGCCGTCCACGCGGGCATCCACAGTCACCCGGCCTCCGACGCTGATCAGGTCACCGTGCATGGGGATCCCCACGCGAACCGGTCTCCCAAGCCGTATGCCGCCGCGCAGGAGAAAGGACAGGCCGTTCATTCCGAGGGTGAGGCTCTTCTCGCCCGAGCGGATGGTCAGGCGCAGCGGCAGCACGTTCCACAGGCCGCGCTCGCCGTCCCTGCCGGAAAGCAGCCCGAAGGCGAGGCCGAGGCTGCTCGTTCCGTCGCCGATTTCCACAAGCCCGGGATGCAGCTCGATGCCCCGGGCGGGGGATCCCTCTTGCGCTGAAGTCGCCTTGGACGCCGCGGGCGCCTTGGGCGCCGTAGTCGCTTTGGGCGCCGTAGTCGCTTTTGGCGCCTTGGGCGCTTTTGGCGCCGGGGTCTGCGGGAAGGCGCGGATGAGAGAGAAAAGCGCAAGCAGAGCGATGACGCTGATGACGAGTTTTCTCATGTCGAAGCCTCTCCCCATTATCGGAGTCCGGAGATAAAAAGCCTCGGATTCTGAGGGACGCCGTTCTTGCGCACCTCGAAGTGCAGATGGGGACCGGTCGCCTTGCCCGTGCCGCCGACGGCGCCGAGTGACTGCCCCTGGGCTATAATGCTGCCCGGCTTCACGGCCAGGCGGGACATGTGGCCGTAGATGTACGAGTAGCCCATCCGCGACCTGACCTCGACATAGTTGCCCAGCACGTCGTCCCAACCCGCGACCCTCACTACGCCGTCGGAGGCGGATTTGACCGGCGCCCCGGCGCTCGCCGCGATGTCCACCCCGCGGTGTTTCCTCCGCTCCCCCGAGAAAGGGTCGTCGCGATAGCCGAACGACGAAGACTGCCAGCCCAGCCGGAGGGGATTCAGCACGGCGACGCCCGTCGAGAGGCTGTACTCGTAGCCCGTATGCTGGACGCCGGGGAAGAACAACCTGGCGCCCGGCGCGAGCGCCGCGCGCGTGAGAGCGTTGGCCGCGAGCACCTCTTCGGCGGACACCTTGTTCTTCTCGCAGAGGCTGTCCAGGTTCCCGTTCACGACGAGGAAGATCCCGTCCTGGTTCGGGATGCTGATCTCCTCCCCGACTGTGATATTATGCACCCCCCTCCCCTCCACCCGGTTGAGCGAGGACACGGTGTCGGGGTCCAGGCCCAGCTTCTGGGCGATCCCCGATATCGTGTCGCCCTGCCTCGCTCGGTACAGCATGATTTGAATCGGGGGCGGCGAGTACGCGTACCCGCCCGCGGGAGCGGCGCTCGCGCGGGCAGGAGCCGGTTCGACGGGCGCGGAGGGGGGAGAGCTCCGCATGAGAAGCGTCCAACCGCCGGGATCATAGAGCATCCGTTCGGAAGGAGAGGGAAACGGAAGAGTCGCGTCGAGCACGAGAAGCACGGCGGCGAAGACGAAAACGACGGCGAGCGAGGCCGCGAGAGGCCTTCGCAGGGCGGCTATTCTGTCGAGGAACTTTTCATGATGTCCCATTGCCTTGGTGCCGCACAGCTTATTTCAGGAAGCGCAAAGGGTCAACCGGCTCGGAGCCCCTGTAGATCGAGAAGTGCAGGTGAGGTCCCGTGCTGTAGCCCGTATTGCCCAGCTCTCCGATCTTCTGACCCTGCGCCACCTTCTGCCCCGTCGAGACCGTGATCCGGTTGAGGTGCGCGTACATGGTCTGGTATCCGGAATGCTGGAGGAAGATGTAGCGACCGTAGTTCGCGTTGAAACCGATTGCCGCGACGCTGCCGGCCATCGCAGCGCCCACCGTGGTACCCTGCCTGCTCACGATGTCCACTCCGTTGTGGAAGCGGACAACCCCGGTGAACGGATCAGGCCGGGAACCGAACGTCGAGCTCAGCCTTCCGCGGACCGGATACAGAAACAGATTGCCGGTGACCCGGCGAAGGTCGTTCTGGCTCATGCGGGCGCCGGGCAGGAACAGCTCCTGCCCCACGGAGATGGCGGAGCTGGCGAGATTGTTCCAGTCCAGGATGTCGGTGAGGAGCACCCCGGAGGACCTGGCAATCCCCTCGAGAGTGTCGCCCCTGCGCACCCGGTGCTTCAGCCCGTCAGCATTCGGCAGCACAAGAAGCGTCCCAATGGGGAGGCTGCGGGCGTCGCGGATGCCGTTCCAGCTGATAAGCGTGCCGAGGCTCAATCCGGCCCTCTGGGCGATCTGCGAGAGCGAGTCCCCAGCTCGCGTGCGGTACGAGGCGAGCTTCAATCCCGTGAGGGCCGCGGGGGCGGAGCGTGTGCCCGGGCGGAGAGGCTCTTCCGGCACGACCACGCGATACAGGGCGCCGTCCAGGCCGCCGGAAGGCGGCAACGCGGGTCGTGCGCGCGGCAGAAGCATTTCCGCGCCTCGGATCATCGGCGCGAGGAGCAGGACGAGCAATGCGAGCCCGAGGGCGAGGGGGACCCAACCGCTGCGGACGGCCTTCCTGATGACCGCGACAACGCCTCGGCGGGAGGGGGGCGGAGTTCTCTCGGGCCGCTGCGCCCGATGCGGTCTCCTGCGCCCTCTGCGTTCCTTCCCGCCCTTCTGCAGGCGAGCGAGGAGGGACTGCCGTGCGGACGGCTGCGGGCGGATCTTCCGCGACCGCTGCTCGAAGCGCGCTCTCGGGCGCTCCAAGGCGCCGCCAGAGACGCCTCCGCGCAATGGGTGCGCGTGGAAGCTGCCGCCCACAGGCCGCGAGATCTCCTCGCGCCTCCAGCGCACGCCTGTCGTACGAGCCCGGAGGCGGATCGGAGGAACCGCGCGCTTTTGTACGTGCTGCCGCTGGAGGACCGTTATCATAGAAGCTCTTACCCACCATATCGACATTTGTGCTGCCGCATATTACTATGAACCTCCCGGGGGGGAGGGGAACTCGAGGTGACAGGGCCCAGTGAGAAGCTGCGCGAGAAGAGACGCCTTGTGGTCTTCGCCTCGCTGCTCGCCCTCGTCGCCTTGGCGCTTGTCGGCCGCCTCGTCCAGCTGATGATCGTCGTGCCCGCGCGCTCTGGGGAGGAATCCCTGCTGCTCCCCGAGGTGGAGCGGGGCGCCATCCTCGACAGGCAGGGACGGATCATGGCCATCACGACGCGCCAGCAGAGGGCATCGGCATGGGTGCCTTCCGTCGATCGTCCCGTCGAAAGCGCGGAGCTGCTCTCGGCGATCCTCGGCATCGAGAAGGACCGCGTCCTCGAGACCTTCCGCCGGCACCCCGGATACGCCTTGATCAAGAGGAGGCTCACCCCCGAGGAAGCGGCGGCGATCCGCGCGCGCAAGGACGAGGGGAAGCTCGCGGGCATTCGGCTGGAGGACGACTTCGGCAGGTTCTATCCCGAGGGCAAGCTCGCCTCGCACGTCGTCGGGTTCGTCGGACTGGACAACGTCGCCCTTGCGGGCATTGAGCACACCTTCAACGACGAGTTGGCGCCCCAGCCCGTCGGCACCGACGCGGAACCCGTGTTCGGCGATCAGGTCTTCCTGACGATCGACGGGGACATCCAGTTCATCGTCGAGAAGATCGCGCGCCGGGCGATCGAGACCACCCGCGCCGACTCTCTCATGATCCTCGTGATGGATGCCCGCACCTCCGAGATCCTCGCCTGGTGCTCCCTCCCCGACTTTGACCCCAACGAGTTCCAGCAGCAATCGCCGCCGGTTTCCGCGGATTCCCTCATCGATAGGCCGCTCGTGCTCGCCTATGAGCCGGGTTCCGTGTTCAAGATCTTCTCGATCGCCTCGCTGCTCGAGCTAGGAACGATCGACGCCGACTCGCGATTCCTCTGCACGGGGTTCTACGAGAAGCGCCTGCGGAGCGGGGAGACGATCCGCATCAAGTGCATCGCGGAGCACGGGGAGGTCACGCCCCAGCGGATCCTGCAGTACTCCTGCAACGCGGGAGCGGCGTACGCCTCGGACACGGCCAGCGAGACGAGCTTCTCCACGATGATCGAGCGCTTCGGTTTCGGCCGGGTGACGGGGCTGCCCCTGCTCGGAGAGACGCCGGGCATCCTGCGCGGGGTCGCACAGTGGTCCGTCCGCTCGAAGCCCACCATCGCGATCGGGCAGGAAATCTCCGTCTCCGCCGCGCAGGTGCTGGCCGCGGCGGGGGCGCTCGCCAACGGTGGGACGCTGCTTCGGCCCCGGCTCGTTCGCCGGATCGTCTCTCCCGGAGGAAAGGTGGTGAAGGAGTTCACGGGGGAGACCGTCGGCACAACAGTCTCCCCCGGGGTCGCCCGGGAGGTTCTGGACATGATGGAGACCGCCACGTCGTCCGCCGGCACGGCGCGGCGCGCGGCCGTCGAGGGCCTCCGCATCTCGGCAAAGACGGGAACCGCGCAGGTCGCCAGCCGGACCACCGGCACGTATTCCGAAAAGGACTTCGTCGCCTCCGTGATCGGGATCTTCCCGACCGACGCGCCGCGCCTCGTCGCCTACATCGTGATCCAGAACCCGCGGGGCGAGAGCTACTTCGGCTCGACGATCGCCGCTCCTATCCTGCGCGACGTCGCCGCCGCCCTGGCCGACGCCATGGACATCCCGCGCGCCGGCTCGGCTCTCGTTTCCCCTGCGGGCGAGATCTCCGTCGCCGTTCCCCGCAGGGCGGAGATCGGCGAGGTGATGCCAGATCTCGCGGGAACCCCGAAGAAGCTCCTGCTCGGCCTTCTGCTTCGAGACGACATTGCCGTGACGCTGCGGGGAAGCGGCATCGTCGTGCGCCAGCAGCCGCCGCCCGGGACGCGCATCGGGAAGGGAACAGCGATCGTCCTGGAGCTGGAATGAGCGTTCTCGAGAAAAACCTCGCCGCGCTCGCCGAACGTTCCGCGGACTTGAGCCGGCGCCTCACGGAGCCTCCCGATCCGCGAGCGGACATCGAAATCGTCCCGAGCGCCTCGGGAGCGCCTACCGCGCGCTACCGGGGAACCTGGCTGCACAGCCGCCACGATCCCCGCAGGGAAGCGGCGGGGCAGGTTGCGAGGGAGCTCGACGTGGAGGCGACGACGGGCATCGCCCTGGGCTTCGGGCTGGGGTACGCGGCTGAGGAGTTCCTCGCTCGCGCGCCCGGCGCCGCCCTCCTTGTCATCGAGCCGGACTGCGCGCTGTTCCGCGCGGCGCTCGCCTCCCGAGACCTCGCGGGCTTCCTGTCCTCCCCGCGCGTCGTTTTCCACGTCGGAGCCGGCGCCGAGGAGATCCCCGGCCTGCTCGGGTCCCTTCCGCTCGAAAAGCCGGTCTTTCTGCGCCTGCGCGCGGAGATCGAGAAGGACCCCGCGCGCTTCCGATCGTCAGAGGAAATCGCACGGTCGTACCTGCTGCGCCGAGAGGTCAACATCAACACGCTGAACCGGTTCGGCAGGCTCTGGGTGCGCAACCTCTGCCGCAACATCTCCTCGTTCGTGGACTCTCCCGGGATCTCCCGGCTGGCGGGTCATTTCAGCGGCGTGCCTGCTCTCGTGCTCGCGGGAGGGCCCACATTCGACGCCGTCGCGCCCCGGCTGCGGGAGCTGGCCGAGCGGATGCTTGTGATCTCCGTGAACACGCCGCTCGCGGCCTGCCGCGAAGCGGGAGTGAGCCCTGACTTCACCGTCGTTGTGGACCCGCAGTACTGGGCGTCCCGCACGCTGGATTGGGCGAGACCCGCATCGGGATTCATCGTTGCCGAGCCCTCCACTCATCCGAGGGTCTTCCGCGGGGACCCGTCGCGCTTTCTGCTGTGCAGCTCGCTTTTTCCGCTTGGCGAGCGGCTGGAAGCCGTTGTGGGAGACAGAGGGAAGCTTGGGGCGGGAGGATCGGTCTCGACCTCCGCGTGGGATCTGGCGAGACTCCTCGGCGGCGAGCCCATCTATGCGGCCGGCCTCGATCTCGGGTTCCCCGGCCTGCGCACGCACTGCAGGAATGCTTTCTTCGAGCAGCTCTGGTACGCAACGTGCGACAGGCTCACTCCTGTTGAGGGACTCCAGATGAGATCTCTGCGCGAGATCGGCGTTTTCGCCGTGCGCTCGGCGGGCGGCGGCTGGGTCGCCACGGACAGGCGGATGCTCCTGTACAAGTGGTGGTTCGAGAATGCTCTGGCTATGCGGCCCGGCCTGCGCTCCTTCACGCTGACCGGCGATGGAGCGGCGATAGCCGGGATGCCCGTCGCGGCCATCGAGGATGCCCTCGCGCTCCCTCGGATACGGCCTCTCATCGACGAGAAAATGGCGGCTGTCGCGGGGCTCTGTCGCGGGCAGGAAGACACGGCCGATCCTCGAGACGCCAAAGAGCGTCGAGACGCCAAAGAGCGTCGGGACGCCAAAGAGCGTCGGGACGCCAAAGAGCGTCGGGACGCCAAAGAGCGTCGAGACGCCCTCCTCGACGTTTTGAGAGCTCTCGCCTTCGACCTGCGTGAGCTTGCCGGCGCCGCTGGCGACGGGCTCAGCCGAACCGGCCGACTCCGCGACGTCCTCGCTCGGCGGGAGGATCCGCGAGAGCTGCTGTCCGTGCTGGACGGGATCGATCGGCGAATTCTCGAGATCTCCGCGCGCAATGTCGCCGGCTTCTTGATCCAGTCCATCATCCATCGCGTGCAGGGCGCCGGCGATAGGGAGGCGAGCGCATCGGAGGTGCTCGCAAACAGCTCTGAAATCTACAGCGGAATCCTCGAATCCGCGCGCTACCAGGGGGAACTTCTGCAACGGGCCATCGAGCTGCTCGCCCCACGCGCCGACGGCTGAGCCGGACGCGGAAGACGCCCTTTTTCACTCAAGGAGTCGCGCCAACAGTCCGATTCTGATTGTGAGGAGCACATCCTCATTTTTATACCGACGGTATGCTACTGACGTCCAGGCATACCGTTTTTTATTTCAGGGCTTTCTCGATGGCGGAGAGCATCCGCTCGGGTTTGAACGGCTTCACGATGAAATCCTTCACCCCCGCACGGATCGCCTCGACGATGAGATTCTGCTGGCCGAGGGCGGAACACATGATGACGCGCGCGTGCGGGTCGATCGAGAAGATCTTCCTCATCGCCTCCAGGCCGTTCATCTGGGGCATCGTGATATCGAGCAGAACGATGTCGGGTTGGAGGGAGCGGAACTTTTCGACCGCCTCGATGCCATTGGAGGCCTCGCCGACAACCACGTAGCCGCGCTGCGAGAGGATCTCCTTCTGAATCATCCGCATGAAGGACAAATCGTCGGCGATGAGAATCTTCGCGCCCATGAAGGAGCCTCCTCTTAGAAGTCTTCCCGGCGGATGAACGAGGTGTCAAGAATGAACACGAGCCTCCCGTCTTCCAGGAGGGAAACCCCCGAGAACAGCCGCCGATCGTTCAGCAGGTCGTCCACTGGCTTGATCACGATCTCCTGCTCCTCGATCAGCTCATCGACGACGAGGCACTCCCGCGCTTCGCCGTGGCGCAGGATGACGGCGAAGTGCTCATCAGCCCTCCGCCTTCCCCGGCCGAAGAGAACCCCGAGCCTGCGCAGGGGGATCTCCTCTCCCTGGTACACCCACGCTTCCCTCCCGTTCTCGCCGCGGATCTCCGTGCTGAGCACCTTCACCGTGCTATCGACGTCTGTGAGGGGAATCGCGTACAGCTGGCCGTCCCCGCGCACAAGAAGGGAGTTGATGATGGTGAGGGTCAGGGGGAGCAGAAGCGTGACTCTCGTCCCCCTGCCCTTCTCGGTCGCGAGCGCCACGTCCCCTTTCAACTCGCCCCGCACGCGCGTGGCCACCACGTCCATGCCCACGCCGCGGCCCGACAGGTCGGTGACCGCCTCGCGCGTGCTGAAGCCCGGGAGGAACACCAGCTCCAGCAGGGACGACTCTCCCATGGCCGCGGCTCCGGGGATGCCATCCGCCACCGCCTTCTCGCGGATGCGCGCGGTGTCGATGCCCCGCCCGTCGTCCGCAAGCTCGATGACGATGTTCCCCCCCTGCTGCCGGGCGTCGATCGAAACCCGTCCGCGAGCGGGCTTGCCCTGTTGGATCCTTTGGTCGGGAAACTCGATGCCGTGATCGATAGAATTGCGGATGATGTGGGTAAGGGGATCGGAGAGCGCCTCGACGATGCCGCGGTCGATCTCCGTGTCCTCCCCCGAGATGGCCAATTCGATCGATTTGCCCAGCTTGCGCGACAGATCGCGCACGAGCCGAGGGAACTTGCTGAAGATGACGGAGATGGGGATCATGCGGGTATCCACCATGGCCTGCTGCATCCCGCCGGCGATCTTGTCCAGGGAGTCGAAGGTCTCCGCGAGCTCCTCGCGCACCTCATGCACGTCGGCGCCCCTGCCCATTTTCTCCGAAAGCCGCGCGACCCGGGACTTGCGGATGACCAGCTCGGCGATCAGGCTCCACAGGTCGTCCAGCTTGCGCGTGTCCACCCGGATGGAGGTTTTCTCGGCGCTCAGCCGCCTCTGCTGCGCTTCGGCGAACGGCTGCGTTTCCGCGGACGGCTGAACCTCGGCGGGAGGCTGCGCTTCCCTCAAGGGTCCAGCGAGCATCGCTGAGTACTCCAGCCTCTCGAGCGACAGGACCGCGACTTGATCGACGCTGCTCGCCCGGGCGATCGCCTGCTCGCCCTTGCCGCTCGTGAGGTACAGAACCGTCTCGCCGTACAGCGCGTCGTCGAGGGGCTCCCCGTCCATGGGCGGTACTGCCTTGACGACGTTCGCCTCCTCCTCGAGTGTGTTGAAGACCAGAAAGACTCGAGGGAACTTCATCGGCTCCCCTTCGTCGACGCGCAGAACGAGACGGTAGAGCCCTTCACCCCTGTCACGCGCTTCGGCGAGCTGCCGTTTTTCGAACTCCCCAAAGCTGATCGAGGCGTCCCCTGCCGGGCCGGGGCGGGAGCCGAGCGACGGCGCGCTGCCGGAGGCCCCCACGCGAACCCCCGCGGGAACCCCCGCGGGAGCCGGAACATCCGTCCGCCCCGAGCGCTCCTTCGAGGCGCGGGCGAGGCCGCGAACGACCTGATCAGTGGCGATGCCTCCGTCGCTCGTCCCCCGGGAGACGGCGCCGAGCATCTCCCCGATGAGGTCCGCTCCTGCGAACAGGAGGTCCATGATCCCCCTGTCCAGGGTGGCCCTGCCGTCGCGCGCGAGGCCGAGAACATCCTCCATCGCATGCGCGAGCTCGGAGAGCTTGGCGAACCCCATGAGTGCGGCTTCGGATTTCAATGAGTGGATGAGGCGGAAGGCTTCGTTCAACGGCTCGCGGCCGCCGCCGCTCTGCTCGAGGGCGAGCAGCGACTCGCCCAGCTTCGCGCACAGGTCCTCCGCCTCTTCGAGAAAGGCGCTGCGGAGCTTCGATTCGTCCATCCCCGCGACCGCCATCGCTCCCCCTTCAGCTTCCGCCGCGGAGGACGCCGGGCAGATCGAGGACCATGTAGAGGCTGTCCCCCCGCCTGGCGATACCCCGGATGAACTGTGAGCGCGCGGCGAAGGGCGAGGACGGATCCTCATGAACGGCGGCATCGTCGATCTCGACGACCTCCCGCACCTCGTCGACCGCGAGGCCGTACGTCCGCCCCTCCACCTGCGTCACGATGATCCGCGGCTTCTTCGCCTCCGCCTCCTTTGCGACGGCCAGACGCTCGCGCAGGTTCACAACGGGGACTACGTCGCCGCGCAGGTTGATCACCCCATCAACGAAGGGCGGCGCCTTTGGAATTTCCATCAAGTTCTCGTACCGGAGGATCTGGAGCACCTCGTCGACGGGCACGCAGTAGCGGCCGCTGCCGAGCGTGAAGGACACGTAGCGCCTGCCCATCGCTCCCCCTCTTCAGGATGCCTGCGCGAGGGCGCGGCCCGCTGTCGCCTGGCTGGAGCTGCGCGCGAAGGTCACCTCCTGGCAAGCGCCGCTCCTCCCGTCGCGCGCACGGGCGTGAAGCACGCCCCGCTCGTCGAGGGCGAGCGCGACCTCGATCCGCTGGCTCCCCCTCCTGCCGATGGGGAACCCCGCGAGCAGGAACCTGCCGATCGTGACCGCGCGGGGCGGCAGCCCCGAAACCTCCACCACAGGGATCTCGACCGCGGGCTGGCCGTCCGCGACTGTCGTGAAGACCATCCGCCCCGCGGCGGGAATCGGCGCCCCCTCGCGGATCAGAACGACAGTCCTGCCTCCGTCCACCTCGATGCCCAGCGCGCATCCCGTCGTCCGCTCGGCCCGCGACATCGCCCGCCCTTCTGACCTCACGACTGCCCCTTCCTGCGCTCGAGGGAGATGATGAGCTCCACCTCTCCCAGGGGGATGCCCACGCGCGCCGCGATCAGCGACGGGGCGAACCCGCCCCGCGCAAGCCGAAGCACCCGTTCGTGCGCGTCGACGGGCTCCGCGTCCCCCGCCTCGGCGGAGACCGCGCGTGCCTGCCCCGGCCTGGCTGAGAGCAGCTCCCCCTCGACGCTGCCGGCGCCCTTCGTTGCGGCGCTGCGGGCGCCATTCGCTGCTCGCGCACCCTGGACGACCGCGCCGCGCCCCTCTGCGAGCCTGTTGTAGACCTGCATCCCCATGTCGTGCTTCTCGCTCTCGCGGCGGAGGAGGCCTATCTTCTTATCGGCCCGCGCAAGCACCTCATTGAGGCGCGCGATCCCGTCCTCCACGAGGGCGATGTTCCTATCCGTTGTCTGGTTGAGCTCGACGACGAGCCTGCTCACCTCGTCGCGCAGCTCCTGCGATTGGGCTGCTGCGGCGGTCCCCCGTCGCACCCTCTCCCTGAGAACGGCATAGATCACAAGCAGCCCGCCGATCTCCACGGCGAGAAGGATGAGGATTGCGAGAACCATGGCTCAGCCCGTGAGGTCGACGTTGCGGCCCAAGGCGGGGTCATTGTAGATCTCGGGGGTCCGCGGTTGCGATGGGGGCTTCTTCTCGGGCGGCTTCTCCCGACGTCGCCCCTCCCGGCGGGCTCGCTGCTTGATGCGCTCGGGGCCCTGCTCCTGCGGCCGGGTCTCGTTCACGGCGGCATCCCGCTGCTCCGTCTTCTGCACGAGCTGGGCTCCCTGCAGGGATTGCGCGTGAGGGGCGGCGTCCTTCTGCGCCGCCTGCTCCTTTCCGACATGGGTGACCTGGGTGAAGAGGGTCTGCAGGTCGATGGGGAGAAGAGGCATCCCCTACTTCCTCCTCATCAGCTCTTCGTCGAAGGCCTCGTACTTCGTCACCTTCACGTCCCCCCCATGCAGGTAGAAGGTGACGTACTTGAACTCCGTGCGCACGGCGAGGGTCGCGTTCTTGATGGAGACACGCACGCCGGGGTACACGCGCTCTGAGGCGGAGATCTTCCCGATGTTCGAGAGGGAAGCGATGTACGCGTTGATCGTCCCCATCTCGCGCGTGGTCTCCTCCAGCCGTCCGAGCAGCTCCGAGCGCGCCTCGTTCTGCTCGGTGAAAAACTGGGCCTTCTCGGGAGAGAGCTTCTTCTGCACCCGCAGGAGGTTTTCGAGGGTCTTGATGTTCAGCTCGACCTCTTCGAGAGGCTTCTCGATCTCGCTCTTCGCGCTCTCCAGCTCCGCCAGACGCTCGCGGCTGTGGGGGTCGTAGCCCACCTCGAGGACGGTCTCGGTGCCCGCCACCGAACCGAAGATCTTCGAGTTGATCTCCTCCGAGGCGCGCAGGCGGCCTCCCACGATCTGCGCGCGCTTGCCCTGGCAGAGGATCATCCGATTGGCGTCGACGAAGGAGTGGATGATGCCGTCGGTGACCACGACATACTCTCCCGCCTCCACGCGGGCATGCTCGATGAACTTCGCGTACAGGCTGCGGCCGGCGCGGATCTTGCCCTCGATCTTCGCCGCGATGCCCTGGTGCACGACGATGTCGCCCTCCGCGTCAAGGAGGCACTTGCCGACGCTTCCGTAGACCTCGATGTTTCCCGCCGCCTTCACCGAGAACCCGTCCTCGACATTGCCCTTCACGATCACGGTGCCGAGGAACAGCACGTTGCCCGTACGGAGGTTCACGTCCCCATTGATCGAGTAGACCGGCTCAACGTTGATCTTCCCGCCCAGGAGGAGCACCTGGCCGTTGATCTCCGCCAAGGCGCAGGAGCCGTCTTCCGACAGCTTCACATTCTTGCCGATCAAGAGCTCGCAGTCCCTGCCCTTGTCGGCGGGAATCACGCTCCCGCCCACGGTCTGGCCCGGCGTGCCCGGCTCGGCGGGGATCTTTCGAGCCAGAAGCTGCCCCGCGACAACGTTCTCGATGCGGCTGATGTCCTTGAAATCGACGCGCCCGTCCTTCTCCCGCAGGACTGGAGCCTCGCGCTCGACGCTGAAACTGTACTCGATGCGTGCGTTGGCTCCGTCCCGCGCGCGCGTGCCCTCCGCCACGAGAACGGATTTCCCGTACCGCGGGGAGTCCTCGAAATCCGCGAGCGCCTCCTCGAGTATCCCCTGCACGACGCCGTTGGCCTGGAGGAACGCCCGCAGGGCGCCGGCGGACAGGTCCGCCCCTCCCGGCCCGGGCTCGCTCACCATGACCAGGGCCTTCATCTCGCCGTCGGTGATGTCGAGCGTGGCGGAGGCGTCGTTCGCCGGGTTGTACCTGACGTCCGCAACGCGAATATACTCGCCGTCGGCGTGCTTCACCACGCGCGCGACCAGGGATTGGTCAAACGCCGTGACGCCGCGCAGCGACAGCCTCTCGAGAGCCATGATCTCGGTTGCGCGCGGCGCCCTGCCCTTCGGGCGAGTCACCTTGAGAAAGCCGCCGTCGGCGCCGATGCGCACGAAGACCTCTCCCGGCGCGTCCACAGGCCGCGAGGGGGCCGCAGCGAGCCCCGCGGCGGCCGTCTCTTCGACCTCAACGGCGGCTCTCACCTTGCGGGATTTCTCGTAGACCGAGAGCTTCCAAGGCTTCGAGCCCAGCCCGAGGAATCCCGCGCTCCCCTTCTGGACCACCTCGTACTCAAGGCCGCGCACGGGGATCCCCAGCTCGATGGACGCCTTCTTCAGCGCCTCGGGAACGCTTTGAGCCTCGACCCCGATCGTCCGGTTGGACTTGTCCTGCTCGGACTGCAACCGCATGTACTCCTGGATCTGCTCCAGGGCAATCTTCGCGGGCATGCGATCCCTACACGATCCCCCGCTTGAAACTGGTGAGCTTGGCGCGCAGGCGCATGATCGCCTTCGTGTGCAGCTGCGACACCCGGCTCTCGGTCACCTCGAGCACCTCGCCGATTTCCTTGAGGGTGAGGTCCTCGTAGTAGTATAGCACGAGCACTTTCTTCTCCTTCTCGGGCAGCTCCTTGATCGCCGCGACGATCACCCGCTTGATCTCCTCCTTCTCGACGATGGTGTCGGGGTTGAGGCTGCCCGGGCTTTCGATGCTATCGGCGATGGAGATCTTGTCGTTGTCCTCGCCCGTGTACCAGATGTCGTGGAGCGAGAGCATCGACGTGCCGCTGATCTTCAGCATCATCTGCTGGAAATCCTTCAGGTTCAAAGCCATTGCGGAGGCGATTTCCTCGTCGGAGGCTGACCGGCCGAGCGACGCCTCCAGGCGGCGAACGGTCTCTTCGACCTCCCGCGCTTTCTGGCGCACCGACCGAGGGACCCAGTCGATCGTGCGCAGTTCGTCGAAGATCGCACCGCGGATGCGGGTGACCGCGTACGTCTTGAACTTCACGTGCTTGCCGGGATCGAACTTGTCGATGGCGTCGAAAAGGCCGAACACGCCGAAGCCGACAAGATCGTCGAATTCGACGTTCTGCGGCATCCCGAGGGCGATCTTTCCCGCCACGTATTTCACCAGGGGGGCGTACTGGCGGACGAAGTAGTCTCGGATCTTTCTCTCCTGCGTCCGGCGGTACAGCTTCCACAGCTCCTCCTCGGACTTCCCTTCCCAGCGGCTGTCCCCCATTGGTCCCCTATCCTTTGTCTTCCCTCTTCAGCACCGTCCGGATGGCCCGGGCGAGCGTCGAAGGGTCCTCCTGGCTGGCGAGCGAGCGCATGGCCTCCTCCGCGGATGCGCCGCTTCCCGCGCGGCGGGGAGCCCGGGATCGGCCCGGAGCCGGCCCCAACGCCTCGAGGCTCCCGATGTCCGGCAGCGCATCCAGGGGAGAGCTGGACTGCTGCGCAGTCTCCCGGGACTGCTGCGCAGTCTCCCGGGACTGCTGGTCCGGTTCAGCGAGCGCCGCCGATTCTATGACCTCCGAGACGTCCGTCGGTTCCTCGGGAATCGCGATCCCCTGGTCCCCGGCCTCCTCGAGCGCCTCGACCGGACCCGCCTCCTCTGACTGCTCCCTGGCCTCGGCAGACTCGAAGGGAGACTCGGCAGGAGCCGCGTCATCGGCGCGCTCGGCTCCCAGAGGGCCCACCTCGGGAAGCACGATGTCGATCGCGGAGCCCGGGGCGCGCTCGTCAGCCGGCGCGGCAGGCGCGCCGGTGAGCTCCGGAAGGAACTTCTTCACGACGAACTGGAGCCCTACCCCCAGACCGCAGAACACCACGGCCAGGAGCGCGGCGCGCAGGACAATGGTGCCGACCGAGTTTCTCGCGACGATGCCCGTCACCACCGAGAGGACGAAGGCTGCGGCCGCGAACAGGCCCGCGAGCTTCCCATATGCACGGATGAACTCCTTCATGGCCCGCCCCCCGGCGCGCCCAAAGCGCGCATTTCCTCCGTCACAGTAGGAGAAAAGCGGCGCTGCGTCAACCTTTGCCTCCAAACAGCCTTTTCAGGAAGATGGGAATGCCCTTCCCATCGCGGTAGTCGAAGTTCTCCAAACGCCCCACCAGATGGCGGATGCACATCGAGGCCCGCGATTTGGGCTCCATCATCAGGAAGGGCTTCTGCCGCACGACGGCGCTGTGCACGACCGGGTCGTCGTACACGAAGCCGAGGTAGTCGACCTTGAGGTTGAGAAACTGTCCGGCGATGTTGATGACTCTCTCGGCCACCCGCTTGCCCTCGACGACCGATCGCACCCTGTTCACGACGAGCTTCAGCCCGATGTCCAGACTCTCGATCTCGGTGGCGATGATCTTGATGATGCCGTACGCGTCGGTGATCGCCGTGGGCTCGGGGGTCGTGACGATCAGGGCGTCGTCGGCCGCGGCGATGAACGAGATCACATTGCTGGACACCCCCGCCGCGCAGTCAATGATGATGATGTCGGCGTTCGACAGCGCCGCCAGCTCGCCGATGAAATCCTTCCTCTCCTCGTCCGTGAGGTTGGCGATCTTCGAGAATCCCGACGCTCCCGCGATGATCTGAATGCCGTAGCTGGTGTCCACAAGGATCTCGGAGAGGGTCTTCTGCTTGCGGATAAGGTGGTAGAGGTTGTAGCGCGGGATCACGCCCAGCACGACGTTCACGTTGGCCAGGCCGAGGTCGGCGTCCATTACGATCACCCGCTTGCCCAGCTGCGCGTAGGCGAGGGCAAGGTTGATGGAGATGTTGGTCTTGCCCACTCCCCCCTTGCCGCTTGAGACAGCGATGATCCGCGTCGCCGTCTTCGCCTCGGCGCCGGCCCGCCCGCCGCCCTGCCGCCCGCTCACCAGCTCCCTGAGTTTTTCCGCCTGATCCGCCATCGCTCAGCTTCCTCTCCCCGCCCGCCCGTAGCGCTTCTCCAGCGCCTCGCGGTTGATCCGGAACCCCTCCATGTTCATCAGGAGGCGCACCGCGCTCGCCTCCGCGAGGTCCTGGGGGACCCCCTGCCCGTCGCAGAGATAGGAGACGCTCTTCCTGTGCTTGGCGAGAATCGAGACGATATTCCCGATCCTCATGGTTTCGTCGAGCTTCGTCAGGATCACCGATCGGTAGCCGAAGGGCTCGAACTGCCGAAGGATCTCCTCAGCGTCGCTCGCTTTCGTCGTCGCACTGAGGGCGAGGTAGACGTACGCGCGGCTGCCGCAGCTCACAAGGATCTCCTTCATCTCGGCCAGCTTCGCGAGGTCGCGGGGGCTCCTGCCGATCGTGTCGATCAGGATCAGGTCGGCGTCCTGGTGAACGGCGAGGTTCTTCTGCAGATCCGAGCCGCTCTCGACAAGGGAGACGGGGATGCGCATGATCTCCGCGTAGGTCTCGATCTGCTGCTTTGCGGCGATGCGGTAGTTGTCGATCGTGATGATCCGCACCTTCCGCTCCGGCGAACGCCCCCCCGCAAGGCCGTGCACGGCCGCCAGCTTCGCGATCGTCGTGGTCTTGCCCACGCCCGTGGGGCCGACGATGACCGCGACCTTCGTCCCCTTCTCGGCGAAGCCGAGAGGGGGGTCGATCGCGATCCCGTCGCCGATCCATTCCACCACGGTGTTCTGCAGGGCGGGGTAGTTCTCAAGGGTTTCCAGCGAGAACTCGCGCCGTATCCTCTCGCGCATGCCCGCCGCATACTCCTCGCAGAAGTCGTTCGCGGCCAGCAGATCCTCGATCCTGCGGATCGAGGGATGAACGTCCTCGGCGACCGCAGGGCGCGCGGTGACGGCCTCGCGCAATCCCTGGATCTCCTTCAGGAGCACCTGGAGGGTCTGCTCCTTGCGCACGGACTCGAGGATCTTCTTCTTCTCCTCGTCCACCTCCGCCTTCCTCCTGCGCGAGCCGTCCTCCGAGATGTACCCCGTCACCTCCACGCCCTCCGCGGCGAACATCCCCAAGAGTCCGCCCCGGCGCACAGCGCGGTGAGTGAGGATCCGCGCGTCCTCGCCGTACGCGCTCTTCATCTTCTCGATCGCTTCCCTGTCCGTCCGTCCCTGGACCGTAAAGTACCGCATGGCCGCCTTTCCCTATCCTTCCAGACGTATTTCCCCGAGGGACTCCACGACGACGTCGGAGACGACCTCGAGACTCGAGAGCACGGCGAGATGCGGGATCTCGCGCGCCGTGCTGGACTTGACGAGCGGCCGCGCCGCCTCGGAGCAGAGGATGATCTCGTGGTGCCCCTGCTCCTGCACGGCCTTCACCGCATTGGAGAGCGCCGTGATCCACCGACGGTGCAGGGCGGGATCGAGCCCCGCGACGATGCCCCTGGTTGTCTCGAGACGCGAATCGATGATCGCCTTCTCGAGGGAGGGCTCTATCGTGAGCACGCGGAGGACTTTCTTCTCGTCGGCGTACTGGAGGCAGATCTGCCGGCCCAAGGCCTGGCGGACCTTCTCGATGAGGAACCCCGGCTCCTTGGTCACCGTGCCGTAGTCGGCGAGGGTCTCGAGGATCGCCACCATGTTGCGAACCGACACCCTCTCTGCGAGCAGCCCTTGCAGCACCTTCTGAATCTCGCCGGCCGCGAAGGTCTTCCGCACCTCCTCCACGACGGCGGGGTACTCGTTCTTCAGGGCTTCTAGGATGGACTGCACCTCCTGGCGGCCGAGGATCTCGGCGGAGTACTTCTTGATGATCTCCGTGAGGTGCGTGGCGATGATCGACGGCGGATCAACGACCGTGCAGCCCAGCCGCTCGGCCTTCTCCCTGTCCTCCTCGACGATCCACACGGCGGGCAGACCGAAGGCGGGGTCCTTGGTCTGCTCACCGGGAAGGGCCTCGGCGGCCTTGCCGGGCTGGATCGCAAGGTAGTGCCCCATCTTGATCTTGCCCCGGCCCACCTCGACCCCGCGGATCTTGAACGAGTACTCCGCCGGCTCCAGACGCATGTTGTCGATGATGCGGATGCGCGGAACGACGAGGCCGAGCTCGAGGGCCGACTCGCGACGGATGCGCGTGATGCGGTCCAGCAGCTCCGCCCCCTGCTCCTTGTCCACCAGCGGGATCAGGCCGTAGCCGATCTCGAGAGACAGCGGATCAAGCGGCACCACGGGGGAGATCTCGGCGGGCGCCGCCCGCTCCCGGTCGGCCACCTCCCGCGTGCGGGTCTTCTCCTGCTCGGCGGCCTTCCGCCGGGTCAGGCTGAGCCCGAGCGCGCCGATGAGGCCCGCCATCGGGAGGAGCACGTACCAGGGGAACCCGGGGAGGAAGGACAGGATCAGGAGAAAGCCGGCCGCGATGAGGTACGGCCGCGCCTGGTTGGAGAACTGCGTGGTCACGTCCTTGCCGAAGGAGGAGTCGGAGATGGCGCGCGTGACGATGATGCCTGTCGCGGTCGAAATCAACAGGGCGGGCAGCTGCGTGACCAGACCGTCCCCGATCGAAAGGGACACGTAGGTCTGCAGGGCGAGGTTGAAGTCCTCGCCGTGCAGGGTCATGCCGACGATCAGGCCTCCGACGATCTGCACGACGGTGATGAGGATGCCGACCTTGACGTTTCCCGAGATGAACTTCGAGGCGCCGTCCATGGAGCCGTAGAAGTCAGCCTCGCGCTGAAGGTCGTTCTTCTTGCGCGTCGCCTCTTCCTCGGTGATCAGCCCCGAGTTGTATTCGGCCTCGATCGCCATCTGCTTGCCCGGCAGCGCATCGAGGGTGAACCGGGCGGCGACCTCGGCAACTCGGGTGGCGCCCTTGGTGATGACGATGAACTGCACGGCGATGATGATGATGAAGATGATGATGCCGATCACGTAGCCCTCGACGCCCTTCGTGCCGACGACGAAGGTCGCAAAGGCTTTCACGATGTGGCCGTTGAACTGGCTGCCCTTCGCGAGGATCAGGCGGGTGGAGGAGATGTTGAGGGCGAGGCCGAAGACGGTGGCGATGAGCAGGAGGGTCGGGAAGACCGAGAACTCCAGGGCGTGACGCGTGTACAGGACCGTGAGGATGATCAGCAGGGACAGGACGAGGTTCGCCGCCATGAAGATGTCCAGCAGCACGGCAGGCAGCGGGATCAGCATCATCATGATGACCACGATGACGCCGATCGCCACCAGCACGTCGCTCCTCTGCTGCCAGAGGCCGCTGGGAGCTGTTCTCGCATCAGCCACGGGGGGGCCTCCTCTCGGCCGGGGCCACTCTCATCTCACACCGCCTCCGCGGATCTGCCGCTCAGGCGGTACACCTCCGCCAGGATCGTCGACATCGCCTCGTAGAACTTCTCGGGGATCGCGTCCCCGATCTCCACCTCGTGGTACAGGGCCTGGGCGAGGGGCTTGTTCTCGATGATCGCCACGCCGTTGTCCGAGGCGACCTCGCGGATCTTCGCGGCCATCACGTCCGCGCCCTTGGCGACCACAATGGGCGCGGGCATCACCGACCTGTTGTATTCCAGCGCAACGGCGAAATGGGTCGGGTTCGTGATGACGACATCCGCCTTGGGGACCGCCTTCAACATGTTCCGCCGCATGATTTCGCGCATCCGCTCGCGCAGGCGGCTGCGGGTGAGGGGGTCACCCTCGTACATCTTGCGCTCTTCCTTCACTTCCTGCTTCGACATCTTGAGGCTCTCGAGGTGCTGGCGCCTCTGGAACCAGTAGTCGGCCGCCGAGAAGGCGAGCAGAGCGATCGCCACCTCCAGGACGAGGCGGAAGGCGATCTGCGCGATGACAGCGACGCCTGAGAAGAACGGCACCAGCGCAAGGCGCGTGAGGTTGGGGATCTCGCCGCGGATGTTCAGGTAGGCGATGACGGCGATGACGGCGACCTTCACGATCGACTTCGCCAGGTTGAACAGCGACTCGGGCGAGCTCACGGACCTGCGCAGCCAGCGCCCGAAGTGAGGGACGATGCGCCCGAGGTCCGGCGTGATCGGCTTGACAGTGAAGAGGAACCCGACCTGGATCACATTGCCCAGGATGGCGACCAGGAACAGCACGGCGAGCACGGGAAGCGAGAGCTTCACGAAGAAGCTCATGAAGGCGGGGGCGAGGCCGCCCGAGAAGGCGTTCGGGCTCGCCGAGTTGGAGAGGAAGAAGGTGATCATCTCGATGCTCACGCGCACGATGTGGGTGGCCAGCAGCCCCAGCGTCGCGATGCCGACGAGCAGCAGCAGCGAGGAGGTCACCTCGCCCGACCGGGCGACCTTCCCCTCCTCCCGCGCCTTTCGCAGCTTATGCTCGGAGGGGTCCTCGGTGCGGCCCTCGTCCTCGGCCGCGAACCACTGCAGATGAACATCGAAGGGGGTCGGGCGATCCGGATACAAGGTTTTCACGGCCTCCCCCTCGACGCCCCGGCGATGAAAGCGCTGATCGTCTCGAAGCCGCCGTCGATGATCCGCCCGAAAACCGTCATGAGGAGAGGCAGGGAGGCAAAGAGCAGCAGGAAGGAGACGCCGATCGAGAGGGGGAAGCCCATCGTGAGCACGTCCATCTGGGGAGAGGCCTTCGCGAGAAGGCCCATTGTGATCGAGACCAGAAGGAGCGTGCCGAGGATGGGGAACGAGATCGTCAGGGCGCTCTGGAACAGGCCGCTGAGCCCCCTGATCAGGACCTGGATGACCGAGCCGCTGTTCACCACGAGATCGGCCGCCCGCAGGGTCTGGAAGGAGCCCATGACGCCGACCAGGAGGAACTTCCCCATTCCAGAGATGGCGATGAAGACCAGCATCGCGACGAGGTTGAGGAACTCGCCGATGAGCGGGATTTCCACCTGCGCCAAGGGATCGAATACCTCCGAGGCGCCGAAGCCCATCTGCAGAGAGAAGAACTGACCGGCGACCTGGAAGACGGAGAATATGAGCAGAAGGAGGAACCCGATCAGCAGGCCGATCGCCACCTCGCCGAGCGCGAGCAGGACGTAATCCACGATGCTCGCCGGTATCGGGTAGCGCTGGGCGAGCACCCCGGGGAAGACCGCCACGGCGGTGAAAAGGGAGAGGCCGACCTTCGCGATCTGGGGAATCGTCGTCGAGGACAGGAGCGGAGCCACCTCGACCATCGCGATGATGCGGAAGAACACGAGGAGGAAGACTCTGATGTTGGTGACCAGCGCTTCGATCATAGGTTGGGGATGCTCTCGAACAGCCGCCTGGTGTATCCGACCAGGGACTCCATCAGGAACCTGCCGAAGATGACCAGACCGACGAGGATCGCGACGATCTTCGGCACGAAGGAGAGGGTCTGCTCTTGGATCGAGGTCGTGGCCTGGAGGATCGCGATGATGAGGCCGACGACCATGCCGATGAGAAGGAGCGGGCCCGAGATGATGAGGGTCTCCATCACCGCCTCGCGGACGATGGCGATCGCGGTTCCGAGGCTCATTTGAAGCTCCTGACCAGCTGCATGGTGATGAGGCCCCATCCGTCCACGAGAACGAAGAGGATCAGCTTGAAAGGCATCGAAATCATGACGGGAGGGAGCATGATCATGCCCATGGACATGAGGGTGGAGGCGACCACCAGGTCGATGATGATGAACGGGAGGAACAGGAGGATCCCGATCTTGAAGGCGACGGTCATCTCATGCAGGACGAAGGCGGGAATCAGCACATAGGTGGGCACGTCGGCCAGCGTGGCCGGCTTCGGCAGGCCCCGCAGGCGCATGAAGAGCTTGATCGGCTCCGTGTCCGTGCCGAGCTGCCGGTACATGAACAGGCGCACGGGCTTCTCGGCGTTCGTGTACATCTCCGAGAGGCCCATCTTTCCCTCACCGAATGGTTTCAGCGACTTCTGATAGACCTCGTCGAACGTGGGCCACATGATGAACAGGGTCAAGAAGAGCGCGAGGCCCATCAGGACCTGGTTGGGAGGCGCCTGCTGCAGGGAGAGCGCCCGCTTGATGAAATCGAAGACGATGGCGATGCGCAGGAAACAGGTCGTGAGGATGAGGATCGAAGGAGCGAGGGAGAGCACGGTGAGAAGGAGGAGCACCTGCACCGAGAGCACGACCTCTTGGTTGCTCCTCGCCGTCCGCACGTTCAGGTCCACGAAGGGGAAGGCGAGGTTCCCCGCGGCCGGCGCGCCCCCCGCCGCCTGCGCGGAGAGCTCGGAGACTCCCGCGGCAAGCAGGAGGATGACGGCCACCGCCAGGAGAAGGGCTTTTTTCGTCCTCATAGCTTTTTCAGCCTGTCGCGCTGGCCCTTGAGGAAGCCAAGACTCTCCCCCATGGTCGCC
>CAYGXO010000106.1:0-10624 GCA_964353885.1 uncultured Spirochaetaceae bacterium
GCAGATTCACCTCGCGAGCCCCCGGGCGGCGAAACCCTTCATCCGGGTGAACTGCGCGGCCATCCCCGAGGCGCTGCTCGAGAGCGAGCTGTTCGGCCACGTGAAGGGCGCCTACACCGACGCCATCTCCGACCGGCGGGGCAGGTTCGAGCTGGCGAACGGGGGCACGATCTTCCTCGACGAGGTGGCCGACATGCCCCTCGCGCTCCAGGGGAAGCTCCTGCGCGTCATTCAGGCCAGGACCTTCGAGAGGGTCGGGGCGAGCGAGTTGACGCACGTCGACGTGCGCATCGTCGCGGCGACGAACAGGAACCTCGAGGCCGAGGTCGCGGCGGGGCGATTTCGGGCCGATTTGTTCTACAGGCTGAACGTCCTGCCGATCCACATCCCTCCTCTCCGGGAGAGGCGGGAGGACATCCCGCCACTTGCCGCGTATTTTTTGTACAAGCATTCCCGGGCCACGAAGAAGCAGATCCGGGGCTTCAGCGACCCCGCGATGGAGCTTCTGCTGTCCTACGCGTGGCCGGGGAACGTTCGGGAGCTCGAGAACTCGATCGAGCGCGCAGTCGTGTTTTCGCGCGAGGATCTGATCGGGCCCGAGGCCCTTACCCTGAGCGCGGGGGGCGCCGGCGATGACTCCTACGCGCAGAAGACGCTGCGCGAGGCGCTCACGGTGTTCAAGAAACATTTCATCACCAGGGCCCTCGAGGCGAACGGGTGGCACCAGACGCGCACGGCCAAGGCCCTCGCGATCCAGAGGAGCTACCTGTCGCGCCTGGTCCGGGAGCTCGACATCATGAAGGAAAGAGGGGTATAGAACGCATGCAGCCAGTGCAACAGGAACCGCAGGCGGCCCGCCCGCAGGAAAAGAGGAAGATCGGCGATGTCATCGCGCACATCGTCCACAGGATCCGCTTCGCGCTCTGGGCGATCCTCATCACGGCCGCCGTCTTCCTGGTCGGCTACCTCATTTGGTCCGAAGTGGGCAAGAAGCGAACGGTCGACTCCACCCTGATCGCCGAGAGCGCCCAGGATCTGTTCGACACGTGGGGCTCGGAGCAGGATGCGACGAAGAAGGCCGCCATCGAGAAGGACCTCTCCGACAGGCTCGATCGGCTGATCGCGCGCTATCCCCGCACGTACGGCGGCCAGAGAGGACTGTTCCTCCGCGCCAATCTCCGGCTCAAGAACAAGGCGTGGGACGATGCGCGCAAGGACTACGAAGAGCTGGCGCGCCGCTTCCCCGCGAGCTATCTCGCCGCCATCAGCCTCTTCAATGCGGGGACCTGCGCGGAGGAGAACGGCGACGCGGAGGCGGCCCAGGGGCTGTACATGCGGGTCGTCGAAAAGTACCGCGACTCAGGCGCTACCCCCCGCGCCCTGTTCAACGCGGCACGCCTGGACGAGCAGAAGGGCGCCTGGGAGGAAGCGCGCAAGAAGTACGAGCAGCTTGACAGCGATTACGCGCTCAGCACCTGGACAAAGCTCGGAAAGAACAGGATCATCGCCCTGAAGGTCGAGGGCAAGCTGAAATAGCCTGTCGCCGGTGCGGTGCGAGAGGAGGGTCAACGTATGGCGGAACGGAGGGGTTTGCCGAAGTTTTTCGAGACGAAATACTTCGGGCTCGTTCTCGGGCTGCTCGTCTTCGCCCTCCTCGTGGCGATCACCTACGGGACGACGCTGATCCGCAATGTCGAGCAGAAGACCCTCGACTTCAATTTCCGCATGAAAAACACCCTCACCCGCAGCAGGATTCAGGAGGGAGTGGCCCTCGTCCAGCAGAACCCCAACATCTCCTCCGACATCATGATCGTCGGCATCGACGACAAGGCCCTGGCGCGCTTCGGCAGATGGCCGTTCCCCCGCTACCGCCACGCCAACCTCGTCGACTCCTTCGCCCGCATCTCCAACCAAGGCGACAGGGAACGGGCGCTGTTCATCGACGTGTTCTTCATCGAGCCGGACAAGGTCGCCGAGGACGATGCGCTCCTGGTCCAGAGCATACGGGCGAACGGCAGGGTGTTCCTCGAAACGGTGCTCACCCTCGGCGAGAACCCTCCCGGCACGGACGAGGAGTTCTTCGGCAGGCAGGATGAGATCGCCTCGCGCCTGGGCACGATCACCCGCATCACGGGCGACTGGGTCAAGGTGAACACCTTCCTCGGGCTCCAGTCCCCGCTGAAGCCCTACGGGAGAGCCGCCTACGGCTACGGGCACGCGAACTTCCTCGAGGACGCGGACCAAGTCTACCGCAGGCAGCCTCTCGTCGTGAAGCTCTCGCGGCTTGTGGAGGAGATCCCCCTAGAAGGGCTCACGGTGGACCAGCCTTTGGACAGGGCGGGCTTCGAGCGGCTGGCCTGGATCGACAAGCAGAGCCTCACCCACGACGTGCCCTGGCCCCTCACCGCTGCCGTCATCGCCGATCTCAAGAAGCAGATGGCGAAATCGGCTCCGCCGAAGGTCGAGGATGCCGACAACGACGGAACCCCCGACACATCGTACTTCGTCGTGCGAAAGTACCGCGACAGCTTCGTGCCCTCGATCACGCTCTCGCTGGCGCTCGACTACATGCACAAGAAACTCTCCGACATCGAGGTCGTGCTGGGCCGCTACATCAGGATCCCGTCCCCCGAGAAGTTCAACGTCGAGACGCAGGCATGGGAACCCTACCGCCTGGTCGTGACCCCTCCCGTGTTCGATGCCGAGGGCAACGTGACGAAGGAGGGGACGTGGCGGACGGTCCCCGAGGTGCGCATCCCCATCGACGCGACAGGCGCGATGCTCATCAACTTCATGGGCTCCCCCTCAAGCGCGAGCCCCGAGGAGCACCAGACCTTCCCCGTGCGCTCCTACGCCGGCTACGCGGCGAACCCCCCCTCGCCGGATCCCGCGAAATGGCCGCCGACAAAAAAGGTGGCCAACACGATCCTCATGCTCGGCCCCTTCTCGCAGGGCATCGCCGCGGACCAGAAGCCGACCCCCTTCGGCCTGATGTACGGGGTGGAGATCCACGCCAACGCGCTCAACACGATCCTCATGAGCAATTTCCTCACCTTTGCGGAGCCCTGGGTGACCATGCTGATCCTCTTCGGCATGGTCATGCTGACCGCGCTGATGGTCTCCCGACTGCAGACGGTCTGGTCCCTCGTGACGACAGCGGGAGTGATCCTCGTGTACTTCTTCGTTTTCCTCGTCGTCTTCGAGCTCAGCAACTATATCATCACTTTCTCCGCCCCCGCGGGGGGAACGTTCCTCGCATTCCTTGCTGTCGTGGCCTATCGGACGATGACCGAGGAGAGGGAGAAGCGGCGAATCCGCGACATGTTCGGCAAGTACGTGAGCCCCGCCGTCGTCAACGAGATCCTCGCCAACCCGCCGGAGCTGGGCGGCGTGGACAAGGAGCTCACCGTCTTCTTCTCGGACATCCGCGGGTTCACGACGCTTTCCGAGAGCATGACCCCGCAGGAGCTGGTGAACCACCTCAACCTGTACCTAACTGCCATGACCGACCTCATCCTCGATTACAAGGGCACCCTCGACAAATACGTCGGCGACGAGATCATGTGCTTTTGGGGCGCGCCGCTGCCCCAGGAGGAGCACGCGCTGCTGGCATGCAAGTGCGCCCTCAGGCAGCTTGAAGTGCTCGCCAAAATGAACGAGGTCTGGCCCCCCGAAAGGCGGCTCAGCATCGGCATCGGCGTCAATACCGGGATCATGACGGTCGGCAACATGGGCTCGCTCGGCCGCATGAACTACACCCTCATGGGCGACATGGTGAACCTCGGCGCGCGTCTGGAGGGCACCAACAAGCAGTACTTCACCATGGCCATCATCAGCGAGTTCACCTACGCGCAGGTCCGGGACAAGGTCATCGCCCGGGAGCTGGACAACATCCGCGTGAAGGGAAAGAACAAGCCCGTCCTCATCTACGAGCTGGTCGACGTGATCGACGGCCTGGAGCCGCCGGTGGAGGCTGGCGCGAAGGGGAGGGCAGGGGCGAAGGCCTAGTCTCATGCGGCCGCGCCTGATCCTCGTTTCGATCCTCGTCGCCGTCATGGCGGGGGGGTGCGGGCTGCCCGCAAATTACTTCCTCTCCCCGCCGGCGACTCCGGCGACTCTGGCATCTCCCATCGGGACGCCCTACTTCCAGATCATCAGCACAACGGCCAACAGCGAGAGCGAGTTCCGAGGGTTCGCATTGTACTACAAACTCTACAGCATCGATGAAACCATAGAATCGGGTTTTGGCTATGAGACTTCAGAATCAGCTCTCCTAAACCCGAAAGGATTTCTCCCGGTCTGTTCGAAGACTGACCTGTTTGCCTCGGGACACACCGTTCCCCTTATCTACCTCGATCCCAATCCTCCCACCGACAAGGGGCAGGAGTTCACGATCACCATAGACTTCAATTCCCCCGCCGATGCCAAGTATGCATACACGGGACCGGTAACCATGCAATCGATCTCGGTGGGCGTGTGCCGGTCGGTCGCTGACGGATTGGGCGGTTTCAAGACCTTCGATCCTACTGAGTTCCTGTCGACCGATTCCGACATCAGCAGGATCTGGACCAAAGCGCGCGCTGCGGGATCCTTCTACCTCGCGATGTACGCCCTGAGCTACGGGCTGCAGGACAGAGTCACGCCGATCTGGTCCTGGCCCGTCTATCTCGGGTACGTGGAAATCCGGTTTTGACATGAAAGGGCTTCTCTGATGTGGTTCTACTATTTCAACGTCGGGCTGACATACGTCACGATCGGAATTGCCTCGGCTGTATTCTTTTTCTTTGTCGTGAAGAAGCCCGTCTTAGGCCGTTTCTGGGGCGCCATCATCGTCGGGCTGATCGGGTCATTCCTAGGCGGGTTGATCGATCAGCTCTTCTCCAACCTGATCAAGTTCCTATCCGATTTCAATTCGGTGAATGTCTTCTCGGCCCTCGCGACCTCGCTTTTGATGATCTGGCTGCTCTCGAAGGCGAGCTATCCCCGGTAAAGGGAATTTCGAAAACAAGACACCGACGGCCAGCAGAGTGAGCCATCTGCTCAACCTTGCCTCAACTTTGCTGTTTTCGCAACTTCCGATAATAGCTATTCTGTCTACTATTCGATTATCCGCGATTGCCTCTATCTCGACGTCTTCTTTAGGGGTATGAGGGTCGGCTCGATCCAGGGCTTCTTGAGCTGTTTGGCGGAAAGCTCGGCATAGTCCCCTGCCTGCTTCGCGCGAGAGATAATGCGCCAGAGGGCCAAAGCGGATTTGGGATACCCGCTGGCGTATGTCGAGCCCGCAAGGTAGTACAAGCTGCTATAAAGCCCCACCCCAACGACATACTCTTGAAGATCCTTGTGATCGTCCACTGCTTCCAGCAACTCTTCGAAGGATGAGAACTCCCATTCGACGTCCCGGTCCCGCAGGTACCTTGCGATCTCGCTCGCTCCATAGACGACCGCATACAGGCAGGATGAGACACCCTGGGTGAACCGCCCTAGGCGGTAGTAATACCAACCCAGCTTTGCATGGGCTTCCTGGGCAAAGGAGGCATCGAAACGGTACAGCTTCAAGACCTGGTTCATGCCTTTCGAGTAGTAGTTCGTTTCAAGCTGCGCGCGAATCCGGGAGCCCGTCAGACCGGCCCAGTTGACATCGTCTGCCAGGATCAAGAGCAAGGAATCTTCCATCAGCTTGTAGAACTCTTGGTCCTCGTCGATCCGCGCGATCCGATAGAGGATATCGTACTTTTTCGCCGGAACAGAAAGCGAGTTGCGATGATTGTACGCTTTTTGGTACTGCTGTCTCGCAAGCCCGAGCTCGCCTTCCTCCCTGTACACGTCTCCGATCGCGGTTTCGGCTTCTGGCAGGGTTCCCGCGAACGCAACAGCCTCCTTGTAGCGCTGGAGGGCCACGCCGAACTCGCGCTTCTCGAACAACGCGTTTCCTTCTTCAAACAGCAGCCACGCGCTCGCGGTGTCGGCCGCTGCGACCACGGGCATCAAAGCCATGGCAACAAGCACAACAAGCAAAAGAACAATCTTGGTCGTCAATCGCCTCATAACAGCTTTTCGACCTCCTCTCGGAACGCGGAAGCCGCTTCCTCAAAGGGGACCGTGCGATGAGACCGTCCCTCTTTGAAGATTATCGCCATCTTTCCGGCTCCAGTGATGCCGATGTCGGCCTTTTTCGCTTCACCAGGGCCATTCACAACGCACCCCATTATTGCGATTGTAAGCGGTTTCTTGATGTTTTGTATAAAATCGGATACTTGTTCGACAAAAACCTGAACATCAAACGATGATCTCCCGCATTGCGGACAGGATATGATCTCGACGCCAGCAGCTCGAAGCTGTACAGCCCGAAGAATCTGCTGTCCGACCTGCACCTCCTCCAACATTGAGGCGGAGAGGGATACTCGTATCGTATCTCCGATTCCTTCCTTGAGCAGGGTTCCGATACCAAGGGTGCTCTTCACGATGCCCGGGATCGGAGGGCCGGCCTCTGTCACTCCTATATGGAGGGGGTAGTCGTAGCGGGAAGCAAAGAGCCGGTTCGCCTCGATCGTCTCCTCGACATCCGAGGATTTCAAGGAAAAGACGACCTCTGCGAAGCCGAGCCGTGCGAGCAGCTCCATCTCCCTTTCCGCGGCCTTCACCATCGAGCTGGGCACGTCGTGGTCGTTCTCGAGGCCGCGAGGGAGCGAGCCGGCATTGACGCCTATTCGCAGGCATGCCCCGGCGTCGCGCGCTTTTGCGACCACTTCCCTGACCTTCCATTCCTCTCCGATGTTTCCGGGATTGATGCGGATCTTTGCCACGGGAAAGTCAAGACATCGCAGGGCAAGAAGGTGGTCGAAGTGGATGTCGGCGGCAAGCGGCAGCGGGCTCTCCGCGGCGAGCCTGCCGAGAGCCTCGGCGCTCGCCATGTCGGGCACGGCAAAGCGCACGAGATCGCATCCCGCCCGTTCGAGGGCTTTCAGGCCGTTCACCACCTCGAAAAGACCGTCAAGCGCCAGCGGCTGCTTCCACATGGTCTGGACCGAAACAGGGAATCCGCCGCCGATCAGGAGCCCTCCTGCCCTGACCACCCGGGAGTGGCGCCTCACGGACAGAAGGGCGGCTTCACCGTCCCGTCTTCCATGAGCTTGATGAGCCGGATGATGATGGCGATGCCGCTTCGCAGAAGCACCGAAGCCTTCGCCGTCATCTCCAGAGTGGCGATCACCTCCGCCCTGAACTCGGAGATCTCGGAAAAGCGCGAGGCGTCCATCGCCGTGATGATGCCGCGGGTGCGGTGGACCGCGGTCAACTCTTCCTCGAACACCGCGAGGTTCTCGCGGTACACGTAGCCCTCGTCGTGGAAGACCCCCTTCTTCTCTTCCCAGTCCGCCTTCGTTCTCTGCAGCTCCCGCTCGAGCTCGTCGAGTGACTCGAGGATGTGCTCGCGGAAAACGCGGATCTTCTCTTTCATCGCCCTGCCCTCCCCTCTGCTCGCCGGGCGGTCCCGGGGCGGCTACGAGGCCGACATGCCGAGGATCTGTTTGATCTTCATCAGGCGGATGATGTTCGCGCGCTCCAGCTCGTCCAGCTTCGACTCGATGGACCTGATCGCCTCCTCCTGTTGGGGGATCAGGACGTACTCGAGCGCATTCACCCGTCGGCGGGTTTTTTCTATCTCGCTGGCGACCAGCTCGATCGTCTTCTCGACCTCCGCGAGCTTCACCATCCGCTCCAGGACGCTGCGCACGCTCCCCATCGCGAGGTCCAGGTCGTAGTTGGTGGATTGCGTGCCGTACGACTGCAGAACCCCCTCGATCGAGAAGGTGAACACGGGCACCCGAACGTTCATCAGATGCCTCTCCCGCACCTCCAGGGCCGCGCGGCACTTCGGGAAGGCGAGCGCCGTAAGGAAGGCTTCCCGCGGCATTGTGGCCGAAGCGAGGATCAGGTTTCGGAACACGGCGCTCAGCTCCTCGTCGACAGCCGCGCGCAGATCGCGGTACTCCCGCACGATCCGCATGAAGTCCCGCAGGAGCCCCTCGAGCTTGTCCTTCAGAAGCTTGTGTCCCCGCCGGGCCACGACCTGCTTCTTTCGAAGCTTGAGCAGCTCCATCCTGTTCGGGTTGACCTGGATCGCCATCTATCCCGCGGCCCCCGCGCCGCCGCTCGCGCTCCGCTCTTCGCCCAGGAACTTGCGGATGTACTCGGTGCGAACCCTCTTCAACTCGCCGCGGGGCAGCAGAGCCAGGAGCTTCCACCCGATGGCGAGGGTCTCCTCGATCGTGCGGTTCTCGTAGAAACCCTGATTGATGAAGAGCCGCTCGAACTCGTCGGCGAACGTGACGTAGATCTTGTCGGTCGGGGTGAGCGCGGCCTCTCCGAGCACCACGGCAAGCTCACGCGATTCCACCCCCCGCGCGTAGGCCGCGAAGAGCTGGTTGGCGACGTCGGAATGGTCCTCGCGCGTCTTTCCCTTGCCGATCCCTTTCTGCATGAGCCGGGAGAGCGATGGAAGCACGTTGATCGGAGGAAGAATGCCTTTCCTGTGGATCTCGCGGCCCAGGAAGACCTGCCCCTCGGTGATGTAGCCCGTCAGGTCCGGAATGGGGTGAGTCTTGTCGTCCTCGGGCATCGAGAGAATCGGGAATTGCGTGATCGATCCCTTCCTGCCTTTGATCCGCCCCGCCCTCTCGTAGATCGTCGAGAGGTCGGTGTACATGTAGCCGGGGTATCCCCTGCGCCCGGGGACTTCCTTCCGCGCAGCCGATATTTCTCGAAGCGCCTCGCAGTAGTTCGTCATGTCGGTGAGGATCACCAGAACGTGCATGTCCAGTGTGAAAGCGAGGTACTCCGCGGCAGTGAGCGCGACGCGCGGGATGGCGATCCTCTCGATGACGGGGTCATTGGCGAGGTTGATGTACAGGATCGCGCGCTCGATGGCACCCGTGCGGCGGAAGTCCTCGATGAAGAAGTTCGCCTCTTCGAAGGTAATGCCCATGGCCGCGAAAACGACCGCGAACTCCCCGGCCTGACCGAGGGTCTTGGACTGCCGGGCGATCTGTGCGGCAAGCTGCGCGTGGGGGAGCCCCGAGCCCGAGAAGATGGGCAGCTTCTGGCCCCGCACGAGGGTGAGCAGCCCGTCGATCGCCGAAACGCCGGTCTGGATGAACTCAGAGGGGTAGTCCCTGCTGAAGGGGTTGATCGGCGAGCCATTGATGTCCGCGTACCCCTCGGGGATCACGCCGCCGGACTCGTCGATGGGGTCGCCGACACCGCTGAAGATGCGCCCGAGCAGATCGCGCGAGAGTGGTATTGTCATCCCGCGGCCGAGAAAGCGCACTGTCGACAGGCTTGTGCTGATGCCCTGCGAGGACTCGAAGAGCTGCACCACGGCGCGGTTTCCGCTCACTTCGAGGACCTGGCCCCGGCGCACCGTCCCGCCGCCGAGGTCGATCTCGGCCAGCTCGCCGAACTTCACGCCCTCCACGTCCTCGACGATCATCAGAGGGCCCTCCAGGCCCCGTACGTTGCGGTACTCCCTGATCATGCGGAAACCCTCCGTGCGGCGAGCTCGGCGAAAGCGGCGCGAATGGCCTGCTGGACCCCGCGAACCGCATCCATGTCCTCCTCGGGGTGGTACTTCATCCGGGCGATATCTTCCTTGACCGGAAGCGAGAGCACTGCCTCCAGGGCAGCTCCCGCCTCGATCGCCTCACGTGCCAGGTCGTGCAGCAAGAGGATCGCGCTGAGCATGTGGAACTGTTTCTGCAGAGACGTGTAGGTGTCCACCTCGTGGAACGCATTCTGGTGGAGAAAGTCTTCGCGGATCGATCGCGCTGTCTCGAGGGTCAGCCTGTCGCGGGGCGAGAGCGCGTCGACGCCGACCAGGCGCACGATCTCTTCCAGCTCCGCCTCCTCCTGGAGCAGGCGCAGGGCCTTGGCCCTGTTGGGCAGCCACTGGGGAGACACCTCCGTGTCGTAGTAGCGGCCCATGGCGTCCGAGTACAGGGAATACGAGGACAGCCAGTTGATAGCGGGGAAATGCCGGGCATACGCCAGCTTGGCGTCCAGGCTCCAGAACACCCGGACCTCCCGCAGGGTGGCCTGCACAACGGGATCCGAGAGGTCCCCGCCGGGGGGCGAGACCGCGCCCATGACCGACAGTGTCGCCTCCTGGTCGGAGCCCAGCGGGACCACGCGTCCCGCCCTCTCATAGAACTCGGCCACTCGCGAAGCGAGGTAGGCTGGGTAGCCTTCCTCGCCCGGCATCTCTTCCAGCCTCCCCGAGATCTCGCGCATGGCCTCTGCCCAGCGGGAGGTCGAGTCGGCCATGAGGGCGACATTGTAGCCCATGTCGCGGTAGTACTCCGCGATCCTCGAAGGAAGATACGCGGGGTAGCCTTCCTCGCCGGGCATCTCCTCGAGGCGCCCCGACATCTCGCGCATCGCCTCGGCCCACCGGGACGTCGAGTCGGCCATGACCGCGACGTTGTATCCCATATCCCTGAAGTATTCGGCGATTGTGATCCCCGTGTATACGGACGCCTCGCGCGCCGCGACGGGCATGTTCGACGTATTCGCGATGAGCACCGTGCGCTCCATGAGCGGTCGCCCCGAAGCGGGATCCTTGAGCTCG
>CAYGXO010000107.1:0-22988 GCA_964353885.1 uncultured Spirochaetaceae bacterium
TTGGCGAGTTGGTTGAACCCTGGGGGCGCGGCGGAAAGAGGAAGGCGATCGCCACGGGCCGTTTCTGGTTCTTCGATATCGGCGTCCGCAACGCGCTGGCGGGCGACCGCGGGTTCGCCGCAGGAAGCGAGCGCTGGGGCAAAAATCTGGAGCACTTCGTCTATACCGAGCTGCGCGCTTTCCTCGACTACCGGCTCGACGACCGACCGCTCTCTTTCTGGCGGACGAGGGACGGCAGGGAGGTAGACTTCGTGATCGGCGACGACGTGGCGATCGAGGTTAAAGCGGGCGCCAACCCCACGGACCGACATTTGGCGGGACTCGATGCGATCGCGGAGGAAGGTACGTTCCGACGCAGGATCCTCGTGTGTACAATTCCGCGCCCGAGCCTGGTGCGGGGCATCGAGTTGCTGCCGATCCGGTCATTTTGTGAGGAAGTGTGGGCGGGGAGAGTGTAGGTTCCTTAATGGTAAATGGTAGGACCTTTTATACGTTTCCCGAGACACACGTGCCTTTCGCGGTAGGGCTTGAAAGCGAGAGCGGAGCTCGGGTGAGATCCGGGGAGAGCCGAAGTGAGTGTAGGGCGCCCATGCGGGAAGAGCTTGGGTGGGGGAAATAGGAGTGAAGCGGTGGTCGTGCGCTTCAACCGGGGCGGAGGGCTGACTCAGGGGCGAAGCGATCCCCTGAATAGGGGACGGGCAGAAGGTTCAGTTCAGCGAAGCGGGGTCCAGGCCCGGGCGAGCCGCGCCGGTATTGATGAGGTGATGAAGGATTCTCAGGCATTGTTGGGGATCGGTGATGATGGCGAGGACCCGCATCGGGGAACCACAGCGGGTGCAGCGCAAGGGATCCACCTCATACACCTTTGCGAGCAGTCGGGCCCAGTCTCTCGCCGTTTCTGGCGAAACGGCTGTCGACCAAGGGGCGGAGCGGGACTCCATGGCGGACACGGACTGATCCGGGGCGTCCTGTAAGGCTAGGCCGAGGCGCACAGCGGGCTGCGGCTGGTGGTCCTTCTGCCAGCCCTCGGGAGCCAGGCGCAGGAGGTGAGGCTTGCGGGGCCTGAAGTCCTTGAAGGCAGCGGCCGCCGCACTGGGCATCAGCCAGCAGGGGGTATTGCAGAAGCTCAACTCGGGAAAGCTCGAGGGAGCGCGGGTGCGAAACGGCAGGCGCGTGAGCTGGAGAATTCATTTACCCGAAAGAAGTAACGCTGGCCAGCCAGCTCTCTTCTAGGCCGTTCACAGCAACTCTCTGTGAGGTGTAGCAGTATGAACCGCACGCTCCCAAATGCGGAAGCAGGATGGTGGTGATCGCTGTCATTCTCGATCCAACCGGGATCCGCAAGATCATCAACGGCCTGGCCAGGCACGGTCGCGGGCCGCCGACTGTGGGATGATCGGGCTGGATGATCTATTGCCCCGTCGGGCGACGAAGTCAGGATCCCGGCTTCGTGGGCAACCCCCATGATCACCCTTCCGTGGTAGCAGGGACGCTGACGGGCAAATGATGCGGTTCGTGCGGACAGTGAGGTCACGGACGGACAGTCAGGCTGCAAATGCGGGTTCTGGATCCTAGACAGTTGGGCTGGTACAGGGAAGCGAGGCGGAGTCGAGGATCAAGCGGCGCAGAGGGCTATAAACACGCTTATCACTTTCTCTTGTGAATTGCACGAAGGGCGCAGGTCGCCGCTCCCGGGCACACGCATAGAATCCTTCGTGAGACACACCTGACTTCGTGGCAGTCGCCCTGATGCGCCAGCCATACGTCCGGCCAGCTCATCAGAGCACAAGTGAAAGTTCAGACATTGACCCTTCTTGTATGGATTTCCTGATGTCTTGCCTCAGATCACCATACCCTGCCTGGACTCTGCCGCTGGCAGTTTGAATCTTTCCTCTTCGCTCCAGATTCTTATTGCCGACCTCCTTCCCGGCGGCTTTCTTCACTCTTCCCTTTGTTTCAGCGATGCGGCCCTTGACTTGATCGTTGTTCATTGTGCCCTCCTGGCAATGATTCCTGACGATGGCCTGAAGGGTCGTTCTCAGATTTCAATGCTCGCCATTGCCAATACTACGCATGAGAGTTGACGCGTTCCGTGCGGAAGGATGCATAGCGATTCTGGGGTCACCAATCGGTGCAATTCTCTATTGGAGAAGTATTGTTGTAACTATCACTCGGCTAGGGGGTCAGCCGCTTCGCCTCGTCCCCCGGCTTGAAGACGCAGTAACGGGTCGCCGACGGGTCGTATCCGAACTGCTTGGAGATGCGAAGGGCGTGCTCCCGCACCAGGCTGCCCACCTTGGCGAGGTCCATCTTCGACATGCGGAACTCGGGCCCCGAGAGCCAGATCGAGGCGATGGGGTACTCCCTGTAGTCGAACACGGGGCTCGCCGCGCACCAGATCTCGCTCACCTCTTCCCCGAGGTCCAGGGCGTAGCCCTGCCCCTGCACCCTTTCGATCTCCTCCATCATCGCCTTCATGCCGGGGATCGTCCTGTCATTGAACCGGGTGAACGCGATGTGGGCGAGAAGGTCCTTCTGCTCGGCGGGCGGGAGGAAGGAGAGGATCACCTTGCCCGGCGCCGAGGCATGGATCGGGACCTTGTGGCCGATCTCGACGGTGAACTTCACCAGCTGGAAGGACGCCAGCTCCTCGAGGATCACCACCTTGCCCTCGGAGAGCGCCCCGACGAAGATCGTTTCGTTGATCTCGTCGCGAAGGCTTCGCATCTCGTCCAGGCAGGCGCTGATGAGATGGGTGCTCTGGACGGCCGCGTACCCCAGGGACAGGATCTTGGGGCTGAGCCTGTAGGACTTGCTATGCTCGTCCAGGTACCCGTTGGCAGCGAGGGTGCGCACGATGCGAAAGACGCTGTTCTTGGGCAGCTCCAGCTCCTTGGCGATCTCCGTGAGGGAAGCCCCATCCTGGCGCAGGCTCAGGTGCTCGAGCACCTTCAACGCACGATTCACGTTGGGAATGATGTATGCCGAGCCGCCGTCGGCCTGGGGGCTGTCGTGCTTCTTTGTTTTCACCTCGGCTACCCTATCACCCGAAGCGGCGGGCCTTCAAGCCGCCGCGCGCCCCCCTCATGCCTTCTTCTCCTGGATGGCCCCGATGCGGACCTTCGAGAGGATCTTCTCGTTCAGCAGAATCGCGAACACGAGGATGACGCCTTTCACGATGCTCTGCCAGAAGGTGAGCACGTTCAGCATGTTCAGGCCGTTGGTGAGGATGGCCACGACAAGAGCGCCCAGCAGCGTGCCGAGCACCGACCCTTTGCCTCCCTTCATGCTCGTGCCGCCCAGGATGATGGCGAGGATCACGTCGAACTCGAACTGCGTGCCGCTGCGGGGATCTCCTGCGCCGTGCCGCGAGGCGGTGAGCACGCCAGAAAAGGAGGCGAGGGCGGCGACGATCACATAGAGGATGAACACGATCCGTCCCGTGTTGATGCCCGAGAAGAAGGCGGCGTTCCTGTTGCCGCCGATGGCGAGGGAATACTTGCCCAGGAGCGTCTTCTTCTGCAGCACGAGGAACACCACGACGAACAGCAGGGTGAACCAGGCCAGGGAGGGCACACCCAGGAGCGAGCTGCGCGAGAGGGCGAAGATGCCCGACGGGAGGTCCTTCACGATCGTGGTCCCGTCGGCGATGATGAGGGCAAGCCCCCGGCCGATGTACATCATTCCCAGCGACGCGATGAACGGGGGAACGCTGAACCGGCCCACGAGGGCGCCGTTGATGACGCCGAAGAGGATTCCTCCGCACATCGCGATAGCGGCGGCGCCGGCCAGGGGGATGCCGTGCGACGAGAGCAGCGCGTACACGACGCCCGTGAAGGCGATGTTGCTGCCCGTGGACAGGTCGAAGTTTCCCGTCATCATGAGCAGGGTCGCCCCTGCGCCCGTGATGACGATCGCCGCGCAGGTCTTGAGTACGTTGAAGTAGTTGGACAGCGCGAAGAAGTTCGGTGAGGTGAGGCTGAAAAAGACATTGATGATCACGAACAGCCCGAGAAGGATCAGCTTCTGGTCGATCGCAAAACCCGCCCGTGTCTTTTTCTCGCTCATAATTACCTGCCCCCCGCCACCACGGACATGATGTGGTCGCTGTTCGCCGCGGGAGAGCCGTTCGTCACGATCTCGCCCACCTGTCCCTCGTGCATCAGCACGATCCTGTCGCAGAGGTGGAGGACCTCGGGCATCTCCGAGGTGAACACGATGATGCCGCGTCCCTCGCTCGCGAGGGACCTGATGATCTCATGGATCTCGTGCTTGGCCCCCACGTCCACTCCCCGGGTCGGCTCGTCCATTAGAAGGACTTCCGCGTCGCGGTTCAGGCACTTCGAGATGACGACCTTCTGCTGGTTGCCGCCGCTCAGCAGTCCCACCTTCTGCTCCCTGTCGCGGGCTGCGATGGACATGCTCTTGATGTACCTGTCGGCCAGGGCGTTCTCCTTCCCACGGCTGAGAAGCCCGTTGGCCAGGATGCTTCCGATGCGCATCATCGGAATGTTCTCGCGCACGGACAGCCCCGCAAAGATGCCGTCGCCGCGCCGCTCTTCGGGAACCATGGCGAGGCCCGCGCTCATCGCGCGGCGCACGCCCCTCAGGTCGCGCTTCTCGCCCTTCACGAGGATCTCCCCCTCGCATTCGTCGATCCCGTACAAGGCGCGGGCGACCTCGGTCTTGCCCGAACCCACCAGGCCGTAGAACCCGAGGATCTCTCCCGCGGCGAGGTCGAAGCTCACCCTCCGCAGCTTCGCATTGGAGAGGTTCCTCGCCTGGAGCAGCCGCAGCGCGGGCCCTGCTGCGGGCCGGGGAGTGTAGCTCTCCACGACCACCTTGCCCAGCATCAGGCGCACGATCTGCAGGCACGCCTCGGGCACGTCGCGGCAGGCCCTGCTGATCTCAGCCACATCCTGCGTGTCCACCACCTGCCCGTCGCGGAACACGGTCACCATGTCGCCGATCTCGAAGACCTCCGCCAGCTTGTGCGAGATGTAGATCACGGTGATCCCGCGCTCCTTCAGCTTGCGGATCATCGCGAAGAGCCTCCCCACTTCCTGCTCGCTCAGGGCGGCGGTGGGCTCATCCATGATGAGCAGGGAGCAGTTCGCCGAGACGGCCTTGGCGATCTCGATGACCTGCTTCTGCGCCACGCTCAGGCGCCCCACCATGTCCCCCATCCCGATCGACGGGTCCAGGCCCTGCAGGATCTCCTTCACCGCCTCAAGCCCGCGCGGGCTCCGCACGAAGCCCAGCCGGCTCTCTTCCTTCCCGAGGGTGAGGTTCTCCTGCACGGTGAGCTCGTCCACGACGTTCAGCTCCTGGTACAGGACGCTGATGCCGGCCGCGATAGCCGCACTGACGCTGCGCGGCTCGAAGGGGCGGCCGTCCAGGAAGATCTCGCCCGCCGTCTTCTGATGCGCCCCTGTCAGCGTCTTGATGAAGGTGGACTTGCCCGAGCCGTTTTCTCCGACGATGCAGTGCACGCTGTTGCGCCGAATCGAGACGCTCACCCCGTCCAGCGCGCGCACGCCGGGAAACTGCTTCGAAAGGTTTCTGACCTCGACAAGGATCTCGTCAGCCATGGAGTTCACGCCTTCCTGCGCACGGCCTGGTCGATCAGCACCGCGCCGATCAGGATCACGCCGTAGGTAATGGTCTGGTAGAAGTAGGGCACCCCGAAGAGGTTCAGGCCGTTGGCCGCGAGGCCGACGATCAGGGCTCCGAGCAGCATTCCCACCAGGGAACCTTCGCCTCCCATCATGCTGGTCCCGCCCAGCACGATGGCCACGATGACGTCGAACTCCTGGCCCTCCGCGATGTTCGGGAAGGCGGCCCCGACGCGCGAGACCTGGATGACACCGCACAGGCCCGCCAGGGCGCCGACCAGGACGTAGAGCGTCACGATCACCCCGACCACGTTGATCCCCGACAGAGCCGCCGCAGAGCGGTTGCCGCCGATGGCGTAGCTGAACCGCCCCAGGGGGGTTTTCCTCTCGATGAAGAGAAACACGGCGGAGACCACGACCATGAAGATGATGATGATCGGGACCTGGCCAAAGACCATCGTCCTGCCGAAATCGGGGAAGTTGGCCGGCAGCCCGGCCGTGATGTTGGCCCCGCCGTCCCAGCGGGCAATGAGGTAGGCGAAGCCGCGGGCGGCGTACAGCGTGGCGATCGTCGCGATGACGGGGGTGACGTTGAGGACCCCGACCATCAGGCCGTTGAAGGCGCCCCAGAGTGCCGCCATCGCGATGCAGGCGAGGATCGAGGCCCAGATGGGCATCCCGTGCTTCGACAGGTAGGCATGCATGATCGCGCAGAAGGCGAGCACGGCGCCGACGCTCAGGTCGAAGTTCCCCGTGATCATCAGGAGGTTCGCCGCCGAAGCGATCATGATGATCACGGACACCTGCATGAGGATGTTCGTGAAGTTGCGGACCGCGAAGAAGTTCGGCGCGGCGAGGGAAAGGAAGGTGAAGATCCCGACGAGGATCCCGAGAAGGACGAGCTTCTGCACGTCCAATGAACGGCGTCGACTGACAGTACTCGCCGTGGCTGTCATCAGGTCCTTTCCTCCGATGCGCTGAAGCGGGGGCGGGAAGGGTCCGCTCGCGCGGCCCTTCCCGCCCCTCTCGTTCTGATACCGTGGCCCTCGAGCCCTACTTTGCGGCCTTGGCCACCTCGTCCTTGAGGCTTCCCGTGAACAGGAAGTTCACCTCGAGGAAGCGCTGGGCCTCCTCCATGGTGCTGTTCCAGTAGTCGAACTCGCGGCTGAGCACCTGCGTCTCGGAATACTTGTTGGGGTCGATCTTCCCCTGGATCATGCCGATCATGGTGTCCACTTCCGCGATGGCGTTGTCGCGCACCGCCCCGTGGGTCAGTTTGAAGGAGCTGTTCGGGTTGTAGATCTGCGCCATGGCGGACACGTTCCCGTCCAGGCCCGCGATGACCTCGGTCAGGGGCACGCCGTTGTTCATCTTGCCGCGGCCCAGCTGCTGGCAGGCGGAGAGGGCGCCCAGGCCCATCTCGTCGTTGGCGCCGAAGATGATGTTGATCTTCGGGTCCTTCTGCAGCGCGTCCAGGGTGATCTCCATGGACTTCACGGTCGAGCCCTGGCCGTTCAGCTGGCCGACAAGGATGGCCTTCGGGTCCACGTTCTTCACGCCCTGGAAGAATGCGCCCGTGCGCATCTCATCGATCTGCGGGAACTTGCCGAAGTCGAGGATGAACACGCGGCAGGTGTCACCGGGGTGGGCATTCAGCCACTGCTTCGCGGAGACCTCGCCCATGGTCTGGGAACTGGGGCCCTCGAGGGGCTGGACGTGCGGCGCAAGCTTCTCGGAGGGCCGGATCAGGGTGGTCACGACGGGGATGCCCTTCTCGTGGGCCATCTTGATCGCCGTGGTCACAAGGCCGGTGTTGGGGTTGTGCAGGGAGATGGCCTGGACCTTCTGCTGGATCAGGTTCTCCACGGCAGCCATGGTCGGCTCGTCCTTCGCCTGCCCGTCGAGGATGATGACCTTCGCGTTGTACATCTTCTTCGCGTACTCGGTCATCACCTTGGCAATGGCCTGGTGGTACTGGTGCTCGAGGGTGTACACGACGTGGCCGATGACGTAGGTGGGCTTCCCGCCGACCCAGCCGCCGTCCTTCTCCTGTCCGCCCCCGGCGAACACGAGACCAGCCGCCGCCACGCTGAGGACCAGCGCGGCCAAGAGAATCTTCTTCATCATTTCTCTCCTCCTATCCTTTGTCTCGCCGGCCTGACAGGCCGGATAACGCCCTACGTTTGCATGCCCGCCAGCGTGGCAAACACCCCGCCGCGGTCAAGACTGTCGAAAGCCCTGCAGTACGCGTCGTACAGCCTGGCGTAGGTCTCGACATTCGCGGGAATGGGCTCGAAGCGCTCGTCCAGGCGCACCATCGCGTCCGCCCCCGCCTCGATCGAGGGGAAGACCCCCGCCCCCACGGCACCGAGGATCGCTCCTCCCAGCACGGTCGCGTCTGTGACCTTCAGCGTGGTGACGGGCACCCCGTACACGTCGGCCTGGATCTGGTTCCACACGCGTGACTTCGTCGGCCCGCCGAGGATCCGCGCCTCCTCGACAGCGACCCCCGAGCGCACCATCGAACTCACCATGTCCTTCATGTCCAGGGTGATCCCCTCCATGAAAGCGCGCGCGAGGGCGAACCGGTCATGGGAGAAGGTGAGGCCCAGGATCGTCCCCCGGGCCGACGGGTTGTACCGCGGCGTCGCTGCTGCCGCGAAGTACGGGAGAACCAGCAGGCCGCGTGACCCTGCGGGGACCGCGGCGATCTTCTCATTCATCAGGGAGTAGAAGCTCTCCCCCTTCCTCTCGGCCTCGATCGTCTCGAGGCCTCCGACCTGCTCCTTGAACCATCGGTACACGCTTGCCGCCGCGGCCTGGTAGCCTTCCAGAAGCCAGCGTCCGACGATGGGATGAGCCGTCACCATGGTTCTGCCTGCTGGATCGCGGAATGGAGCGTCGAGGAATGCCGTCACGGCGCCCGCCGTCCCCATGGAAATGGAGACAAGTCCCTTCCTCACAATGCCCGCGCCGACTGCGCCGGCGCTCTGGTCGCCGGCTCCAACAGCGACGGGCGTCCCGGCGACAAGCCCGATGCGCCGGGCAGCCGCGGCGGAGATCCGGGCCACGGGAGTGGCCGAGGCGCGGGGGAGAGGAAGCAGGGATGAGGGAATTTCGAAAAGTCCGAGGATCTCCTCGTCCCATCGCCCGGCCGTGGAGTCGAAGAAGCCGAAGAAGCCGGCGTCGTTCCAGTCCACCACGTAGTCGGCAGCCCCGAGGGCCCGCACGAAGCAGTCGTGCATCTGCACGACCCTGCGCGTCTTCTTCCAGACCTCCGGCTCATTCTTGCGCACCCACATCATCTTGGACAGCAGCCACGTGGTGCTGTTGGGATACCCCGTGTGCCGGTAGTACTCCGCCTCGTCCATGCGGGAGGCGATTTCCCTGACCTCCATGGGGGAGCGGTTGTCCTGCCAGGAGATCATCGGCCGCACCTGGCGCTCGCGCTCGTCGAGGAAGATCCCGCAGCAGCGCTGCGCGGAAAGGGAAAGCGCCGCGATGGCCGATGCCGGCACGCCGCTCGCCTTCACCGCCTCTGCCATGGCCTGCATCGTGGATTCCACCAGGAGATCCGCGTCCTGCTCGACCCAGCCCGGGCGCGGGTAGGTGCAGGGGTACTCCCTGAACCCTGTCCCCAGGGCATTGCCCTGGAGATCGAAGACCATGCCTTTGGCGCCCGAGGTCCCGATGTCGATTCCGGCCAGGTATGTCGCCATGGAAGCCGCCCGATCCTACAGCGAGTCCCTGTACATCTGGACCACGTCGGCCCTGCTGAGGGTCTTCAAGCTGCAGTTGAGGCAGCCGCTCATGGTCTTGAACGCCGACTCCGTCATCGCCTCGATCATGGATTCCTTCACGCCCAGGTCGCGCATGCGCACCCGGCAGCCGAACTTCTCCAGCGTAGCGACGAGGGCGTCGGAAGAAGCGCGGGCGAGCTGTTCGTCAGACATGCCCGGCTTCGCCTGCCCCAGCAGCCGGGTCACCTCGGCGTAGCGGGGGATGTCCGCGTCCCAGGTCTTCGCCATGTACGCGGGTCCGATCGCTGCCATGGTCAGCCCGTGGGGCGCGTCTGTCTGGCCGCCGACGCTGTGACCCAGAGCGTGGATGCCGACGGTCGAGGACTTGCCTTCCCCGATGGCGATGCCCGCGATCGTGTTCGCCCAGGCCATGCGGCTTCGCGCCTCCAGGTCCTTCCCGTTCTCCATGGCCTTGCCGAGATTCTCCGCCACGAGCCGGATCGCTTCCCGGGAGAACAGGTCGGTGAAAGGCGTGGCCACGTTGGCGATGAAGGACTCCATCGCGTGGAACAGGACGTCGATACCCGTGTTGCGGGTGACCTCGCGGGGCAGGGAGACCATCAGCTCGGGGTCGACGATGGCGACGGACGCCATGGTGCTGTTGTTGCCTGTGCCGGGCTTTTCGTGGTGCTTGGTGTTCGTGATGACCCACCAGGGCGTGGTCTCCGAGCCGGTTCCAGCCGTCGTGGTGATGCACACGATGGGGTAGGCAGGCTTGGTCCCTTCCAGCGTTGCGTGAGGTCCGCCGGCGAGGTAGTCCAGTATCGTCCCGCCGCCCTGGGCAGCGAGGAAAGCGACGGCCTTGGCCGAGTCCATGGAGCTTCCTCCGCCCAGCCCGACCGAGAAATCGCACTTGTTCTTGAGAAACGCTGCTGTCTGCCTGTCGATGTCGACATCTTTCGGGTTGGGGTCCACGTCGTCGGAGACAATAACCTCCACGCCGCCTTTCCTGAGCAGATCCGCTGCCCTGTCCAGGGCGCCGGACTGCTTCATCGTCTGCTTGGCGGCGAGGAGCATCGCCTTCCTGCCCAGCCCGGGAGCGACATCCTTCAGCCGCTTCAGCTCCCCTGCTCCAAAAAAGACCCTGGTGGGCACACTGAACTCGAACGCCTTCATTCCCTGCTCCTCGTTGATCGCTATTTGGAACAATCTCGTGATTTGTTCCACAGATATTACATATCCGCGCGTATTATGGCATCAGATATTTCACTTGTCAAGAAAAAATCGCACTAATTTTTTAATGACACTCAGTGGTCTTGCCCTGCCTGGACCACTCCACGTCTGTTTGGTAAGCTGGCGCAGGCGGCGGCCTCTCGGGCGACTGGCACCGGTTCGGTGCGGTCATGCATGGCATGTGGATCGTCGCAGTTGGGGAGATCGGTCGCGAGGCACGGCAATTCTGTGCCGCCATGCCCCGCCGCCCGTATGACGGGTTGCGTGCAGGACAAGGATCTGCCCCAAGGAGGGCAGTGGGGAGGGGCTGGTCAATTCAGTGAGGAGGCCTCCAAGCCGGGAGGAGCAACGCCGGTCTTGATGAGGTGCAGAAGGATACTGCGGCACTGTTGGGGATCGGTGATGACGGCCAGCACCTTCATCGGGGAGCCGCAGCGGCTACAGCACAGAACGTCCACTTCGTAGACCTTGGCCAGCAGCCGTGCCCAGGCGGAAGGGGATTCCCTGGAGGAGATGGACAGCTGGGGCGCATCTTCGGGGGCTGCACTGGCAGCGGGGGCATGCTGCAGGTGGTGCTGCTGCAGCCATCCCTCGGGGGCCAAGCGCAGGAGCCAGGGCTTGCGCATCCAAGTGCCACGGGATCGGGAAGAGTACAGCCCGTAACGGCGCACCAGGTGGGCGCGCGCATCGGGCAGGTGCTGCAGGAGCTGGACAAGGAACTCCAGGGCGGGGAATAATCTGGCGTTTGTCTTGAAGTACGGATTGTACTCTGAGCGGTACAGGACGCTGGCCTCGTGCCTCCCGCAGCCCTGCGGGCTGCTGCCGGCCAACGGCTCTTCCACGAGCATCTTGCTGAGAGAGACCGGTGGGCGGGCGATGTATTGAGCAAGAGCCTCACGGGTCCGGGAGGAAGCGGCGGGGATCCGTACAGACATGTCGAGACTGAAGCCGCTGTGGGTACAGCCCAGCATGCTATTTGCCAGACGCTCGACAGGGAAGGAGTGAACTTGGTGCTTTGAATCACCGGGGCGGAGAGACCGTGGTGGGTATCCGACGCATCGTCTTCCCGGATTGGTACACGCCCCCGTAACGTCCTCCCCTGCGAGCCGCGGTGGAACTCGGAAGTGAACTCGGTCCAGGAGAGTATCGCCTCGGATCGGGTCAGCCCAGGGAAGTGATGGCCGAGGCACCTGCGAATCGCTAGTCCAAGGAGGGTTCTATGAAGAGGCAGGCGTTCGAAGAGAAGTCTGATCGGATTCGGCAGAGTTTCCTGGAACTCAAGAAGAGGCATCCTGAGCGCCTCAGGAACACGATCGCATTGTCCTGGAGCAATTGGGGTTTCGGCCTCGAGCCTCTCGCCGCTTCCGTTGCCCGTCTGTAAAAGGCGGGGATAGGCTACACCGAGCTGCACGGAAACCACTACGGGCCTGATCTGGGCTACGAGCCCGCCCAAACGTTAAACGTGCTCCGCGACCACGGCATCAAAGTCAGCGGAATCTGCGGCATGTTTTCCGCGGACAACGATCTCTCGAGCAACCGGGCCGCGCATCGGCAGGCAGCGGTCGACTACATCAGGCGCGAGGTGTCGTTCGCCACGAAAGTGGGGGCGAGCTACATGTTGGTCGTGCCCGGAGCGGTGGGAAGGTCCCAGGCTTATGACAGCTCGGAGTTTGAGAGGAGTGCTGAAACCTTGAGGCTCATCGCGGACCTGTTCGTGAGGCACAGGGTGAAGGTGGCCGTCGAGCCCATCAGGTCCGCCGAGACGAGCTTCATCTATACCGTGTCCGATGCGAAAAGGTACATCGCGGCCGTGGATCACCCCGGCGTGAGGCACATCAACGGCGACGTGTATCACATGCAGGCGGAGGAGAGCCACATCGGTGCGGCCCTGGTCGATGCAGGTGAGATGCTCGTGAGTCTTCATCTGGCGGATTCGAACCGCACCGCTCTGGGTCTGGGGTCCATGGACCTGGACACGATCATCGGAGCTCTCTACCTCATCGGCCACAACTCTGACGGCAGGTTCGTGACCCCTGAGCCGCTGGGGCCCGGTGGTGATCCGTACCCTGCGATGCACGGCAAGCCGGATCCGCAATCCCTCGAGGCGCTGGTCAACCAGACGGCACGGTATTTCCGGGAGCGGGAACAGGCGGTCCGCGAGGAGTAGGAGGAGAGTCATGGTCAAGATGCCTTTGCTTCACCCCGGGATCCTCGCGGCTCTGGCGGGTGCCGGGCACGGGTCGAGGGTGCTTATCGCCGATGGCAACTACGCCTTCGCCACGGGCTGCCTGCCGGGTCCACGGATCGAGTACCTGAATCTCTGCCCAGGTGTCGTTTCCGTGCCCGAGGTGCTGGAGAAAATCCTCCGCGTGATTCCGGTGGAATCTGCGATGGTGATGATCCCCCCCAAGGGGCCGGAACCTGAAATCCACAGCGTGATAAGAAAGTTTCTGCCTGGTGAGGCGACCTTGGAGGGGAAGGACAGGATAAGCTTCTACGGAGAAGTGCGCAGCCCGGACACCGTGCTCCTGATCGCGACCGGGGTGCAGCGGGTCTGGGCGAATGTCCTCTTGGTGATCGGGGTCGTACTTCCTGTCATTCGCTAACGGGCGACAAGAAGCAGCCTCCTCACCCCTCTCCCCTGTGGTTCCCCAATAAGAGCATCCGCCAGGTTTAAGCATCAATTCCGTCGCGTACGTCAACGGAGACCCTCGAGGTGTCGGCGGCGGAGGGAATTGGACAACGATGCAGAGGTTTTCTGAGTCGGAACTTTTCAGGCAGGGGTCCTGTGTGTAGAGCGGCCTCCCTTTGGGATGATCGAGTCGCCCGAATTGGCCCCAGAAACGATAGAACAGAGAGCCGGAATTCTTCTTGACAACAATCCGTTTCCAGTGCATCATGGCGATGTAAACTTTTACGTATACGTTTACATGGAACAAGCGGAGGGTGTTGGTGGCTTCGATCATCGAGGTAGCAAAACTGGCGGGGGTATCAATAGCGACCGTATCCCGGGTCGTGACGAACTCCGCTTTCGTTGAGTTGCCGACCAGGCAGAAGGTCGAGAAGGCAATACTGGAACTCAACTACGTCCCGAACCTGTTGGCGAAGGGGATGAAGGAGCAGAGCGGCGGCTTCATCGGTCTTGTGATCGCGGAGATTTCCCATGAGTTCTTCTCCAGCGTCATCAGCGATATTGAGGAATCTGTTTCGAAAAGGGGCTACACACTCATCCTCGTGAACACCGAGGTGCGACATGGGCTTACCGAGGACGAGATCATTGGGCGGCTGTTGGGAAGGAAGGTCGACGGGATCATCGTCACGTTTGAACGGACTGACTCTCAGCTCCTGGACAAGATGAGGTCGACCGGAGTCCCCGTGGTCCTGATGAACTGCTTCCATGAACAGGGCGGCGTTCACCAGGTGAGGGTTGATGACTACGGTGCCGGCGTTTCTGCGGGAGATCACCTGGCCGGTCTGGGCCACCGAGAGCTGTTCTGCGTGACTGGCGGCGGAGGCGTGAACAGCAGACATCGACTGTCCGGCTTTCGGGACGCATTGGGCAAGAGAGGCATCAAGCTGTCGGCGGACAGGGTCTTCGTGGGGGATTTCGAGTACTCCTCAGGAGTGAGGGCCGCGAGGCATGTACTGGACAAAGGCATGCGCGTGTCGGCGATCTGGGCTCAGAACGATCTCATGGCCATCGGCGCGATGAACGAGTTGCTTCGATCCGGAGTGCGGGTTCCCGATGACATATCCATACTTGGCATGGACGACAGCCCGATAGCCCATTACAGCCATCCGCGCCTTTCGACTCTCAGCCAGCCCGTGCACGAGATGGCAGTGAAGACCGTGGAGGTCCTTGTGGCTCTCCGTGATGGCGAGAAGCTCGATGAGATTGATGTTCTGTACCAGCCGCAGCTCATAATTCGCGAAACGACAAGGAGGTTAGAATGAATAGATGACAGCTTCACCATCGTGTAAACGTTTACACGGTACAGAGTATGTTGTCTTTCAGTAAGGAGGCAAGGGTTCCAGGGGTTCTTGGTTTCAATTGAATCCGCTTCTGCGGGTCCGAAGTTCAAGGAGGTTTCAATGAGCGTATTGTCTCGACGAGGTCTCTTCACCGCGGTCCTGGTCATCCTGCTGGTCTGTTTCTCTTTTGGCGCCAACGCCAAGCCGAGTCTGGTAGTCTACAGCTGCGACCCAGCCGGCAGCGACTCGATGCAGAAGATCATGGACAGCTTCGCGGCGAAGAACGACTGCGAAGTCAAGTTCCAGGCATATCCTTCTGATTCCTACATGCAGGTCCTCACGGCTGCGATCAACGCCGGTTCCCAGGTCGACGTGATCCTCGCCAACGGACAAGACATCAGGTTCATGGCCGAGAAGGGAATCATCATGGATCTGACGAACGAAGTCAAATACTTCGATCGCCTGTTCCCTGCCATGCTCGTGCCCCTCACCTTTTCCAAGAAGGTCTACGGTCTGCCTCTGGGATATTCTTCGACCAGCGGTGTCTACTACAGCAAGGAACTCTTCGCCAAGGCAGGGATCACCACTCTCCCCACGACCTACGATGAGTTCGTCCAGGCTTCGGCAAAGATCAAGAAGCTCGGCATTTCCCCCATCGCCATGGGGGGCGGCGACATCTACATGTGGCCGATGTGGTTCTTCCAGACCTTCGCGCAGACCTCAAAGAACCGCTCTTTCGAGCGCACGGTCGACACCCTCCTCGGCAAGGCGAAGTTCACCGATCCGGACTACGTGGCCGCGATGGCCGCACTCGCACGCATCGCCAAGGACGGCCTCCTGATCCCCGGCGTGAATGGCACGAGCATGGACAGTGCCCGCGCGATGTTCGTCTCCGGCAAGGCTGCGATGTTCTACGGCGGAACGTGGGAGATCGGCGGCTGGTACAAGTCCGAAATGACGGCAAACGATGTCGGTATCATGTCCTTCCCCGTCGTGACCAAGGGCTCTGTCACCCAGGCCACGGGCGGACCCGGACAGACTGTCGCGGTGTTTGCCAAGGTCGATCCTTCCCGCAAAGCCCTCGCACTGTCTCTTACGGACTACGTCACTTCGGATGCGATGAATCAGCAGTACATAGTCGCGATGGGCCAGACCACCACCGTCAACAAGAACGTGAAGGTGTCCGACATGGACTCGCTGCAGGCTGAGATCGTCACCACCTTCCTTCCCAAGACCACGACCTTCCTCGATTGGATCTGGCCGCCGGATGTCACCAAGGCCTTCCAGCAGCAGCTCCAGTCCATCATGGGCGGGCAAACGACTCCCGAGAAGGCGATGGCAGCGATCCAGGCTGTCTTTGCCGATCTTGTGAAGAAAGGCTACAAGTTCTTCAATTGATTCCAGGTGCGGTTGGCGCGGTTGCCGCACCGATGCGGCAACCGCGCGCATTTTGGAGGATGCCATGAAGAGCGCGAGGATGAGAGATCAGGGAGCTGCTTTTGGCTACCTTTTGCCTGCCCTGATCTTCTTCGCGGTCTTCATCGTTTATCCCTTCTTTGATGGACTTGAGATTTCGTTTCACCGGTGGGACGGCTTTTCCCCGCCGATGTTCACCGGTCTGGGCAATTACAGGGAGATGTTTCGCCTCGACAGCCTGTTCCTGAAGTCGCTCGGGAACACGTCCGTGTTTGCGGTCTACACGGTTGTCGGGAAGAATGTCCTGGCTCTCTTTCTCGCTGTCTTCCTGAATGGGAGAATCAAGGGACGCGGAGTCTATCGAACGATACTGTTCCTTCCCACCTGCCTGTCCTTCGTGGCGATCGGGTTGATCTGGAACTTCATCTACAACCCGAGCTTCGGGCTCATCAACGCATTCCTTTCCCTCTTCGGGAAGGCGACAACGATCTCCTGGCTCGGGGACCCCGCCCTCGCCCTCGGGTCCGTCGCTTTCGTCGACGTCTGGAAGTGGACGGGATACCACGTCGTGTTGTACCTTGCCGGCCTCCAGATGATATCCCAGGATCTCTACGAGGCAGCGGCGATCGACGGCGCGAGTCCTGCGCGGGCGTTCTTCTCCATCACCATTCCCCAGCTCACTCCGGTGATCATTGTCAATGCGGTGATTTCGCTCATGGGCGCATATGGGGTCTTCGACATTATCTTCGTCATGACGAGGGGGGGTCCGTACAACAGTACCCATACGCTGCTCACGAACATGTATGAGGTGACCTTCCATCAGTTCCAGCTCGGGCTAGGCTCGGCCATAGTCGTCGTGTTCTTCGCCATTGTCATGTGCATCACGGTTCTCCAGAACTGGCTGAGCCGCAGGCTCGAGATCTAGGAGTCGGGCATGAAAGATTCTGCGCGCGGCGCGACGGCACTAACGACCCACATCATCCTCGTCGTGTTCTCGATCCTCATGATCTTTCCCGTATTCGTCGTCATGCTGGACTCTTTGAAGAGCCAGAGGGAGCTCTACATGAATCCCTGGGGCTTCCCGAAGATCGCCCGGTTGTCCAATTACGTGCAGGCCTGGTCCATCGGCAAGATCGGGGACTACTATCTCAATTCGATCGTCGTCGCGCTGGGCTCGCTCATCCTGATTATCGCCATCGTGTATCTCGCTGCCTACGCTCTCGCCCGTTTCCGCTTCCGGGGCAGGGACGTGATCCTCATCCTTTTCGTCTCGACCATGATGCTGCCGATACAGGTCACGATCATTCCCATCTACAAGATCGAGAATGCCCTCCACATCAATGACAGCCTTCTCGGTCTGATCCTTCCCTATGTCGCGAAGGCCCTGCCGTTCTCGATCTTCATCCTCATCGCCTTTCTGAAGACCCTGCCGCGGGAGTTCGACGAGGCAGCGCGGATTGACGGCGCCGGCCGCTTCGCGATACTGGCGAGGATCATCGTCCCATTGAGCAGGCCGGGCTTCGCCACCATCGTGATTCTCAATTTCATGAGCATCTGGAACGACTTCTACCTGCCCCTCGTACTCATCCACGATCCGACGAAGCGAACGCTCAATCTCGGTCTCGTCAACTTTTCCCAGCTGTGGGGCTTGCAGGATTACACGAGGCTCTTCGCTGCACTCGCCATCATCAGCGTGCCCCTCATCGCGGTGTACATCATCTTCCAGAAACAGTTCATCAGCGGCATGACCTCGGGAGGCCTGCGGGCCTGACCTGGCGCAGCGTCAGTCAAGGAGTTTTCATGAGCGATATCGTACTGCGGAATGCTACCCTTTCCCTCTCCGTCTCGCCCGAGACCGGCGCCGTGACGGGCCTCGAATCCAGGCTCTCCGGCTGGACGATTTTCAATCGGCCAAAGCTGGGCCTCTCGTTCCGTTTTCTCCTGCCGCTCTCCGAGGAGCTGCGGAACAACAAGGTCCTTGGCGAGCGCCAAAAACCGCGCTCGGTCTTGGTGGCAAAGGACGGCTCTTCGGTTCGTGTAGCCTGGGACAGCCTGGTCTCCGAGCGGGGAGGCACGCACGACATCGGGGTCAGCCTGGAGATACGTATGGAAGAGCGGGCGGCGATCTTCGCGATGAGCGTCGACAATCGCTCCTCGCTGGTCGTCGAGAATGTCTATTGCCCTTACCTGGGCGACGTGCGCGCTCCTGTCGGAGCTCCGTGGCTCAGGACTTTCCTGTACAATTACGCTTCCGTCCAGGAGTGGGACCTGCGGCCGAGGTTCCAGAATCTCCGTGGCTACTTCGGCTCTGACTATCCAGTCCAATTCTCGCCCTTCGCCTATGGCTGTGGCTCGCCCATGTCGCCCTACGTCCTGCTGCGCGGGCCGGCAGAGGGGCTGTTCGTCGGCATGGCAGAGGACACGACGGAGCTGGTGGCCTGGGGCACCGAGCTCAGGCCTGGCTACGGGAGCTCCATCGACGGGCGTGTGCCCGATGCCGATACGATATCGGGCAAGGACGTTGCGGTCCGCTTCGCCGCGGTCCATGTCCCCTATATCATGGGCGGCGAGAATCGCGCCCTGCCGCCTGTTGCCCTGGAGGCCTACCAGGGAGACTGGCACGCGGGCGTCGATATCCACAAGCGCATATTCGCTCTCGGGCAAAGGCCCGCCGTGGCACCAGCATGGGCGAGGGAGCCCCACTCGTGGCTGCAGCTCCATATCAATTCGCCAGAGGACGAGCTGCGCACGCGCTTCGTCGACCTGCCCGCGGTGGGCGCGGAGTGTGCACACCACGGCGTGAAGGCAATCCAGCTCGTGGGGTGGAACAGCGGGGGCCAGGACCAGGGCAATCCCTCTCACGATCCAGACCCTCGCCTCGGGACTTTCGCCGAGCTCAAGACGGCTATCGCCGAGATCCGCGCCATGGGCGTCAAGCTGATTCTCTTCGCGAAGTTCACCTGGGCCGATCGCGCGACGGAGCGATTCCGAAAAGAACTGCGCCGGCTGGCGATCAAGGATCCCTATGGGGACTACTACATGCACCCGGGCTACCAATACCAGACGGCCACCCAGTTCCTGGACATCAATACGAAGCGGCTCATCCCGATGTGTTTTCTGAGCGAGGAATACCTGCGGATCTGCGAGGAGGAGTTCGCCAAGATACTTGACCTCGGCGCCGACGGTTTCCTTTTCGACGAGTGCCTGCACCATGACGGGGCTCTCCTGTGCTTCGACAAGAGTCACGGTCACCGCTACGGTGCGCCCGTGTACGCGAACGACAATCTGCTGATTGAGCGCTTCGCACGCGTCGCAGCGACGCGGAACCCCGATTTCCTTTTCGGGGGCGAGGCCTGCTACGACCGCGAGATGGCGGTCTACCAGATCTCCTATCACCGCAGCGAGAACAAGCTGCACGTGCCGCTCTCTCGCTACAGTCTCCCCTCCGCCCAGTACATGACAGCCGTGACGGGCTTCGATGACCGCACGATGATCGCCCAATGCCTCCTCTATCGCTACGTCGTCAGCTATGAGCCCTACAACTTCAAGGGGAAGCTGGCGGATTTCCCTCTGACCCTCGAGTACGGCAGGAAGATGGACGCGCTCAGGAGGGAGCTGCGCGAGTATTTCTGGGACGGGGAGTTCCGCCACGAGGTCGGCGCGAAGGTCCAGTGCGGCGGCAAGCCGCACCATCCCTTTGCCGTGTTCCTGAGCGCGAAGAGCGGGGTACCCGCCCTGGTGATCGCGAACTATCAGGACGAGCCGGTGGAAGTGAGTGCGGAGGTGGAGGGCGCGAAGCTGTCCCGATGGCGATCGATAGACGATCCGTCGTGGAAGGCTTTCTGCGGCGTGGTATCGATCCAGCCGCGTTCCTGTATCGTGGTACTCAAGTAGAAGAAAGGAGTCGGAAGTGAACTACCGTTACATGGGCCGCACAGGCCTGAAAGTCAGCGAGCTCTGCCTCGGGACCATGACCTTCGGGCGCGAGATCGACGAAAAGGCCAGCTTCCCCATCCTCGACTATTTTGTCGAGTCGGGAGGCAACTTCATCGACACCGCCGACGTTTATACCCGCGGTGCCTCCGAGGAAGCAGTGGGTCGCTGGCTCAAGGGAAGGAATCGAGATGCCCTGGTGATCGGCACCAAGGTGCGCTTCCCCATGGGTGAGGGTCCCAACGATTCGGGTCTGAGCCGCAAGCACATCATGGCCGGCATCGAGGCCAGCCTGCGCCGCCTTGGAACAGACTACATCGATCTGTACCAGTTGCATGGCTGGGATCCAGGCACGCCTCTGGAGGAAAGCCTCAGTACCTTGCACGCCCTGGTACAGAGCGGCAAGGTTCGCTACATCGGGATCAGCAACGTGATCGCCTGGCAGCTGCAGAAAGCCATCGACATCAGCAAGAGCAACGGGTGGGAAGTGCTCGCGACCCTGCAGCCTTTGTACAATCTTCTCGACAGGGATATCGAGTGGGAGCTGGTCCCGGTCTGCCTGAACGAAGGAGTGGGCATCATCCCCTGGAGCCCCCTGCGCGGCGGCTGGCTCAGCGGTAAGTATCGCCGCGGCATGAGCGCCCCGCCCGCGGGCAGCCGCGTGCTCCAGGCGGAGAAAGAGGGTTGGAGTGAGTCCTGGAGCGCCTACAACACTGAGCACACCTGGAAGGTCATCGATGCCCTGCTCGTTGTCGCGCAGGAGGCCGGCAGGTCCCCGGCCCAAACCGCCCTCAATTGGCTCCTGCAGCGGCCCGGCGTGACCGCACCGATCATCGGGGCCCGCGCAGTGGCCAACCTGAAGGATAATTTCGGTGCAGTCGGTTGGGCCTTGAGCGCGGATCAGATGCAGAGGCTGAACGCGGCCAGCGCGAAAGCGCCGACCTTTCACCACGATTTCGTTGACCGGATAGGACAGGCGCGAGTGAGAACGAAATAGGCGCACGTGTCCACGCCGTACAGGAGTACCATGATGGGAGAAACAAAGCTTATCCGAGAAGCCTACGATCGGGGCGCCGGCATTCTCCGCCTTGCGCCCGTCTTCGTGCCGCGGCGCTTTTCTTCGGCCGGAAAGCGCCTCAAACTCCACCCGGACGACTACTACGCCCTGGGCACCGCCAGGGGATCGATCAAGGAGCGCTGGTTTTCCTCGGTCATCGCCGCGATGAACGGGCCTCTCACCCCCGAGGACGAGGGCATGAGCTACGTCGACCCAAGCAGAGGCAAGGAGGATCGCTTTCTCTTCCGCGACGCAGTCGCCGAACTCGGCTCGCAGATCATCGGCGAGGAGCTGCAGAAGGAGTTCGGCACGTGGCCAATGTACTCGAAGTTCTTCGACTACCACGCGCCTCTCTTCCACCATCTCCACCTGAAGGAAGAGGACGCCAGGCGGGTCGGGCGCATCGGCAAGCCCGAGGCCTACTACTATCCGCCACAGCTCAACAACCATCCGGGCATGTTTCCCCACACCTACTTCGGTTTTGATCCCGATGCCACGAAGGCCGAGGTGCGTGAGCGCCTCCTCGACTACGAGAAAGGCGACAACAGAATCACCGAGCTCTCTCGCGCCTACAGGATCGAGCTCGGGACGGGATGGTTCACGCCGACTGGTGTCGTGCACGCGCCGGGTTCCTACCTGACCTACGAGCCGCAGTGGAACTCGGACGTCAACTCGGTCTACGAGAATGTGGTTGCGGGCGAAGTCTATCCCTACGATTTCCTCGTCGAGAACTGCCCCGATGACAGGAAGCGCGACATTGACTACGTGATGAGCCTGATGGATTGGGAGAAGAACGTCGACCCGCACTACCGCAAGCACTATTTTCGCCCGCCCCTCGTCCTTGCCGAGGACGAGAATCACGTCGAGAAGTGGGTCGTGTACGCGACGGGCTACATCGCCGCCAAGGAACTCACTGTCTTCCCGGGCAGGAGTGCCGTCGTGAAGGATCGCGCGGCCTACGGATGCATACTCACTCAGGGGCACGGCAAGGTCGGACAATTCGACGCCGAGACGGCGGTGATGCTCCGCTATGGACAATCGAGCGCGGACGAGTACTTCGTCGGCGAGAAAGCCGCGCGCGAAGGCGTCCGCATCGCGAACCGCAGCGCGACCGAACCCCTGGTGATGCTCAAGCACTTCGGACCCAACGCGGGCGACCCGACGCTGTCCTGACCAGGTTGAGGGGAGCGCCACTGTCGTGTCTTTCAGAAGTGGAGGGCTGAACGCTTGATACCCTCCAGGACGGGCCGGCCTTGAGAATAAGCGCTGCTCTCGGGACTCCTTGTCCGATGCGGACCGGGCAACCTTCTCCCGCCGCACCTCTGGAGCCAAGCGGGCACGGTGGGCTCCTTCGAGGCTGCAGCTGAATGGTAGAATGTTATGATGACCGTCGGCGCCGGGAGGATTGCCGATGGTGGTGAGCGTTGCGATAAGCGGAAGGTGGTCGTATTCTGCTTTCAAACCCAGCCCGGGAAAGCAGAGGGGGAAAGGGCAGGAGATGGCCTGTAATTGTTCTGTGGCGCTGAGCGACCACGGTGGTAGGTTTGGTCAGGCCACCTCCCGCGTTTGTACCATCAATATGTGTGCCCATATGGGACCACGAATAGTGGAATGGAGGCAACGCACAACCACCAAGGCATCCTATCCTCCTCGCTCTCCCATGGCAATCAGGAGGAGGAAAGAATGATCGAGAGGGTACATGGGATCGACCGGCACAAGCAATTCTCGACGATCAGCGTGCTGAATCGTCAGGGGGAGGAGGTGCAGTTCCAGGGGGCCTGTCGGGAGTTTGGAAAGTGCGTGGAGGGTCTGGGACCAACGGACGCGGTGGTCTTGGAGGCTTCGACGGGATCCTTCTGGTGGGCGGATCAAATCGAGGGGCGAGGGGCGAAGTGCTTCGTGGTGGATCCGCGGAAGTTTCGCATCATCAAAAACTCTTGGAACAAGACGGACAAGCATGATGCGCGCAACTTAGCGAAGGCGCTGTGGGTGCACGTGGTGACGGGGGAGTTCGGCATCCCG
>CAYGXO010000108.1:0-97515 GCA_964353885.1 uncultured Spirochaetaceae bacterium
GACGATAGGCCCGTTGCTCAAGAGGCTGGACCTGAGCCCCACCCAGATGTGGGTTGAGATCGACCAGGCGGCAACCGAAGCAGAGCTGGGCCGAGGCAGCGCGTTCGGCAGGCCGGCACCCCAAGACGCCAAGGTTGGGGACAGAGTCGATTTCATCGGCCCTGGTGGGAGAGTCCTCGCGTCCTACCCAGGCCTTTCTGCCGCGTACACTCCCTCCGGGACCGGCTACGTCCGCGCACGGGCGGTGCTTACTCGGCAGATCGATGGGAAGTTCGTTGAGTTCTGTGCCTGGACTCAGCCCGTATTCCTGGATTGACGGACACAGGCCTGGGGCGTCACGTCCCGAATGATAGCGATTACTATAGCTCAGACTTGCCCACTGGGTGAGGAATGGGATGGCGGAGGCGAAGGGTGGGGGCCCGGCAAAGGCTGAACTACCTGTCGAATCCGTCGAGCAGGGCGTTTCGGGTCATGGTCCGCCGCCGGCAGGCGCTGTGGCATTCCTGTGCAACCGAGGAGACAGACTACCCCCTTGGCGAAGCAGCGGGGCGATCAGAGGAGGCAGGTGGGATCCAGACCGGGGGGAGGCCTCTCTGTCTTCACGAGGTGCATGAGGATCTTGAGCACCTGCGCGGGATCGATGATGACGGCGATGATCTTCATGGGGCTGTGACAGCGAGCGCAACGGAACGGGTCCGCGTCGTAGACCTTCTTGATGAGTCTCGCCCATGCGGCGCGGCTCTGCTTGGCCGAGATGGACAGCTGGGGTGGAGGCTCCTCGGGGGGACCGACACGGACGGAGGGATGCCGCGGATGGTCGCGCTTCCACCCCCCTGGAGCGAGGCGAACCAGGTGGGGCTGACGGAACCATGTCCCGCGGGCGCGTGAGGAATACAGGCCGTAGGTCCGAATGAGTCGGCACCGTGAATCGGGAAGTTGCTGCAGGACTTCAGCCAGGAATCCGATGGCAGGGAAGACCTTGGTGTCAGTCTTGAAGAAGTCGGAATAGGGCGCGCGATAGATGACGGTGTCCGTGCCTCCCTCGTCGACGAGCAGGTTGCGCAGCGAGACGGGGGCGCGGACGACGTACTGAGCCAGTGCCTCTCGCGTTCTGGTTGAGGTGGCGGGGATACGGATGCTCGCGTCGACACTGAAGCCGCTGTGTGTCCAGTCAACATCTTATCGGCAGAGCCAAGCCGGACAGGAGCTTGCGCTCCAGGAAGAAGGCGATCACTCGCTGACGGTAGCAACTGCTCATCTTCTGGAGATCCACGTTGGGAATGTGGACGAACCGGCCCTCGGCGTCGAAGCCTCCCTCGAGGAACAGGCCGTGCCAGTGGGCGTTCCACCGACAGAAGGCTCCCGCCGTCTGGAAGACCACGACGGCGGCCATGCGGAGGGGCTTGCCCGCGGCTTCCGCGGCGAAGTCGCGCACCAAAGCGTAGATGAGGCGACTGATCTCGCCGTGCAGCCTCTTGTCGTGGCGGAAGAAGACGCGCAGCACCTTGGGAAGCGTGAAGACGAACTAGCGGTGCGGCAGCCGCAGCCGCAGCTGCTCGTTCATGTACTCGCCCAGCAACAGGGTACGCTTCTGCGAACAGGAGGGACAAAGGCGGTGCAGCGGCCCGACTAAGGGATGGAACACACTGCAGCTGAAGGGCCGAAAGTATTCCAGTCCGCAGTCCGGGTTGGTACACTTGATCCTGGCCACACCTCTGCGGTAGTCACCGCAGGCGAGGAACCGCTCCACCGCCTTGGTGATCCGCTCGAGGCGGAACTTCCCGAGCCGCTTGGCGAACTCGGCCTCGTAGCGGGCGGTGAGCTCCGCGAAGTGCTCACGGAAGAGCCGCTGGAGCGAGCTCACTCCCCGCTGGCGGTAGGTGCCGGGGGGCGTCGCCTCTAGGGACAGCGCCAGTTGGTCTGCCACATGAGTATAGAAGGCCCGAAAGAGCGCGCTGCATTCTCCCTGCCCCATTGGAGCTGTGTTCTACGCCCTCGCGTACCTGCTCTTCGACACGGGCGCCACCGTCGTGTACATGCCCTACGACGTGCCAGTCGAGTGATAGGCACAGTGCGCGACCCTTCAAGCCCGTACGCGCAGAACGAGCTTCTTGATTCGCGAAGCCGGCGCACGAACAGCAGAATACTGCCGCCCCTGCCATTGCCGTGACGGGCTCAGGTCCTGGTCAGGTCATGCCGGCTCCAGCGCAGACAGAGGGCGGCGATACGGACATCGTGCACCAATCCGTCCTCCACATGACATTCACGTGAAAGCAGAGCACCCGCAGATGACCGCCGGCGACATGAGGCCCGAAGCCGAAGCGATCCGGATCGACCTCCTGCGCAAGGCCCCGACGTGGAAACGTCTGGGCGTCGCCAGACGGAACCCCAGCGCTTCCCTGGCCGAGCTCCGACGTCTGGCAGCCGAGGCAATCCTCGGGCCCGAGCCCGCCTCCACGGCTCACGGGGTGGCGCGGTCGACCCTGGATGCAGACATTAGCAGCCGCGAGAAGATGGACGCGGTGATGGGGCCCGGCGGCGCCTTCGAAGGCATGGAGGAGGCGATCAGGGAGGGGAAGGTGCGGTTTCCCGCGTTCAGCGCGCACAGCCTGCCCGTCGCGGCCGAGATGATCCGGACGGGCCGGTTCGCCGCCATGCAGGTCCCCTTCAATTTCGTGGACCACCAGGCAGCCGACGAGGTGATTCCGCTTGCCCGCGACAGGGGCATGGGGGTGATCGCGATGAAGCCTCTAGGCGGGGGCCTGCTCGAAGACGCCCGCCTGTGCTTTCGCTTCCTTGCCCAGTTCCCAGAGGTCGTGCCGGACCCCGGCATCGAAACCATCGACCAGATGCGGGAGATCGTCTCATGCATGGCGGTCAAGGGACCGCTCACGGAGGAGGAAGAGGGGAGCATCGAGGCGTTTCGCTCCGCCATCGGCAAGGCCTGGTGTCACAGGTGCGACTACTGCCAGCCCTGCCCGCAGGGCATCCCCATCAGCGTCGTTCTGGCGGCGGAGAGCTTCGTCCGGCGCATGCCTCTGGAAAAGACCAGGACCTTCGTCGAAGGGCCCTTCAAGGCCGCTGAGGCGTGCACTGAGTGCCGGCAATGCGCGGAGAAGTGCCCGTACAATCTGGATATCCCCACCCTGCTCAAGCGCCGCCGGGCTTCGTGGGATGGATTGCTCCGCACGGGCATGTGGAGCCGGACGGAGAGCGAGTGAATCGGCGTCTCAGCGCCGGGGGCTCTGCTCCCCAGGTGGCAGGCCGCGGAACACGTCGGCCGGAGGGGCAGGGTTCCCCGCGATTCTGCGCCACGAGTTGACCTGGCCGATGTGCGTGAGGCTATCCGACAAAGGTCCGTTCACGAGGTTCCAGAAAGGGAAGGTCTCGCCGCGCGAGGTGCGGACGGTGAGCTGCGACACCTCGCGATCCGTGGCCCGAACGAATCTCCCGCTGAGCTCCCGGCAGAGCAGGAGCGTGTTCGAGCGGATCGCGATCCCTTCACCGGCATCCATGGCAGCGTGTTCCACCGGGATTCCCGTCTCCTTCCCTATCCATCGCAGAAGGGCGTGGATGTGGCGGAGGAGCTCGTTGAGGCTCATGCAGCCCGCCGCGGGCGTGAAAGGCAGATCGGCGTCGGTCAGGCCCTCGGTCGCCCAGCGGTAACGGAAGCCGATGCCATCAACGAGCCGGGAAAGGATCGCGCCGCATCCCGCCGCGCCAGGTGGATCGGGGAGGTTCGCATAGGGCGTTTCCATGGAAGGTCAGCCTCCTTGCCGGGCGTCCGCTTCCGCGTCACGCTCGGCATCCGCCAGCATTCGTTCGAAATCGCGCGGATCGATGCGATTCCTCTGCCGGTCCTCATTGAGCAGCCGGGCGATCGCCTCCCCGTCGCGCACACCGAGCTCCGCGATCTTCGCGAGCTGAGGCTTGCTCGCGACGTTCTCGGGGGCCAGGTCGTGCAGCCGGGCGTAGTACTCCCGCGCGTACCACAGCGCCTTCGCGCGGTCGCGAGCCGCGCGCTTCATCCTCTGGAAGCCGGGAATCCTCGTGAAGTTCCCCAGAGGGTCCCAGACGCGAACCTTGTTCAGCCTCTCGCGGTTTCGCCTGTCGAACTCGGCGGTGAGGCCCTCTTTCGCGAGGTCCGCGGAAAGAGCGTCCGCGAGGGCGAGCAGGTCCACGACGTCGGAGATCGCGTAGTCCAGCATCTCCCTCGCGACCGGTCTGCGCAGCCAGTTGGATCTCTGAAACCTGTCTTTGGATCTGGCTGAGTGCGGGCCGTTGCGGAGGACATGCAGGCCTCCGGGCCGGTGCAGGAGCTGTGCGGCGATCGCGAGGTCGTACAGCGAGCTTGGCCTAATGCCCAAATCGTGTTGGAGCGCGAGAAGATCGTTGGTGGAGTCGAACATCACCTTCAGCCAGCCCGAGCCCTCGAGCAATTCCTTGAGAAGGTCCTTGTTTCGGATCGCCAGCGGGTCGACGATGTACCCTCTCTGGCCGTCGAAGAGCTGGATCAGGCAGACACGGATCCCGTAGGCGTGGAGGTTGTTCTCGCCCTCGAGGTCGACGGCGAGCCTGTCGCGGCGGCGGAGCAGGGCGACGAGGTCAGCGAGATCGGAGTCGGTCTGGATGAGGTCGTACGAGGCCATCGGATCGGCATTCTATACGAGTTTGCGGGCAAGGTCAGCGCGGCGCGCTCAGAGCAACGCCTGGCCCCGCAAGAGCTCGCCCACGCGGCGGAGGAGCTGCCCGGGCTGGAAGGGCTTCGCGAGGAAGTTCATCCTCCTAGTGGTCACCCCGAGGCGGATCGCCTCCTCGTTCGTGTATCCCGACATGTGGAGGATTTTCAAGTCCGGCCTGTCGCGCTGGAGCCGGACCCCAAGCTCGACCCCGTTCATTCCTCCCGGCATGACGACGTCGGTGAGCAGGAGATCGAGGCGCGGCGCGCTCTCGGCGACCCGAACGGCCTCCCGCGGCGAGGATGCGACGAGGACGCTGTAGCCTCCCTGCTCGAGCACCCTGCGGGAGAGCTCCCGGACGGTCTGTTCGTCCTCGACGACGAGCACGACCCCGGATCCGAAAGCGGGGGCGGCCGGCGCGTCCTCGGGGCAGGCGCGCTCGGTTCCCGCCTGGACTCGGGGAAGGTACACGGCAAAGGAGCTGCCCGAGCCGAGGGAACTGGCCACTCGGATGCGGCCTCCGGTCTGCGTGACGATGCCGTAGACCGTCGACAGGCCGAGGCCCGTCCCCCTGCCGTTTTCTTTCGTCGTGTAGAAAGGCTCGAACAGATGACCCTTGGTCTCGTCGGACATGCCGCTGCCGGTGTCGGCGACCGTGAGCACGACGTATGGCCCGGGTGGAATGCCGTCCAGAGCTTCCGCGACATCAGCGCCCTCCGCCCCGATTGTCAGCACGCCGCCGTCGGGCATTGCGTCGCGCGCGTTCACCGCGAGGTTCACGATCACCTGCTCGACCTGGAAGGGGTCGGCGCGCACGCAGACCGCTTGAGGGCACAGGCGCACGACCAGCTCGATGTCCTCGCCGATGAGGGGCCGCAGGAGGTTGACGGAGCTCGAGATGACCTTGTTCATGTCCAGCACGGAGGGCTGGAGGACCTGCTTGCGGCTGAAGGCGAGGAGGCGTCCGGTGAGCGCCGAGGCCCTCCTGATGGCGTTCCTGATCTCGCCGAGGTCCGCGAGCGCCGGGACGTTTCCCTCGAGGGAATCGGTGAGGAGATTCGTGTAGCCCGAGATGACGGTGAGGAGGTTGTTGAAGTCGTGCGCGATCCCTCCGGCGAGGCGCCCGATCGCCTCCATCTTCTGCGCGTGCAGCAGCTGTTCCTGCGTTTTCTTCAGCTGCGCAAGGCTTTCCTCCAGGTCCTGCATGAGCTTGGTCTTGCGCCATGCTGCCGCGGCCTGGTTGGCGAACGCCGTGAAGACTCCCCGCGCCTCCTCGCCCAGGCCGTCGCCCGAGACGACGAGCACCCCGAAGCTGTCGTCGGCCACGCTGAGCGGGGCGAGGATCGCCCGCAGGGGCTCGGTGCCGCCCTCCGCGCCTCGCAGGGCGGCGATCTGGGCCCGATCGAGGGTCGTGAGCAAAGTCTTGCGGAGGGCGAGCGCTTCGGCTAGGGCGGGCACCTCCGCCGCGTCGATCCAGCGCGAGCCGGTCGGAGAGCCCTCCTCGACGGCGACGGCGCCTTCCTCCCGGCTGCCGTACCATCGCAGGGCGAGCCGCCTCTTCGACTCATCCGAGAGGAAGACCGCCGAGAGGATGCCCATACCGGCGAGCTGCCGAACGGCGATCGGGAAGATCTCGGCGGGGGTGAGGGCCTGCTCCATGGCCAGCGCCGCGGCGTTCAGAGACTCGAGCAGGCGTTCGATGCGCTTCTGCGTGCTGATGTCCGTTGCGATGCTGAGGATCGCGGGATCGCCGCCGTAGCTGATGAGCTTCGTGGTGATCAGCACCTCCAGCCGCTGGCCGCTGCGTGTCATCACCGCGTATTCAATAGGGGGGACTTCCTCGCCGCGCAGATGCCGGGCGTGGTTCTCGGCCATCAGGGCCCTGTGCTCGGGGGCGGTCACATCCAGGAAGCGAAAGGCCGGGTCGTAGAACTCCCGGCGGGAGAATCCCATCGTGAGCTCGCACTGCCTGTTGGCGTAGACGATTGTGCCTCCGCTCCAGATGTAGATCATGTTGGGGGTCTGTTCGGCGAGATTGCGGAACTTCTCTTCGGATTCGCGCAGCACCTTCTCCGCGCGCCCGCGATCGGCGAGGTCCCTGCGCACTTCCTCGTACAGCCGCGCGTTCTCGATGGCCACCGCCACCTGGTCGGCGATGGTGGCGGCGAGCAGGACATCCTCCTCAGCATACAGGTGGGGGCTATAGGTCTGCACGCTCATGACGCCGATCAGGCGCTCGCTGATCAGGATCGGCACGCCTAGCCAGGAAGAGGGCATCTTTCCCGTGCCCCACAGCTCGGGGGTGGGGAGGTCGCCCGGGGGATGCGCGACGTCATTCACGAGCAGCGGTTTTCTGTCGCGGATGAGCCGGGAGGTGAGCCCTCCGCGGACGGGTTCGCGGGACGGCGGCTCCCGCACCCCCTCGTCCTCCTGGATGCGGAAGTCCAGCTCGTTGGCCGCGGGATCGTAGAGGGCGATGAAGAAGGCGTCGGCCTCGAAGAACGGGACGACCTCGCGGTGCACGGTCTCCAGGAGATCCGGGAGATTGAGGACGGCGCCCACCGCCGCGGAGATCCTGTTGATGAGCGCGAGTCTCTCGGCCCGACGGCGCACCTCGCCGTACAGCCGCGCGTTCTCGATCGCCGCGGACAGCTGGTCGGCGACAGTCTGCTGGGTGGCGAGGTCCGCGGGCATGAAAGCGCTCACCCTTTCGCTCTGCACATCAAGCACGCCGATCACGGTCCCGCCGCGGAGGATGGGCACGGCGAGCTCGGACCGCGTTTCCACCTCCTTGGTGAGCACGACGTAGCGGGGGTCCTTCCTCACATCGGGCACAAGGAGCGCCTGTCCTGTGGCGGCGACGGTGCCGGTGACGCCCCGGCCCAGCGCGAGGCGCAGCTTCCCCATGCGCGCCTGGGCGGTGGGGAGAGTGGAGGCGCGCAGGACGAGCTCCCTGCCCTCCACCAGGAGGATTCCGACGCTGAAATACGAGAAGGTGTCACGGATCAGGACTGCGGCCTGCAGGAGCAGCTCGTCGAGCTCGAGGAGTGCCGTGGTCTTCCGCCCGACCTGCGAGATCAGCTCCAGGCGGTCCGCCCTCTCCTGAAGGCCGGCGGTGGACTCTCGAAGCGGGTTGAAAAGCTGCCGTCGCGCGATTCCCCAGCCGAGGATGCCGACGCTCACCGTGTTGGTGATGGACAGGATGGGCACCCGCAGGCGGAACAGCCCCCCGACGACGAAACCGGCGAAGGTGACCATGGCGCTCACCATGAGGAATGGTTCCTTCACGGCGGCCCGCCGGAACCAGAACAGGAGGATGGACAGAGCGAGGCAGGCGCCCGGTGCGACGCTTGCCGCGATTCCCCCCGCGGAGAGGGAGTAGAGCATGCCCCCGTTCGGGTCGAGGACGGGCGAGGAGATCAGCCGGCCCTGGAACAGCGGGATGGCGAGTGCTGCAGAGGCGGCGAATGCGGCGAGCGCGACCCATGACGGCCAGGGGTGCTTCAGGCCAACGTAATGCGCCGTGAAGAGGAGCAGCAGCGGTCCCATCAGCGCGAAACCGAGGGTGGCCAGCTCGAGCAGCGGCTGGGGATCGCCCGCGCGAAACCACAGCGAGAGGCGAAGAAGCAGCGCGAAAACCGCCCAGGCCGCCTCCATGACCGAGAAGAGGATGAACCAGCGGTTCAAGGGCTTCCGTATTCCCGCGCCGCCAACCGTCAAGATGAGGGCGGAGGACAGGACGATCGAGAGGCCGAGGGCAGTGATGTCGAGTTTCAACAGGTCGGGCATGTGCTCACCGCTTCTTTCTCAAGTATCGGCAGACGGCTCCCCGGCCTGTTTCCTTTCCATGCGCAGGACAGCGAGGGCGATCGCCGCGGCCAGGGCGAGCGCGATCCCCATGACGAGGAAGGGCAGCCGCGGGGAAATCTCCGAAAGCGCCCCGCCAATCCATCCGAACGGCGAGGTCAGGCCGAGCAGCAGCACGTAGTAGATCGACATGGCCTTGGCCCGGTCTGCCTCCGCAACGGCGTTGGCGATCAGGGTGTCCGAGAGGGGGAGCGTGAGCGCCGAGCCGATACCCCCGAGCACGGTGCTGGCGATGACGACGGGGAAGCTGCGGGAGGGGCTCAGCGCGAGGAGCGCCGCGCTCGCGGCCGCGCACACGGCGCCCGCGAACAGCGGCCGGGCGATTCCGCGCCGGGCAAGCGAGGGCATGACGAGGACGAGCACGGCGAGCATGACCACCGAGGTGACCGCGGGGAACACGGCGATGTTCGCCTCCGGGAAGCCGAGGCCCCGGATGAGAAGGATGGGGAGGAAGGTCGCCTTCAGGAAGAAGGCGATGTTGGCGAGGATGGAAATCGCGAAAGCCGCGAGGATGAGGGGGTTTCGTGCAAGGTGCCCCGCGATCCGCACGTACTCCCCGAGGGTCGCACGCATGGCCACGCGCCGGCTCTCCCGCATTTTCGCGAGGCCGATCGCGGTCTCGCGAAGGAGGGAATTTCGAAAGAAGAACATGAAGGTCATCGAGGCGAAGGCGAACAGGTACAGCCCCCGCATGGCCGGTACGAGGCCGAAGCTCTTGACGAACAATCCCGCAAGGGGCGAGATGAAACCGGCAACGATCCCCGCCACCGAAATCCACGTGAAGACATGCACGCGCTGCCCGGCGGGGGTGTCTTCGATCATCAGGCACGACCACGAGGTGGCCACGATTCGCACAATTGCGTTGATGACCGCCGCGGCGAGGAACCAGCGGAAGTCCCGGGCGAACGCCCACAGGAGCGTCGGGATCGACCAGGAGACCAGGTCGAACAGCAGCGTCGTGCGCTTTCTTCCCAGCCTGTCGGTGATCCAGCCGCTGCCGAGCGACAGAGCCATCTGGACGGCCTGGCCGACCGTCGCGATGAGGCCGACCTGCTGGGCCGTGCAGCCGAGGGCGAGCATGTAGACCGACGCATAGGTTGTATACAGGTAGTAGGGAATTCCCCAGAAAGGCTCGGTGACCAGAATGGCCCGTGCGTTTCCCCGGAAGCCCGAGAGGACGGCGAGGGTGGAGGCGAGCTGCCTCCTGGCGAAGCCGATCAACGACTGTCTCCTCTCAGCCGAGGCGCTTGCCGCGCATCCTGCGCACGGCGATCGCGACGAGGCAGGTGCGCGCGAGGGTCTCCTGCCTGTAGACAGGACGGCCCTCGCCGTAGTGGCGCATGATCGCGTCCAGGCCGAGCAGCTTTTCCCTCTCATCGGTCACCACGCGCGCGACGCCCGTCCCGACCACGCTCGATGCGCGCACACCGCAGTCGCATGCGGCATCTCCCCTCACCAGGGCATAGTCGGCACAGGCGGAGAACCCGACGTGTGGATCCCGGGCGATGAGATCGAGCTTCGACCCGCGCGGCGCGCTGTGCACGTAGAGGGTGCCTTCCTCATAGCCGAAGCTGACGGGAATCACGTACGGGGCGGGCTCGTCGCGCAGGGCGACAAAGAGGACCGGGGCCCGCTCGAGGATGGCCTCCACCTCCGTCTGTTCGGCGATCTCGCGCTCCGCGCGTCGCATCGGCCGGCGCTCCGCTGGGATGGCATTGGGATTCACCGCGCCAGCCTACCACGGAGGGGGCGGGCATGGCGAGGCACCGCTGTCGGGGCATCGTGATCCGCCGGATACGCGGGGATCAGAATCCGAAATCAGTTCGGCGGGAAGGAAGACGATGGTGATGATGATTTGGCCGATCAGGCTGCTCATGTCGTGAGCAGGGGGGATCACGAGGTGACGATCGACGACGAGTCATACGGTCCGGACGCGCTGGAGCCCGTGCCCGACCCTGCAGGCGTCACGGCGACGACGCATGTCGCCTTTTGCGCTCACGCGCTCGCGGATACCTGGCGGATGCAGGGCACGAATGTCATTCTGGGGGGGATTCATCCCGCCGTGCTGCGGCGGAAGCCTTCTGGCAGCGCGTTGTCGCCGATGCCGCACCCGAAGCGCGGCGCTCCAGGAGCGAGCTTGCGGCCCGCTAATCCAGATTAAGAACATAGGAATGGGCCGAGGCGTTCCCGGTCATCTCGACGATGTATTTGAGCCAGTTGTGAACTGTGAGTTTTCCAGTGGAATCCTGCACCCAGTGGCCCGATCCGTCGCGCAGCATGACGGGCCAGTCACCCGGGTTCGTTTTGAAATACGTCGTCACTTCCCCCGGCCCAAGGGTTCCAACGAAGCTCGCTTGCCCCAGGTTGATTCCGTGGCTGATCTTAAGATCGGATGTGCTGTTCCCGAAGCGCACCTGCGGTACCGGGCCGATCAGATCGCATGAGATCGAGAGCAGCACGGCGGCGAGAAGCACAAGCCATCTTGGTGCATTTTTCATAGAAACTCCTGATCGAAATCAAACTTTCGGTTCGAGAATAACACTCCTTCAATCGCAATGCAAGGGTTTCGCGCCGACGCTCTGGTCAGGGCGCCGGGTTGATCAGCCTTTCACGACGCCAAACCCCCCCGAGATCGCCCCGGACGCTCCGAGGCTCGGCTGCCACTGTTGTCACCGCCGATAGGGATCAGGGGCGACCCTGTCTGCCAGTCCAGGACGAACGTGCCTTCCTTGCTGGTTCCGGCCTTGCCGACGCAGAACCTGTCGATCCCGAGCCGCCCGAGGTAGAAGCAGAACAGGAGAGCGGCGAGCCGGATCAGTTCCCCGATTTTCGCCCCGGACCGTCCACCCGCGCCTCAGGAGGTGTATTTCTTCTCGATCGCGCGCAGCAGCTCGTCCATCTTGAGGAAGAGGCTCACGAGCTCGGGATCGTACTTCCTGCCGGCCTGGTATTGGATGTAGCGCAGGGCGTGCTCCTGCCGCCACTCCTTCTTGCAGGCGCGCTGGGAGATGAGCGCATTGTACACATCAGCTGCCATCCCATGCCTCGTGGTGATCCAGGGCAGCCTCCGAGGCCATGTAGTCCCAGAAGGAGTTCGTCCGCTTGAACAGCCGCGCTCCCAAGACGGTGTGCTGGCGCATGACGAGCTTCTCGTCGCAGCTCAGGCTGATGGGCTTCTTGAGGATGATGCCGCGCACCGCCACCCTCATGCAGGGGGGCGCAGTTTCTTCAGCGAGAGCTGCTGGAGCCGCGTCCCGCTGCCCACAGGCGGATGGTGAGGAACCCGACGACGAACCCCCCGATGTGCGCGGCATAGGCCACCCCGCCGCCCATCCCCCCGCCCAGCATGCCCAGCCCGTTCACGACCTGGAAGAGGAACCACAGGCCGATGGCGACGATGGCCGGGACGTTCGCGATGAACCGAAAGAGGAGGACCCGGACTCTCCGACGCGGGAAGAGCATCAGGTATGCGCCCAGGACCCCCGAGATCGCCCCGGATGCTCCAAGGCTCGGCACGGTGAGGTTGCCGCCCGTGAGCTTGGTGGCGAACACGTGCGCGAGGGAGGCGGCCATGCCGCAGAACAAGTAGAAAAGGAGGAAGCGCACATGCCCCAGACGGTCTTCGACGTTGTCGCCGAAGATGAACAGGTACAGCATGTTGCCCGCGATGTGGGCGATCCCCGCGTGCAGGAACAGGGACACGAGGAGGGTGAGGTACACCGAAATGGGGGTCCGCCCCAGGCCGGGAATGACGGCTCGCTCGCCCGTGGACGGATCGACGACCTGGCGGTCGGCAGTGACGAGGTCCCTTCCCGAGATGATCTCCGCGGGGACCATGGAGAAAGCGTAGGTGAAGCGCTCGTTCGTCCCGAAGCCCTGCAGGAGGATGAACACGAGCGCATTCGCCGCGATGAGCGTCCAGGTGACGAAGGGTTTGGTGCGGCGGTCGCTGTTGTCGTCTCCGATGGGGATCACGGCAGGCTATGTCTGCCAGTCGAGGACGAACTTGCCTTCCTTGTCGGTGAATGAGCCGACGACGATCATGATGAAGTCGATGAGGGCCCAGATGCCGAACCCGCCGGCGGTGAGGAGCATGAGAACGCCGGTTCCAGTCTTGCCGACGTAGAACCTGTGGATCCCGAGCCACCCGAGGAAGAAGCAGAACAGGAGTGCAGCAAGCCTGCTCTTCGGGCTCACCGATTTGTCCGACGAGTATCCGGGACTCATGGGCGCGACCTTCAGGGGGTGGCCGCAGCCGGGGCAGCTCACCGCCTGGTTGGAAACTTCCTTCCCGCAGTTGGAACAGAACATCTCAGCCTCCTTCTGGCACCAATGCAACACCGCGGCGAGCGGACCCTGTTCCCGCGTGCGGCTCAGTAGGAATACTTCTTCTCGATCGCGCGAAGCAGCTCGTCCATTTTGAGGAAGATACTCACGAGCTCGGGATCGAACTTTCTACCGGCCTGGTAGCGGATAAAGCGCAGGGCGTGCTCCTGGCGCCACTCCTTCTTGTAGGCGCGCTGGGAGATGAGCGCATCGTAGACGTCGGCTATGGCCACCACACGGGCCGACAGGGGGATCTCGGTCTCCCTCTTGCCCGGGCCCATGTAGATCTTGTCCGCGTAGATGTTCTCGAGCTTGCCGGGATAGCCGCCGCCGTCCCAGGCCTCGTGGTGGTTGAGCGCGACCTCTGAGGCCATGTAGTCCCAGAAGGAGTTCGTGCGCTTGAACAGCCGGGCGCCCAGGACCGTGTGCTGGCGCATCGCCAGCTTCTCGTCGTAGCTCAGGCTGCTAGGTTTCTTGAGGATGAGGTCGCTCACCGCCACCTTGCCCACGTCGTGGAGGATCGCGGCGGTGCGCAGCACGTCGCTCACCTTCCTGATCTCGCGGGGAGAGACCCCTCGGCGCGTCGCCCACTGCTCGTAGAGCTCCACCGAGTAGGCGCCGACGCGCTTGGCGTGCTGGCTGGTCTCGAAGGGGTCGCGCAGCTCGGCCAGCTCCACCATGCGCAAGACCATCTCGCGCGACATGCGGGCCTTCTCGATGGCATCGGCCGCGTTGATGGCGAACTGCGAGATGAAGAGGCGATCGTCCATCGAGAAGGCTCCCACGTCGCCGGCCTCGTTCTTCGCGTTGATGAGCTGCAGCACGCCCACGATCTCGTTGTCACGGGTCTTCAGGGGGACGCCGAGGATGGACTGGGTGCGGTAGTTGGTGCTTTTGTCGAAGGAGGGATTGAAGGAAAAAGAGACGTCGCTCTGGATGTGGTACACGTCGTCGATCAGAATGGGGTCGCCGGTCTTGGCGACATAGCCGGCGATGGACTTCTTGTCGATCGGCAGCGCCGAGCCTGTGGGGATGTACTTGTCCTTCGTCTGGCCCTTGAACAGGGTGTCGTTCTGGACGAAGCTGAAGTACAGGTATCCCTTGGCCGAGAGGTAGATCGTGCCGGCGTCGGCGTTCACGAACCGGCGGGCTTCGGTGAGGACGCTTTCGAGCAGGGAGTCGAGGTCCTTGATGGTGAACAGGGTCTCGATTGTCCGAAAAAGCTTCTCGGTGTCGCGCTTCATGTCACGGCTGCTGGGAAAAAGTATAGCACGAATCCTCAGAGGAGAAAATCCCGGAAATCCCCCACTCGCTCGAAGTACCCGATGCAGTTCTCCCGCATGTACGCCGCGATCTCGGGGATCCCATGCCCCCAGCCCGCTGCGGCCACGGCGACTCCCGTGGCCTTGGACATCAGCACGCCCGGCTTCAGGTCGTCGAGGATGAGGGCTTCTTCCGCACGGCAGGAGAACTCGCGAAGCGCCTCCCGCACTGGCCAGGGGCTGGGTTTGCGCTTTGCTGCATCCTCCACCCATCCATAGACGAGGTCGGGGTGCGATCCGGGAAGTCCTTCCCGCCGGTAGTGCTCCTCGATCACGTCCTTTTCGGAATGCGAAATGACAGCCACGCGCCCGCCCTCGCCCCGGTAGTCGCGCAGAAGCTCGAGGAAGCCGGGGTAGAACCGCGGCGCGCGACTGGTGGTGTAGCTGCGCCAGATCTCGTATTCCCTCCGCAGCTCCTCGTCGCTCATGCCCAGCTCGTCGACGAGGTACTCCATGATGCCGGGATGGAAGTTCCAGCGCAGCCAGTCCTCGAGGCTCGGAGGGCGCCTCTCGGGCCGCATGAGCCGCAAGGCTTCGAGGTGGGCGGGATAGTGGACGGCTGCGGTGCTGTCGACGGCCGTGTCGTCGTGATCGATGAGGAGGCAGCGGAAGCGAGGCGCCATGGGCAGGACCGACTCTATGGGCGCTCGGCGGGACGTGTCAAGCGCGCGAGGATTGCGTGCGAGGATTGCGTGGAGACAGGATTGCGCTCGCTGGATCTTTTCTATATAGTTGAGGCATGAAAAAGGTCCCTGTTGGCCGCCTGCTCCTCATCATGCTGACAGTTGTTCTCGCTTCCTGTTCGATCAACCGTCTTGCCGTCCGCGCGGTGGCCGGCATGCTCGGTGGGGGCGGGGCGAGCACCGTTTTCACGGGGGAGGACGACCCCGAGCTCGTCGGCGAGGCGCTGCCGTTCGCTCTCAAGATCTATGAATCGCTCCTCGCCTCAGACCCGACGAACTCGGCGCTCGCCCTTTCCACGGGCCAGGCATTCTGCATGTACGCCTTCGCCTTCGTGCAGTCCCCGGCGGACCAGCTCCCCGATTCCGAGGTGGAGATGCAGATCGCGATGCGCGCCCGGGCGAAGAAGCTGTTCCTGCGCGCCCGCGAGTACGTGCTGCGCGGGCTCGAGCTTCGCAGGCGCGGGTTTCGCGCGGAGCTGGAGAAGGGGCGTGTGGCGGCAGCCCTCGAGCTGGCGGAACCAGTTGACGTCGACTACCTCTACTGGGCAGGCGCCTCCTGGCTCGCGGCATTCTCCACGGACCCCTTCGACATGAAGCTCCTCGTCACGGTGCCCCAGCCCGAGGCGCTGCTGAAGCAGGTCCTGGAGTGGGACGACGCCTACGGAGGAGGCTCCGTGCACGAGCTGTTCATCTCCTTCTACGCCTCGGTTCCCGCTGAGATCGGTGGGAGCGAGAGAACGGCGCGCCTCCATTTCCAGCGGGCGCTCGATCTGTCGCGCGGCCTGACGGCGGGTCCCTACCTCTCGCTCGCCTCTTCGGTGAGCGTGAAGAACCAGAACCCCGTGGAGTTCCGCGAGCTGCTGGCCAAGGCCCTCGCCATCGATGTCGATGCCGACCCGAAGAACAGGCTGCAGAACGTCATCAATCAGAGGAAGGCGCGGTGGATGCTCGCCCACATCGACAGGTTCTTCCTCCTGGAGGAGGAGCAGGAATGAACAGACGCATCTCGCTCTCGCTCGCCGCGCTGCTTCTCATCGCCGGCGCAGTCTTTCCCCTCACGATCAAGCTCGGCAGCCTCGCGCCGACCGGCTCCCCATGGGAGCTGGGGCTGAAGCGCATCGCCGCCGAGTGGGCGCGTTTGTCGAACGGCGGGGTGAAGGTGCAGATCTACGCGGGGGGGATCGCCGGCGACGAACCGGACATGATCCGAAAGATCCGCATCGGGCAGCTGCACGCGGCCACCATCACCGTGAGCGGCCTGCAGGGCATCTTCAACGGCGTGAAGACCCTCTCGTACCCCCTGCTGGTCCAGAGCGACGACGAGCTGTGGTACGTGCTGGGGAAGATGAAGCCGTTCTTCGAGAGGGAGCTCGAGAAGCGAGGTTTCAAGATCGTCATGTGGAGCCCGGGCGGCTGGGTGTATCTCTTCTCACGCCACCCCATCGTGCGGCCGGACGATCTTCGCAAGCAGAAGCTGTGGGTGTGGAGCGGCGACCCCGACGAGATCCAGGCCTACCAGAGCGACGGATTCCAGACCGTGACCCTCGCCTCAACCGATCTCATGACCAGTCTCCAGGGAGGGATGGTCGACGCCCTCGCCACCAGTCCGCTGGTGGCCGCCTCCAACCAGTGGTTCGGCATCACAACGAACATGTGCGCCCTGCGTCTCGGGCCGCTGTGGGGGGCGACGATCGTCTCGATGAAGAGCTGGGAACAGGTGCCGATCGATGTGCAGCCGAAGCTGATCGAGGCCGCGCAGAAGATCGCCGACTCCTTCGCGCCCGACCTCGTGAAGTCGGACGGGGAGGCGATTACGGTCATGCGGAAGTACGGGCTGAAGATCAACGAGGTGCCGAAGCAGGTTCGGGAGGAGTGGGCCGAGCTGATGGACAGGATCTTCTCGGGGCTCGTGGGCAAGATGTACGACCGCGAATCCTTCGAGATGGCGAGCGACTACCTCGGGGAGTACCTTGCAGAGCACCCCCGCAAATAGGACATCCGACGGGGGGCTTGCCCCGGGGGGGCCGCGCCGCACGTCCCTCGCCGCAGCGCTTTCGCGCGGGGAGGACTGGCTCGCATTCCTGCTGCTCGCCCTCGCGACGCTGCTCTCCTGCTACGGCGTCATCTCGCGCAAGCTCTCCCTCGCCGGCATCCGCGGCTCCTCGGGATACATCCAGCACATCGTGATCTGGATCGCATTCGCGGGGGGAGCGGTCACCTCGCGCGAGGGCAAGCACCTCGCCCTCACCTATGGCCTGGATTTCTTCGGCGATGCGGTGAAGTCATGGGTCCGGACCCTGACATCCGTCATCGATGTCTTCATTCTCTCCGCGCTCACGATCGCAGCCCTGTCGTTCTCGTTCCTCGGCTTCGACCCCGGCGCCCGGGTCGGCGTCATTCCCCTTTGGGTGCTCGCTCTGGCCATGCCGGCGGGATTCCTGCTCATGACCGCCCGAGCCATCGCTCGCTCCACTGAAAAACCGGCGCGGAGGTGGATCACGGCCCTCGGCGTTCCTGCGGGCATTCTCTACGGCATGCCAGCCCTCGCGAACGTGCTCGCTGCCGCCGCGGGTCCGGCAGGGGGCGGGTTCATCGCGGAAGCTGCCATGGTCGTCGCTTCGGCGGTTGCCCCGGTTCTGAATGCCCTGCACCTGCCGCTGGTCGTCATCCTGATCGCCTCGACGTTCCTGGGCACCCCGATCTTCATCCTTCTCGGAGGGCTCGCGATGCTGTTCTTCACGCACGCGGGCGGCTCGCTCGAGGTGATCCCCAACGAGGCCTACACGATGCTCTCGGGACCGGTGATCCCCGCCCTCCCCCTGTTCACCCTCGCGGGATTCATCATCTCCGAGAGCCGATCGGGCGAGCGGCTGGTGCGGCTCTTCCGCGCCCTGTTCGGCTGGCTCCCCGGCGGTCTCACGATCATGAGCATCCTCATCTGCGCGTTCCTGACCACCTTCACGGGCGCCTCGGGAGTCACGATCCTTGCCGTGGGCGGGCTTCTGTTCTACATCCTCACATCAGGCGGCTACCGCAAGGAGTTCTCGACCGGCCTTCTCACCGCCTCGGGCAGCATCGGATTGCTCTTCCCGCCCAGCCTGCCCGTCATCCTCTATGGCGTGATCGCTCAGGTGAACATCAAGGAGATGTTCGTCGGCGGGCTCCTGCCGGGGGCTTTCATGGTCCTCGCTCTCGCCGCCATGGGCACGGTGGCCTCTTTCCGGCAGAAGATCCCCCGGACCCGCTTCGTCTTGAAGGAAGCCCTGCTCGCGCTTCGCGACTCGATCTGGGAGATCCTCCTCCCCTTCCTGGTGCTTGTGCTCTTCCTGAGGGGTGTCATGACGCTCGTGGAGACCGCGGCATTCTCGGCGCTCTACGCGTTCGTTGTCGAGGTATTCGTGCACCGCGACATCAAGCCGCGCGACGTTCCCGGGGTGTTCCTGAAGAGCGCGGTCATCATGGGCGGGGTGCTGGTGATCCTCTCGGTGGCGAAGGGCCTGTCCTACTACATCGTCGACGCGGAGTTTCCGTCGAAGCTGGTGGACTGGCTGCACGCGGCGGTGAGCTCGAAGTTCGTGTTCCTCATCCTGCTGAACCTCGCCCTGCTCGTCGTGGGTTGCTTCATGGACATCTTCTCGGCCATCACGGTGGTCGTGCCGCTGATCATTCCGCTCGGGGTGGCCTACGGCGTGCATCCGGTCCACCTCGGCATCATCTTCCTCGCCAACCTCGAGCTGGGGTACCTCACCCCGCCGGTCGGGATCAACCTCTTCCTCGCCTCCTATAGGTTCAACGAGCCCCTCGCGAAGATCTACCGATCCGTCCTGCCGTTCCTCATCGTGCTCCTCGCGGCCGTGCTGATCATCACCTATGTTCCCTGGATGACGACGAGCCTGCTCAAGGTGTTCAAGTTCTGAGCTGGGGTTGACGCCGCGGAGTCCCGTCAGTACATGTCGATCGCAGACCCGCGGCAATCCAGCGGGTCGCGCGTGTTGTTGAGATAGTAGAAGCTCGAGCGGATCTTTGTGCCGTTCTTCGCCGAGATGCGGCCTTCGCGCAGCCAGCAGTCGATTGTCCGCCGATTCCTCTGGAACATGAACGCAAGCGCCGAGGGGGACAAGTCGTAGGTTCGCGAAATCCACTTCAGCATGGAACGGGGCGTCTTCTCCCGCATCATTGTCTCCTCCGAAACGTTTCTGATATCAGTATCGGCTGAGTTTTATTTCTCCTTCAACACCACCACGCCGTTCCAGTTGACGGGCGGCGGGTGATGGAGGAGGTAGCGGCAGCGGTCGAAGAAGATCTGCGAGATCTCGTCACCGGGGAGGATGGACCTCACCTGCGCGAAAGAGTCGGCCGCCTTCTCGAAATCCCGCTTATAGAACAGCTCGAGGCCGTTCGCGTGGATGCCCCATGCCTCCGCCTCGGCCTTGCTGAGCGCCCGGCGGGCGGTAAAGAGATCCACGCTGTGGCTTTTGCCCTTCACCGATACCCGATCCAGCCTGCGGCACGGGAGGGACTTCCCAACGGATCGGTGCACCGACCCCGAGAACAGCAGCGGCTCGTGGTAGACCTTGGTGAGGCTTTCCAGTCGGGAGGCGAGATTCACCATGTCGCCAATTACCGTGTAGTCCATCTTCTTTTCGGAGCCGATGTTTCCGACGGTGACCATGCCATAGTTGACCCCGATCCCGACCTGGAACCGCGGCCGCCCCCTCTTCTGCTGCTCCACGTTGAAGCGCGCGAGGCTGTCGAGCATGTCGAAGGCGGAAAGCACGGCGCGCAGCGCGTCGTCGTCGTGGCGAACGGGCGCTCCGTAGAATGCCATGATGCAGTCGCCCATGTACTTGTCCACGATCCCGTCCCTGCCCACGACCGCATCGACCATCAGCCCGAAGTATGCATTCAGCGACTCCACGATCTCGTCGGGCTTCATGCGCTCCGAGATCGCCGTGAACCCTCGAATGTCCGAGAACAGAACGGCGAGCACGCGGTTCTCGCCGACCAGCATGCTCTCGGGATTGCGGAAGTACATGTCGATGACCTCTTTCGGCACGTACTTCTGGAAGATATTGCGAATCTTCTGCTCGCGCGTCTTGGCGATCGCCGATTCCAGCGCGTAGCCCTTGATCGTGCCGTACGCCTGCTCGAGCTCTCCCGTCATGAGATTGAAGGCATGGCCGAGATCGCCCGTTTCGTCGCGGTAGGCCAGGCTGACCCGGCGAGAAAGGTCCCCGGAGCTGATGATCCCACGCATGGCCGCGGCGACGGTGCGCAGGGGCCGAGTAAGGTACCCCGAGAAGGCGACGAGGAGCAGGACGGAGGCGAGGGCGGAGGCGCCGAGAATGAGCACGCTCTGCATGAGGATCTGGTCGGTCGCCCTGTAGAAGGAGCCGCGCGCGACCGTGATCAGGACATACCAGCCGAATTGGTCGAGGAGCACCGCCTGCGCGACTCGGGGAATTCCGCCGATGCGCACCTGCTGCCACCCCTCGGTCCTCCGGGAGGCCAGGGCCGCAAGGCCGCGAGTTTCATCGGCGCTCGGCGCTGCGCCTCCCGTCGTCATTGCCACGGCGCCGCTTGCGTCGATGGCGAGGATCGTCTCGCTTTCGCTGCGGATGATGCTCCGTGAGAAGCTTTCAATCGCCTGTCGGGAGGCATCGAGAAACTCAGGGCGGTCGCTGAGGCCGTTCTCTTCGAGGATCGTCCACTGGCTCTGGGCGTATGTCGCTATCTGCTCCGCCTTGAACCTGAGGAACTCCGTGGCCACCCGGGTGATGCCGTTGCGAGCCGCAAAGACGGAGGCGAGGGCGATGAGAACCAGCGGGGTCACGATGAGAGGCAGGACGACGAGGATGACTTTTGACCGGATCTTCACGTCGCCTCGACTATAGGGGAACGCGTCGGGCTCGTCAATTCTGGGGATAGCGCAAAACCAGACTCGTGGGTACGATGGGGGAATGGGCGGCTTGCTCGGGAAGGCGGACAAGGGCCGGGAGGAAGATCAGCAGGGAGCAGAGCCCGGCAGACGCGGCGCGGATTCCGGGATCTCCCTCAAGGAGCGGGAACAGATCCTCGCCCAAATCGAAGAGGCGGTCGCGAAGACGCGCACGCCGGCCGGCGGCCACGAGCTCTCCTACCGAAGCGAGCGCTCTGGCGCCCTTCTGCCCATCATCGTGAACGCCATCGCAATCCTTGTGATCGCCGCCGGCGCCCTGATGTTCTCCTGGTTTTTCAACAGGAGCGAACAGTCGCTGACCAGGGGCTCCGCCCCTGTCCTCACCGCCGAGAGCAAGGTCGTCGGCGCCATCAAACGGGAATCCGAGGAAAAGCTCGCGGGCAAGGACAAGCAGATCGCGGACATCCAGGGGAGGCTCTCCGAGATCGGCGGGCAGCTTTCGGCGTTGAAATCCGACAGCGCCGAGAAAATCCGAAAGAAGGAGGCGGAGCTGCGCGCGGCGCTGGCCGCGGAGCTCGCGGCCGAGAGGGCGAAGCTCGGAAAGGTCGGCGCTTCCACGAAATCTATTGACCAGCAGGTCCAGCTCATCGAGGACAGAATGACGAAGGAGCTCAACACGGCGCTCGGGGCATTCCGCAGCCAGGCCGACGCCGAGCTGGCCCAGAAGGAGACCGAAATCAATGCCCGCTTCTCCGAGTACCAGCGCGGCCTGGAGCAGGCGCGGGCGGAGAAAACGCGGCTGGAAGAGGAGATGTCGGCGCAGAAAGAGGACCTCCTGGCCAAGGCAAGGGGGGATACGGCAAAGCTCAAGGATGCGCTGGGCAGCCTGCGCGAGCAACAGCAGAAGGAACAGCTCGTCGCGGACCAGATCTCGGCTTCCTATCGCCTCATCGATGCGGAAATGGGGGCGGGAAGGTGGGACAGCGCCATTGGCGCCCTCGATTCGCTCGCCGGCTACCTCGGCCAGCCCGCGATCGCGGCCCTGCCGGCCGTGCAGCGCAGAATACCCGTGGAGCTCTTCCTCATCGCTTCGCTGCGGGACCTGGTGGCGAGCCGGAGCGGCGCAGCGGCCGCGCCCGCCGCCGATACCGCGGCCGCGGACCTCGTTGACAGGGCCGAGGAGCGCTACCGGGCCGGTGACTTCCCGGCAGCGCGGGATTCGTACCTCGCCGCGATCCGCGGGGTTCCCTTGCTGCGGGCGGTCCCCGACCGGCTCGCCGCTATCGACGAGGCCGGCCGAGCGGCGACGCGCAAGGCGGTGGCCGATGCGATCGCCGCGGGGGAGGCGCTCCATACGGCGGGCGACTACAAGGGGGCGAACGAGAAGTACGGGAAGGCCTTCGAGGCTCTTCGCGACCTCTCCGCGGCGCTCCCCCGGCTGGGCGTTCGCATCGCCGACGCGGGATGGCGGCAGGGATACGCGGAGCTGGTCGCCCGCGAGGACCGCTCGTCGAAGCCTCTCGTGGAGAAGGCGGACAGGCTCGCTCGCGCGGAGAGCTGGCCGGAGGCGATCTCGGCCTACGCGGGGGCGATCCGCGCGTACCCCAATTCCACGTTCGCCCCGCGGGCGCTGGCGGGAATGGAGAGCTCTCTCGACGGCCTGCTGAAGAAGAAGGACGAGCAGGCGGCGCAGAAGGAGCGCGAGATCGCTCTTGCCCGCAAACAGGCCGACGACGCGAGGAAGACCCTGACGGACGAGAAGATGCGAGCCCTCGCCGATGGTCTCTCTGCGAGCGGCCGCCGGGCCGGGACCTCCGCCTCCGTGGCTCAGAAGGAGCTGATCGACCTGCTCGAGGCCAAGGTGAAGATGAAGGAGGTCCTGGGGTCCGAGGCCGTTGCCGCGCAGTACCCGGGTCTCGCGGGCAAGCTCGACAGGTACCTCGACCTTTTTGGTGAGGAGAAGCGCACCGAAGGGCGCGCGTTCGCCCTTCGGGACGTCGGCGTGGTCGTAGAGTACTTCCAAGGAAAGAAGGCAAAGGAGGACGTCATCGCGCTCCTCGACCGCTACGGGACCGATGCGCCGCGTTCTGCCTTCCAGCAGCTGCTCGAACGCCTGCGCGGTCTTTTCGATTGAACGGTCCGGCGTGAGCTGCTACTTTTTCGCGAACTTCAGGTCCTGGGCGATCGCGTTGTAGTAGGCGATGCGGGGCTTGCCGTTTCCCGGATCGAGCCGGAGGGAGGCGAACTTGCCGACGTCGCCCGCAGTGGCTTCGACGACCTCGGGGGTACCCCAGGAGCCGTTTTTCTCGACATACTTCAGTTTCTTTGTCGTCGCGTCGTAGTAGGCGATGCGGGGGTTGCCGCTCACGTCCAGCGCGAGGGAGGCGTACTGTCCGACATCGTCCGCAGTGGCGTCGACGACCTCGGGGGTGCCCCAGGAGCCGTTTTTCTCGACGTACTTCAGCTTCTTGGTCGTCGCGTCGTAGTAGGCGATGCGGGGGTTGCCGCTCACGTCCAGTGCGAGGGAGGCGTACTGTCCGACATCGCCGGTGCTGTCAACGACGGCGGCGGAGCCCCATACGGCGTCGTTTTTCTCCACATACTTCAGCTGGTTTCCCCCCGTGTCGTAGTAGGCGATCCGCGGGCTCCCATCGGCCGCCAGAGCGAGCGAGGTGAACTTGCCGACAGATCCCGAACTCTCCACGGTTCGGGTGTTCCAGCTCGAGCCGTTCCAGTCAGCGTACATCAGGTTCGCATTCCTCGATTCGTAGTAGCTGATCCGCGGGCGGTCTGTGCCGGGCTCGAGTGCGAGGGAGGCGTACTGGCCGGGGCGGTCATTCGTGTCGACGGTTGCGATGGACCACGCCGTCCCATTCCAAGTCGCCAGCCGCAATTCCTTTCTCTGGCTCTCGTAATAGGCGATCCGGGGATCGCCGACATCGTCAAGGGCGAGCGAGGCGAACTGACCGCTTCTCATGCCCGCGTCGATTGACACGATAGTCCACCCAACCGGCGGCACCTCGACAGTCACGACCGCGGTGCTCGCGTTGCCGATGGAATCGACGACGCCCACGGTGTCGGTCCCTGCGGCGAGCGGGGCCGTGTACACGCCGCCTGAATCGACGGCGCCGGACACGGCCGAGTATGAGTACGGAGGCACGCCACCCGACTCTGTGAAGGTGTAGGTTCCCCCGGTTTGGACCGTGACTTCCGTTGGCACGATTGTGAGGGGGAAGAACACCGTGATGGTCGTATCGCTCGTGCGAGATGCCTCGTCGGTTACCCGAACCGTGTCGGTTCCCGCCGACGCGGGAGCCGTGTACAAGCCGGCGGCGATGATCGAGCCGCCCGCGCCGCCGGAGAGGACGGAGTACGCGTACGGTTCGACTCCTCCGCCCGCGCTGAAGGTCATGGTCTGGCCTGTCGCGAGGCTGACGGTTGTCGGGCTGATCGTCAGGACGGTTGGCGGAGCCGTGACAGTGACGGTGGCATCGCGTGTGTCTGACGTCGTGGTGTCGGTCAGCCTGATCTTCGCGGTTTCCGCGAAACCGGGCGCCGCGTACGTGGCGCTGGTGAGGGTTCCGTCGCCTTGGAGCAACGACCAGCTATAATTCCCCGAACCTCCGCTGGCCGAGAAGGTGACCGATCCGCCAGTAGCGATCGTGATGGCAGCGGGGTTGATCGTGAGGGGGACCGTGGCGCTCGCGAAGACCGTGGCCTCCTGGGAAGCGCCGTCGCTGTCCGTCACGCTGACGGTATACGTGCCAGCAGTTGTCGGGGCAGTGTAGAGTCCTGACGGATCGATGGAGCCGTCGGTCCCGTTCGTGTCCTCGGCCCAGGTGTAAGGCGGAACACCGCCCATCGCGGTGAACTTTACGAAGGTGCTGACCGGGACGTTCACGGTCTCGGGAACGAGCGTGAGGGTCTTTGGTCCAGCAGGCGGCGTGTCCGGGGGCGATGCGTCAGCAGGCGGCGCGTCAGGGGGCGGCGCATCGAGGATGCCGGAGAGCGAAAAGTTCCCGCAGCCGGCGAGAGCGCCGGCAAGCAAAACGACGATGGCCCAGCCCCTGGATCCACGCACGACGGCCTACCTCACAGCCTCACAAGAAACAAGAGGGAAGGAGTGTAGCCCATGATGGGGGTGGGGCGATCGAAAAAGGCCGCGTAGCTTCCGTCGAGGGAAATCCCGAAGCCATCCCCCATCGAAATCGTCACCCCCACGCCTCCCATCATATAAGGTACTACCTTTGAGAGAGGATTTCCGCCCCCCACGCGCACGGCGAAAATCGCGGGACCTCCGTTCGCATGGACGAAAAAATCGATGAAGGAGCCCGTCCGCGTTCCGTATTGCACATCCAAACCGATCGGGATCAAAAGGAAATCTGCCTCCACGGAAGGGCCCTTCCCACGGAATCCATGGGCGCCCGAGGCAAGGCCGAAGCCGACAAAGCCCCCAGGCGCCGGGATGCGATACTGGCCCGTGAGCTGGACGGAAAGCCCCATCGCGAAGTACTTGGTTGCGTTGAATGTCGCAATGAGGGGGGCGGTCCCGAGGGAGATCGCGAGCCTCCTCAGCGGTTCTGGCGCAGCCGGCGGGGGGAGCTGCTCCTTTGCCGGCTCGACGGTTGGGGCGGCCGGTTCAGGCTCTGGAACGGGAAGCGGCAGCTCGAGGGCGATCTCTCTGCTCTGCGTCTGGGCCGAGGGAACCGAGGCGTGCTCTTCGGGTTTCATCATTCTGGGAAGCAGGTTCGCGAGGCTTTCCTGCTGGCCGGAGAGAAGCTCGCCGACCGCAGCGGCCACGATGGAATCAAAGGAGAGGTCCAGCGGGCCTTGCCGCGAGGCTTGAGCAGCGAGCGCCCTCCTGCGGACCTCGAGCCACTGGATCTCCAGCAGCACCTGCTTGTCCTTCAGCGTGTAGATTCCTATTAGGGCGAAATCCGCCTGAGCGGCCTCCGCGGAGTCGAGGATCTGCTCCAGCGTGCGGGCGGGGGAGGGTCCCGTGAGCACCTCCATCCCCCTGTCGGAGAGCTCGAGCGTGATGGAATCGACGAGGAGGGATTGGAGAACCTGCTCGTCGACGGCATTGGAGGATCGCATATGGATGAGGACGACGGGAGGCCTGGGCGGCCCGCTTTCTGAAGCACAGACGGTCATCGGCGCGAGCGAGAGGAGGAGGACGAGTAGGGAACGCGTCGGTCTCATTGGGGTCCGCAGTAATCCCCCCTCCCACCTAACAGTGTAGTCGTTTTCTGCTTGAGATGCCAGGAGGAGGCGTGACGATGCGTATTGGACAGGCGTTTTCGACGGCTGCCTACCGACTGGCGTGATTCTTCAGCTCGCCGGTTCAACCCTTCCAACATGGCCGATTGCTGGAGCATCGCGCCTCCAATCTCGTTGATGATGCCCCAGGCGAGGACCGGCACGAGAGAGATCGTGTCGCCTACCTTGAGATCCTGCAGCTCGGGATGGATGCGGGTCGAAGAGCCGCGGCCGTCGATGGCGAGCTCTTCGCGAGTGGCGCCCAGACGCAGCATGACCGGCCGCACGGCGGCGAAGCACGCGCCCAGCGCGAAAATGGCGAGAAGCGCCAGGCTTCCCGCGGCCTTGAGGTACCTGCGGAACCGGATGGGCCGCAGCAGCGGCACGGGGAGCGTGGCGCGCCTTCGCACCTCGTACGCGCAGCACTCCCTCTCCTGCAGCCGTCTGGCCGCGATCCAGAAGAAACGAGCGGCGATGAGCAGAAGCCACGAGTCGAGCATGAGGGCGAAGGCGGGAAGGACCGACCAGATCCACCAGGCGTGGATGGGGTGCCGGCACAGGCCACAGGCGCCGCGGGTGGCGAGGGCTTGCGGCCGCCGCGCGCATCGCAGAGGAGAAGACTCCGGCGGTCGGGGTCAAAACCGGGTCGCGGAGAACCTTCGGCGAAATCCGCTCACGCTGGCGGACCACAACTCCTGCCACCTCGGCCAGATCGTGACTCTCCGGCGGCTGATCGGCTCGTGGCCCCCGCCCTCGGGCGGTGCGACGTGGTGATGCCGTCGGCAGCCCCCGGCTCTCTGTTGACGATAGGTAAGTCTCTTTCTATATTAAGCCATCTTACCTAATACACACGCCACGAGACGAGACATGAGTGACATCACCGCCGTCATCCACAAATGGATGGAATCCTTTTTCATGCGCTCCATGCGGGACTGGACCCGCTACGTGAGGGGGACCGGCTTCTCCCTGCCTCAAGTCGGCCTGCTCATGCGTCTGTACCACGGCGGCCGCTGCGAAGTGCACGACATCGGAGAGCATTTCGCCATCACCAGCGCAGCGGCGAGCTAGCTCGTCGAGCGGCTCGTGCAGGGCGGCCTCGTCGAGCGGACGCAGGACCCCGACGACCGGCGCGCCCGCCAGATCACCCTCACCGCGAAAGGGCGTTCCCTGGTCGAGACGGGAATCGCAGAGCGGCACCGCTGGGTGGATGAGCTCGTCTCGGGGCTGACCGCGGCGGAGAAGACCCAGGTCGGGAAGGCCCTGCCGATCCTGCTGGAGGCGGAGAAAAGGCTCGCGGGCTCGAAAAGGAGAAACACGGAATGATGAGGCTGTTCAGGAACCTGAAGCCCTTCGCGCTGCCGATCGCGATGGTGCTCGCCCTGGTTTTCCTCCAGACGCTTTCGGAGCTGTATCTTCCGACGCTGATGTCCGATATCGTCGACACGGGCATCGTGAAGGGCGACACCGCCTATATCCTGCGCGTCGGGGGATTCATGCTCCTGGTGGCTTTCGGAGGGGTCCTGTGCTCGATCGTGGCGGCCTGGCTCTCGGCGAGGATCGGGATGGGCTTCGGCCGCGACCTGCGCCAGAAGGTCTTCGCGCACGTCGAGGGATTCTCGCTGCACGAGTTCGACAGGATCGGGACCCCCTCCTTGATCACGCGGACGACGAACGACATCACGCAGGTGCAGATGTTCACGATGATCATGATGCGCATGATGGTCATGGCGCCGATCATGGCCATCGGCGGGGTCATCATGGCGGTCCAGAAGGATGCCAGGCTCACGTGGGTCCTCGTCGTCGTGATCCCCGTGATCGCGGTCATCATCACGCTCACTGCGACAAAGGCGCTGCCCCTGTTCAAAGCCATTCAGGCGAAGATCGACAGGATCAACCTGGTCCTGCGGGAAGGACTCACGGGGGTCCGGGTGATCCGCGCCTTCAACCGCATCGACCACGAGCAGAAGCGCTTCGACGCGGCGAACGTCGACCTCACGAACACCTCGATCAGGGTCAACAAGATCATGGCCCTCATGATGCCCCTCATGATGCTGCTCATGAACCTGACCACGATCGCCATCGTCTGGTTCGGCGCCAAACGCATCGACATCGGCGAGATGCACGTCGGAAGCCTCATGGCCTTCATCCAGTACGCCATGCAGATCCTGTTCTCGCTGCTCATGGTCTCGTTTCTCTTCATCATGCTGCCCCGCGCCTCGGCCTCGGGAGCCAGGATCAGCGAGGTGCTCGCAATGGTCCCGGACATCACAGACCCGCGGGAGCCTCGTCGGTCGGAGCAGGAGCGGGGCCACGTCGTGCTGCGGGGAGTGAGCTTCAGCTATCCCGGCGCCGAGGAGCCCGCGATTCGCGACATCTCATTCGACGCTGGGCCGGGAGAGGTGACCGCGATCATCGGGGGCACTGGCTCGGGGAAGTCGACGCTGGTGAACCTCCTTCCGCGCTTCTACGACGTCGCGGCGGGGAGCATCCTCGTCGATGGTGTGGACATCCGCGAGATGAGCCAGGAGGACCTGCGGGGCAGGATCGGCTTCGTGCCTCAGAAGGCGGTCCTGTTCAACGACACCGTCGCGAACAACATCCGCTTCGGCAGGGAGGAAGCCACGGACGAGGAGGTGGCCCGGGCCGCCGAGACCGCCCAGGCCACGGAGTTCATCCTCGCCATGAAGGACGGCTTTCAGTCCCTCGTCGCGCAGGGCGGCACGAACGTGTCGGGCGGGCAGAAGCAGCGCCTGGCGATCGCCCGGGCGATCGTGCGGAAGCCCGAGATCTACGTGTTCGATGACACCTTCTCGGCGCTGGATTTCAAGACGGACGCGAAGCTGCGCGCGGCGCTTCGAAAAGAGACCGCTCGATCCACGGTGATCATCGTGGCGCAGCGGGTCAACACAGTGATGGACGCCGACAGGATCATCGTTCTCGATGACGGGCGCGTGGTGGGGACGGGCACCCACAGGGAGCTGCTCCGCTCATGCGAGGTGTACCGGGAGATCGTCTCCTCGCAGCTTTCCGAGGAGGAGCTGGCATGAGCGACGCGCGCACCACGCAGAGACCTTTCGGACCGGGCCGCGGCCCCGGCAGGGGCGGCCCAATGGGCGGCGGCCACATGATGGGCGGCGCCCCGGTCGAGAAGGCGAAGAACTTCAAAGGCTCCTTCAAGCGGCTGCTCGCCTACCTGAAGCCCCGCATGCTCCCGCTCGTTGTTGTGTTCGCCATGGCGGTGCTGAGCACCGTGTTCAGTATCTTCGCCCCCAAAATCATGGGCCACGCCACAACGAGGCTCTTCGAGGGCATCGTGGCGAAGATGAGGCATGTGCCTGGCGCGGCGATCGACTTCGCGTACATCGGGCAGATCGTCCTGGCATTGGCCGGTCTGTACCTGGCGAGCGCGCTCTTCGGCTACATCCAGCAGTTCATCATGGCGGGGGTCGCGCAGAAGACGGTGTACGACATGCGTCGCGACGTGAGCGAGAAGCTCGCCCGCCTACCCCTGAAGTTTTTCGACGGGCGCACGCACGGTGAGATCATGAGCCGGGTCACAAACGACGTGGACAACATCGCCGGCACCCTCCAGCAGAGCCTCACCCAGATCATCAGCTCCGTCGTCACGATCGTCGGCGTCATCGTCATGATGCTCACGATCAGCCCCCTGCTCACTCTCATCACGATCATCGTGCTGCCGCTGAGCTTCATCGTGACACGGTTCATCGCGCCGCGTTCGCAGAAGCATTTCAAGGAGCAGTGGAAGAACCTGGGAGAGCTCAACGGCCACGTGGAGGAAATGTACACAGGGCACGCAATCGTGAAGGCCTTCGGCCACGAGCGCAAGGCCGTCGAGAAGTTCAACGGCATGAACGGGAAGCTGTACGAGGCGAGCTGGCGGGCGCAGTTCATCTCGGGGCTCCTGTTCCCGCTCATGACCTTTATCAACAACATCGGCTACGTCGCCGTGGCGGTCGTCGGCGGCATCATGGTGACGCGCAGGGCCATCCAGATCGGCGACATCCAGGCATTCATCCAGTACTCCCGGCAGTTCACGATGCCCATTGCCCAAACGGCGAACATCGCGAACATCCTGCAGTCCACCGTCGCCTCCGCAGAGCGAGTCTTCGAGCTTCTGGACGAGCCGGAGGAGCTGCCCGACGACGCCTCGGCGCGTGTGCTCTCCTCGCCCCGAGGCGAGGTGCGCTTCGAGGATGTTCGCTTCAGCTACAAGCTCGAGGAGCCGCTCATCGAGGGGATGAACATCGACGTGAAGCAAGGGCAGACCATCGCCATCGTCGGTCCCACGGGAGCGGGAAAGACCACGCTAGTGAACCTGTTGATGCGGTTCTACGAGATCCAGGGCGGGAAGATCAGCGTCGACGGCGTGGACATCCGGCAGGTCAAGCGCGGGAACCTCCGCTGCAATTTCGGCATGGTGCTTCAGGACACGTGGCTCTTCAATGGAAGTATCCGGGACAACATCGCGTATGGCAGGACCACGGTCACCGACGAGGAGATTCGGCAGGCCGCTGTCGCGGCGCACGCGGACCACTTCATCCGGACGCTTCCGGACGGCTACAACACCGTGCTGACCGAGGATGCCTCGAATATCTCGCAAGGCCAGCGGCAGTTGCTCACCATCGCGCGCGCCATCCTCATCGATCCGGCGATCCTGATCCTCGACGAGGCGACCAGCTCCGTCGACACCCGTACGGAGGTCCTGATCCAGAAGGCGATGGCGGCGCTCATGGAAGGGCGCACGAGCTTCGTGATCGCGCACAGGCTGTCCACGATCCGGGACGCGAAGCTGATCCTCGTGATGGACCATGGGAAGATCATCGAGACCGGGAGCCACGGGGAGCTGCTCGCCAGGGCTGGATTCTACGCTGATCTATACAACAGCCAGTTCACGGGAGCGGCCCTCGACAGGCAGGCGGGGTAGTGCGGGCCATCGTCAGCGCGCTGTGGGGCTTGTCGCCCGGCTTTGGGCTTCGTCGAGCATTGTCTCGCACGCGGAGGGAGAGAAGACGGTGCTCACCGTTTCGTAGCGCTCCCCCGCTTCCGCCTCCTCGAAGTTCACACGGTGAGGCATGTAGCCCAGCCATCCTCCCGTGAGCCCTGACAGCAGGGCGATGCGATCCGCCAGCCGACGCTGCCAGTCGAAGGCCGCCTCGACGAGGATTTCGAGCGGGGCGCCGAGGAACTCGGCGAACTCGCTCTTCCATGCCTCGATTCTTGCGCGCACTGCCTCGGGGGACAGGGCGCCGATCGCAGGCCCACGCGCACGGAGGAGCAGACTCCTTCCGCGAGCTCAGCGAGGACATCGAACGAGGAGCCGAGGGCCTGGTCGGGGTCGGACATGCCCAGGAGGCCGCGGGTGAGAGGATCGATGTTGCCCTCGGCTCCCTGCAGGTAGGCCACCGGCACGCCCAGCTCGGCTTCGAGAGATCTCCGCACGGGACAGACCCAGTCGGCGCTCACGAGAGAGTTGTCAACGCCGAGCACGGTGAGATGGCAGGAGTAGTGGAACAGCGCCCCCTGAAGCCGACCATCCTCGCCGACGAGAGACAGGATAAGGATCCGGGGGTCGACGGGCAGGCGCGGGTTCCTCCGGTTCACTCCGAGGCTGCCCCTTGCCTCCCGCACCTCGATCGTGCAGGCCCGCGCTCGATCCCTGGCCTCGACGAGCGCCTTCGCGGTCCTCTCGACGAGGAGCCGCTCGCCGGTGAGCCCGGCAATTGCCGAAAGAGCCGCCGCATCGCGGGCCAGCGCCCCGGCGGCGCCGATCCCGATGACGCAGAGGTCCAGTGCCACCCATGCGAACGGCGCCTGTCCGTCGCTCTCGAGCGGCGTGATCTCGCGGCGCGCGACTGCGGTATTCAGCATGCTCTCCCTTCCTGCTCGGCCTGCGACAAAAGCAGCGCGTATGCCGCGTTGATGTCCTTGCAGCGCTCAAGGCCCGAGGGGTTCACATCGGGATGGAAGCGCTTCATCAGCTCGCGGTAGCGCCGGCGCAGCGCTCCGATCTTCAAGGGCGCGCCCGAAAGTCCCAAGACGCCCAGAGCCCAGCCTGTGCGAGCCGGAGCATCGCGTTCGCCGGGCCCTGAACCCGCGGTCCAGTCTTCCGCTTCGGCATCCGGGTAACCCAGGCGCTTGGCGGCGAGGCGCAGGCGCCGCTCGAGCCCGGTGAACAGGGAGCGCTTCTCGATGAGGTGGCGGCGCACGAAGTCCCCGAGGCAGCGCGCGGCTGTGACCCTGCCGGCGGACGGCATTCCCCTCGCGGCCGCGAAAGCCTCCGCGCATTCGTCGATGAGGGAATCCAAGTCGGCATGTTCGCCAAGGTAGATCGGGATCGCGCCGCCCACGCTCCCCGCAAATCCGATCATCGCCGCTAGCTCATCCTCGCCGATGCGATGCTCGGACGTGGATCGCTCGACCCGGGAGAAAAGCTCCTCCATGAGCTCGATGCGTAGCTCGTGGGGCAGGAACAGGCCGGCCCGGGTCAGCGCCTGCTCCGCCTGCGGCCCGTGAAAGCGTTCGAGGACGGTGACGAGATCGCCTGCGCTCTCCTGCGAAAACCCGTCGATTGCCTCCGCAAATCCGATCCGATCCCGCGAGGCGTGGACAGCGCGCCAGAACGGCACCGGATCGACCTCGAGGGCTGCGATCAGCTCCTCGGAGCGCACGTGCCAGATCCCTTTTTCGTCGATTCGGGAGGATATGAGCTGGACAACAGCGTCGAGGCCGGCAGAGGGTTCGCGCATTGGCGGGGAAACCATACACGAGATCGCTGCTCTCCTTGAAGAGGTTTCCATTGTGGTGCTCTCTTCTGCTGGGACGCACAGGGACCCCTGCACCATCCGGGTTGACTTTCACGCGCTCGGGCTTCGGGCGCTTGTGACCATGGTCTTCGATGAGTATGATGCCTTGACGTTGCCAAAGGAGGCATCATGAACACGCGCAGGGATGTGCAAGATTTTCTTGCGCAGAAGACGCTCGCCATTGTGGGGATCTCCAGAAACCCTCAGGCCTTCAGCACCAAGACGTTCAAGGAGCTTGTGCAGAAGGGCTACAAAATGATTCCCGTCAACCCGAACGCTGAGAACATCGAGGGTCTGCGGTGTTATCCCAGCGTAAGGAAGCTTCCTGAGAAAGCGGGTGGGGTGCTGATCTTCACGCCGCCTTCTGAGACCGAGAAAGTCGCGCGGGAGGCTGCGGCTGCGGGGATCCGCCGGATCTGGATCCAGCAGGGAGCGCAGAGCGAAGGGGCGCTGAGGTTCTGCAGAGAGAACGATTTACCGGCAGTGTCGGGGCAGTGCATCCTCATGTTCGCCGAGCCCGTGGCCTCGTTCCACGGCTTCCACCGCTGGGTCAAGGGGCTGTTCGGGGGACTTCCGAAGTAGAGGGCCGCGCCGCCCGCTCAGGGTTTTGCCGCCGCGGCCGCGGATACGGCTTGCAGCAGCACCCTGCTGGAGGCCGTGGCGCCGGACACCACATCCACTCCGCTGGACTGTTCCGTGATCACCTCCTGAAAAAGCTGCGCGGCGAGCGCGGCGTCCATGTTCTTTCCTTCGATCAGCTTCAGAGCCTCGATCCTGCCGCCGACGACCCTGATTTCGACGGTCGCCGAGACGTCCCCCTCGCTCGCCGTCGCGCCCCGAGTTCCGTCCGCAAGCGACCCGAAGGCGCCGACTGCCGTGGAAGTTTTCTCGATCACAGTCACGAATCGCGACTGGACCTTTATGAACCGCACGGTGAAGACCGCGGCAACCGCGAGGAGAACTGCAATCATCGCAAGCGGCGCAAAGGGCGGGGCGTAACGCGCGCTGGACGCGCGCCGAGAGACCAATCGGTTCCTGACCGTGCAGGTGATGCCGGCGAGCAGGCCGCAAAGGGCGCTCGCGGCCGGGGCGAACGAGCACACCGACCGGTAGCCGAGGACATTGGGCTTGGAGGCGCCGGGATTCGGCAGAAGAGTGACAATCGCGAGGACAGTGAACGCGATCGTGACGCCGAGAAGCGCGTAGTAGGCGGAGGTCTGTTTCTCTTCCATGGAGCGGGACGATACAAGAATCGGCAGCCCGTGTATACTCCCGCGAAGAGAGGTGGTCGAGAATGAGCGAACCGCAGTCTCCCGAGCAGAATCCGAATCAGCAGCCTCCCGCGAAGCGCCCCGCATGGATCGCGGGAGGGGTCCTGATCCTCGCAGGGGTGGTTTTCCTGCTGACGAATGTCGCGGGCGTGTCCCTGCAGAACTGGTGGGCGCTGTTCATTCTCATCCCGGCGATCGGCTCCCTGTGGACTGCCTACACGATGTTCAAGCGGAACGAGGGAAGGTTCACCGCTGCTTCGCGAGGACCCCTCGTGGGCGGGGTCGTTCTTCTCACGGTGGCGGCGCTGTTCCTTTTCAACCTGGATTTGGGAAGGGTGTGGCCGGTGTTCCTGATCGTGGCAGGGGCGGCGATCCTGCTCACCGTGGTTCGCCGCTGATCACTGCGAGAATGGCGTCGAGACGCCGAGGGGCGTCGAAACGCCGAGGGGCGTTGAAACGCCGAGGTAGCGCTCGGGGATCTCCCAGATCACGACTACGGGTCGAGGGTCGTCGATAGCGGGGCTCTCCAGATACTTCCGCATGGGGACGAAGGGGCCGCGCCCTTCCTCCGCCACCTTCAGCACATCCGCCCGCAACGCCTCCTTCAGGGCGCCGTCGAAGTTCCACGCACCGGCAGCGCTGTAGCTCGTCCCGACAAGGGCAACGGGAATCTCTAGGGCGCCAAAAAGTCCCGCCCCGCTCTCGTCATCGGCCACCGTTACGACGTCCGCGACCAGGTCGGACGCGGGCCCTATCGCCTTCCCGAGCCGCCCCAGGGGGAGAAAGTTCAGCAGGTCCCCCCTGCGCTCCCGCGGCTCGCCCCGTTGCGTCGTGTACCATGTACGCGAAACCCCGCGCGCGTCAAGCACGGGCCCGACGACGTGTGCGAGAGCCCGCGCCGCGACCGAGGCGCCGTAGGCTGTCCAATGCGTGTCCGTGCGGAGGAAGACCGCCCCGCCTGCCGCGCCCTCTCGCAGAAGCGCGAGGAGATCGGGCACGGCAACGCCGAGGGAGTCGATCGCTCGCCGGGCCGCGCCGTAGCGATTGCGCAGGGCAGTGGGCAGCTGATAGCGTCCCAAGTGTTCCGCGCAGACCATGGCCTTTGTCGGCACAAGGGCTATGACAAGGGCGATGTCCCGGGCTGCTAGGGCGTCGCGGACCGCGTGGATCTGATCCACCGCAGCCTCGAGCGCGCGGCCCGATGGGTCGAGGGGGAAGAACTCCTCGTTCGAGTACAGCCAGCCATCACGGCCGACGAGCACGCCCGGCTCTCCCTGGAAGAAGAGCGCGTACCGCATCGCGGCCCAGGCGGCAACGGCCGCCTCCTTCCCCGGCAGCTTCTGCTCGTAGCTCGCCTGCCAGCTCGCTGTCCAGCCTCCGTTCAGGGGGTTTGCATCTTTCGGGGCAGTGAAGGTCGCGGGATCCGTTGCGCTGAGCGCGAGCCCGGCCGTCAGGAGGCCGACGAGAAACGCGCCGGGCAGCCAGCGCAGGAGTCGGGACCAGCTCGTCGATTGCCTCGTCGCGAGCGGCGCTCGTGCGGACGTTTGCTTCCTCATGGTCAGAACTTCCCGTAGAGGAACACGGCGGTGCTTCCCGCGGCGATCCGCGCGACGGCGAGCAGGAACAGGGGAAGGAGCGCGAGCCTGGCCCCGGTCGCGACTCGGCGCCATGTCTGAGCGGCGCGGGCCGGCTCGGCGAGGCGTCGGCCGATCCAGGGCCCGAGGTAGGCAGAAGCGATCGCGATCGCAAGCGCGACGATCGAGAGCGCCTCGATCTGCCATGCCAACTCGGCGCTCAGTCCCCCGCCATTCACGCCGATCATCCCCGCGTACATCCCCAACGCGACAGTGAGGTTCGGGGCGCGGAACATGACCCACCCCGCGCTCACGAGGATCATCGTGAGCGCCACGGCGAGCGGCCGGGGAAGCCTTCGGCCCGCCGATGCCTCGCCCCGAATGCGTTCGAGAACGAGCAGCAGCCCGTGCCACGCTCCCCAGAGGACGAAGGTGAGGGAGGCGCCGTGCCACAGGCCGCCGAGAACCATGACGATGGCGAGGTTGACGCAGGTGCGGACCGGGCCGCGGCGGCTGCCCCCGAGGGGGATGTACAGGTAGTCGCGCAGCCACGAGGAGAGGCTGATGTGCCATCGCTTCCAGAACTCGGTGATGCTGCCGGCCAGGTAGGGAGCGCGGAAGTTCTCAGCGAAGTCCAACCCCATCATGAGCCCGAGCCCGACGGCCATGTCGGAGTAGCCCGAGAAGTCGAAGTACAGCTGCATCGTGTACCCGGCCGCGCCCAGCCAGGCATCCACGAGCGCGGGCCGGTCAAGCGTGAAGACGGAGTCGGCGAGGGGCGCGATGGCGTCGGCGATCAGGACCTTCTTGCAGAACCCCAGCATGAATCGCAGCGCGCCGCGGGAGAAGCTGTCGAAGGACCGGTGGTCCTGCCGGAGTTGGGGCGCGAGCGCCGAGTACCTGTCGATGGGTCCCGAGATCACTTGAGGAAAGATCGAAATGTACAGGGCGATGTCCCCCCAGCCGCCCGCGGCGGGCACGGCGCCCCGATAGACGTCGACCATGTAGCTGATCGCCTTGAAGGTGGAGAAGGAAATGCCGACGGGGAGGGCGATGCGGAGAATGGGCACAGGCCCCGCGCCAAAGGCGCCCAACAGGGCGTTGAGGCTCTCGAGGCCGAAGCCCGTGTACTTGAAGTACACAAGCACGCCGAGTGAGAGCGCGATCCCCACGGCGAGAGCCGCCCGGGCGCGCGATCGGCGCGCCTCGCGATGCGCGGCGATCGATCTGCCCAGCAGCCAGACCGCCGCGCTCATCGCCGCCAGAAGCGCGAGGAAATCGAGCCTCCACCACGCGTAGAAGACCGCGCTCGCCGCCAGGAGCCACGGTGAACGCAGCCGATGTGGCAGCGCGTGGTAGACGACGAGGAAAAGAGGGAGAAAGAGGAAGAGGAAAGCGCTCACGTGGAAGCTCATGGCGAGGCGCTACTCGACCTGAACGCGCGCCTTTGCGGTGAACACCACCGTCGCCGATCCGCCGCCAAGCACGAAAACGCTGAACGACGATCCCCTCGCGAGGCCCAGATCCCCGATGGCCTTCACACGGGCGCCGCTGCTCGTGACCGCAAGGGAGGCGGCCACCGCGTTCACGACCGCGAGCCCCGATGAGCGCGGGGGCACTGCGGCGATCACGCGAGTTTTCCCGTCGGCTGTCGCAAGGTCGACCCGAGGGAGTGAGGAGAAGTTATACAGGAAGAGCTGCGCGCGCGCGGGATCCGTGTGGGCGGGGTCTTCCAGAACCACGATGGCGTTCGGCAGCACGGCGACTGTGTAATAGCGCCCGGCCATGGGGATGATTTCCTGCTCTTCACCGGCAGCCGAGAGGAGGTAGATATCCGGAGTCACTGCCCGGTAGGGCGAGACCTCCGCGTAGGCGAGCGGATCGAAGACCGTCGCTCCCAACTCCGGCTCGAGCGGAGACGAGCCGGGAACGACGTTGAGGATTCTCACGAACGCGGCGTCCCCGGGGACTTCGGGCCCATAGACCGAGCGCGTGGCGGCGCAAACGGGCATGGCGATGAACATGACCAGAGCGAGCGCAGTGACCAGCCGCATGGGACACCCTCCGCCGCGATCATACTCGTTTGCCGGGCGCCAGTCCATGCGCGCTGAGAGGCTGGGGAGCGGCTTTCTTGACTTCCCGCGCGGGGTGGGCTTCAATGCGCCGAGTCTCACATACCGGGGGCGGGGTGATGCGAGTGCGAGGGGACAGTTTCGTGGACGAGGACGGCCGGACGCTCATGCTGCGCGGCGTCAATCTCGGCGGCTCGAGCAAAATGCCATTCACTCCGAATGGGGCCACGCACATCAGCGCAGCCTTCTACGATCATCGTAGAGTCTCTTTCGTCGGCCGCCCCTTCCCGCTCGATGAGGCTGACGAGCATTTCGCCCGGTTGCGCGAGTGGGGGTTCACGTTCCTGCGCCTCCTCGTACCATGGGAGGCCGTCGAACATGCCGGTCCCGGCATCTATGACGAGGAGTATCTGGAGTACCTGCGCGCGGTGGTCGGGAAGGCGAACGCATTCGGCATGTCGATCTGCGTCGATCCTCATCAGGATATGTGGAGCCGTTTTTCGGGCGGGGACGGCGCGCCGGGCTGGACCCTGGAGGCCGCGGGATTCGACCTCACCCGCCTGGACGAGACTGGAGCGGCGATCACGCACCAGGTCCATGGCGACCCGTTCCCCCGGATGATATGGCCGACGAATGGAGGGAAGCTCGCGGCAACGACCATGTTCACGTTGTTCTTCGGCGGCGAGGATTTTGCTCCTCGTTCGGCGATCCACGGGGAGCGCGCGCAGGAGTTCCTGCAGCGGCACTACATCGGCGCGATCGCGCGAGTCGCACGGCGGCTGGCGGACATGCCGAATGTCATCGGCTACGGCACCATGAACGAGCCGCTCCCCGGGTACATCGGCTGCAGGGACCTGAACCGCTCGTGGGGTCAGATCACCCTCGGCGACGGACCGACTCCTTTCCAGGGAATGGCGCTCGGCGCAGGGGTGCCTCAGGAGGTCGGCGTATGGAAGTTGAGCCGTACGAGCATACGCCGCACGGGATTCCGCCTACTGAACGGCGCGAGGGTTCGGGCGTGGCGCGCGGGTGAGGACTGCCCCTGGCGGCGAAACGGCGTGTGGGATTTCGGCGACTCTGGCGAGCCCGTGCTGCTGCGCCCCGATCATTTCGCGCGCGTGAACGGCAAAGGGGTCGACTTTGCTCGGGACTGCTTCCGGCCGTTCGCGAACAGGTTCGCGCGGGAAATTCGCTCAGTCGATCCCCGTGCCATGATCTTCCTCGAACCGGAGGCCAGCCGCTGGCCGCCGGCATGGGGCGCAGGGGACGTCCCCGGCGTCGTCTTCGCACCGCATTGGTACGACGGCCTCCTCCTTGTCAAGAAGCGCTTTTCTCCGTTTCTCGCCTACGATTCGCGCAAGGAGAAGATCATCGTCGGCAGCGGCGCAGTCCGCAGGGCGATGGCGGGCCAGCTTGCGGACCTGAAGCGGGGCGCTCTCGATCGGCTCAACGGAGCGCCGACCGTGCTCGGCGAGTTCGGAATCCCCTTCGACCTGAACGGCGGAAAGGCGTACAGAAGCGGAGATTTCCGGACACAGGCGAAGGCCATACAGAGGAGCTTCGAGGCGATCGAGTCGAACCTTCTGAGCTGCGCGATCTGGAACTACACCGCCGACAATACGAACGCGCGCGGCGATCTGTGGAACGGCGAGGATCTTTCCATCTTCTGCCGCGACCAGCGGACGGACCCTCATGACATCAACTCGGGAGGGCGAGCCCTGCGGGCGCTCCTTCGACCGTATCCCGTTGCCACGGCGGGGCGACTTCTCCGCGTACGCTTCGAGAGCGGGCGGAGGCGGTTCGAGCTCCAGTTTCGCCATGATCCCGCCGTGAGCGCTCCCACGGAGATCTTCGTGCCGAACCTGCAGTACCCCCTCGGCTACGATGTTCGCGTGAGCGACGGGACCTGCGAGGTCCGCCGCGGCGAGCAGATGCTGCTCTACATGCACAGCTGGGAGCGCGACGATCACACCCTCACGATCTCGCCCTCCGTTGGTTGACTTCCCGCGCGAGGTGCGGTTCAATGCCCCGAGGTCGCCATCACATGTCCCAAAGCCTCCGCATCGCGCTGCGCTGCTGCCTCATACTCACGTCCGCTGCGTCCCTCTTCGGCGCGCCGGGGAAGATCATCAGCGTCGCACCTGTCGAAACGCTCTCTCCCGCCGACATCGATCGCCTGGCCGCAGGGCTCTTCACTGATGTGAAGGCGCCAAAGGCACTCTTTACCGTCGACGCGTTTCTCCTTCGCGTCGAGAGCACGTACCTCGACGGGAAACCGACTCCCGTCACCGTTCAGGTTTTCGTTCCCCGCTACGAGGACAAGGGGAAGAGGTCGGTCTATGTGTTCGCGCCCGGCTCGACGGGACTTCGCGACGCCTGCCGCCCCTCGCGCGAGCACATCGCCGGCATCCACTGGGGTCTGTACAGGACTCACGTGCTCGCTCATGTGGGTCAGGGCTCGATCGGCGTGCTGCCGGACTACATGGGCTTCGGCGACCCGGATCCCGCGCACCTCCAGCCCTACATGCACGCCGTGGCAGAAGGCAGGATGCTGCTCGATGTGGCCCGGGCGATCGAGCGCTTCATCGGCGAAACCGCGAAGGCGACCGTGTCGGGGACATCCCTGTTTTTCTCCGGCTTCTCCCAGGGCGGGCATGCGGCCTTCGCCGCGGCCGACATGCGCGCCCGCTACGCGCGCGAGGTGCAAATTGCCGGCATCATCGGCTATGGCCCTTCGACGGACATCATCGCGCTTTTCCGTGAGTTTCCGCTGGTCGCGCCGATGGCGATATATACCTATTCAAAAATCTATGGCGCCGACCGGTTCGATCCCAGCGCCATCCTCGCCCCCCGGTGGGCCAGGACGCTCGAGAAGGACGTCACACGGCAGTGCGTCGGCGGCATGCAGTCGTACTACCCCAGCTCGCCGCGCGAGCTGTTCCGCGCGGAGTTCGCCGATGCGCTGCTGAAAGGCACCCTCGAGCAGGCGTATCCCGAGATCTTCGCCATCCTGCGCGAGAACAGCACAGGGCTCTCGGGGCACGGGGTCCCGGCCCTCATCCTCGAAGGCTCCGATGACGTGGTGGTCTCCGTGAAATCACAGGAGGCTTTCGTGCGCGAGTTGTGCAGGACGGGGTCTGCCGTGCGCTACTCGCTGTACAAGGGCAGGCGGCACGACACCCGGCAGATCGGGTTCGGGGAGGCGCGGGAATGGATGGAGCAGATCACCCGAGGCGAGAAGCCGCAGTCCAACTGCGGGAGCCTCAAGTGAGTCGCCGCGCACTGCTCCCGATGTTCACGGTGGTCCTGGCTCTCTCGATTTCTCCCCTGTTGGTTTTCTCCGACGAGCAGGCTCCGCCAGGGACGGTCATCTCCGTACGGCCCGCGGGCACGGCTCGACCCGGGCAGATCAAGAGCATCTGCGCGCCCCTGTTCGAGGGGTACTCAATGCCTCCCGTGCGCCACGCGGTCGACTCCTACCTCATGCGCTTCACGAGCAGGGATGCCGACGGCTCCTCCGCAGAAGTCGTCGCGATGGTCTTCGTGCCCCAGTTCTCCGTTTCCGCCGCGCGCCCGGTCCTCGTCTTCGGCTCGGGAACCACGGGCCTCGGGGATGACTGCGCTCCCTCGCTTGAGGAGGCGGAAAAGCGGTACTTCGGCCGCTACCGCGAAAACATGCTCGCCTATGCCGGCATGGGATTCATCGTCATCCTGCCCGACTACATCGGCTTCGACGACCCGACCCGGCCCCAGCGCTACTTCAGCAAGATCGCCGAGGGGCACGTGATGCTCGATGCCGCACGTGCCGTTTTCCGGTACCTCGCCGGCTCCGCCCACGTCGTGACGCCGCTGCCTGTGGTCTTTGCCGCTGGCTATTCCCAGGGCGGGCATGCGGCGTTCGCGGCCGCGGACATGCGCTCCGGCTATGCGCCCGAGATCCCGCTCGCCGGGGTCATCGGGTTCGGCTCGACGAACGACGTCGAGGCCCTCCTGAGGGAAGGGACCTGCTACGCTCCGCTCATTTTTTATACGTATGAGGTCCTGTACGGCAGGAGCGACATCGATCCCTCGGCGTACCTGCAGGAGAAGTGGGCGCGCACCCTCGACGCAGACGTGAACCGCATGTGCGTCGATGCATTCCAGAAGTACTACGGATTCGACGGCAAGAAGGTGTACCGACCGGAGTTCCACGACGCGCTGTACGGGCTCCGTCTGACGGAGAGCTACCCGTCGCTCGCCGCGCGGCTTGCGGGAAACAAGACCGGCCTGACAGGCCACGGACTTCCCGCCCTCATCGTGCAGGGGGGAACCGACTTCATTGTCACCCCCGCCACGCAGTCGCTGTTCGTCGCCGCCCTCCGTGAAGCGGGCAGCGCCGTGACCTACAGGGAATATCAGGAGGTGCCCCACAAGGGGACCCGGCAGGCGGGTTTCGCGGAATCCATCGAATGGATGGAGGACGTCGCCCGTGGCGACGCGCCCCGCGCGCAGTGAGCGTCAGAGAGCCCGAGAGGTCTCCCGGAACGCGCTTGGCGTCACGCCGAACTCCCTCCCGAAACAACTGGCAAAGTACTGGCTCGATGAGAACCCGCAGTTCATCGCCACGTCGATGATCGGCATGCGGGGGTGCTCGGCGAGGAGCGTCCGCGCCTTCTCGAGACGAAGGGCGTTGAGGTGCTGCATGGGCGACCGGTTCGTGACCTGACGGCAATACTCGACGAACCTCGTCGTGCAGATGCTGCACTCGCGCGCCATCCTCTTGATGCTCCAGCTCTCCGTCAGCGTCTCGCGCAGCTCGGCGAGGAAAAGCTCGACGGTCCTGATGTTGCTGGTGAGCGACTCGTTCAGCGGGACTCTCCGGGTCCTGAACATGTGCAGCAGCAGGTAGAAAAGCTCGTTGAGCTTCAGCGAGATGAAGGTGATGTCCCGGGTCCGCGGGTACTCGACGACTGCCTTTCCAATCTCCTGAAAGCAAGTGAGGAACTCCCTGCAGTCCGGCCAGACATGGAACTCGTTCAGCCGGAGCAGCCGGGTGAGCTCCTCCAGCTCGTCTGCGTTCATCAGGAGCCAGCCCGGCCACTGCCACTCCTGGTTGGGCTTTCTTACGCCGACGTCCAGGATCAGGAAGTAGAGGCGGTTCGCTCCGATGGCCGGATCCCCGACCTTGTGCGGCTGCCAGGGCCTCGCGATCGTGAGATCGCATGGTTTCAGGCGGTACCACTTTCCGTCGCAGAAGTAGGGGAGCGTCCCGCTGGAAAGGATCGTGAGCTCGATCCCCTCGTTCCGGTGCCAGGGAAGCCCCCATGTCTGCGGGTGCGTCGCGTCCCAGAATCCAAGTGATTTCACCCCATGCAGGTTTTTCGGCTCAAGGAGGGTGCCGGGGTAGGCGCCCCGGGCGAGCGCGTGCAGCGCGATCTCGCCCTTCATCGCCGCTGCGCGGACATCCTCGCAGGTATCCGCCTTGATCAGCTTCCCGTGGAAGTTGTACGTCGCCCGGGGCTCTCTCCCGGAAGATCGAAGCTCGAGGCGGGCGAGAGTCGGTCTCTCGATGACGGGCTGTGCCGTGCTCATTCAACGCTCCTCAGAAGGTTGTACAAAATCGAACATTGTTGCAAACCGAACGACATTGCAAGCCTCCTCCTGTAGCTGTATGATCTGTATCCATGCGCCGGTGGAGCGTCGGCCGCGCCCAGGTTCGAGCCGGGCGTTCCCCGCTTGCCAGCGGCGACATCCAAGGAGGTAGGAGCATGAGCGCGAGAAGGTCTCTTGTCGTGTGTGTCGCGATCGTCCTGGCGATCTGCATCGCCCTGCCGCTGTTCGCCGGCGGGCAGAAGGAGGCGAAGAAGCTGAGGATCGCGTACATCCGCCCCACCAATGAGCCGTACTACAAGTACGGATTCGACGGCGCGAAGATGATGGCGGACAAGATGGGGGTCGAGCTGTTCGGCTTCATTTCCGACCTGAAGCCCGAGCGCGAGCTGGCGAGCGTCGAGGATGCCATCACCCAGAAGATGGACGGCATTGTGCTGATGTCGATCAGCCAGACCTCGATCACCTCGAGCGTGAACACCGCCTACAACGCGAAGGTGCCCATCTTCATGCTGTTCGGGTACAGCGAGGATCTGAAGGACAAGATGGTGGGCTCCGTGCAGGCCGACGGCAAGCTTTCCGGGAAGACCATCGGCACGTGGGTCGCCCAGAACATCCCCGAGGGCGAGGTGGCCTGCATCATGGGTCAACCCGGCCGCGGCGATGCCGAAATGTACCGCGATGCGTTCCTTGCGGAGATGGAGAAGAACACCAACCTGAAGTTCGTCGCCGCGGTCCCTGGCGACTGGAACAGGCAGAAGGCCTTCAACCAGATGCAGAACCTCATCACGAGCTTCCCCGACCTGAAGGCATGCTTCGTGCAGAACGAGGACATGGCCCTCGGCGCCATCCAGGCGCTCAAGGAGGCGGGCAATGAGGGTCAGGTCGCCATCGTATCGCAGAACGGCGCCCCCTACGGCCTCGAGTCAATCGCGGCCGGTGGAATCAAGGCGACTGTGGGCTGGTCGCCGTCTCAGGAAGGCCAACTCGCCGTGCGGATGCTTGTTGAGTATATCCGTGGGAACAAGAACAACCCGAAGCTCACGATCACCCCGATGACGGTCATCACCAAGGAGAACGTGAGCGCCGCGACTCCGTGGGAGCCCACGGCCGCTTCCACCGAGGCGACGTTGAAGCTCGATATCGCCAAGATCGGGCATACGTTCGCCGAGTGAATCGCAGGGGGGAGGCTGCTGCCGCCCCCCCCCTTGAAAAACAGAGACACTCAATCAGCGCCGGGCTTTCCTCCCGAGGATGCCCGGCGCTCTTCTTGAAGTCGGGATGATCGAACGGAGGGCATGCCATGAAGGTCGGCATCGACAGCTACAGCTATCACCGCTACTTCGGCGAGGTGTATCCGAACCAGACGAAGCCCGGGCGATCGATGGGCTACGAGGACTTCCTGAAAAGAGCAGCCGACCTTGACGTGGACGGAGTGTCCCTGGAGACGTGCTTTTTCGAGGGCCTCGACGAACCCTATCTGAAGCGCCTGCGCGAGCTCTGCGACACCGGCGGGCTCGAGGTGGTCGTGGCCTGGGGCCACCCGCAGGGCTTCGAGGGAGGCATGAAGCCCGAGGCCATCGACGATCTGCGGAAGCACTTCGCGACCTGCCGCATCCTCGGGGCGAAGGTGATGCGCGTCGTCGGCTCGAGCCTCGATCACCGCAACGAGCCGCATGGGCCGCAAATTGAACGGCTGGCAAAGATCTTCCGCGAGTGCGCGAAGATGGCGGGCGACGAGGGGATCGTCCTCGCCGACGAGAATCATTTCGACTTCACCACCGATGAGTACCTCGGGCTGCTGCAGGCTGTCGGCTCGCCCCACTTCGGGATGTGCTTCGACACGGGCAACTGCCTTCGGAACGGCGACGACCCGGTGGCCTCGGCCCGGCTTCTCGCGAAGCACATTGCTGCGACGCACACCAAGGACGTGATGCCCCAGTACGGGTGGGACCCGAAGGATTGGATGTTCTTCGCCTGCACCCCCGTCGGCAAGGGGCTCATCAACTTCCCCGCCCTCGTGGCGGAGCTCGAGAAGGTGGGCTATACTGGGCTGTTCGCCATCGAGCTGGACTATATGGACCCCGTGTACAAGGACGAAGACCTGGCCGTGCAGGCGAGCGTCGCCTACCTCAAGAAGCTGCAGAGGAGTTATCCGCGGAAGGCGTAGGAGTGAAGCGATGAAGGGACTGTCGAAAAACGACAAGGGCATCGGGACGCCTATCGGCATCGGGACGCCTATCGGCATCGGGGTGATCGGGCACGGGTTCATGGGCAAGGTTCACTCCAATGCCTACACGAAGATCCCGTACTCCTTCACCTCTCCTGCCGCCTTTCCCCGCCTCGTGGCCCTGTGCGGGCGAAACGAGGCGGGAGTCGCGGAATCGGCCCGTCGCTTCGGGTATGTCCGCTCCTGCACCGACTGGCGCGAGTTGGTGAAAGACCCCGACATCGACATCATCGATGTCTGCACGCCCGACAACGAGCATGCTGTTCCCTCGATCGCCGCGGCGGCCGCGGGCAAGCACGTGATCTGCGAAAAGCCCCTCGCCATGACCGTCGAGGATGCCAAGGCGATGGCGGAGGCGGCGGGCAAGGCAGGGGTCAGGAACATGCTCTGCCACAACTACCGCTTCATCCCCGCCGTGCGCCTTGCCCGAGAGCTCATCGAGAGCGGGGAGATCGGCAGGATCTATCATTTCCGCGCCGCGTATCTGCAGGAGCCGGGGCATGATCCCGCATCGCCCCTCGAGGACTGCTGGTACGCGAGCGGGACCCGCTCGGGAGTCTTGCGGGGAATCGGCTGCCACGTGATCGACTTGGCGCGGTTCCTTGTCGGGGAGATCCTCACCGTGAGCGGTCTCGCACGGACATGGAACCCGTTGAGAACGACCCGCGGGGGGGGCGAAGAGCGCGTGAGCGCGGACGAGGGCGCCGTCTCCCTCGTGGAGTTCGCGGGCGGCGCGAGCGGAACACTCGAGTGCTCGGGGGTCGCGACAGGCCGCAAGAACGAGCTGGCCTGGGAAGCGAACGGATCCCGGGGCAGCATCGCGTTCAACCTGGAAGACCCCAACCATCTCTCGGTGTACAACGACGCAGCGGCAAGGAGGACCCGGGGATTCGCCAGGGTGTCGGTGACCGACCCCGGCCATCCCCTGCAGACCATCTACCTTCCCCCCGGCCATAATGCGGGCTGGGAGTACGGGCATGTGCACGCGCTGCACCACTTCATCCAGTGCGTGGTGAACGGGAAAGAGGTTTCGCCCATGGGGGCAACCTTCCAGGACGGGTACCGCATCCAGCTCATCATGCAGGCCATCATGGAGTCTTCGCAGACCGGCCGGCGGATCACCCTCCCCTCCTGACGGCATGGACGCGCGCGGCGACACGGTCCTCCAGATCCGGGGCATCTCCAAAAGCTTCTCGGGCGTCGAGGTGCTTCATGGGGTCGACCTCGACCTGGCCCAGGCGAGCGTGCACGCGTTGGTCGGGGAGAACGGGGCGGGCAAGTCGACCCTGATCAAGATCCTTTCGGGCGTGCATCGGCGCGACGCTGGGGAGATCCGCATCGAGGGGAGGAGCGTTGATGCTCTCAACCCCCGCCTCGCGCAGGCCCTCGGAATTGTCACGATCTACCAGGAGAGAAACCTCATTCCGCACCTCAGCGTTGGCGAGAACATCCTCCTGGGCGCCATGCCGGTGGGGTTCCTTTCCGTCGTTCAGTGGGGCAGGCTCTTCGATCGGGCGGCGGAAATCCTCGCCAATCTCAACCTCGCTCTCGACCCGCGCCAGCTGGTCGTGAACCTCGCGCCGGGGGACCAGCAGGCCGTGGAGATCGCCAAGGCGCTGTACAAGAAGGCCCGGATCGTCATCATGGACGAGCCCACGGCGAGCCTGTCGGGCGCCGAGATCGACAACCTCTTCCGTCTGATCCGCCGGCTGCAGGGGGAGGGCGTCTCTGTCATCTACATCTCGCATCGGCTCGACGAGGTCTATCAGGTCGCGGACACGATCTCCGTCCTCCGTGATGGAGCGAAGATCCTCACCTCGCCAACGGCCGGCATGACAAAGGACCAGCTGGTCAAGGCGATGGTGGGCGAGGAGCTCGCTTTTACGACGTTGGGCAGCCTCACGCGCGGGGAGATGCTCCTCAGCGTGGAGCGCCTGAGCCGGGATGGAGCTTTCCAGGAGGTGAGCTTTGCCCTGAGGAGGGGCATGGTGATTGGTTTTGCCGGCGCCGTCGGGTCGGGGCGAACCCAGGTCCTGCGGTCGATCGCGGGGATCGAGCACGCCGAGCGCGGCCGGGTCCTCTTCGGCGGGGAGGATGTCTCGCAGAAGCCGCTCGCCGAGCTGATCCAGAGGGGCATCTGCTTCGTGCCCGGCGAGCGGGACGTGCGGGGGCTGATCCTCTCGATGAGCGTGGCAGGGAACACGAGCCTCGCAAGCCTCGATGCCGTCACCCGCGGCCCCTTCATGGATCTCGCGCGCGAGCGGCGGATCGCCGAGCGCTCGGTGAGGTCGCTGGACATCCAGGCGCGGAGCGTCCAGCAGGAGGTGCAGTACCTGAGCGGCGGCAACCGCCAGAAGGTGATGCTCTCCAAGTGGCTCTGCCGGAGTCTGGAAGTGTTCCTCCTCGACGAGCCGACGCAGGGCGTGGATGTCGGAGCTCGCGAGGAGATCCACAGGATCATGAAGAAGCTGCTCGAGGAGGGGAAGGGCATCCTCATGGTGTCCTCCGATCTCGACGAGCTCATGAACATGAGCCACTCGATCGCCGTCATGAACAGGGGTCGGCTCGTGGCGCTCCTGGAAACCGAGAAGACGAACAGACAGGAGGTTCTCTCGTATGCCATCGGCACAACCGGTCAAGCTCCCGCCTGCGGGTAAGTGGAAGGGCGCCTTCGACGTCCAGCAGTGGGGAATCGTCCTCGTCCTCGTCGTCCTGGTCGGCATCATCAGCATCGCCTCGCCGGTCTTTCTCTCGCCGCGGAACATCCGCAACGTGCTCCAGCAGGTCTCCACCCTCGGGATCCTCTCCATGGGCATGACTGTGCTCATGATCTCGGGGGGCATCGACCTTTCCGTCGGCTCCTCGATTTCCACGGTTGCGGTCATCGCGGGCACGATGCTCAAGGCGGGCCTGCCCGCGGAGCTCGCGATCGTGACAGGACTGATCTTGGGCTGCGCCATCGGGGGCATCAATGGACTGCTCGCCGCTTTCACCCGGGCGCACCCCTTCATCCTCACCCTCGGCACGATGACCATCTTCCAGGGCGTGGCGATCACCATCACGCAGGGCTTCCCGATCACCGACCTCGGCAGGCGTTTCGAGTTCATCGGAGGGGCGATGCTCGGCCCAATCCCGTTCATTGTGCTCCTCTTCTTCGTTGTCATGGTCGTGTGCGGGCTTCTGCTGCGCTACCTGCGGATCGGCCGCATCGCCTACGCAATCGGGGGCAACGAGTACACGACCTACCTGGCCGGCATCCCCGTGAAGCGCTACAAGATCCTCTTCTACGTCATCTGCGGGTTCTTCGCGGGCCTGGCGGGCCTCGTGCTCGCCTCCCGGATCAGCTCCGCCATTCCCAACATGGGGACCGGCTTCGAGATGAACTCCATCGGCGCCGCGGTCATCGGAGGGATCCCGCTCACGGGCGGGAGGGGGAGCGTCGGGGGCACGCTGACCGGCGTGCTCCTTCTGGGAATCATCGCCAATGGGCTGAACCTCCTGCACGTGGATGCGAGCTGGCAGTATGTCGTGACGGGCCTCATCATCATCATCGCGGTGATCATCCACGAGCAGCGGCTGCGCCGCGGGTAGGATCAAAGGAGGAGGGACGATGGACATGAAGGTGAAAATGGATTTCGAAGCGCGACGCAGGCGCGTGAGGGAGGCCACGGCCCTTCACGAGCCCGACCGCGTGCCCGTCATCCCGGTGATGGAAGCGTTTCCCATCTACTACGCCGGCGGAACCGTCAAGGAAATCCTCACGGACTATCGGGCGGGTGAGCCCTGGTTCGACAAGTTCTTCGCAGACTTTCAGCCCGACCTCGGCTGGGACCCGGTCATGTTTTATCCGGCGCGCTTCCTGGAAATCATCGGCCTCACCTGGCTGCGCTGGCCGGGGAAGCACCTCGACGAACCCAACGGCATGTACCAGTTCATCGAAGGGGAGTACATGAAGGCCGACGAGTACGGCGAGGCGGCCTTCGATCCCACGCAGTTCATGCTCTCACGATGGTTCCCGCGCAGCTTTTCCAACCTCACGGGACTCGCCAAGCTCTCCTTTAGGAACGCGATGTGGGCGGGCTACATGGGCACCATCTCGGCCTTCGGCGACCCTGAGGTCAAGGCGACCCTCGCCCGGTGCATGGAGGCCGCGGACATCATCAACGAGTGGTTCGCATACCTCGACCGCTATCGCCGCAAGATGGAGGAGCAGTTCGGCATTCCGCTCGCCTACGCGAACTCCGCCTTCGCGCCCTTCGACATGGTGGGCGACACGATGCGCGGCACCGAGGCAGTGCTGATCGACATGATCGAGAGGCCCGAGGAGCTGCTGGCCTACATCGACAAGGTGGCGCAGTTCGCGCTGCAAGACCAGATCCGCGCGGCCACCGCCTCGGGCAGGCCGTGGGTGTGGTTCTGGCTGCACAAGGGCGGAGACGAGTTCATGTCCGACGCTCAGTACGCGAGGTTCTACTGGCCGTCGCTCAAGAGGTACGTGGAGGGGCTCATCGCGGCGGGGCTCACGCCGGTTCTGTACTGCGAGGGCAGCTACAACACGAGGCTGAAGTTCCTGCGAGAGCTTCCTCGAGGCAAAGTGATCTGCGACTTCGAGTACATCGACATGGCCAGGGCGAAGAAGGAGCTGGGCGACGTGGCCTGCATCGCCGGCAATGTCCCCAATGTCCTGCTCGCCCACGGCAGCAGGCAGGAGGTCGTCGACTGCACGCGCGGGCTGATCGACACCTGCGCGCCCGGGGGCGGCTTTATGCTCGATACGGGCGCCCTTGTCGACGACGCGAAGCCCGAGAACCTGATGGCCATCTTCGAGACGGCCGAAACCTACGGCAGGAAGGGGTAGCGCCCGGCCGCCGGGTGGCCTATGCGTACGCCCATGGCGCCCGCCGTGCATGCCGCGAAGCATGGCTGCGAGTAGGCCCACCGTCCGGACGGGCCTCTCCCTCGCCGGCTTTCGCAGCCCCGACGAGGTGAAGCGCTTCCAGGAAGCGGCGCGGGAGGCGCAGGGTCCGGAGCCGTACTTCGAGCTCTCCTACTTGCTGGACGCGGATTTCCTGCGAGGCCTCGGCTTCCTGAAGGACAGGGTCCTGTCCGTTCATGCTCCGTGCCCTGCCGGCGAGTTCTTTCCCAATCTCGGCAGCTGCGATCCGGGCGTCAGGCGCGAAAGCATCGAGATGATCCGCCGCAGCGCCGGCACGGCCGTGGGCTTCGGGGCCAGCCGTGTCGTTCTGCATCCCGGCTATGCCTGCGACTCCCCGGTGCCAATCGACCCCGGCAGGAGGCTCGCGGCCCTGCAGGCCGTCTCCGACAGGGAACGCCGCTACCTGATCGCCGGCGGGGGATCGATCAGCGGCAAGGGCTATTGCGAGTCCTCAGCTTACCGCGCGTACCTTCAGGCCGCGACCGACGGTCTGGGGGCGGCTGCCGCTGTCTGCAAGGGGGAGGGGATCGCGCTTGCCGTGGAGAACCTCAATCCGCGGATCACCTACCTCTTCCAGCTCCCTTCAGACTTCGCTGCCCTCGCCGGGGCGCTGCCCGGCATCGGAATCTGCGCCGATGTCGGGCACCTGTGGATCTCTTCGCTCGCGCACGGATTCGCCTTTTCCGACGGACTCACCTGCATCCTGGCGACCGGGAGGGTCATCGCTGCCCACATCCACGACAACGCGTCCCGGCTCGGTCCCCCTCCCGTTTTCGGCGACGACCATGCCCTGATCGGCTCGGGGAATGTTCCGATGGAGAGCGGGCTCCGCCTCCTACAAGAGGCGCGTGTTGCTGACCTGATCCTCGAGACCACGACCCTTCCGCTGGAGAACCTCCAGCGGTTGTCGGCTCTGCTCGGAGCCGTGCGCTCCCAGTCTCGCTAGGTTCCGTCTTCCGACCTTGGCCGGCCGCGGCATGATGCCCGCCCGGGCGGCGCCCCTCCTACCACCTGTGGGTCGAGGCGAAGAGCCTTCCCCGCAGGCCGCCGAAGAGGAAGCGGAAATTGTTCAGAAACATGGCGGGGGCGTCGGCGGGCTGGTACCACCAGACCCGGCTGGCCAGGAAAAACCGGGGATTGAAGTACAGCCGGGCCCCGTAGAGAACCACCCAGCGGTTGAGCTCGCGCTCCGACAAGTGTCGGGTGCGCACATTGGAGATGAACCCGTTGTAGCGGGAGAAGTCGTCGGGGTTCGTGACCAGGCCCTCGGCGAGCAGGCGCTCCCGGGCTTCGGTCTTCGGGTAGGGGGTCAGGACCTGCATGATCGCGTGGTCCAGGCGGAGGTCGCGCGCGTAGCGGTAGGTGTCGCGGATGTCCGCCCGGGTGTCGTCGGGGTTGCCGGCGATGAAGCCTCCGATGGCGCAGATGCCGTTCGCGCGCAGCCGCTCGACGGCCGTCCGCGTGTGCGCGAGCACGCCGCGCTTGCGCATCTGGGCGAGGTTGCGCGCGATGCCGCTCTCGATGCCGAGGAAGACCCAGCGGAAGTTCGCTTTCGCCAGAAGCGCGGGAAGCTCGGGGTCGGAGGCGATGCCCGGCACGCTGGCCTGGATCACGTAGTACAAGGAATCGAGGCCTTCATGCACGATGAGCCGGCAGAGCTCCTTCAGCCGAGCGATATCGAGTGTGATGTTGTCGTCGACGAAGAAGACTCCCCGGATCCCGCTGGCTTTCAGGCGCCGGAGGTCCTCGATCGCCCTGTCGAGCGGGAAGAACCTCACCGAGCTTCCGTACATCCAGCGGATGCTGCAGAACGTGCATCCCATTGTGCACCCTCGGGAGGTCTCCACGCAGTCGAAGCGCAGCTTCATGAAGCGCGATCGATCCAGGACCCTGCTTCCCCGGTCGGGCAGGCGGACGGATGCGAGGTCCAGCAGGTCGGCCGGCGGGTTGTGGATGACCCGCCCGCCGCGGCGGAGGGACAAGCCGTGGATTCGGCCGATGCGGTCCAGCCCGCTCGCCCCCGCGGCGATCTCCCTGGCCAGGGAGGCGAACGTCGCCTCTCCCTCTCCCCTGACGATGAAGTCGAACAGCTCCGCATCGGGACCCTGCGCGATCTGCTCCGCGAGCAGAGTGGCGTGATATCCGCCGAGGACGGTCAGGATCGCGGGATTGAGGTTCTTGCAGACCAGCGCGACGCGCCGAGCGCTCGCGTACTGGAAGCTCATCGCGCTGATGCCCACGAGGTCAGGGACGAACTCGCGGAGGCTGCGCTGAATGATGGGCGTGAGCCGGCCCCGCGCAAAGGCGAGGTCGAGCGCCCTGACCTCGCAGCCGTCGAGATTGCCCGCAAGGGAGCAGATGCCGAGGTTGGGGATGCGCATGACCGCCGCGAGGGAGCTCACCGTGTCGGGCATTGCGACGAGGAGAACCCTTAGTCGACGGTCGCTCGCCGTGATCCGTGGGGGCTTCTTGCGGGACTCCAAGGGCATGAGGTAGTATATCCATCCATCCTGCTTCTGTGGAGGGGCGCATGGCAGAACTGATGAGGTGCAAGGCCTGCGGGTACGTGATCGATGCGAAGAAGCTCGGCGAGGTCTGTCCGGCATGCGGGGTGCCGCGCAAGATGTTCGAGGCTTGGAAGGACCCGGTTTCCGAGAAGCGGCGCAGGGCGCTGGAGCTCGACCTGCACCCCGTTGTCGTTCATTTTCCGGTGGCGTTCACCGCCTCGGCGCTCGTCGTGGCCGTGTTCGTGCTCGCCTTTCCCGAAATCTTCCGCCAGACCGCGACCAGCGTCTTGCGGGCCTTGATCGGAGTGCTGCCCCTGATGGTCGCCGCGGGGTTCACGAGCGGCATCTACGACGGGCGGCTGCGGTTCCGACGGGTCACCACGCCGCTGCTGAAGCGCAAGATGACCATCGCGGGACTGTTCTTCCTGTTCTCCGTCGCGGCCGCTGTCGTGACTTTCGCCGTGGGGCCGTTCGTGACGTGGGTGCGGGCGTTGGACGTCTTCCTTCTGGCCAACTGCCTCCTGTGCGCGGCAGGATTGGGCAAGATCGGCACCCGACTAATATCGGCGATGTTCCCCGGCTAGCTCGAGGACTTGTCGATCGATTCAGCCGTGTACGCGCGCGCCCTCAGGCCGAGCAGGAGCGCCATAAGCAGAAGAGGGCAGAGAGCCAGCAAGAGGAGCAGAGCCGCGGAGGGCATCCCGCCGACGACGCGGATCTGCCTCTCGCTTCCGGGGAGCTTTTCGCCCTTGCTGTCCAGCGCGTGGAACCGGATCGCCCGACCTTTCGTGTCCACCGGGATGCGGAACGCGATGAGGTTCGGCTCCTTGTCCTTGTGCGCGCCCTTGGCATCGAAGGGCACGATGGTGTAGCCGAGGCTGGAGCCCTTGGACTGCTCAACGTAGAAGGGCGACTCGCTCACGAGGCTCTTTGCCGCGCCCGGCCTCTGCACCTCGATGGCCGCGTGCGGGACCTGCTGGATCCGGACCCACTTGGCGATGTTGGGGTTGCCCCGGGCAGCGTTGTTGAGCGTCTTCTCGTAGGCGAGATCGTTGAACTCATCCTCGAAGAACGGCCGCAGGTACAGATCCGCGCTGCCGTTGACGTACAGGACGGACGAGGGGGTGACCGATGACTCGGGCCGGGTCCACTTGTCGCTGGGGATCACCTCGAACCCGACACCGCCGCTCCTCCTGCGATCGTGGACGAGCACCGTCTTTTCAGAGCCCTCCATCACCGTGCCGTCGGGGTTCACGAGCCGGATCGCGTAGCGGCCGGGCGAGAGATTCAGGATGAAGGCCTGCTGCATCTCGACGGGCGGGACCACGTAGAAGGTGGGGGCCTCGGGGGCAACGGGTTTTTGAAGTCCCTCCATTCGCTCAAGTTGTGCCGCGGTGTCCTTTCCTTCGTCTCTGAGCCTCTGGATCCTCACCAGGAGCGCCTGCATCTCCGCGTCATACGCCGCTTGCTTCCCCTGGTAGTCCTGGACGTCCTTGAAGTACGACTCGTACAGCCGGGCGTATTTCGCCAGCTCCTGCCGGGCAACCTCGCCGGTCACCACGTTCCAGTTCAGCTCGTACTCGCCCTTCACGTTGAAGTACGTGTACTCCTGCAGCGGAAGTTTCTTGAGCGCCCCGCGCGCGTCGCGCAGCTCGAGGGTGCCGGGGAACTGCACGTTGAGCGTATCGGTGTCGGTCTTCCACTCGGAGGTGAGGGGCCACCAGTACATGAGGGTCTTGCGCATGCTGAGAAAGTTGTCCGCTCCCGCCAGGATGTAGATCGTGTCGGAAGATTCCAGCGCGAAGGCGTGAGAGTAGTCGCGGCCGTTCCAGGCCAGGAGCGACCAGATCAGCTGCTCGGATCGGACCGGCACCTCGGCCACGGCGAGTGAGAGGGGCAGGAGAAGCAGGAGAAGCGAGGCGATGAGCCTTTTCATGCGCGGACCCCCCGGCGGCTGATGGCGAGATGGGCGGCGGCAAGGAGCACTGCCGCAAGGGCGAGCAGCAGGCCGATTCCGCCCAGCACTCCGGCGGCGCCTCCTCCCTGGACCGCCCGAAAGCACAGGGAAGCATAGAAGAACGGGGAGAACCACTGCAGCACCGCCGCTGCCACGGAGGCGACGGTCCGCACCGATGCGCTTGCGATCGACAGGGAACCGGCGAGGACCAGCAGGAACACGAGCAGAATGCCGAGGAAGGCCGCGAGGGCCGAGGAAGCGTTCGCCGAGAGCACGGAGCAGATGATGCCGTAGGCGGAGATTGCAAGGGCGAGGACGAACAGCACAGGCAGGGAGGTGAGGAACAGGGGTCCCAGGACGAGGTTGCCCAGCGCGGCGGCCGCCCCGAGGAACGCCGCGATCAGGAGGAGCGAAGCTGCCGTAAAGGCGACATCCTTCAGGAAGGAGGCGACGATGTAGGAGGTCCCGTCGGCCGGCCCGTAGGCGAGCAGCTCCACAGCACCCGCGGTCTTCTCCTGCCCGAAGCGGAATACGGAGCTGATGGAGAGGAAGAGGAACACCGGCAGGAACGAGACCACGAGGGCGAACAGGAACGGCCCCTCGGCGAAAAGCTTCCCGACAAATGCCGAGCCGAAGATGCCGGCGAGTGACCGGCCCAGCGCGTCGTACAGCGGGTTGAGCGTGGGGTTGAACCCGGCGGAGTCGATCGAGGCGGCGAATCCGCTGACGAGGAAGAACCCCAGGAGAAGCCCGAGGGTGAGCGTGACGTACAGGCCGGGGGAGAGAAGCGTCTCGAATGCCTGCCTGCGGGCGATCACGAGCGCCGCGTGGAGTCTCCGTTTCATGATCGTCCTCCCCGCGCGAGCGAGTCGATGTTCTCCTGCGTGATGGTGATGAACGCCTCCTCCAGCGATGGGGTCTTCTCGGCGATGCGAAGCGGAACGAGCCCCTGCGCGATCAGCTGCTCGGACAGCGCCTTGCGATAGTCCCCCTGCTTGGCCAGCTTCACGATCAGCGTCTCGCCCTGGGCAGCGGCATCCCGCACGAAGGGAAGCTTCCGCAGACGTTCAGGGAGCCCCTCGGGGACGCTTTCGAGCTCGACGTGGATCTCGCGGTCAACCGTCATGCGCGAGAGGAGGTTCGCCATCGTGTCTTCCACCATGAGCTTCCCTCTGAAGAGCATTGCCACCCTGTGGCAGATCTTCTCCATCTCGGAGAGCTGATGGCTGGAGATGAAGATCGTGCGCCCCTCCCTGTTCTCGGAGAGGATCAGGTCGCGCACCTGCTTGATCCCGATGGGGTCGAGCCCCGAGATCGGCTCGTCGAGAAACAGGATGTCGGGGTCGTGCAGGAGAGCGCGAATGATGCTGAGCTTCTGCAGCATGCCGCGGGAGAACTCCCGCACCCTCTTTGAGCGGACGCGCGCGAGGTCCACCTTCTCCAGCAGCGCGTCGATCCGCGCCGCGGCATTCGGCACCTCGAACAGGTCGGCGAACAGCTGCAGGTACTCCCGCGCCGTCATCCATGGCCACACGCCGCGGGGGTGCTTCTCGGGGACCACGCCGATTCTCTTTCGCAGATCCAGCCGCTGCGGCGAGTACGGCTCGTCGAAGAGCCAGATCTCGCCCGCCGTGGGCCGGCTGATGCCCAGCAGCATCATGATCGTCGTGGTCTTTCCCGCGCCGTTGGGGCCGAGGAAACCATAGATCTCCCCTCTTGGAATGTTGAGATTGATTCCGTCCACGGCGGTGAAGGAGCCGTAGCGCTTCACCAGGTTCTGCGTCCGTATCATTCCTGCCTCGCCTTCATGTTCCAGGTCGTGTCGATGAAGTACGCCAGCCGTCCCTTTTCGGCGTCAAGAGCGGCCGCGACGGAGCTTGGATCTTTCATCGCGTACACCCGGGCCATGAGCTGCTCGAGCTCCGCGCGGCTGATCGCGAGAGGATTCGGCACCACGATGAGGTAGTCGATGACCCTATAGTCCGATGCGTCGGTCTTGATCTGCGCGCCCGGAACGCTGGCGCTGTAGCGGAACTGCGTCTCGGGAGCCGGGTCCCATTTCCAGGAGATCCTGCCGCGGAAGAGCTCCGTCCCGCGCGATGAGCCCGTCTCCGCCTCTTCGCGCGCTGGCGCCCCGTTTTTCATCTGTACGCTTATCCGGCAGCCGATCCACAGATCGATGCAGGGGTGGTTGAGCACGGCGGTGCCCGCCGAGTTCACTGGGCGCAGTTGCGTCACGATGTCTCCCGCGCTCCAGCTCTCGAAGACGTAGAACCTCGTGAGGTCGGGAATGGCGAGACCGATCATGTCGATCGGCTTCTCCAGCCTGTTCGCTCCCCGCTTCAGGGTGAGGGGAATGCTCACCGGTTGGTAGCTGTCCGCCGCGATCTCCAGCGTCGCCTTTCCCGGGGTGAGGCGCGTGAACCGGTAGGCAATGGGAGCGGCGTCGGACTGGTAGTAGCCGATGATGGTGCGGCCCTGGAGCCTCATGGCCGCGTCCCAGACCCACTTCCCGCTCACCGAGTCGCGGATCTTGAACTCAAAGGTCGTGTCCGTCCCCAGCCACAGAGCGGCGAGCACGGCGCCGGCGCAGACCGCGACGAGCGTAGCAATGACGATGACTGCGATGCGTGTGCGTCTTTTCATTGGTGGTGGGTTATGACATACCCGATTTTCCCCCCAAAATCAAGCTATGCACACGACCTCCCAACCCATCATCCGGCCAAAAGCCTCCAGCGTCCGTGTGTCGGCTGTGTATGAGAGGCCGAGGTGGTGGGTTCCGCCCGCCCTGCTGTATGCGGTGAGGAAATCCGCGACGGGCATGCCCGCGGAGAACCAACCGTGCACGGAGTCGGCGAACCTGTCGGTCCCCGGGACGGCGAGCATACGCGCGGGTGCGAGGATGAGCCGGTAGCCATTGGCCGTCGGAGCGAGGTTCACGAGCACGATCTCGCCGGGCTTGAACCGGCCCGCGAGGAGGGCGGGATTGTCCGTGCGGCTGTACTTGTAGTCCATCTCGCGCAGCCGGGGCTTTCCGACGGCGAGGCGCCAGTTCAGCTCTCCCATGTGGCTGAGCAAGACGCTGTTGTTCTCCCAGTCAGGGCAGAACATCTCGGTGAAGCTCGACTCGGGGTATGCCGAGAGCAGGGCGGCGACAAGGAGGGCGGTGAGCGTGTCCCCCTCGCCGGCATAGCCGACGCCGTACGCCATCGCCTTGCTCGCCTCGAGGAAGGGGACCGTAAGGCAGCCGGTCTTCTTCTGCATGTCAAGGAAGTTGAAAGTGAACGCCGAGAGCTCATTCGTCTCGATCCACCTCCGCACGGCAAGGCCGAACCGGACAGAGCGCTCGTGCGCCTGCTCGCTCCCATCGGCCCGCTCGAAGCGCGCGCGGTCTTCCGCGATCTCGGCGGCGACATCGGTTGCGCTCACCTTCGCCAGCAATCCCCTCAGCGTTTCCTGGTCGAGGGTTTTCACGACGGCGCCGATCGACGACTTCATCTTCGTTGGCGAGACGGCGAAGTCCCCCATGCCCTTGAACGAAGTGCCCATGAGGCCGACTTTCCCGAAGCGCATGAGGGAGGCCATGCGGGCCGGTACGACGAGCGCGACCACTCGATCAAGGACATCCGAGCGCTGCCAGTGACCCGCCTCCAGCTCGAAGGGTTTGCCGTTCCTGAGCAGCAGGTTGCACATGTCCTGCACGCCGTGGATGCCGTGGTTGTACATGATCTCTTCGGGGTCCTGCGAAGCGTCGAATGACCAGGCGGGAGTGGTGTCCAGCGCGATGATCGGGAGCTTCGTGCGAGCGAGGACTTTCGCCGACTCGAGCGACGGGTGGTAGGCGAGGTGGAGGGTCACGATCGCGACGGCGTGCGCCGTCTCGAAGCTCCTCACGGCGGCAGCGACTTCCTTCTCGACCCGGCACACCGGGGCGCTCGCGACCTCCAGACCTCGTTGGGCGAGCTCCGAGGCGATCGTGCGCGAGAAGGCGTCGATCCGCGGGCGCTTTCCGCTGTCCGTATCGTCGTAGAGCTTCAGGTACAGGGGCAGGAGCCCGATCTTCGTTGTCGCCATCTCAATCCTCCTTCGCGGGGGCGGCATCAAGGTCGGCAAGGTATTCCTCGAGCTGCTGCGCGCCCTGTTCCCTCCCCCGCCCCGGTTGAACGCATTGCATGGGCGGTTTCATGGCATCGGCAAGCTCCGCGAAGCCCCGTGCCGGTTCGACGAGCTTCCGTGCGAGGATTGCCGCGCCCAGGGAGCTTGTCTCCGGCAGCGTGGCGCAGTCAACGGGGAGTCCCGTCGTGTCGGCGATGATCCGGGGCGTTACCAGGCTTGCCGCCGCCCTGCCGCACATGATCAGCCGTTCCACGCGCACGCCTCCCCTCGCCATCATGAAGAGGTAGCGCCCCAGCTCGCAGGCAAGCCCCTCCACGAGCGCCCGCACGATGTGTGCCGGAGAGTGCCCAAGACGCAACCCCTCCAGGCGCCCCGCGGTTCCTGGCGGCAGCCCGCCGCCACCGAGTTCGGACAAAAGGGGCCGAAAGCGCAATCCGGCGCTTCCCGATGGCGCCGTCTCCATCAGGGCGTCTATTTCGGCGACGCGGAGATCCCCGAGATTGAGCGTTCGCACAGCCCAGGAAAGGCAGCCCCCGCCGTTGACCATCGCGAGCATCTGTCCGAATAGGCCGGACACGGGGTGTCGCCCGACGAGAGCAACGCCCCCAACCGGTGCCTCGATGCGGTCGGTGACTGCAAGGAGCACCCAGGCGGTCCCGGCACCCAGCATCGTGTCACCGGACCGCACCGCGCCGCAGCCTATCGCCGCGGCATACTGGTCGTGCACGGCGGGTCCGACGGGGATGCCCGGAGGCAGTCCGATGGATCGGGCGACATCCGGCAGCAGCCCTCCCGCTGGCTGCCCCGCGTCGAGAAGCGCGGGAAGCCTATCGCGCCGAATGTTAAGGATCGCGAGCACCTCGGCGTCTTCCGTTCCTTCCGCCGGGTTGAGCAGGCACGCTTCCGACAGGCTTGTCGCGTCGTGAGCGCGCCTGCCGCACAGCCGGCCTGCCACAACGTCACCGACCCAGCCCAGCCGAAAATCATCCGGCAGCCCGCCCTGGGCGCGCAGACGCAGAACCTGCCCGATGACGCTCCCGCTCTTCGCAAAACCGATGTGCGTGGTGAACCACTCCCGCCCCAGCTTTTCGGTGAGCGGCAGGTCCCAGGGCCCGCCGCGGGAGTCCTGCCAGCCGATCACCCTCCCGACGGGGCGCTCCATCGCGTCGACGATCTGGATGGCGCCTCCCTGGCTGGAAAGGCCGACGGAGCGCACGAGCGCCCCCCGGCCGCCCGCGGCTGCCCTGGCAACGGCCGTGACGGTCGCGCGCCATATATCCTCGATGTCCTGCTCCGCTGCGCCGTCGGCCGAGTAGTCGATTTGTACGGGCGCGGACCCTGACGACACGATCCGTCCGTCCGCCTCCACGATCTGCGCTTTGACATTGGTGGTTCCCAGGTCAACGCCAAGGAATACCGGATTCTCCGCGCTCATGGTTTCCAGTTCTCCTCCACCTTTCGCATCATCCCTCCTCCGCCCACGCTCCGCAGGATGCGCATGCCGTTCTCGAAAAACACGGCGCGAACCCGTTGATCGCTCATCCCGGCGGCGAATCCGGCCCTTCTCACCGCCAACGCAATCTCCAGCGCCATGAACGTGGCAGGGATGCCCTCCGCGCGGACACGGTACGCGCTTGCGGGGTAGCCCCCAACCACGACGTCCACCCAGTGGTCCATGACGCGAACCCTCCGGCCCCGCATAGCGGCAATAGGGAAATCCGTCGCGTAGACCACCCTGCTGCTGTCGATCCCCTCGAAGACGGTGCGAAGGACCGCTTCGTCCATTACCATCGAGGTATCGAGAAACACGTTCGGCAGGTCGCGCACCGACCCGATGGCCTTCTCCATCTCCGCCGACAAGTAGCAGCGCCCGCAGTGAGCCAGCACGATCTTCGCGCCCGGCCACCCCTCGCTGAGCCACCGGACGCCGCCCTGCACGTCCGTGTCAACGAGCCGGCCGGCGCGCGGCACGTGGAGGAGCACCACGAGCCCCATCCTGTCCGCGAGATCCATCTCGTTCACCCCGATCATGTCCTGGATTCGGATGTCTCCGTAGTTGTCGCCCTGCCAGTCGAGGAACACTTTGTAGCCGAGAAATCCGTTTTCCTCGATCCGCCGCTCGAGTGCCTCTTTCGGAACCTTGAGGGCCTTGCCCACCACCATCAGGGGGTACATCCCCCGATGTTTTCCCGCTTCGGCCACATATGCCGTATCCTTCGCATTGTCGGCGGACGGCGTCGGATACCCGAAGCATACCGCGCGATATTCGTGGCCGGGGAATATGTGATGAGCGTCCGCGATGAGACGCTCGACGGGATAGTGCTCCTCAGCCACCATATACGAGCCGCCCGCCTCATTGGTTTGCCAGGCAACGGATCGCCAGTCCTCCCGGCGCCATGTGTGCGCATGGAAGTCGAGAACAATGGGCGGGAGGAAAGGAGCAATTTCCTTCTGGTAGAATGGAAGATCAATCGTGTGGAATCGAGTTTTCTCATCCATAGAGGGATTTCTCTTCGATGATCGAATCACGCAAGATGGGCGATGTCAACGCTTTAAGAGAGCATCGGGGAGTTCAAGGTGCTGAATTGTCCTTGACAGGTAGAGGAGGTCGTGTTTAAATCGAAAATGTGGTTCTGGATCTTTCGTGAGGCTGTTTTGAAAGGTTTGTTAAACCTTTCTCGTTTGAAACTGTACCTTGAAACTGTACAAGGAGGTATCCATGAGGGTGGCAAAAACTGCGCTTGTCTTTGTGTTGCTTTTCCTCGCCGTTGCAGGAGCTTTCGGCCAAAAGAAAACGACCGTACGATTCCTGTGCGTCGAAGCGGACTTGCCGAAGGCTTTCGTTGACAAGTTCATGGCCGCAAACCCGGACATCAACCTGGTCCGGGAGGAGGAGGACTGGACCAAGTGGATGGCTGATGCAATAGCGGGCAATGCCGCGGATCTTCAGCGCATGGGCTCGGGCACCGACATCGCCTACTACGTCAAGAGAGGCCTCCTCTACGACATGACCAGCCTCATGAAGGGCAGCAAGATCGTGAAGATGGACGATATCGACATGCTGGGCTGCTCCACGTATCAGTACGATGGCAAAGACTTCGGCAAGGGCAAGTGGTATGGGCTGCCCAAGGATTACAACAACATCGGCGCCATCACGTACAACAAGGAAATGTTCAAGGCCGCCGGCCTCCCGATGCTCAGCGAAACGGTTCCCATCACCTACTACGACGAGCTGTACACCCTTGGCAAGAAGCTCACGAAAAAGGACTCCGCGGGCAAAGTGCAGGTCTGGGGATACGAATATCACTCCACCGCATGGCAGCCGTTCCTGGTCTCCGACATGGCCACGGCCCAGGGCCTGAGCATCTATTCCGATGCCACGCGGAGCTCGATGAATAACGACCCGAAAGCGCGCGATCTGTGGAAGTATTTCGCACGCTTCACCAAAGAGGACATCTCCAGCAACGTGCGCAACCCGAACACCGGCTGGGCCGGCTCGGCATTCCAGTCCGACCGGGTCGCCATCACGCAGCTCGGCTACTGGTTCGGCGCGCAGATGATGTCCAACCCGAACTACGATACGAAGTACGGCTGGGCCCCGACCCCGATATTGAAGAAGGGTTCGCCGCGAACCACCAACACCCTGGGAGCCACCGGCATCACGATGTACTCTAAGACCAAGGTGGCCAAGGAAGCGTTCCGGGTCTGGGAGTGGTACATGGGCGGCGAGTACGGCATTGACCGCGCAAAGACCGGGTGGGGCATTCCGCCGCTGAAGTCCCTGCTGAAGCTCCTGCCGGTGGACAACGCCTACAACAAGAGCCGCAAGGCAATTGCCCTGGATGACGGCAAGTACTACAAGGCGTGGCAGTTCAGCCCGTATGTCACCTGGACGCAATACATGGCTCCCTGGACGGCGAATATCGACGACATGGTGAAGGGAAGCATCACCATGGATCAGTTCATTGACAAGTTCTACGCGGGCTTGGACGATGTATTGAAAACCGCCCGCGAAGAAGTCGGAGAATAACCTCGTTTTTCCAAGTGGGATTGTGAGCCCTGGCCCGCGGGCCAGGGCTTTTTTTGGAGGCGCGGGATGCGACGAAATCGGATGTTGGTGGAGCGGCGGACTTCGTTCTACATTTTCCTCGCCCCCTGGATCATCGGTTTCCTGCTGTTCCAGCTGCTGCCGATCGGCTGGGGGTTCTGGACCTCGCTGACCAACCGGATGGCCTTCTCGACCAATATCAAGTTTGTCGGGTTCGCCAACTACCTCAAGCTGATCAAGGATGCGGAAGTCCTCTACTCTTTTCAAACCACCTTTCTGTACGCCCTGCTGCATACCTGCCTCGCCATCATTACGGGCCTCTTCGTGGCTCTCCTCCTCGAGCGGGACGTCCCCGGCCGCGGGGTGTTCCGCACGATACTCTATTTCCCGTACATGATCCCCGTGATAGCCGTGGGCTGGATTTTTCGGATTTTTCTGGACAGGGATACGGGGTTCTTCAATGTCGTGCTCCTCAAGCTGCACCTCGCGCCGTCCGCCGTGGCGTGGCTGGCGGATTTTCCCCTTGGCTCGATCGTTTCGCTGGCCCTCTGGCAGTCCGGCTGGAGCATGATCATTTTCTTGGGGGGGCTGAGCACCATCCCGACCGAGCTCTACGAGGTTTCCACGATCGACGGTGCAAACTATGCTCGCAGGTTCCGCCACATCACTCTTCCGCTGCTGAGCCCTTTCATCCTTTTCCAGTTCGTCTCCAGCATGATCTACGCGATGCAGACCTTCATCCAATCCTTTATCCTGAATCCCCGGCCCCTGCGGGGGGAGATGCTCTTCGTGAGCCCGCCGCCGCGGGAGACCTTCTTCGTGATGGCGCGCGGGTTCTTCGAGGTCACCGGCAAGAACCGGTTCGCCTATGGTCTGTCACTGCTGTGGATGCTGTTCGTCGTAGTGCTCCTCATCACGATCGTATTCATCCGGGTGGGCGGTTTTATGGTGTATACCGAGGTCGAAGAGAAGAGGTGAGCCATGGCGATGGCGCAGAGCTGGAAAAAAAACCTGTTTACTTTCATCAAGCTCGTGGTGCTGGTTCTGCTTGTCCTGATTTTCTTCCTGCCTCTCATCAGCATGGTCGTCACATCTTTGAAGGCGCGCGAAGAGCTTTTCGTCCTGCCGCCCGTCGTATTCCCCAAGGTGGCGCAGTGGGGAAACTACGTCCTGGCCTGGACGATGGTTCGGTTCGGGAAGTTCCTGTTGAACTCGGTGATCCTGTCGATTTTCTATACGATGCCCTGCGTCCTGTCCAGCTGTTTTGCCGGCTACGCATTCTCCCGTTTCCAGATCAAGGAAAGCAGGGGAGTGTTTCTCCTCGTGCTCGCCACCATGATGATTCCTTACATGGTCACCGTGGTTCCGTTGTACCTGATCATCACAAAGGTAGGGCTCACAGACAAACGCTGGTTGTGGCTGTTTTTCGGAATGCAAGGCGCGCCATTCCTGATCTTCCTTTTCCGGCAGTACTTCTCCACGATCCCGCTGTCCTTTGAGGAATCGGCTCGACTGGACGGGGCGCGACGCTTCCAGGTTTTTTTCTACATCATGTTCCCCCTCGTCCAGACCGGCGTGATCATAGCGGCAATCTTCGCCATCCAGTGGTCCTGGGCCGATTTCCTTCAACCCACCCTCTTTCTGAGAGGAGAGAAGCTCACGCTGGCGGTGAAGCTTGCCCGCGGCTACGTGGACCAGAAGGAGAGCCTGCTCTACCATGTCGGGATGGCAGGCTTGCTCTTTTATACGCTGCCGATTATCGTGCTGTTTTTTACGCTTCAGCGGCGATTCATTGCCGGGCTGCTGTCGGGGGGGTTGAAGGGCTGAAGCCGGCTGATTGGCTTTTCCCCGCTTGCGAGACCGATACAGCCCCACCCCGGCAGATGGCATGCCACCCGCGCGGTGCTCATTGCCTTGTCGATGCTCGACAGCACCCTCATGACACCGATCTCTCAGCTCAACTCCCTCGTCACCGTGCTTCTCTCCCCCGCAACCTGCGTGAGGAGAGCTTCGAGAGGGCGAAGGTTGCGGTCATCGCGAAAACGGAGCTTGGGATCGGGGCCATCGGAGTGGGTAGAGGTCCGGGCATGTTCGCTCGAAATGCGAACGACACTCCATTGTTGGAGGCGCGCTCGATGAAGCACCTGGAGGATTGCATCCTCAACGAAGAGCAACCTGGTCGTCGATCAAAAGGGGAAGGTCGGTGAAGGCGTTCAACGAGTTCTGAGGCTGAGGCGCTTCAGCGCGGCCGTTGGCGCGCCTCCCTGCATGCTTCCCGCGCGCGGCGAACGACGAAGTCCGCGGTCTCGACGCAGTCGACATCGGCCGAAATGAACAGCCGGGTCGGGTCGAGTTCGCGGCACAGCACGTCGATCTCCCTGCCGATGACCCCGATCCCACGGACCGCCGAGTACATGACCTGGACGGTCTTCCCCTTCTCCTGGATCCGTTTGAGCAGGCTTGTCCATTCCGAGGGGAGCGGCTTGCCCGCGCCCTGAATCCACTGGATGCAGTGCAGGTTCTCGATCTCGAGAAGGCGTGGAAGGTGTTGGAGAGCCGTCGGACCGTCGAGATGATAAATTGTCCGGTCCGCGTGATCGCAGCATTCCACGTTGTCGCGCAGGCAGAACTCGTCGAACATCGCCGGGCTGATCAGGCACGTGAAGTCGTTTTGCCCTACGCACACGAACCGCTTCGCGCTCCAGCCGTAGGTCCAGTTCGACGTGCCCTGGCCCGAGGGGAGGACGACCGCGGAGACGGCGTCCACGACCTCCTTCCACAGCCGGGTCATCTGCGCCATGGCCCTCTTGATGGCGTCGGGGACCGTCAGCAGGTCGATCATGAGCCGTTCGGGGTTCCGCATGGCGCCTAGTGCATCGATGCCCGTGTGGAGGTCGGGGTAGCCTGTCACCCACTTCCCCTTCCCCGCTGCCGTGGAAGCTCGGAGGATCTCCATGTACTTCTTCCACCACCTGTTGTCGGGGTCGATGCGGAAATCGCGGTGCTGTTCCCAGTCCTCGATACAAGGCGAGGCCCACGATGTGTTGTCCCTCGTGCTGAAAATGAGATCGGCGCCGAGCCATGCGGAGAACTGGTCCGGGCCCAGCCAGGGGTTGTAGACCGGGAGAGCGTCGCTCGCATAGTGCGTGCGCGAGAGCGAGTCCTCGGCCTTCTCCATGAGATAGTTGATGTCGGTCCACTGCTGCTCGTCCGTCGGTGGAGGGGTCGGCGGGGTGCCCGGCGTCGCCTCGGGCACCGTGACCCAGAGGAGCGGTGTTTCCTCGAGCTCACCCGTCCAGAAGGCTTCGTTGCGCGCGAGTGACTTCCGCAGCTGGCGGTCCTCGATCCAAGGTGTATCCATGCAGCCTCCGCGACTGGTCTCAGATCCCCAGAACCCGCTTCGCCGTGCCGTTGAAGATCGCCTCGACTCCGAGCCTGCCAACACCCGCGCGATCGCATGCCTGGCGGATGGCCAGGATCTCCTCGTACATGAAGAAGGTGAGCCGATCGGATTGCGGCGGGTCCACCTCGCGCATGTTCTTGTCGCCCGATACATCCCCGTAGAGCGCTCGGGGAACCAGGTTGACGTAGGTGCCGTTCTCGCAGACGCGGCGCATCCGCATGCGGGTGATGGGGAGATCGCTGCCGAAGATGCACCGATCGGGCCCGAAGGCGCGGAGAGTCTGCTCGAATACCCGAGCGTTGGTGTTCGCGGCGAAGTCGAAGACCATATTCTTTGTTGCCTTCAAGACTTCGAAGGCGTCGCCCACGTCCTCGTCGCAGTACGCGCGGCCGACGTGGGCGATGATCAGTCTGACCCCGGGGTAGTTTCGCTCGATTTCGAGCATCTGGGCGAGGTTGACTGGATCCCGCAGCCTCCCGTCGCGGGGGATGTGCAGCAGAACGATCCTGCGGCTCTCGTGGAGGATCTCCAGCTGGTGCGGGGGGAGGAAGTCGAAGATACGGATCTCTTTGCGGGGAAGATACGACGGGGAAAGGTTGAGGTACACTTTAGCTCCGATGAACTGGCCCGCCCTGATCCTTTGCTCGAGCTCCTCGCCGTTCCAACTCGGATGGGCGAAGATCAGGGCGGGAAAGCGATGGCTTGCCGCGCAGGAGCTCACGTAGCCGTTCATCTGGTTGAGGTCATCCCCTTCGCCCACGTTGGAGAACATGAGCGGGGTGACCGACTTCCCCGGGAACATCAGGCGGTAGGATTCGATGAGGTCCTCGACGGAGTTGTCGAGTGCTACGTGGGAAGGCCAGCTCACCGTGCGTTCGTGCGCCTTCGGATTGTGGGAGCTGTGCGCATCGAGCCAGACGTGGGTGTGCGCGTCGATAATCCTGTCGGGCAGGAACTCCCGCACCTTTTCCTCGTAGACCCTGCGGTCATTGTCCGTCACGCCGAAAAGCGCCATGCCGCCCCCTGTTTCCTGACGATCATGCCGATGCAGCGGGGGAATGGTAGCTTGCGCAATATAGACAGTCAATAGTGAAGTGCTTTCGATTTGGTCAATTCGATTTGTATTGGCTGGTTCGCCGGATCAGGAACCCGACCGCGGCAGCGTCCAGGTTGCCTGTCCGCCTGATCTTCTATAGAATGCCGCAGAGCCAGAGGAGGAACAGATGCCCATCGTCGCGAAGGAGTTCAAGATCGGACTCCTGGTCACCGCGCTCCTGGAGGACCGGTTCAACAAGACCGGCCACATGCGGGAGGAGGCGCGGAAAGTCGCCAACCGCTACGCGGAGAGGCTTTCCCGTTTCGGACCCGTGGTCAACCCTGGGTTCTTCGAGTACGAGAACGAGGCGGCGAAGGCGGCTGACGCGCTCAAGAGGGAAGGGGTGGGCTGCGTCGTGGTGATCGAGATCGCCTACCAGAAGGGGCTGATCCCCATGCGGGCGCTGCGCGAGCTGGACGTGCCGATCATCATCTGGAACGCGCAGCTCGTCGACGAGTTTCCCGAAGGGGCGGACTTCGACCTCATCATGGTCAACTCGGGCATGTGCGGGCTGCCCGAGCTCACCAGCTCCCTGCTCCGCTCGAGCCGCGAGTTCTTCCTCGTCACCGGCGCCATCGGAGACGAGCGGGTCATGGGCCGGATGGGCGAGCTCATACTCGCGGCCCGGGCCCGGGCGCGCCTGGCCAATGCCAGGGTCGGCATCATCGGCCATCCGTACGAGGGCATGACTGATCTGATGCAGGACAACTATGCCGTGATGGAGACCTTCGGCGCGACCTGCTGGCCCATCGGCCACGACGAGGTCATCGACGCGTTCCTTCGCGTGACGGATGCCCAGGCAAAGGCCGTGATCGATGCCGAGAAGGCCAAGGGCAGGAAGGTCGAGGTCGACGCCGCGATGATGCTCCGCTCGGCCAAGCTCGCCCTCGCCCTGGAGTCCGTCGTAAAGGCGGGCGGCTACGACGCGGTGGCCGAGCTGGACCAGGTGTGGCTGTCCGACGAGCGCATCGGCATCATCCCCTTCTTCGGAAGCTCGCGGATGCTGGAGAACCACGTTCCGTTCACCTGCGAGGCGGATGTGATGCGCGCCCTCGCCATGCTCGTGCTGGAGGAAGTTGCAGGGCACGCCGCTTTCCTCGAGCACTACATCGTCGACTACAAGCGGGACCTCATGTTCAACTCGCACGACGGCCACGGCAACCCCTCACTCGCCGATCCCGCCCACGGGGTTCGGGTCGTGCCGACGATCTACTACAAGGGCGTGCACGGCTTCGGGGCCTCGTACAACTACAGTTACAGGCCCGGCGAGGTCACCCTGTTCTCGATCGGAAACACGGGAAGCGGTCGTTTCCACTTCGTCTCGTCGCAGGGCGAGTTCCAAGCCATGGCCCCGCGCGACATATCCGCGCCGCAGACGTTCTTTCGCTGGGAAGGGGGGAGCGTGGCGGACTTCGCCGAGCGCTGGCTGTCCGGGGCGCCGTCTCATCACCACGCCGCTGCCTACGGGAAGCTGAACAGCGTGCTCGCGGCAGCCGCCCGCATGATCGGGGTGGGAGCCGTCTCGATCTGAGGGCACGGGCCGATCGATCCGCCGGTGACTCTCGTCGCCGCTCGCCTCTCAGCCCCGCGTGATCTCTCCCTCGTAGATCACGAACTCCTCGCCATGCAGCGTGACCGCGAGGCCGTTCTCGAGGGAGGCGACCGCGTTGGGCACCGAGGAAATGAGGACGATGCCAGGCTCGACGGCCTGGATCTGGTCCTTGTCGAGGTACGAGGATTCCTCGAGCACCACCCCGCGCAGCCCCTTGAGCAGCGGGAGGAAATCGGGCGTGAGGAACCTCGTGAGGAGGATCTCGGCGCCGTCGTGCTGCAGGCGCAGCTCGGCGTCCAGCGCGTCCTCCACCTTCAAGATCTTGCCCGCCGCGTAGCCCCCGAACCCGCGCTTGCCCTTGTTGAGCACATTGCCCACGAAGAGCACACGGATCATGTTCAGCATGATCGGGGAGTTCACCGGCACGCCGGCGAGGACCACCACCCTGTCAAAGTTCTTCACCAGCCCCTGCTGGAGGGCCGCCTTCATTGCGGTGTTGATCATCGCATCCGAGTTCTCGGCGAGAGTGACGATGATCGGGACCACCCCCCAGTACAGCAGGAGCTTCCTCTGGACGCTCTCGGAAGGGGTCACGGCGAGGATGATCTGCCGGGGCCGGTAACGGCTGATCAGCTTCGGCGTTGTTCCGCGCAGCGTGGGGGCGAGGATCGCCGAGGCGCGGATGTCGCGGGCGACCAGGAACGCGCTGCGGGTGACGGCCTGGGCGATGTCCTCGCGGATGTCGTCGATGCGGAGGAACCTCCGCACCCGCGACTCGTACTCGGGGGAATCCTCCACTGCTCGCGCGATCCTGCCCATGGTCTCGACGGCGAGGACGGGGTGCTTCCCGCTCGCCGTCTCGCCTGAAAGCATGACCGCGTCGGTGCCGTCGAAGATCGCATTCGCCACGTCGGTGGCCTCGGCCCGTGTCGGCTTCGGGTTGGCGATCATCGAGTCGAGCATCTGCGTGGCGGTGATGACGGCCTTGTTCTGCTCGTGGCACTTGAGGATGATCCTCTTCTGCGCGAGGGGGATCTCCTCGGTGGGGAGCTGAACGCCGAGGTCGCCGCGGGCGATCATAATGCCATCGGCCACGCGGATGATGTCGTCGATGTTCTCGAGGCCCTCCGCGTCCTCGATCTTGGCGATGATGTGCATGCCCGAGCCTTCGGCGATGAGGATCCGACGCAACTCGAGGATGTCCTCGGCCTTGCGGACGAATGAGGCGGCCACGTAGTCCATGTCCTGCTTCGCGCCGAAGCGGATGTTGTCGATGTCCTTCTCGGTCACCGCGGGCAGCCGGCTCTTGATCCCGATGAGGTTCACGTTCTTGTGGGACCCCAGCGGCCCGCCGGTGCGGACGACGCACCGGGTGACCTGGCCCTCGACAGAGAGAACTTCCAGGTCGATGCTGCCGTCGGCGATCATGATGTGCTTCCCGGGACTCGCTTGATCGGGCAGGTCCCGGTAGGTGAGGCTGATCCTGGAAGCCGTGCAGAGTTCCCCGTCCACCGTGACGGCGACCTCGGCGCCGGCCGTGAGCGGGACAGTTGCGTCGCCCTTGACAGCGCCCGTCCTGACCTCGGGGCCCTTGATGTCGAGCAGCAGCGCGACGGGAATGCCCGCCTTCCTGCTTGCCTCGCGCAGCTTCTCCATGGTCGCCGCATGGGATTCGTGGGTCCCGTGCGCCATGTTGAACCGGGCGACGTTCATCCCCGCTTCGAGCAGCTGCGCGAGGACCTCCACGTTCTCCGTCGAGGGGCCGAGCGTGCAGACGATCTTGGTCTTCCGCATGCCCGTGATCATATCAGGATGCGTGGGCAGGGGCGAGTGAGCAATCCCAAGTGTCAGTCCGCGAGCGCACGGCTGTTGTTGCTTGACGGCTTCCGGTTCTGCCGGGATACTGTACGCGACCAATGAACATCACGCTGACAGCAGGAGACCGGGTCGTTCTCCGTGACCGGCCTTGGCGCCTGCAGAAGACGACCGTGTTCTCCGAATCGCTCCTCGGTCTCGAGCTTCAGGCCCTGGACGGGGACTTGCCGGGTAGCCTTTCCGTGCTGGTTCCACCCGAGGAGGTGAGCCTCCTCCCGCCAGAAGCTGTTCAATTCGATCCGCGGCTCGTAGATTCCTTTGAAGCGTGGGCTCGGGCTCACCTTCTCGTGAACGCGGCCCTTGTGCGCGAGACAGGCCTTCTTTCCGGAGCCCGCTTTGGAAGGGTTTCCCTCGAAGCATTCCAACTCGCCCCTGCACTGAGGATTCTGGCAAAGCCCAGACCGAGCATTCTGATCGCCGATGACGTCGGTCTGGGCAAGACAATCGAAGCAGGCATCGTCATGCTGGAGCTGATGGCGCGACGGCGCGCGAGCAGAGTCCTCATCGTGACGCCGCCCGGGCTCCTGGACCAGTGGCAGGAGGAGCTCTCGGAAAAGTTCGGCTTGGCATTCGTCGTGATCCCGGACTCAGCCGGGCTCTCTATGGTCCAAACGGAACTCCCCGCGGGTCTGGTCCCCTGGGATGCCTTGCCCCGGGTGATCACTTCCGTGGACTTCCTCAAGAAGCAATCGGTCAGAGCGCGAGCCTTGAGAAAGCGGTGGGACCTCATTATCGTGGACGAGGCGCACGGATTGGCGGAATCCGGAACCCCTCGCGCTCCCTATCGGACCCAACGCACCCGGCTTGGGCTGGCCTTGCGCGATGCCGCCCGGGGGCTCATCCTGCTGACGGCCACGCCGCACAATGGGTACTCCCACTCATTTCGATCGCTCCTGGAGCTGGTCGAGCCAACCATGGCGTCTCTTGCTGGAACGCCGGAGTCTCTCGAGAGAAGGATCGAGACCGCAAGGGTCCGCAGGCTCAAGGCTCAGATCAAGCGCCGCCTGCCCGACGGAGGCGAAGAGCGGGCGTTTCCGAAACGCCACGTGCACGGCATTCGCGTAGAGGGATTGACGGCCGCGGAACAGGATCTGCTTCGCAAGGTCTCTTCCTACTGCTCGCGCACCGCGAGGGAGGCGGAGGGAAGCGAGGAAGCCGAGCTGATCGGCTTTGCGATGCAGATAGTGAAAAAGCGCGCTCTCTCAAGCCGCGCTGCCCTGCGAAAAACACTGGAGCACCGGCTGGCAGCGCTGAGGAAGGAAGAGGAACGCGAGGAGCCTCCCGATCGGGCTGAGCTTCATGACATCCAGGCGGAGCTGCCCATGGGCGAGCAGTCCTCGGAGAGGACCGCTCGGCGGATTCTCCGCTCCGCCCTTCCACGGGATGAGAGGCGGAGGCGGAGCGAGATCAAGGCGCTCGCCGGGATCAACAAGCTCCTGAAAAGCCTCCCCTTGGAGGATCCAAAGCTCGAGGCTCTTCTCACAGAGCTGAGACGGGTCTTTGCGGAGGATCCCTCCGAGAAAGCCATCGTATTTACGGAGTACAGGGATACGCTAGAGGAGATAGAAGGGAGACTGGCGCTTGAGGCTGGCCTTGCAGGGCACTGGGTCGTGCTTCATGGAGGGCTCAGCAGGTCTCAGAGGCTGAAGAGACAGGACATCTTCGAAAAGCCCGAGACGCGAATCCTTCTCGCCACGGACGCTGCAAGCGAAGGGCTCAACCTCCAGGAAAGCTGCCGGCGCGTCATCCACTTCGAGCTTCCCTGGAATCCCAACCGCCTCGAGCAGAGAAACGGCAGGGTGGACCGCTACGGACAGAGACGCGAGCCGGAGATCCGATATCTGTACTATCCCGACAGTGCCGAAGAATCCATCCTGGATTATCTCGTCGGCAAGATCGAGAACATGGGCCGGGACAAGATTTCCGCTCCGGATATCCTGGGCCTCATCTCGGGAGACGACATCTCTCGCGGACTTCTCCTCCTCGATCCTGAGCATCGTGACCTTGAAGAGAGGAGAAACAGCCTTATCAGGATGTTCGACGACAGGACCGCCGAGTTCGTGCGGAGCGTCCAGCCGCTGCTGAGCGCAGGCTCGTCGTCCGAGAGTGATTGGTCGGCTGATTCTGCTGAGATCCTCGACCTTCTTGATACGAACCTTCCCCTCGCCCTTGATGATACGAGGCTTGAAGAGGTGGTCATCCGAAGCCTTGGATCCGCAGCCGTCAGACCGGATTCGGCGAGGCCCGGGGTGTTTCACATCGAGGTTCCCTGGGCCTACAGAGGAGAAGGCGTCAAGCCCGTCTACAGTCCGGCAACCTTTCGGCGTTCCGTCGCAATTCAACGGAAAGCAAGGGATCTCGAGTACATCACCCCGATGCACCCCCTGGTGCGGTCCATGGTAGCGCAATCACGGTGTACTCTCCTGCAGTCGTACGCGGGGGCCAGAGGCATTGCTGCCAGGAGACTTGCGTCCCGCGCTGTTGCTGCCGATGAGCCTGCCTCGGCGGTCTTTACGTTCCTTGTCACGCTGGAGGGCGGGGGCGGACTTCTGGAAGAGAGCGTCCTTGCCGTACGCATCGATTGTGAAGGCAAAGTCCATGGTGACCCCTTGGGAAACCTCGCTCTGATCGCGGAGGCCGGGCCCGCGGGGGACGTGAGTGCCCGGACAATAGAAGGTCTTTTCAGCGGTTGCTTTGAGGCCATGCGTGACATCGCGTTTGCCGAAGCCGAGGCATGGCTGCGCCGGCGCGCGCTGTCCGTGGCCGGGCGGCGGCATGCGCAGTCCGAGATCCTCCTTCGCGACCTCAGCATTGACATGGCCGACAGGCTCAGAGAGATCGAAGAGGAGGAAAACCGGGCCCGAGGCCTGGTCGAACAGACCGGCCAGCGGACGCTTTTTGAAGACCCCGAGGCGGGAGCGCGCGGATTCGACGCCCGCCGATCGGCGGTCGTCTCCTATGCGGAAAAGAGGCGTGAGGAGATCGCCGAGTTCCGCGTGGTCGAAGCCACGCAGGCGCCCCGGCCCATGGGCGCCCTCTTCTTGGTTCCTCGCGGAGAAGGCGCATGAGCCTGCGTCACGTGCGGAACGTGCGAGGATTCCTCTCGGACTACTATCTTGGAAGCCTTTTCGGCAGCGCGCGCCGCAAAGGGGCGTCCGGTCGCGGCGGAGACATCGCCTATTCGAGGCTGCGCCGGATCAGGGACCGGGCGGAAGGAAGAGCAGAAGATGCGCAGGGCTTCCGCGAACGGTTTGCCCGGCCTTTTGTCCGGGATATTTTGGGATATCACCTCGGAGCGGGAGAAGACGACCTCCATGGGCTTTTCGCGTCTGCCGAATCTGAAGCGTCGGGCAATGCTCCACTCCTGCTCGCACACATGGGCGGATGGCAGGGGGACCTTGACGCGGGCCGAGGCGCTGTGCAGCCCATGCGACAACTGGGAGAATCCATCGCCAGCGTGGGACTGCGCTACGGCATCCTTCTGACGGGCTCCTCCGCGCGGCTCATCAGAGCGCCAGGGGAAGGTCCCCGGGGCGCATATCTCGAAGCCGATCTCGAGGGCTTGTGCGAGGACGATGACCCCGAGTCATTCGCCGCAATGCTTCGGCTGTTTGGGGCGCAAAGCTTCGGGCCCGGTCCCGATGGAAAGGCGCCGATAGAGGAGGTCGAACGAGAAAGCCGTCTCCATGCGGAGAAGGTCTCAGACGATCTCAAGCAGGCCGTTTTCTCAGCCGCCGAATCCCTGGTGGAGGGGCTTCTCGCCGACGCGCGGACCCGCGGGGTGATTGTCGCCGATGCAGCCTCCCTTTCCGCCCCACAGCTGCAGCTCTACCGTGATGCGGCCCTCATCGCCTTGTACCGTCTGCTTTTCATCCTGTACGCCGAGGCGCGGGACACGCGCCTTGGCGGCCACCAACTCTACAGGGAAGGGTATTCTGCCCAGGGCCTTCTGGATGAGATCCTGGCGGACCCGCTGCGGGAGTGGCCATCGAATAGGCGCTCGCTCTGGCAACGGATTCGCGCCCTCTTCCGCATCTATGACAAAGGGCTGCCGCCGGTCTCCGAGTGGGAGCATATCCCACCCAGAGGCGGGGACTTCTTCAGCGCGGAGACTCGGGAAGGCAGTCTCTTGGATGCAGCCCGGCTGCCGGACAGCGACGTGGCCCTGCTGATGGCGGCGCTTGCCACCACAGCGCCACGAAGCGGGGTAGGCCGCGAGAGGGTTTCCTTCCGCGAGCTGGATATCGAGAACCTCGGCTCGGTATACGAGGGAATCCTCGAGTTCGAGCCCCGTGTGGCCTCTCGGACGATCCTGGAGGTTCGCACCCAGGGCAGGACCTATGCCCTGGCCCCATCCGAGCTGGTGCGGCTCTGCACACTGAAAAACCTGACGCTCAAGGGCGAATTGTCGATTGTGCGGGGCACGGAAGCGGAGAGCCTTCACCCGCAGGGGCTTCAGGCTTCGGAAGAGGTCAGAGCCGAAGCCGAGGACGATGACGGTGAGGAACCCGAGGACGGGGGAGAGGCGGATGAGGGCGGGGAGCCCGGAATCCGCAAGGGCTCCGCGGCCGTATTGGTTCGCCGCCTGGAAAAGGGAAGTTTCTATTTTGTGCCGGGCCCTGGCCGCAAGGGAACCGGATCCTTTTATACACCCCGTCCCCTCGTGCGCGACATCGTGCGCCATGCCCTGGCCCCGCTGGTTGAAGGGAGGAGCTCGGCCGAAATCGAGAGGCTGAGAATCCTTGATCCCGCCTGCGGAAGCGCGCATTTCCTTGTTGAGGCCATGCGGTTCCTCGGCCAGGCTCTGCACAGAGCCCTGGCGGAGGAGTATCGAGGCAAGACCGCGCCGGGGTTTCGCAGCACAATGAGCCAGGGCTGGGACGAAAACTGGAGAGCCTCGGATGAGGAGGCCCGCCTTTCCAATTCCGAAACGCGAGCGTGGTGCAAGAGGCGGATTGCCGAGCGCTGCCTTTTCGGAGTCGACTTGAACCCGACTGCCGTCGAGCTGGCTCGGGTCGCGCTGTGGATTGAATCCGTGGCTGGAGACCGGCCTCTAACCTTTTTCGAGCACCACATCAGGTGCGGCGACTCTCTACAGGGCACCTGGATGGACCACTTGGAGTCTCCCCCGATCCCATCAAGGAACGCCACGGAGTCTCTGAAGCACCCGGGCCTGTTCCAGACCACGGTCCGGGAATGTGTGAGCGAAGCGGGAGCCTTCCGTAGGGCCATAAGTGAAACAAGGGCCTCCGATCTCCAAAGGGAGGGAATAGAGCCGGAAAGTCTGGCCGAGCTGGAGTTCAAGGCACACCTGCACAAGAAGGCGGAGGAGACCCTCCGTTCGGCACGGCTGCTCTTCGACCTGCGATCCGCCTCGCTTTTCATCCCGGAGATCTGGAGCGAGTGGGAAGTCCTGTGCAGCCTGGTGGGGGCGCACACGCGCCTGGAAGGGTATGCGAAAGGGCGCGCATGGTGGGATGCCTTCGTCAACGTCCGGGGCAGGGGACGTTTTTTCCACTGGGAGCTGGAGTTTCCCGAGGTATTTCTTGGCGAGGGGACATCCGGTTTCGACGCCGTACTTGGCAACCCTCCCTGGGACAAGGTGCTGCCGGCGAGAAAGGATTTCTACTCCCGCCACGACATCCTTATCCGGGCTTTCACGGGAGCCGACCTGGACAGGCGGATCAAGGAGCTGGAGGCGGCGAGCCCCGGGATCGCCTCCGAGTTCGCCGAGTACAGGGAGAGGACGCGGCTTTTTGCCGAGTTTCTTCGCAGGAGCGGGGACTTCCCGCATTCCCGGCCCGCACGGGGGCAGCGCACGAGGATGTGTCGAAGTACTTCCTCGACCGGGCGGTCCGCCTGGTCCGTGCCGGAGGGGCTGTCGGAATGGTAATCCCCTCGGTCGTTTACAACGGAGACGGCTGCGTTGGGCTGCGGAAGCACCTGATCAGGGACTCGAGCATCAGCAGGTTCTATGGTTTTGAGAACAGGCTCAAGATTTTTCCGATCGATTCGCGCTACAAGTTCGTAAGCCTTGTCTTCCGCAAGCAGACATCGGAAGGGGATGTGTTCGGAGCGGCTTTTATGCGGCACGATCTGGATGAGCTTGACGCGACCGCCGGCAGAGCGGTGGCGGCGAGGTCCCAAAAATCACCGCAGGAAGCCCCCTGGATGGTGAAGCTCTCCCGCCGGGAGATTGAAGATCTCTCGCCCGAGACCTTCGCCTTTCTCGAGTTGCGAGGCCCGGAGGATCAGCGCATCATCAGGAAGATGTATAAAGGAAGACAGCGGCTGGGATCGAAGGATGCCTCCTCCTGGAAGGCTCACCTCGTAAGCTGGCGTGCGCACGAGATGATCTATAATGCGACAGAGGACAAGGATCTCTGGACGGATTCCAAAGGCGGCCGGCTGTTCGCGCCTGGCTGGATCCTTGGGAGGGAGCCCTCCCAGGTAGATGAGACGATCGAGCGCATGCGCGAACGCGGCTTCTGGCCCGTGTATGAAGGCAAGCATGTGGAGCAGTTCCTTGTGGGTATCAAGCCCTTCCGTTGGTGGCTTTCTGTGGAGCTTGCTGAGAAGAAGTACGGCCGGCCGCCCCGGATAGAGCCCACGCTTGTGTTCAGGGAGACCGCGAGCAACACTAATGAGAGGACGTGCATTGCGGCGATTCTACCTCCCTGCTCAGCCGGCAGCCACAAATTGACTGGGATGACGCTGGAGAGCACGCCACCCGATAATGCCGCTCTCGTGCTGAACTCCTTGGCTTTCGACTATGCCCTTCGGATGCGTACAGCAGGTACAAGCGTCAGCTTCACGTACATGCACCCCATGCCCGTCCCTTCGCCTGAGGTCGTCGGCCGGCTGCCTGTCATCCCCACACGACACGCTTGGAAAGCGGGGATCGTCCACATCTCCGAAGACAAGACCGTATGGCCGCTGCTCTGGCAATCAAACAGGGGCATTGCGGAAGCCTATGGCCTTGGTCCGCAGGAGTTCGCGCATATCCTGTCATCCTTTCCCGTTTTTGCGAGGAAGAGGCCCGGGCTGTTCGCATACTTCAGGCAGCAACTTGAAGCCTGGAAGGTGGATCCGAGATGACCCTCTACCTTGAACGGGAAATCCGTGACCTTCTCCAGCGGGAGGAGGGTCAGTTTCTCGAGTTCAAGAGCCTGTGGGACAGGTCTTCGGGAAGCCTGAAGCAAGTAGACCGGCGAGCCGTGCGGGACACCATCGCGGAATGTGTGGCAGCCTTCGCGAATGCAGACGGCGGGACCCTTCTTCTTGGCGTGGATGATGATGGCACACCCTCCGGCCACGACTATCCCGATGAGGCCATCGAAGCCTTCCTCGCGGTCCCAGTATCCCGCCTGTCTCCGCCTGTGGAGGTGAGGAGTCAAAGGAGCGAACTGGACGGGAAAGAAATCGTGGTGCTCACGGTGAACCCCTCTGCGGCAGCGGTCATGGTCCAGGGCAACGGTTTCCCGTACCGCGTCGGTGATCGGGTCGTGAGGGAGCCGCAGGAAGCCATCAACGCGCGAAAGGAAGCGTACAGGCGGGTGGGCTTCGAGCAGATGGTCCGGCCTGAGGCCTCCCTGGCGGATCTCGATCTCGACCTCGCGCGCTCCATTCTCGCCAGGACGGTCCGTGGGGGCCGGGCAATCGAGGATGCCCTGGAGGCCTACGGCCTTGCGCAGAGGGGCCCCGACGGGCTGCGGATAACCAACGCCGGGCTTCTGCTCTTCGGGCGGCCACCGCTCTCACGCTGGCATGCCCACGCTGACATTCGTTTCTTCCGTGTTTTGGGCGCGGAGCGTCGTCACGGAGCCCGGCGCAATGTGACCCAGCTCGAGCGGCTGGAGCTTCCCCTAGTCCGCCTTATTCCGGAAGGCCACCGGTACGCGACGGGCCAAATCCGCAGGTCGGAAAGGCTCTTCAACCTCTTTTTCAAGGAGATCCCGGAATACCCTGAGTTCGCGTGGCAGGAAACCATCGTGAACGCGGTTGCCCACAGGGACTACGGGAACCAGGGGCTCGGCATCGAGGTCTGGTTCTACGAGGACCGCATGGAGATTGCGAGCCCCGGAACTCTTGTGCTGCCCGTCACCCTGCAGGGGTTGCGGGAGAGGAAGCCCCAGCATGCAAGCCGGAACCCCCTGATAGTCCGCGTGCTTGTGGAAGCGGGCTTCATGAGGGAAGAGGGCGAGGGGATACCGCGAATGTTCGACGAAACCGAGCGCGTTCTGCTGAAGCCGCCCGGCTTTGAGGAGGAGCCCGGTGTTTTCCGCGTTACCCTCCATAATACGCCGATCTTCGACGGAGTCGGACCGGAGTGGCACGATTATGTTGACCGGCTGCCCCTGGGCCAGGCGCAGAAGCGCGTCCTCGTTCTGAGGCCCGAGGGATTCACCAATCAGGAATATCGCGAGCTCAACCATGACGTGGATAGGGACCAGGCATACCGGGAGATCCAGGACATGGTCAGCCGTGGCATCGTGCTGCCCCCCGGACGGCCGGGCAAGGGCGCGCGCTACCGGCTTGCCCCTGCCATCGTGCAGGCAAAAAACTGGTTGGAGATCCGGGTGCCGAAGCTTCGGGCATTCTTTTTAGAGAGTGAGATGATGCAGAACTCCGATTACCGGGAACTCTTCCCGGTGAGCCGCTGGAAAGCATCCGAGGAGCTGCAAAGGCTGGTGGTAGAGGAGTACCTTTCAAGAGAAGGAGAGAGGAGGGGGGCGAGGTATCGGCCGGGGCGCCGGCTTGCCGGCACCACCGCGGAATGAAGCTTATGAAGCTCGATATGAAGCTCTCCGCGTATCCATCGAAGGCGTGTCGCACTTAAAGTTTTATGGAGCAAAGAGTTGGGCGGGCCGGGTGCCGCATTCGCCGCTGGCAAATCCTGGCAATTGAAGGTGGGGTGAAAGATGGCAACGAACGTTCCGCGGGCCGTCCGGGAATTGATACAGCAATACCGCCGCTTCCTGCGCACATCCTACCGCTTCCTGGATCCTCATCTGCGAAGACAATTCGAAGAGCATCTTGCGGGCACGGACGTGATCGTACGCGGGCCATACGTGACCCTTGCACGGGAGTTGGAGCGGGGCGCGAGCCTCGCTGAGCTTGCGGGAGCCGGAATCATTCGTGCAGATCTCCTCAAGGCGCGTTGGCCCTTTGGCAACGAGGGTCTGTATCGCCATCAGGAGGAGGCCTTCCTCGCAGGCCGCGCGGGTCGGTCCTTCGTGGTGACAACGGGTACCGGATCGGGAAAGACCGAGGCATTCCTTCTTCCCGTCATGGACGGGATCCTGCGCCGGAAAGCCGAAGGCGTGAGGGGGGTTCAGGCCATCTTCCTGTACCCGATGAATGCACTGGCCAACGACCAGTTGGAGAGACTCCGTAGGCTGCTGCGAGGCAGCGGCATCGACATCTCCTTCGCCCTCTACACGGGGGACAGCGACGAGACGGCCAGGAACCTCCAGGAGCAGCCCGCGGAAACGGAAAGGACGAGCCGCCACACAATCAGAACCCGGCCTCCCGACATTCTCCTGACCAACTATAAGCAGCTCGAGTTCCTGCTCGTGAGACGCGAAGACAGGGGCCTGTTCACTCACGCGCTCGGCTTTCTCGTGCTCGATGAGCTTCACAGCTACAAGGGGGCGCTTGGCGCGGAGATCGCCTGTCTCATCCGGAGGCTGAAAGCCCACGCTGGGCTTGCGCACGGCCAGCTCGTGGGCATCGGCACGTCGGCGACGGTGGCCACGGGTGCATCCGGCGTTGAAGCCCTTGCGCGGTTCGCCAGCACCCTATTCGGTGAGCCGGTACTGGCCAAGCATATCATCGGCGAGCGCTTCCACCCACGGACGCAAAGCGTGCCCGAGTGGGTCCCGCTGCTGCCCATGCTCGAGGATTCCGACCTCTCATCCCTTGACCCCGATGACGAGGGGGCCGTGCTCGCCCTGGCCCAGCGGCTGACGGGAAAGCCCTGCCCGCCCAACGGGCCGCTGAGCCTGCGCATCGGATCCACCCTCGAGGGTAGCGCAATCGTCCATGCGCTGGAGGAGACTTTCACGGAGGCGGTCTCGATCGAGGAGGCAGTGGAATCGATCCGAGCCAGATTCCCGCAGCGGGCCGCGGTCGGGGCGGAACTGGTTCGACGCGAGATCGAGGCCTACCTGCTGGTCGGCAGCGTGGGAGACGAGGACCATCCTCCTCGCCTGAGGCCCAAGTTGCACACCTTTTTCCACGGCGTTTACGACGTGTCCCTCTGCCTGAACCCGTCCTGCCGGGCGCTTGTTCCCCAGGGCGGGACTCAATGCCCAAGATGTGGCTCGGTCGCGCGGCCAGCTGCGCTGTGCCGCACGTGCGGACAGGATTTCGTCAAGTTGCGCCGCGAGCGGGAGGACGGGGATAAGCCCGTTGGAACCGCGGACTTCTACAGCGATGAGAACACGATTTTCCTCACATACGAACTGCATCAGCTGCCGGGAAGTCCTGCCACGGATGACGACGATGATGACGAGGAACGGGCGAATGCGCGTCGGCCGCGCCGCGCGACCCGCGAGGACGCGGAAGCGCGCATGGAGCGCACCGGCTTTTGCCTCGGGTGCGGCCGATTGGTCGCGGAAGGACAACCGTGCCGCTCATGCAACAGGCCCAGCATCTCAATGCTCATGCACACGGGGAAGCTCAACACCTGCCCTGCCTGCGGCGATGTGAATACGCGAGCTGAGATAGTATCGCCGCTGCGAACAGGCACGGCTTCCACGGTTTCAGTTCTGGCGAGCCATCACCTCGACCGCCTGGAGGCAGATGACCGGAAGCTGCTGGTGTTCGCGGACAACCGACAGGATGCGGCCCATCAGGCGGGGTATACGGCGGATAAAAATCGCTCCTTCGCCCTCCGTCATGCCATTGTCGGCGAGGCGGGCCAGGCAGGAGGGCGGGGCGTGTACCTTTCAGAGCTCCCCGAGCGCCTTCTGGATTTGTACGGCCAGCTGGGAATCGCCCCGCGGCGGCCCACGAGAGCCGAGCGCGACCGTTGGATCGATGCTCTCACCATCCAGATGGCCGATGAGTTCACCCGCAATACGCGACAGAGGGCATCCCTGGAGAACCTCGGTCTGGTGGAGGTCGACTACGAGTTTCTGGCTGACCTTGGCAGTGATGAGCGGTTTCTCGAGGCCGCGCGCGAGGCCACCCTCACGACGGAAGTAGCGTTGACTCTGGTCAGGGCGGTCCTCGACATCATGCGGCAGAACCGGGCGGTGGAATTCGATTTCTACCAAATCTACGTCGATCCCGGCAAGAGACGGTTCCGGGAACTCGAGGGAGAACCCTATAATGTTCGCTTCCCCGACAGGGATCGCAGTCCCAAGGCTTTTGCACTAGACAGGCCTGACCACATCCGTAAGGCGGGGAGGCTCCTGGGATACGTGCAAGAGAACCCCCGCGCGGGCCAGCTCACGGCCACCCAGAAGCTGGCCTCCCGGCTGATCGGAGACCGAGGCGCTTCCGAGCGCTTCCTTCGTGCCGCGATCCCACTCCTGGAGGAGAAGGGGATACTGGTGCACGTTCCCGCGTTCCCCATTCCTCGTTTGGAGAGGACTCCAGGGCTCAGGCCTCTTCAGATCGCCCGCCGCGTCATTTTCCTGAAGAGACCTGGTCGCGGCCTGCGCTGCAACGCATGCCAACGCTGGCGGCCATACGCTTTCCCCATCTGTCCAACACCCCGCTGCTCGGGAGGTGAGCTTGTCGAGCAGCCCGTCGATGATGACAACTACTATGTCAGGCTCTACCGTGACAGGCCGCCGCGGAGGCTCGCGGTTGCCGAGCACAGCGCCCAGATCTCGGGAGAAGAGCGCGCCAAGCGGGAGACCGATTTCAAGAAGGGGCGGCTCGATGTTCTCATGTGCACGCCCACCCTCGAGCTTGGCGTGGATATCGGCCCGCTCCTCACCGTGGTCCTCCGAAACGCTCCTCCAACTCCCGCCAACTACACCCAGCGGGTTGGGCGGGCCGGCCGGCGGCTGCGCATTGGCTTTGTTTCCACTTTCTGCGCAGGAGGGCCGCACGACCGAAGCGCATTTGAGCGCCCGAGGTGGCTCATTGCCGGCAGGTTCCAGCCGCCCCGGCTGCGGCTGGATAATCCAAAGGTTGTATTCCGGCACCTGCGCTCCCACCTTCTGGAGTGTCTGAACGCAGAGCTGCCCTTGCGCCTGGGAGATCTTCTGGACGATCTGCGCAACCCCTCACGCTGGAAGACGGAAACGCTTGCGGGTCTGTTCGCGGAGGTGCGCCAACGACACGATGAGCTCGTCCAGCAGGTTTCGCACGTCATGGCACAGGATTGCCGCGAAGGATTGCCGGCACGGTATGGAGAGGAAGGAGCCAAGGAAATCGTTGATGGCTTTATCGACGAAGTGTCGAAGGTTCTTGACGGCTGGTGGCAGCGGGTCCACCAGCTGGATGTCGAGTTCCGCGACTTCTCCACCGTCGGCTCTCCGCGCCAGGACGAGAAGAAGGCCAGCGCGCGAAAGCGCGCGTACTACGAGATCACGCAGGATCCTGAGCGCGCGTACGCTCTCAACTACTTCGCAACGCACGGCCTCCTGCCCGCGTATCAGTTCCCCCTTGACACCTTCAGCCTGGATCCGGGGGTCTCTGACACGCCGACGCTCTACCGTTCGTCGGCGATCGCCATAGAAGAGTTTGCTCCCGGAAACTACGTATACGCCAACGGTCGGAAGCTGCGCTCCATCCGCGTCCTGTTTCCCGGCGGGCCCGGCTCACCTCCGGGAGACACCGGCAGGAGCGATGCGGAAGCCTCCGGCCGCCTGCAGGCATTCCATTTCTGTGGTGAATGTGACGACGTGGTCGAGGCGGGGCGGAACACCTGCCCGAGGTGCCAGACATCTCTACAGGCAGCCACCAATGTCGTATTCGTGGACGCCTTTGAAGCGGAGGAGAACCTCAAGATCGGATCAGAAGAGGAGTCGCGGCAAAGGCAGAGCCATGAGCGGCATGCGAGCCTCATCTCCGGCACGGGGGAGCGCTGCCGCGTGTATCCCTATCCACTAACGCCCGCGGAGATCACGAGCCTTGCCGAAGTGCTTGTGACAAACTGGGGACGCCTGGAGGGGAAAACAGGCCGCGGGTCGTTGTTCAACCTCTGTCCCGATTGCGGGCGCCACAGGCCTTTCGACGACAGAGATCCGAAGCACGCGGCCCAGGTCAAAGAATGGGACGAGAACCACGCCCGTTTCTGCAATGGTGTGGTCACACCTCTCGTGCTGGCTTATCGCTTCCAGACCGATTGCCTTGCCCTTTCACTTCCCTCACGCGGAGACTCCGTGAGGGTAGGCAAATCCGAGCTCTCCCCTTCCGTTGTCACGATGGCCGAGGCGCTTCTCGTTGGCTCGAGCGGCATACTGGAGCTCGAATCGAATGAGATCGCAGCCTTCGTTCGTAGGAGTTCGATCGGAGCGGCGGTGGAGCAGATCGTCTTCTACGAGACCGTCCCTGGCGGCGCGGGGTACTTGGAGGAAATGGCGCGGCGTCTGCCGGAAGTTGCCTCGGCGGCGATGGAGCGACTGTATGGTCACCGCTGCCGGAAGGCATGCTACCTGTGCCTCAAGCACTATGGCAACCAGAGGTGGCATGGGCTATTTGATAAGGATCTTGTGCGTGACCTGCTCGCCACGATTGCGGGACAAGATGTGGTTGGACCGGTCGATGCGGGGCAAGGCGCCGCGCTCCAGCTGCTCGAGCGGATGATCCGCGACCGTAAAGAGGGTGCCGACCCCGTTGTCAGGCGATATCCAAAGGGGGAGATCGAGGAACCTCTGAGAAGGGCACTGGAGCGCCTGGCCGACATTCCTGAGGGACTTCGCGATTTCGAGATCTGCAATCCCGAAGGCCATCTCATCACCGTCCCGGATTTTGCCTGGCCTGACTTGAAGATTGCCGTCTACTGTGACGGGTTCGCTTTCCACGGCAACCCCGACACGCTCGAGCTGGATGCACGGAAAAGAAACTGGCTGCAGGCCGAGGGCTGGATCGTCCTGACCTACTGGGGAAGGACGATCCTCAAGGACCCGGACGCATGTGCGCGGCAGATTGCAGCGGTCGTTCGGGAGACGAGCACCGTGGGCCGGTAGAAGCCCTCCGACATACACCCGCCATGGATCGACAGATACCAGGCCCGGTCCGTCTCCCTCCGTCGCACGAGGCCGTTGCGGGCATCGCATGCCCTGAATTATCCTCCTCCCGAGGAGGCTCTCATGAACCGCGTCATCCATTTCGAGATCTCGGCGGACGATGTTCCTCGCGCGGTCACTTTCTACAAGAAGGCCTTCGGCTGGACTATCGAGAAGTGGAAGGGGCCGGTTGAGTACTGGCTCGTCACCACAGGAAAGGAAGGCGAGCCGGGCATCGATGGCGGCCTGGGCAAGCGCTCCGACCCGCGGGAGACGACGGTCAACACGATCGGCGTTGCTTCACTCGATGTGGCGCTCGAAAAGGTCCAGGCTGCCGGCGGGAAGGTGACGCGGCCTCGAATGCCCGTGCCCGGTGTGGGGTGGATGGCATACTGCGTCGATACCGAGGGCAATCCTTTCGAGCTTATGCAGGACGACCCGAAGGCGCGCTGAGGCGACCGATTCTCCTCGCCGACCGGGGGCGCCCTTCACCACCCCGCGGTGCAGTCGACAAGTGCGAAGGTAAAACGGTATCATACTCGACATGCGAACCGTCGTTTCCAGCAAGGGCCAAATCGTCCTGCCGGCCAGGATCCGCCAGCTGGACAGCATCAAGCCGGGTCAGCAGTTCGAGGTCGAGCGGATCGACCGGGGCGAGTATCGTTTGACACTCCGTCAGCCCCGGCCGAACGAGGGACTGACGGATTGGCTGCTCGTCTGCCCTGAAAAGGGGTACTTCGTGCCCATTTCATCGGAATCCACTGAGACGTTGTGACATACCTCGTAGATGCCAACGTCCTGAGCGAGCCAACCAGACCGGAGCCTAACGCGGGAGTGAAGGTGATCGATCCCTTTGCTACTGGGTGAGCCGGGCTACTGCCTGCCCTTATTCTCCGATTTTTCCTTCTCTGGGATCTGCTCCACGCTCTGCACGGGCTTTACCGAGAGCCTTGCCCCGCGGGCCGCGAGGCCGCAGGGGGCGAGCGAGCTCAGGTTGACCATAATAGTCTTCACCTTCTGACGCTTGAAGGGGACCATCTTCAATCTCACAGAGCCCGGCGCTTTCTTGTCCGAGAGGTACTCGATGCCGAGGGCCCCCTCTTTGACGAGAGAGTAGACCTTGTTCGTGATGAACCGCTCGATGCGCACCTTCTTGCCCCAGGCGACTTTGTTCGCGTCCCTGTAGATGAGGGTGAGACCGACGCCCTTCTTCGAGTCGAACACAGCCGCGTAGAGCAGCGGCCCGGGCATCCAGGCCTTCTCGGGCGGGGCGGTGATCCTGTAGGTGCCGTCGGCGGTCACGGTGAGGATCTTGTCGTACTCGGTGACGTTCATCACGAACTCAGACCCGCGGAGGTTCGAACCGAAGAAGCCCGCGTCCCTGTCGTACGAGAGGCGGATGTTCGCCTTTGCGACGGCGAGCTTGTCCACCGTATGGAATGTCTCGATCGCCGTTCGACGGGGGTAGCGGTCGCTATACTTTTCGACGAGGCCAGAGAGCCAGCCCACCGTGGTCTTCGTGAGATTGCGCAGCTTCGCGTTGCACTGCCTGATCGCGGCGACGATGTCCGTGATCTCGCCCCTGTTCTTTCTGATGTCGTACGCGGAGATGCGGCGGATCTTCAGGTCGAGCAGGCGCGCGACATCCTCATCTGTCATCGGCCGCACGAAGAGCTTCTTGTACGGCCGCATGCCCTCGTAGACATGCTTTCGCACCGATTCTTCCGTGGCCGCCTTCTCGATGGCCTTGTAGACGCGGTTCTCGATGAAGATCTGCTCGAGTGTGAGCCAGTGCCGGCGGTTCTCGAGAGTGGCCAGCTCGTGCTCCAGCTCCGCCTTGATTTGTTTCTTGAGCAGCCCGGTGAACTCCTTCAGGTACTCGGAGACGCTCACCTCGACCGGACGGTCGTTCCTGATCACCACGATGTTCGAATTGATCGAGACTTCGCAGTCGGTGTGCGCGTACAGCTGGTCGACGACGGTTTCCGCGGAGGCGCCGCGGGAAAGGTGCAGCTCGATCTCCACCTTTTCCGTGGTGAAGTCGTTGATGGTGCTGACGCTCACCTTTCCCTTCTGCACAGCCGACTCGATCGATGCGATGAGGCTCGCCGTGTTGGAAGTGTAGGGGACCTCCCGAATGACGAGCTTTTGCGCGCCGGCCACCTTCTCGATCGTCGCCCGCACCCGTATCCTGCCCCTGCCGTCGTCGTACTCGCTCACGTCGACCAGGCCACCCTGCGGGAAATCCGGGTACAGCTCGAAGGTTCCGTTGCGCAGGATCGCGACCTGCGCTTCCAGGAGCTCGACGAAGTTGTGAGGCAGGATTGTCGTGGACATGCCCACGGCGATTCCCTCGGCGCCGAGCATGAGGAGGACCGGCACCTTGGCGGGAAGGTGGACGGGCTCCTGGCGCCTGCCGTCGTAGCTCGGGGCGTACTCGGTGAGAGCCCTGTTGAAGAGCGTCTCAACGGCGAGGGGGGTGAGCCGGCACTCCGTGTAGCGTGAGGCCGCAGCCTCGTGACCCGTGAGGATGTTGCCGAAGTTCCCCTGCTTCTCGATGAAGTATTCCTTGTTGGCAAGCACCACCAGGGCGTCGCCGATGGACGCATCGCCATGGGGGTGCAGCTTCATGCATTCGCCGATCACGTTGGCGACCTTGTGGAACTTGCCGTCGTGCATCTCGAAGAGGGTGTGGAGGATGCGCCGCTGCACGGGCTTGCACCCGTCGCGGAGCTCCGGGATGGCCCGGTCCATGATGACGTAGCTCGCGTACTCGAGGAAGTTCTTCTCCATCAGGGGCTTGAGCTGTCCCATCTCTCATGCACCCTCAAGGACGTCGGCCACGAGGTTGTTGACGATGAACTTCTTCCTCTCGGGGGTGTTCTTCCCCATGAGGAACTCGAGGGTCTTGTGCACGCTGCCCATGGACTGGATCTGCACGGGAGTGAGGCGGATATCGTCGCCGATGAACTGCTTGAACTCCCGGGGGCTGATCTCCCCCAGGCCCTTGAACCGGGTGACCTCGGGCGACTTCAGCCGGGCCATGGCCGCATCGCGCTCCGCCTCGCTGTAGCAGTAGACCGTCTCGCTTTTCGTCCGCACCCGGAACAGCGGCGTCTCCAGGATGTGCACGTGGCCCTTCAGCACGAGCTCCTCGAAGTAGTGCAGAAAGTAGGTCAGCAGGAGGTTCCTGATGTGCATGCCGTCCACGTCCGCGTCCGTGGCGATGATGACCCTGTTGTAGCGCAGCCCCTCCAGGTCGTCCTCGATGCCGAGGGCTCGCATGACGTTGTACAGCTCCTCGTTCTTGTAGACCGTGTCGCGCTTCAGGCCGTAGACATTCAGCGGCTTGCCCTTAAGCGAGAAGATGGCCTGCGTGTGCACGTCGCGGGCCTGGATCATCGCCCCGCCCGCCGAGTCCCCCTCGGTGAGGAAGATGCTGGTCTCCTCCCGTCTCTTGTCCTTGAGGTCGTCGTAGTGGACCTTGCAGTCGGTGAGCTTCGGGATATGGATCTCCACCTTGCGGGCCATCTCCCGGGCCTGCTTCTTGATGGTGGAAAGCTCCTTCCTGATCCGCTCATTGGACTTGATCTTCTCGATGAGCTTCTTCGCTTCGGCCTCGTTCCTGTGCAGCCAGGTCAGTGTCTGTTGCTTGACCTCTTCGGCGACCCAGCCCCGGATCTCGTTGTTGCCCAGCTTGTGCTTGGTCTGGCTCTCGAACACCGGGTCTTTCACCTTGATCGCAACCGCGCCGATCATCCCCTCGCGAACGTCCTCAGCCGCGAAGTTCACCCCCGCGTAGTCATCGATCGCCTTCAGCACCCCGAGGCGGAAGGCGGTCTGGTGCGTGCCGCCGTCGATGGTGAACTGGCCGTTCACGAAGCTGAAGTAGCTCTCGCCGTAGTTCGTCGTGTGCGTGAAGGCGAACTCCAGCCGCTCGCCCCTGTAGCGGGCGATCTCGTAGAGGGTGGATTCCTCCCCGATCTCCTCGGCCAGGAGGTCCCGCAGGCCATCCCCGCTCGAGACGGCCTCGCCGTTGTACACCAGCTTCAGGCCGCTGTTGAGGTAGGCGTAGTAGCGCAAGCGCTTCAGCACGAACTCGTCGTTCCACTCGAATGCCGAGAAGATCTTCGGGTCGGGGGCAAAACGGATCAGGGTGCCCGTCCTGGCCTTCGGCTCCTTGCCCTCCTTCTGCGAGACGAGCTTGCCTTCGCGGAAGAACCCCTGGACATACTTCCCCTCGCGGTAGCTCACCACCTCGAACTCGCGCGACAGTGCGTTCACGGCCTTGGTGCCGATGCCATTCAACCCGACGGAAAACTGGAACACGTCGTCGTTGAACTTGCCGCCCGTGTTCACCTTGCTCACGCAGTCGATGACTTTTCCCAGCGGGATGCCGCGGCCATAGTCGCGCACCGCGACGACGTCCTTTTTGCGCCCGATGTCGATCACCTTGCCCGCGCCCATGATGAACTCGTCGACGCTGTTGTCGATGACTTCCTTCAATAATATGTAGATGCCGTCTGTCGGGTTCGATCCGTCGCCAAGGCGCCCGATGTACATCCCCGTGCGAAGGCGGATGTGCTCCAAGGCGTCGAGGGTCTGGATGGCTTTCTCGTCATAGGCGGCTTTCGCTTTGGCCATTGTGTCCCTTAGGGATCGGACGGGGCATTGCGCCCCGCTGCTTGTCTGCGGTGGAGAATCATAGTCCCAGTTCGAGTATCAAGGTAGCGCCCCGGCGGCGAAACGTCAAGGGTTTGAGCCAATAGGGATTCAGTACGGATTGTGCGGCAGGTCTCCAACCGTTGACCATGGTCTGAATCGAGGGCATCATGAATGTTGCCCGCCGGGAGTCGCGATGGGGAGGCCTCATCACGACGGCCCCGCTCGATGCGAAGGAGGTCCCATGAACTTCTTGCGCGTGTGGCTCACCGGGTATGTCAATCCTGTCAAGATGGTCGATGAACTGCGCTCGAAACCCGCACCCCATTGGGGCCTCCTGGCCCAGCTGGTCCGGGCGCTCTTGGATTCTTTGCTTCTCTACCTGCCGGTATCCCTCATGGGACGCGTACCTCCCACACCTTCCAATCTTCCATTTCTACCGACGGAGCACTACTACAGCGCGCTGATCTGGTTGTCGCCCATTGTGCTCATCGCCGAGATGATGATGATGGCCGCCTTCATCCATGTCGCTCTTCGACTGGCCGGCAGGCGCAGCGACTTCGACCAGATCGTGAACATCTCCGGGATGACGGGGCTGGTCGTCGGAGCTTTCCTCATTCCGTGGGACTGGGCCTGGTTCGCGATTGGCGGGGTCGACCAGTACTTCCTCGGCATCAGCCACCTGGTTGTCAGCATGTGGGGGGTTTGTATCAGCGTGATCGGTCTCAAGCGGACACTCGGCGCTCCGGTCTGGCTGGCCGTGCTGCTCAACCTGCTGGCGATTCCCGTAGGTCTTCCTTTTGCCATCATGTTCATGAGGTCGCCGCTCTAGGATTCGGCGGACATTCAACGGCGCCTGTAGCGGAGCTCCAGGAGGAGGCGCGCGGATTCGGTGATCTGCCTGCCAAGGAGGTACCCGCGCGTCTTGCCTCCTGCCTCACATCCCAGGGTCCAGGCATCCCCGAGATCACAGCCCGCGCTGACGGTGCAGCCAAGCCCGTGACCGTAGGGTTCCTGGTAGAAGTACTCGACGGTCACGCCGAGTGTCAGGCTGCCGGCCCTGACGAGCGTCGGGGCCGACACGCCCGCGCCGACATCGAGAATCGGCCGGCCGTACCTGAGCGTGAGATTGAACGGCCGGCCGGCCAGCCTGAAGTGGTTGACGAGCGAAATCTCGTAGCCCAGCGGCGTGGGATGGAACAGCGTGCTGTACATCCACGCGAAAGAATCGCCGCCGATCATCCATGGCCGCACGAGGCCGCGATTCACCGTCATGTCCACCCCGAATGCGAGCGCGCTCTGGTACAGCATGGGGTCCAGGAGCATCGCTGCCACGCTCATGAGGGTGCATTCGCGGTAGTAGCCCACCAGGCCGGGATCGACGGTCCCGTCGGTCCGTACCGCGGGTCTTCCCGTGGAAGCCGTGAATGCCAGGAGCGCAGACTCGACAGGGTCCCCATTCGTGCGCTGCCAGGTCTGAGGGTTTTCGGGATCGACGGTGCCGACAGCGGGCGCGATGAGGAAGGCGTACCCGGGGTAGTAGATCTCCTGGACGAGCGCGAAGATCAGCTCGTCCGAGTGAGCGAATCCACGAGCATAGAACCCGTCCACCGTCTGCCTGCGCATGAGGGCGTTGATCTCGAAGCCGGCCACAGACGTCAACCCCTCGCTGAGCGGATCAACTCCTGCGGGCAGCACCATCGTGGCCTTCGGCCAGGGAAGCGCGAACCCGTGGATGACGAAATCACCGCCGATCTCCCTTGCCCGGGACCAGTGGCCGAACTCGTGCGGATAGATCGTCAGGAGGTACATCCACCACGTCTGCCACACGATCCCCACGGCCGGCCGCAGCGCCCGAGGAAGGAGCAGTCCGAGGCACTCGAAGTAGAGATCCGAGAGCGCCTGGTTGGCGTTCACCGCCGTCGAAGCGATGAGCGCCATGTCGCTCGGCAGCCCAACTGCGAGCCGATACTCCCGGTTGAGCGGCGGAACAGGCCAAGCCTCTGCGGCGAGCGCGGAGACCGGGGAGAATGCGGTCATTGTGAGGAATACGCAGAAGAAGACCAAGGCGCGAGATCGCCTCATAGTCAAGAAGAACTGCGGTCGACCAGCCTTCTGCACCTTCAGCAAGCCGAGCCCATCCTCTCCCGCCAGGGGCTCGCGCTGATCAGCCGCCAGGGATAGGGCTGGGAGCCCCGCGGAGCAGTTTCCGCCACGTGAAGGTGGCGAGCCACCTCATGATGAGAGCGCCGAGGACGCAGAGAGACCATGACCCGAGCTGGCCGAGCACGGAGATGACCCCGACATATACAAGGATATTTCCGGTGGGCTGCGCCGGGAGCCCTAGGCGCCCGAGGGCGTAGAGCGAGAAGCTCGCGGTGAAGATGCCGAATGCCAGGGCGTAGAAGAGCAGGGTATGCAGCAGGGGGCCGACGCGCGGTTTTCCGAGAGCCGCAATGAGCGCCCGAGCAGTGATCGCAGGCCGTGGATTCAGCGCGAAGGCGGCCCGCCGCTCGGTGGAGAGGGACTCAGGGAGCGCCGCGGCGATCCAGACGAAGTTCGCGAGCGAGAGTCCGGCAGCGGCAAGGGCAGGCACGCCGTAGCCGAAGCCGCTCAGCAGCCCGCCCAGCGCCGGACCGATGACGAAGCCGATCCCGAAGGCGGCGCCGATGATGCCGAGACTTCTGGCGCGGTTATTTTCGTCGGTCACGTCGGTGATGTACGCCTGGGCGAGGGAGATGGTACCGCCAAGAAGGCCATTGAGGATCCGGCTCGCGAACACGAGCGCGAGGGAACGCGCGAGTCCCAGCATGAGGAAACAGGCGAAGCCGACGAACGTCCCAAGGAGAAGGAGAGGCCTGTGGCCGATCACCAGCGGTGAAGCAGCGAAGGTTTTTGCATAGTATGGGAGCAGGGGAAGGATCAGGCTGAATCCGAGAAGATCGACGACCACGAAAAAGAAGAGGATCGGGAGAGGGCTCTTCTTCACGGGGAATGTCCTTCTTTCACTGTAAAAATACGCACCCGGTCGGCGGCTGTCAATTCGCCTTCCCGAGCAGCACCAGCCGTGTTCCCCTTTTCTCTTCACTCCCGCCAGGGATTCGATTACCTTCAATCCATCGAATCGAATTCCCCAAGGAGGACTTTGATGAAACGCATATTCGGGGTGAGCCTGCTCCTGGCAATAGGTTTGGCGGGCGTCGCTTTCGGCCAGCTCAAGGTGAAGGACGGCGTGTACTTCGCCCAGGACAACTCCTTCGCGCCGCAGAGCGGATGGAAGGAGCAGGCCGTGGTCACCGTGGCCGGCGGCAAGATCGTCAAGGCGACCTGGAACGGCGTATCCAATCTCGGCGTGGCGGACAAGAAGATCGTCGCAGCGGCGGGCGGCTACGGGATGAAGAAGGCCTCGAAGCTCGGCCTCGAGTGGGACCAGCAGGCGGCCAACGTCGAGGCCTACCTCCTGAAGAGCCAGGACCCCGGCTTCAACACGCTCAAGCCGGACGGCACGACCGACGCGATCTCGGGAGCCTCCCTGCACGTGAAAGTCTTCTACGACCTGGTCAAGAAGGCCCTCGCTTCCGCGCCCGTCGCAAAGGGCATCTACAGGAAGGACGGCTGGTACTTCAAGCAGCAGGCCGACTTCGACGCCAAGACGGGCTGGAAGGACTCCGTGCTCATCACCGTGGTGAACGGCACCATCGTCGACGTGCTATGGAACGGCACAAACAAGGACGCGACGAAGAAATCCAAGCTGGTCGAGGCTTCCGAAGGCCGCTATGGGATGGCCAAGGCCGCCAAGCTCGGTGAGTGGAACGTGCAGGCCGCGGCTGTCCAGGACGCCATCCTGAAGGCCCAGGACCCGGCCAAGATCGCGCTGAAGGCCGACGGCACCACTGACGCGATCTCCGGCGCGTCCCTTCACCCGACCGCCGTCAGCCTCGCCGTCGAAGCCCTGAAGCCGGCCCGATAGTCCTTGTCTCGCCTGCGCGAGCCGAGTCAGACCGACGGACTGTAGACAGCCCTGCATCAGCAGGGCTGTTTGTATTATTAACCCATTTTCAAAGCTCCTTATCGAACAAATAGACAAAGAGGGCAAGCGAGAATATAATCGACCCCTGCGGGAGAGCGGCCGCAAGGGGGTGGATATGCTCGCGATTGCAGTCGTAAAGCCTGGGCAGATCGAAGTAGTGGATATCCCGAAGCCCAAGCCCGGACCCTACGAGGCGCTTGTGAAGAACAAGGTCGCCTACATCTGCAATGCCACCGACAGGAAACTCGTTGCCGGACATTTTCCCGGCATCGGCATTGAGAAGTATCCCCTGCTCCTTGGCCACGAGAGCGTGGGCGTTGTCGAAGAGGTGGGCTCGAAGGTCAGGACCTTCAAGCCGGGTGACCACGCGATAGGCGGACTCCTGCTCGCCCCGACAGATCCCCGCTTTTCCTCGGGGTGGGGAGGGAACAGCGAATATGTGATCGCGACCGATCACGCGGCCATGGTCGCCGACGGAGTGGCCGACCAGGCGCACGGGTGGATCGATGTGTTCTCGATCATGAAGAAGCTCCCCGCCGACATCCCGCTCGAAGCGGCCGCGCTCCTGTGCACCTGGCGCGAGGTGTACGCGGGGTTCAGCGACTTCAACCTGAAAAAAGGCGACAATATCCTGATCTTCGGAGGGGGACCCGTGGGCCTCAGCTTCTGCCGCATGGCGAAGCTTCGCGGCCTCGGATGGGTAGGCGTCGTCGATCCGCTCGCCCCCAAGCGTGAGAAGGCGGCGGCGATGGGCGCCGACGAGACCTTCACCCCCGATTCAAAAGAGCTCGCGGACGTGGTCAGGCGCAGGGGCGCTCCCCTCGATGCGGTCATCGACGCGGTGGGCAGCGAGCGCATCATCAACGCCGGCCTGCCCCTGATCAAGATGGCCGGCTCCATCTGCGTGTACGGCGTTGTAGGCGCCGCGAGCGTCACGATCGCCAAGGATACCGGTCCGTACAACTTCAACCTCCTGATGCACCAGTGGCCCACGCGCGAGGGAGAGGCCGCGGCCCAGGAGCCCGTGATCGAATGGATCAGGGCGGGGAAGCTCTCGCACCGTGATTTCCTCACGGCCGAGTACCCGGTGCGGGAAGCGGAGAAGGCCATGAAAGCCACCGAAGAGCCGCACGCGATCAAGACCCTTCTTCGCTTCTGAGGAGCGCGCGGGATGAAACGCTACATACTGGCGCACGATCTGGGCACGACGGGAAACAAGGCAACCCTGTTCACGACCGAAGGGAAGCTGGAGAAGAGCGTCACCGTCCCGTACGGGGCGCACTACTTCAACACCAACTGGGTGGAGCAGGACCCCGAGGACTGGTGGAATGCCGTGTGCACCTCCACGCAATCCCTGGTGAGCGGCGTGGACGCCCGCGAGATCGCCGCTATCGCTTTCAGCGGCCAGATGATGGGCTGCCTCTGCGTGGACAGGGAGGGCCGTCCGCTGCGGCCCGCCATCCTGTACAGCGACCAGCGCTCCGTTCGGGAATGCGACGCGATCCTCCAGCAGATCGACGCGAGAGAGTTTTACAGTATCACGGGTCACCGGGCCAGCTCCTCATACTCAGTGGAGAAGCTGATGTGGGTGAGGAACCACGAGCCAAGCGTGTATGCGAAGACCCACAAGATGCTCCACGCAAAGGACTACATGAACTTCCGTCTCACAGGGATCATGGCGACGGAGTACTCCGATGCATCGGGCACCAATGTTCTGGACCTGAACACCCTGCGATGGTCCGAGAAGCTCGTTGCGATCACCGGCATCGACGGCCAGAAGCTCCCCACATTAAAGGCCTCCACCGACGTTGTCGGCGAGCTCACCGCGGCCGCGGCGAAGGCGCTGGGGCTGCCGGCAGGCATCCCCGTGGTCGCAGGCGGCGGGGACGGGGTCTGCGCGGGGGTGGGCGTGGGATCGGTGAAGCCGGGGATGACGTACAACTATCTCGGCTCCTCCTCGTGGATCGCCACGACGACAGAGAAGCCGATCTATGACGATGCGATGCGGACCTTCGTGTGGGCGCACGCCGTGCCGGGCTACGTGCATCCGTGCGGAACCATGCAGACGGCCGGCGGAGCCTACGCGTGGCTCAAGAACGAGATCTGCACGCTGGAGAAGGCGTTCGCCTCCGAGCTTGGCCTGAGCCCCTACGAGATCATCAACTCCGAGATCGAAAAGTCCCCTCCCGGAGCCAACGGCCTCGTTTTCCTCCCGTACCTCCTCGGGGAGCGGACACCTCGCTGGAACCCCGATGCCAAGGGGGCTCTGCTCGGGCTCACGCTGGAGCACAAGCGGGCAGACGTGCTGCGCGCCGTCATGGAGGGGATCACGCTGAACCTCAGCATCATCCTCGACATCTTCCGCGAGCAGGTCCCCATCAGCGAGATCACCGTGATCGGCGGCGGGGCAAAGGGAGCCGTCTGGCGGAAGATCATGGCCGACGTCTACCAGGCCGACATATTGAAGCCCAACTATCTCGAGGAAGCCACCTCCATGGGCGCCGCGATCATCGGCGGGGTGGGCTGCGGAGTTTTCAAGAGCTTCGACGTGACCGACAGGTTCATCGAAATGACCGACAGGGTCCGCCCGGACCCCGCCGTCGCGCTCGTCTACAAGGAGACCAAGAATCTGCTGAACGACAGCTACGACGCGCTCGTCTCCCTCTTCCCGAGGTTCGGGAAGCTGGGGCGGTAATCGAAGAAAGGGAGGAATGAGACCATGCAGCAACCCAGGCTTTTCGCTTTGCTGCCGAACGAGGTGAGCACTCCGGATGGAATGGCGATCGACTCCGACGGGAATCTCATCCTCGCCTGCCCGAACTATGCCGACCCGTCGAAACCGGGCTGCATCATGAGGATCGACGAGAAGAAGAACATCCGAAAGTGGGTGGATGTTCCCGTGTCCGAAGAGACGGGGCACGCCTTTCCAATGGGGATAGCATTCGGGCCCGACGGCGACCTGTACGTCTGCGACAACCAGGGATGGTCAGGCGCTCCCGAGCTCGTCTTCAAGGGCCGGATCCTGCGGCTGCGGATACGGGACAACAGGGTCGTGAAGACGACCGTCGTGGCCTCGGGCATGGAGCACCCCAATGGGATGCGGATCCACTGGAATCATGTCTATGTGACCCACAGCATGCTCTCCCGGGTGAAGGACCCCTCGGGCCTGCTCGTGAGCTGCGTGTACAGATTCGGCCTGGACGAGCAAAACATCAGGATCACCAACACCCTGGAGGACAGGCACATCCTCACGACCTTCCTGACGCACAACAAGGACATCCAGTATGGGGCTGATGGCATTGAGTTCGACAAGGCCGGCAACCTCTACGTGGGCAACTTCGGCGACGGCGCCGTGCATCGGATCACTTTCAACGACGATGGGACTGCCCGTGAGAACAAGGTCTGGGCGCGGGACCCCGAGCAGCTGAAATCCACCGACGGCATGATCATCGACGGCGAGGGAAACATTTTTATTGCGGATTTTTGCGCGAACGCCGTTGCCAAGGTCGCCCCGAATGGGAAGGTGACCCGCATCGCCCAGAGCCC
>CAYGXO010000109.1:0-41084 GCA_964353885.1 uncultured Spirochaetaceae bacterium
CCTGTCCAACATCAGGAGGACGCTCATGATGGGGTCGCACTGTTTCGGCGGACAGGGAAGGCTTGAACGATCGGCTGTTGTTGGCTTCGATAGCCTCACAGTGGTTTCGAGCGAAAACAGTCCGAAACATTACTGCAGCCACGCGGGTGACTCCTCGGAGTCCGACTCGTTCTTCGCGAACCGACTGCGCGCACTGGGGGAAGCGGAGACGGCCGTCCAAGATTTCGTCGAGGTGTGGTACAACTCACCCCGACGACGCTCTGCCTTGGAAGGCGACTCGCCCATCAAGATGGGCGACACCTCCACCAGAAAGCTCACTGCGCATCGTAAAAACTTGACGGAGCCCGATCTGCTTGATAGGGTGGGTTCTCTGAGAAGGAATGAGGCAAACCATGAAACATATAGTTCTCCTACTGCTCGCGGCGGGCATTCTTCTCTGTTCTTGCGCATCCTCCCCCACCCCGGTCATTCAGTCTACTTCCGAAGAACACGTGACAGTGCCTATTCGTGAGGCTGGATAAGTACTTCGGGTGCCTGGCATTCTGCACAAGCCAAGCGGTGACGGCCCATTCGCCGCGGTCGTGATGCTTTGCGGGCAGGGTGGCTGGGCAGGCGGGGGGCCGAATGCGGAGCATCAGACCTTCTGGGCCCGCAAGCTCGCGGGCTGGGGATATGTTGCCCTGCAGGTCGAGAGCTTCAACCCTCGCGGGCCCAGGAGCGTGGAAACCGTGAGTGCGGATGTGGCGTGCCGCGACGCCTATGCTGCGAAGACATACCTGTCCGCGCTTCCGTTCGTCGATCCCGGGAACATCGCGGTCATAGGATGGTCGCACGGGGGAATTGCCGTCCTGAGCATCGTCGATCGATCCCTTATCCTGAGCAGAGAGCAGCTCATCGACGATGGACAAGGCCTGTCGGTGCGCACGGTGAGCCCTTTCAAGGCCGCTGTCGCCTTCTATCCGTACAGCCACCCCCTGTCCGACCCCGACACGCCTCTTCTTGTGTTGATCGGCAAGAAGGATGACGCGTGCCCGGCGTCACTGGCCAATTTGTTGAAAAGGGACTACGCGAGGACGGACTACGAGTTCTCCTTGAAAATCTACCCGAACGCGTATCACGCCTTCGATCTCGAAGCACTCAAGGGGGGAATCGTCCTCAACGGCCATCATTTCGAGTTCGATGCGCGGGCGACCTCCGACGCGATCAACCGGACCAGGGATTTTCTCGCAAGGCACATCGGAGCGAAGTAGATCCCCGTCAGTCCCCGTCAGCCCGCTCCTTGTCCGAGAAGCGCCGCTGCGGCCGCGTTCTGCGCAACTTGTTGAGGACTCTTGCATCCGGGGATGACCGCGGTCACGCCGGGAGTACGAAGGCACCACGCGAGGGCCCAAGAAGCAATGGACACCCCCGGGGGCACTTCCTCGCGCTTGATCCAAGCAGTTTCACGGGCAATTGCCGCGATCTCCTCCTCCCGCTTGCCCGCGCGGTGGTCATCGGCGCCGAATCGCGTGGCTTCTCCGTACTTCCCGCTGAGGAAGCCGCTGGCGAGCGGAACGCGAGCGAGAAAACCGAGACCGGCTTCGCGCGACAGCGGCAGGAGCGAATCCTCCGCCCGTCTTTCGAGCCGGTTGTAGACGACCTGGAGGCACGAGGCGCCTACCTCCTTCGCCCGCCGGGCCTGGTGAAGCTGCGCCTCGCGGTCAATGGAGCTTGCTACGGAAATGCCGAGGTGCCGGATCCTGCCCCGCTCTTTTTCGCGCGCGAGCATCGACCACAGCTCCTCGTTCTCGAATGCCTCGGTGGTCCCCGAATGGAACTGGTAGAGATCGATTGTGTCGATGCCCAGGCTGCACAGCGAGTCCTCCAGCTGCTTCAGCACGGCAGCGGCAGTCCAGAGCTGCTCGCGCTCGCCATGCCGGACGAACCGATGGCCGAACTTCGTGGCCACAACCCACCGCTCCCGGTCGCGGCGGATTGCCTCTCCCACGAGCCGCTCGGAAAGATGGTCGCCATAGCATTCCGCAGTGTCGACGAGAGTGATTCCGCTTTCCCGTGCGGCATCGAACATTGCGTGCACTTCGTCGATGGCGAAGCTCTTTCCCCACTCCCCACCGAGCTGCCAGGTTCCCATGCCCACCACAGACACCTTCATGCCAGTGGCGCCAAGCGTCCGATACATCATGGGATCAAGATACCCCAGGACCCGGACCCCCGCATACCGTTTCCCGCGAAATATATCCCCGCCGCCAATTCCTTTGGGTATATTCCATGCAAGTCCCAATCGGGTGCGGGACGGGGAGGTGCAATGGTTTCCTCAAGAAGGGTGTTCTCATCAGGGCTGGCGCTCGGCGTCGCAGTGGCCTCGCTCGCCCTCGTCCTCGCCGGCTGCTCGACGATCGCGGGAGCGTTTTCCACGGCGATCGGAAAGGCGAGTGCTCCGAGCGCTGAACCGCCACAAACGAAGAGCGGCTCCGCGAGCGAGAAAGCCGGTGCGAACAGCTCGAAAGCGAACAAGACGATGGCCTACCAATACGAGTTTAATGGTATCTACGGCGGCATGTGGAACATGGGGTGGCTCGGCTACAAGGATTCTACCTACAAGACCGGGCAGGGGACGATCTGGAGGTTCACGAGTACGGGAAAAGGCTCCGGCGATGCGATGACGTTCGAACGCGCTCTTCTCAAGGTGAATGCGGACTCGTCGCAATGGTGGCGGTTCAAGCTCGATGCGGGCGAGAGGAGCACCCTGTACGAGTTTCTCGTGAGCGCCGACGCCACGGTGCAGAAAGTCAGGTTCAGGGATCCCGATACCGGAACGATCGAGGAGTTCGTCCCAAGCTCCACCGGGCCTTCCGGGGGTTCGGCCGCCGCGCCGAAGAGCCAGGCCGAGCTGGCAAAATACCGTGTGGACAAGAAGACGGTGAAGGTGCAGGCAGGGAGCTTTTCTGCCGATCACTACGTCTATCCCGATGAGCAAGGGAACGGGACCATGGAGAGCTGGGTGAGCCAGTCGGTGCCCGGCTCCATCCTTAAGAGCGTGTTGACACAGTCCAAAGACAAGCAGACCTCGACGATCGAGCTCATCCAGATCGAATCTGGGGTGACCACGGTGCTCGGATCCTACTGAGAACCGCGGCACTTCGGAGGCCTGAATGCGCGTGGAGAGCGGCGCGAAGAACACGTGCGCGCCCCTGAGCTCCGCGATGACATTGAATCCCATCATCGAGGGCGATGCTGCCGACCATGTCCATCCCGCGCTCACGCCGGGGTGCGGGACGGAGGTGCCGTCGGCTTTGTGAAAAGCCGCGGCGTCTGGGAGATGAGCCCTCCAACGGCGTACCGTGTCGATGCGATGAAGCTTGCGATCATCGAGCTGGGCCAGGAGTCAGGAGCGTGGCGATCTGAGATCGCCGCCCGGGCACATCGTCCTCGGGAGAGAGGATAGCGCCCGTGTCGAGGTTGCCCTTGAGTGCGATCCGGCCGCCGAGCAACTGGCGGGCCCGCGTCATCGGCCGTGTAGCGTCCCTGCAGGACCCGGGTGAGCTGGCATGCGGGAGCGATGAGGATAGGGAAGGTCGGAGCTCTGTCCACCGGTTCGCCGCGAATCGCCGCGCGCGTTCTCTGGAGACCCGTGATCAACGGATCATCTCCGCGACGCTTCTTCCCGTGCGCTTACGCGAGCCATCTCTTCATCCAGGCGAATGCCTGCTCCTGCATGGGCAGGTCGAACTTATGGGGGCCTGGGTACATCGAGATCCCGAATGCATCCGCGGCTCCCTTGGGGGCTCCCGCCTTTGCATACACCTCGGCGAGGATCCGTCCCGCCCGCTCCGTCTCAGAGCGCGTGAACAGCGGGTCCTCGGTTGTTGCGAGAACGAGCGCGGGCAACGGAGCCCGAAGCCCGAGAATCTCAGGGAAATCCAGAAGTCCCGGCAAACCGGGGGCATAGGCCATCCAGGTATGCGTATAGCTCACGTTGCGGCAGAAGTCGCTCCACGTGGTCATGAAGCCCGCGGTAAAGGCGCAGCGGATCCTGTCGTCGGTTCCGGCGAGGAACACCGTCCGCATGCCTCCTCCCGAGAGGCCGCCGCAGCCCAGGCGGGCCGGGTCCACGTCGGGCCGGGAGGCAAGATATGACAGGGCAGCGATATCATCGGCGAGGGTGACGCCTGGCCAGCTCGTGCCCGCGGAAAAAAGGGATTTCGCAACGAGCGTCTCGTGCTGGCCGGCGAAAGCATTGTAGGAGGCGATCGCGGCCTCCGGCTCGTCAGGGGGAACGTCGTAGCGCCGAATAGGCTCGGCCGCGGCCAAGTCCTCCGGCGTCAGCTCCCGCGCGCGTTCGGGATGGCTCATGAGCCTTTCCACCGCATAGGGGGGCAGGTCGGAGGCGAGGATCTTTCTGCTTTCGAAAGGAAACGTGTCGTGGACGAGCACGACGAAGCCTCTGCGGGCGAGCTCGTTCGCCCATGCAACCCCTCCATAGTAGGAGCCCTGATGGCCCACCATCATCGGATGAGGCGGCGCCGCCGTGCGGGTGATCTTCCGCTTTCCGAAGAACTTGTTGCCTCCGTGATCGTGCAGCGCGAGGACTCCGGGGAGCTTGCCCGCGGCGCCTCGAGGCTTGAGAAGGATCGCCTCCGTGCGGGGACCGTAGGGAAGCTGCCACGAGATCTCCTCGATGGAGAGCCCGTCCCGTTCACTCGACCGATGGACAACGACGTCGCGCGCCCCGATGTCCCGACCCTCGGCATCGAGGGGACGGCAGAGAACGCGCGCGAGCTCCGCCCGCGCCGCCTTCCTCCAGGGCTCGATCGAGGTCCAGCGGGGGTTGCGCAGCGAGAAGAGACCCGGTCCGGCCTCCGCGCGTGAGGTGGCCCAATCGCCGTAGGCGCCCAGCATGTTCAGTCGTGTGCTCATGGTTCCCCATCCTACGGGGGAGACGGCGGGCTGTCAAATGCATATACTCGACCGCATATGAAGATCGTCGTCATCGGCGCAACGGGACATATCGGGACCTACCTTATCCCCCGGCTTGTCGAGCAGGGGCATGAGGTGGTCTGCGTAAGCCGGGGCGAGCGGGAGCCGTACCGCACGGCCGGGGCATGGAGGACCGTCCAGCGAGTCTCGCTTGACCGAGGCCGCGAGGAGACGGCGGGGAGCTTCGGAGAGAAGATCGCGTCCTTCGGCCCGGACGCGGTCATCGATCTGATCTGCTTCACCCTGGCGAGCGCCGGGCACATCGTGGAGGCTCTCAGGGGGAAGGTCCAGCATTTCCTCTCGTGTGGAACCATCTGGGTGCACGGCCATTCGGTGGCGGTGCCCACAACCGAGGACGAGCCGCGCAATCCCTTCGGCGAATATGGGATCCAGAAAGCGGCCATCGAGCGGTACCTGCTCGGCGAGACGCGGCTGCGCGGGTTTCCCGCCACCGTCCTGCATCCCGGTCATATCGTGGGACCGGGGTGGGCGCCGCTGAACCCGGCGGGCAACTTCAACCCGAAGGTCTTCGAGATCCTTTCCCGCGGCGAGGAGCTCGCCCTGCCCAACCTCGGCCTCGAGACCGTCCACCACGTGCACGCCGACGATGTCGCGCAGGCCTTCTGCCGCGCGCTGGCCAATCCCGCCGCTGCGGTGGGCGAGAGCTTCCACGTCGTCTCCCCCGCGGCGCTGACCCTCCGTGGCTACGCGGAGAACATGTCGCTGTGGTTCGGCAAGGAGCCCCGGCTCTCGTTCCTCCCATGGGAACGGTGGAAGAGCGGCGTGAGCGAGGAGGATGCGGCGGCGACCTGGGACCATATCGCGCACAGCCCCTGCTGCAGCATCGAGAAGGCGGCGAGGATCGGCTACCAGCCCCGCTACAGCTCCCTCGAGGCGGTGCGGGAATCGGTGGATGCCCTCATGGGGAGAGGAACGTCTCGCGGTTCACCTTGAGGGGATCGATCCACGAGAGTTGGATGTCCGCGCCGGGGATCCAACCCACGGCGCCTTCAGCGCCCACGGCGCCCTCAGCGCCTTCGCGGCTCACGGCTCGGTACCAGAACGGGGAGACGTCGCTCCTGTCGAACACGTACAGCACTGAGCCCCGCGGTACCGGCGCCACCGTCCCGGCCTCCATGCTCGTATCCGCGAACAGCATCGCGCTGTCGGAGATCACCATCCCCTGCCGCGGCAGCTCCTGGGTCGCCTGCTTCTCGTAGAGTGTCCCGTTCCAGACAAAGAAGCTCACGATCGTGTTCGCGAAGGACCTCTCGCCGCCCGCTTCCTCGATCTCTGTCGTCACCTTGACCGTGTCCATGGCCCCGTCGCCGTTGGAGTCGATGAGACGGCGGGTCGCCGCGTACGAGGCCCCGTCGTCCGTGGCGAAGGCCTGATTGAAAAGGAAGATTGGCGCCCAGCCGTCAGGCCGCGCGGCGCCGGCCCTGGGAGCGAGCCAACACTCCCAGGCGAGCGGCGTGGCGCCGAGGTAGCTGAGCGAGACTATCGTCTCGGCCGTCACCACGACCTCTGCCGCGCCGTCACCGTTCAGGTCCCCGATCGAGGCTCCGAGCACGCCCGAGGGATGGAAAGTGTCGGGAAACACCCAGGCGCTCGTGTCGGCGAGGGTCACCATCCCCTCGGATGCGATCGCGAGGACATTGTACAGCGATTCGCCGCCCGCGATGTCGATCTTCCGCTCCACGACGCCCACCGAAAGGCCGCCTGCCTCCGCGATGACCAGAACGCACAGCGAGGAGTCCACGGTCCCTTCGACGGAGCCGCCATCGAGTGATTGAACGGTGTAGCTCCTCTTGTAGGCCCCCTGCAGTTTTTCCCATTCGCTCGCGGCCTTGACGGCGACGCGTGAAAATGCCGGGAGTGTGGTCTCGCCGTGTGAAGCCTCGGACACGAGAAGGCCGTGCAGGATCTGTCCCCGGGCGGATTCGAACGACGCGCCGAGGGGAAGCCAGGAGGTCACGATCTCGTCGGAGTCGCCACGCGCGAGCGCCCGATCTCGGCTTGGAAAATAGAGGATGGCCGCGCGATCGGCGGTCGCGAGTGGAGCGCTGCCAGCGGCGCCGCCGGCAGCATCGCTCGGGACCCCAGCTCCAGCTGGTTTCTCGATGCCCTGCGCCGCGGCAGGGGTCTGTTCGGGCTGCACGCCGCCGTCCTTTCGGGCGCGCGCGCATCCCACGAGCAGGGCGGCGCACGCGCCGGCGATCAGGAGCGCGATCGGGAGCGGGCGTATTCTTGCATTCATGTGAGCCTCAGGTCTTGCGCGGAACCCAGAGGTACAGGCCTCATGCGGCGAGCATGGGACGCGAGGCTGCCGCAGTCAAGGGCCGGGTGTGCGCGGCACAGGCTTTACCCCGCTTCGGGATTTCGGTACTTTGTCCGTTGACACATGGGAAACCTGTACGGCATCGCGGAATGGATCGGTCTCGTCGTGGGCGGGCTCATCGTCGCCGCCCTCGTCGCCTTTCTCATCCTTCGTCGGCGCCTCATCGCGCGCGTTGAGGCCGAGTTGGGGCGGGACTGCATCCTCCTGGTTGCCAGTTCCCGCATCGGGTTCTCGCCGAAGCCAATGGAGCCCGGCCTCCTCATGTTGCTTGCGACGGGGCTGTACTTCCATTCCTGGTTCGCGGATCGGGAGCTGTTCATCCCGGGTCCCTCGATCACGTACATCGGCGTCTCCGACGCCCTGCCCGGCAGCGCCGCCGGCTCCCAGCGGCACGCCATCGTCCTGCGCTTTCTCAATACTGCCGGCAAGGAGGACGGGCTCCTCATCCGGCTGTTGTATCCCGAGCAGTGGGTCGCGGCAATCAAGACCCACCTGATCACCCGTTCGACCTGAGGGAGAACTGAAATGGCAGGGAGCACCTTCGGGCGGCTTTTGACTGTCACAACCTTTGGCGAGAGCCACGGGCCCGCCGTGGGCGCCGCGCTCGACGGCGTGCCTCCCGGCCTTCCCCTCGCGGAGAGCGACATCCAGCGCGAGCTGGACAAGCGCAGGCCGGGTCAGAGCGCCGTGACAACCGAGCGGGCCGAATCCGACAGGGTCGAGATCCTTTCGGGAGTCTTCGAGGGGAAGACGACGGGCACGCCCGTCGCCCTGCTGATCAGGAACGAGAGCGCCCGCAGCGCGGACTACCAGTCTCTCCGGGATGTCCTGCGCCCCGGCCACGCGGACTGGACCTACCTCGCCAAGTACGGCCTGCGGGATTGGCGGGGAGGGGGGCGCTCGTCGGGCCGCGAGACGGCGGCGCGGGTCGCGGCAGGGGCGGTGGCCAAGGCGCTGCTCGCCCCGCGCGGCATCGAGGTGAGGGGCTACACGCTGGAAATCGACGGCGTTCGCGCCCGGACGTTCGACCTCGCTGAAATCGAGCGAAACCCCGTGCGCTCGCCCGATGCCGCGCAGGCGGCCGTCATGGTCCAGAAAATCGAGGAGGCGAGGGCAGCGGGCGACTCGGTGGGCGGCATCGCCGAGTGCACCGTGAGCGGCTGCCCCGCGGGGCTCGGCGAGCCGGTGTTCGACAAGCTGGAGGCGCTGCTCGCCCATGCCGTCATGTCGATCGGCGGGGTGCGGGCCGTGGAGGTGGGCGTCGGCATCGAGGCGGCCCGGATGCGCGGATCGCGGTTCAATGATGAGCTCGCCATGGAGGCCGGGCGGGTGGTGACCCGAACGAACAACGCGGGGGGCATCGCGGGGGGGATTTCCACGGGATCCGAGGTGGTCGTCCGCGCGGCCTTCCGCCCGCCGGCCTCCATCAGCGCGCCGCAGTCCTCGATCGACGTCAGGGGGGAACCCGTGACCGTCGAGGTGAGGGGGAGGCACGACCCCTGCATCGTTCCCCGCGCAATCCCCGTGCTCGAGGCCATGGCCGCTCTGGTGATTGCTGACTGCCTGCTCGTGCAGGATGCCCGCGGCATTCGCGGCCGTTGACAGGCCCCGGCGTCCGGTATTAACTCTTTGGGGAATGGTATGTCCATGAAACTCACCCAGTACATCAAGCCGGAGTGCTTCGTGCCCGCCCTCGCCGAGACGACGCGCGAGGCGGCCCTGCGCCGGATGGTCCATCTCGTGGCGGAGAAGGGGTTCATCAGGAACGAGGAGGAAATCTTCGCTCGCCTGATGGAGAGGGAGAGCATTCAGAGCACGGCGGTGGGGAACGGCATCGCGATTCCCCACTGCTTCAGCGACGAGATCGCCGAGCTGCTCATCGTCGTGGCGCGCGCCCCGCAGGGCATTGCCTTCGATTCCTTCGACGGCGAGCCGACCCGGGTGATTTTCCTGCTCATGGGAAACCGCGAGGGTCACGGCCTGCACCTCAAGGCGCTCGCGCGCATTGCGCGGCTGATCAAGAGCACGGCGTTCATCGAGAAGATCGCCGCGGCCACCATCGTCGAGGACATGGTCCGGGCCTTCGAGGAAGAGGAGACGAAGATCTGATGAAGCTCCTGATCATCGTGCTGAACTCCAGCGACAAGCTCGAGGAGGTCCTCGAGGGGCTCATCGAGGTGGGCGTGACAGGGGCGACAGTCGTGGACTCCGTCGGCATGGGACGCATCATCGAGGGCGTGCCGCTGTTCGCCGGCATGCGCAACCTCTTCCGCGCCGCCAAGCCCCGCAACAACATGCTCTTCTCCGTCATCCGCTCCAGCCAGGCCGCCGAGACGATGGGGGTGCTGGACACAATTCTCGGCTGTTCCACGGGCAAAGGAGCGGGAATCGCCTTCCTGCTGCCCATCGAGAGCGTCATCGGGGTCTGCAAGGATCCAGACTGAGCCCATGTTCGATGTCGCCGTGATCGGCGCCGGCGTCTCGGGGGCGGCGATCGCCCGCAGGCTCTCCGCGCACGCCGTGTCGGTCGCCTTGATCGAGCGCGCGGCCGACGTCTCCTTCGGTGTCTCCAAGGCGAACTCCGGCATCATCCACGCGGCCTTCCACCACGAACCCTCCACTCTGAAGGCGCGCCTCGAGGCCGCGGGCAACCCCATGTTCGACGGGCTCCAGGCCGAGCTGGGCTTCCCCTTCAGGCGCGTCGGCATCGTCGTCGCCGCGTTTTCCGAGGAGGAGATGAAGACCGTCGAGGTCCTGTACGCCCGGGGCGTGGCGAACGGTTCGCCCGGCCTCGAGATCGCCGGCCGCGACCGGATGCTCGGCCTTGAGCCGAAGCTGAACCCCGATGTCCGGGGCGGGCTGTACGCGCCCAGCGGGGGGATCATCGAGCCGTACCGCTTCGCCTTCGCGCTCGTAGAGAACGCGCTTGCCAACGGCGTTCGTCTTTTCACGGGCTGGAACGTGAGCGCCGCCCGGCAGGGCGCCGACAGCTGGCAGATCGAGTCCGAGAAGGGCGAGCGCATCGAGGCGCGCTGGGTGGTGAACGCGGCCGGCCTTTTCGCCGACGGCGTCTCGGCCCTGTTCGGGGCGGAGACCTTCGAGATCCGGCCGCGAAAGGGCGAGGAGTACATCCTCGAGAGGGGATGCGCCGGGCTCCCCTCCCGCGTGGTCTTTCCCGTGCCCGCCCGCAACTCAAAGGGCACCCTCGTCATCCCCACAGTTGAGGGCACGGTCATGCTCGGTCCGACCGCCGAGGAGATCGAGGACAAGAATGATCTCGCCACCACGCCCGAGAACCTCGAGCGGGTCTTCGACCTTGCCGCCCGAATGATTCCGCAGGTGTCGCGCAGGGACATCATCACTTCCTTCGCGGGGCTTCGCCCTACTCTGCCGGGCGACGATTTCTACATCGATCTGTCCCGACGGGCGCCCCGGCTCGTCCAGGTCGCGGGCATCCAGTCGCCCGGCCTCACCGCCTCGCCCGCCATCGCTGAAAGGGTGAAGGGGCTGCTGGAAGCTGACGGGCTTGCGCTGCCCCCGAGGCGGGACTTCGTCGCCACAATCGTCAGGCCCCCCCGCATCCGCGAGCTCTCCGCCGAGAAGCTGGAGCCGCTCGTGGCCGAGGACCTCTCGCGCGCGCACGTGGTCTGTCGGTGCGAGACGGTCTCGGAGGCGGACATCGTCGAGGCGATCCGCAAGGGGCACACGACACTGGACGGGATCAAGTTCTACACGCGCGCGGGCATGGGCCGCTGCCAGGGCGGGTTCTGCACCTACAGGATCATGCGGATAGTCGCCCAGGAAACGGGCATGCCGATCGAGAGCATCACGAAGCGGGGCGGAGCGAGCGCGCTTGTCGTGGGACGGCTCGGGGCAGGGGGCAGGGCGTGATGCGCGAGAAGCGCTACGACGCCGTGGTGATCGGGGGCGGCAGCGCGGGCCTCGCCGCGGCGCTCGCGCTGCGGGAAGCGGGCCGCACGGCTGCGATCGTCGAGAGAGAGCCCTTTCTCGGCGGCATCCTTCTGCAGTGCATCCACAGCGGGTTCGGCATCCACGAGTTCGGCGAGGACCTCACGGGCCCCGAGTACGCGGAGCGGTTCATAGGCCGCGTCCTCGCAGCCGGGATCGACGTTTTCCTCGACACGACTGTGAGGGAGATCCGGTCCCAGGAGGGGCAGCGGGAGCTCATCGCGCTTTCGAAGCGCTACGGCGTCGTGCGCCTCTCGGCAGGGGCCGTCGTGCTGGCCATGGGCTGCCGCGAGCGGAATCGGGGCAACGTCGCGATCGCCGGCAGCCGGCCGGCCGGCGTGTTCACCGCCGGTCTCGCCCAACGCCTCGTGAACATCGAGGGCTGCATCCCGGGACGGCGTGTGGTGATCGTCGGCTCGGGGGACATCGGCCTCATCATGGCGCGCAGGCTCACCCTCGTGGGCTGCCGGGTGCTCGCCGTCGTGGAGATCCAGCCCTACCCCTCGGGGAGCGTGCGGAACATCGTGCAGTGCCTGAACGATTTTTCCATCCCGCTGCACCTCAGCCATGTGGTGACGAGGATCGACGGCAGGGAGAGGGTGGAGTCCGTGGACATCGCCCCCCTCGTCGACGGCCGGCCAGATGCGGCGAGGAGCTTCCGCCTGGACTGCGACACGGTTCTTCTTTCAGTCGGGCTGGTTCCCGAGAACGAGCTCTCCCGGGCGGCGGGCGTGCCGATCAATGGCGACACGAACGGCCCGTACGTGGATGCCGACCTGATGACAGGGGTGGAGGGGATCTTCGCCTGCGGGAACGTCCTGCACGTGCACGACCTCGTGGATTTCGCCACCGAGGAGGCGCGTCGCTGCGGCCAGCGCGTCGCTGCGTTCCTGGGCGGCCAGGGACGAGCTGGCGCGGCCGCCCCCGCTTTGAAGGTCGCCCCAGGCGCGAACGTCCGCTACGTGGTGCCGAATGCCTACACGCCGGGCCGGGAGAACGTGCTGTACCTGCGGCCGATGGTCGTGAAGAACGACGCTGTTCTGGAAGCGGCCATCGACGGCACCGGGATCAGGAAGCGGAAGCTCGCGCACGTGCAGCCTTCCGAAATGATCCGGCTCGTGCTGCAGGCCGACGAGATCCCCGCCGCAGATCCAGCGCGGCCCAACCGTATGGAGGTGTCGATCCGGTGATCTGCATCGCATGCCCCTTGGGGTGTCGGCTCACGGTCGCGAAGGCCGAAGGCGGCGATCTGCGCGTGAGCGGGAACCGCTGCCCGAAGGGTGAGGTGTACGCCGCGGAGGAGATCCTGTCGCCAAGACGGATCGTCACGGCCGTCGTGCGGACCGACTCCGCCGCCTACCCCTATGTCCCCGTGCGGACCGACGCCCCGCTGCTTCGGGCGCTGGCCGAAGGGTTGCTCGCGGCGCTGTACTCCCGAACGGTCTCGCTTCCGGTCTCGATCGGGGGCGTGCTGTTCGAGAACGTGGAAGGAACGGGAGTGAAGGTCGTCTTCACACGCACCCTGCCTCCCGAGGAGGTTCCCACCGTCGACGAGCCGGGCTGAGAGGCTCGCGCGCCGGCTGCATGGGCTCTACTCCGATCTCAGAAGAAGGTTCGAAAAATCGATCAGGTCGCGCAGCCGGTTCTCGATGATATCGACCATGATCCCGATGTCGAGTTTCTGATACTCGTGAACCAGGATGTTCCGGAACCCCACCATGCCTTGAAGCGTCCGCGCGAGCTCGTGAGGGATGATTCCCGACTTTCCCAAGATCTCGAAGCTCTGCCTGCTTTCCTTCGGAAGGCCGAGTTTCCGTTCCTTGATGACATGGTTGGCCATATCGATGGCCAGCTCCGTCGCCCTTTGCAGATTGACCGCGATTGCGTCCTGCCGAAGGTAGTCTTCCTTGAAATCGACGTCCGATGGTCGCGCGTAGTATTCGCGGACCTGTCTGATGCAGCGTTCCAGGCTCTCCTTCTTGTTCAGAATGATGTCCCTGTTCATGTGTCGTACACCCTCCCGCTGCGGAGGATCTCCTCAATGATTCCTGATCGTTCCTCGCTGAGCTTTTGGTACTTGGCGATCGTCAGGAGCTCGAAGGATTCGCGCTCCCCATCGTTTCTCTCGAAAACGACCCGTCCCGTCCGGATGATCTCGTTTTGGAACACCGTGTCCACGAGCCGCAGGTTGATGAGGTCGACCTCCTTTCCGAGGAGCGGGCAGAGCTCCCGTGCGCAAGGCCCCAGGGCGAGGTTCCCCACGCTTTTCGCGCTCTGCACGGGCAGCAGAAGCGCGATGTCGACGTCGCTCTCCGGCCCCTCGTCCTCCGTCCCGTACGTTCCGAAAACGTACACCGCCTGGAGATCGGGATAATGGCGAGAGAGAGAGTCCACGAACCTGGGGTTGCGATCCTTGACGACGATCACGGGGAGAGTATACAGGAGGACGGCTGGAAACGGAATCGTGCGCTACAGCTTCAGGTCGGGGTTCTCCGGTCCGAAATGCTTCAGCATCACCAGGGGATCGGTGCTCGAAGGGTTCGCGATCGCGACCCCTTCGAGGGCGGCGCTCTCGGTCACGAAGAACTCGTCCATGGTGAGCTGGCCGAAACGGATCAGCGCAGGAGCGTCGATCTGCCACACCCCCATCGTCCCGTGTCCCTGCAAGAGGATCATGCCGTATGCGGCGGCGTCTTTGATCGTGACCGTCCTGCCGGGGAGCACGGTGAGCTCCTTCGCGCTGTAGGCCGCGGACTTGTAGGTGATCCATCGCTCCTGATAGCCCTCCGCCTCCATCTGCTCGGGGCTTCGGACCGGCAGGGGCCGCATGAAGTGGTGGGCGGCGAAGTTGGGGTCGACGTTCGCCTCCCAGTCGAGGATCTCGATCAGGTAGTCGACATTGCCGACCTTCTCCGCGGGGCTGTTCTTCCAGAGCAGCTCCTCGGGAATGATCGCATCGCCCGTGAGCGACTGGTACATGGCGAACACGTCGGAGGCCTTCTGCGGCTCGTAGGTGCAGAGGCTGCCCGGCGCGTGCAGGATCCCGGCAGGCACATCCCAGCCGGTTCCCGGCTCGAGGCGGTAGGCGCTTGACAGGTCGGTGATCCTGTTGTCGCCCTTGCTGAAGTTGCGCAGGCACTCGCGAAGTTGGTCCTTCGTCGTTCCCGGCCGCAGGCCGAAGAAGGTGTAGGGAAAATCCGCGCCGTAGTTGTTGTTCTGGGCGGGGAAGTAGTACGACTCGGGCTTTCCCATCTGTCCCACGAGCTTCGCGTGCTGCTCCCGGTGGTGGACGTGGTGGGGAAGGGCGCCCTTGTTGTCGAAGAACTTCGAATACATGGGCCAGCAGCTATAGGAGCTCCAGATCCGGTCTCCCACGATCCGTCCCTTCAGCTCCGCGACGGCGTCGCGCAGAGTGATCTTTTCGGTCCGGCCTCCATCCTCCACGACGATGAGGCTCAGCCCCTCATTGGGGCTGGTCTTGGGCCCGTTGTCCGCCGGCGTTGTCGAGGAGAACCAGCGCTCGTCGATGCCGCCCCGGTCGCCGCCGAAGGCGTAGTAGTCGGCGGGGTGGAGCTTGATCCTGCGCCCGGGGACGCAGAACGAGCGGGGAACCCACGTGGGGGCGAGCCTCAGGATCCCCTCGCCCTTCTGAAGCGCGCGATCAGCCAAAGTCCGTATCGACATGTGACGACTCCCTTTGGTTTTGCCGGCCCTACACCTGTTCCTGGCGCAGGCGGTCCAGCAGCACCGCTCCGATGATGATGAGCCCCTTCACGAGGAGCTGGAAATATGGTGAGATCCCCAGCAGATTCATGCCGTTGTTGATGACGCCGATCAGCAGCGCGCCGATCAGCGTACCCCACACGGAGCCCGTGCCGCCGCTGAGGCTGGTCCCGCCGATGACGACGGCGGCAATCACATCCAGCTCGTAGCCCTGACCCGCGACAGGCTCGGCGGAGTTCAGGCGCGAGGTCAGGATGAGGGCGCTCATGGCCGCCGTGATCCCCGAGATGATGTAGACGATGACCTTGTAGCGATTCGAGTTGATCCCCGAGAGCTTGACGGTCTCCTCGTTGCCTCCGATCGCGTACGTGTAGCGGCCGAGCCTCGTCTGGGTCAGGATCAGCCACGCGATCACGACGGTGAGCGCGAAGACGATGATCGGAAAGGGGATCGATGCGACGTCCCCGCCACCGATGAAGCGAAAGGGGCCCGAGAAGCCGCTGATCGGGTAGCCCTTGGTGTAGATCAGGGTCAGGCTGCGGGCGATGCTCATCATCCCGAGGGTGACGACGAACGGCGCGATGCGGCCGATGGTGATGATCAGCCCGTTGGCCAGCCCGCACCCAATGCCGATCACGAGCGCGAGTGCGACCACAGGGAGCATGCCGGCGCCCCCCTTCAGCATGCCAGCGGCGATCGCCCCCGCGACTGCGAGCACGGAGCCGACGGAGAGATCGATGCCGCCCGTGAGGATGACGAAGGTCATGCCGATGGCCATGACGCCGAAGATCGAGGACTGGCGCACCACGTTGCGGATGTTCGTCACGGTCAGGAAGACCGGCGACAGGATGGTCATGACCGCGCAGATGATGAGGAAGGCGAACACGATTCCGTACGAGCGCAGGATGCGGCTCATGTCCAACTTCATTCTCGCGCTCCTTTTCTCGAGGCATCGCCTCCGGCGGCCGGGCCGAGCCCGAGGGCATGGCTCATCACTTCCTCCTCCGTGGCCTCCCCCCGCGTGAACTCCTTCACGATCCGGCCGCCGAAGACCACGGCGATGCGGTGGGACACGTTCATCACCTCGAGCAGATCCGAGGAGATCATGATGATGGCGGCGCCGTTCATCGCGAGGGACTGCATGAGCCTGTAGATCTCGGCCTTGGCGCCTACGTCGATGCCCCGCGTAGGCTCGTCGAAGATGTACAGGTCGCAGTGGCGGATGAACCACTTCGAGAGAACGACCTTCTGCTGGTTCCCGCCCGAGAGGTTCCGTACCGTCTGGCTGAGGGACGGGGTCCTGATCTCGAGGCTTTTCACCATCTCCCTCACGCGGCGCAGGACCTCGCGCCATCGGATGAAGCCCATGGTCTGGTGGAGGTCGAGGACCGTGAGGGCCGAGTTGTCGATGACGGAAAGCCCGAGGATGAGCCCCTGCTTCTTGCGCTCCTCGGGGATCAGGGCGATGCCATTGCGCACCGCATCGCGCGTCTTTCGGATGCGGATCTCTTTTCCGTTCATGAAGATCCTGCCCGAATCCTTCCTGCGGTACCCGTAGATGAGCTGCATGATCTCGGTCCGGCCTGCCCCCACGAGGCCCGCGAAGCCCAGGATCTCGCCGCGATGCACGCTGAAGGAGACGTCGGTGCACACTCCCCGCTTCGTGAGGCCTTCGACTCGCAGCACCTCCTCATGGCTGGGTGTGCCGGCATCGGGGAACTGCTCGGTGAGCGTGCGACCGACCATGTGGCGGATGATGTCGTCGATCGTGAGGGATGCCAGGGGCGAGGTGACGATCCTTTCCCCGTCGCGAAGGACCGTCACGCGATCGGCGACTTTGTGGATCTCCTCGAGGCGGTGAGAAATGTAGGCGATCGAGACGCCGCTTGACTTGAGGTCGTGGATGATCTCGAAGAGGCGATCCACCTCGCCGCCGGTGAGCGGGGCGGTCGGCTCGTCCATCACGAGGATGTCGGACTTGAGGGACAGGGCTTTCGCGATCTCGACGACCTGCTGGTAGGCCGGCCCGATGGATTGGATCTTGGCGCGCGGATCGAGGGAGAGGCGGAACGGCCGAAGCAGCTCCTCCACGTCCTCCCACATCTTCTTCCAGTCAATCAGCAGGCCTGCCCTGCGGGGCTCCCGGCCGAGGAAGATGTTCTCCGCGACCGAGAGGTAGGGCACGAGGGTGAGCTCCTGGTAGATCACGCTGACCCCGGCGTCGATCATCGAACGCGGCCCCGAGGGCACGATCTTCTTGTCCTTGAGCTTGATCTCCCCCTCGTCGGCGCGGTAGACCCCCGCCAGGATCTTCATGAGGGTCGACTTGCCCGCGCCGTTTTCTCCGACGAGCGCATGAACCTCGCCCGGGGCGAGGTCGTAGTCGACCCGCTTCAGCGCATTGACGCCGGGGAAGCTCTTGCTGATCCCGCTCATCTTCAGAAGCGTGTTCATCTCATCAGTCCAGGATACTTGTAGCAGGAAGGCCGGCACCGGTCCAGCCGGCGCCGGCCTTCAGGAAAAGGAAACGGCGGCGCTTAGGGCGCCGTCGTGACCGCCTTCGGCGCGATGAACACGACCGGATTGGGCGGCGTCTTCTTGTTCTTGATGTAGTCCACGAGGTAGCCCAACGCCTGGCCGGCCTGCTGGCCGGGGAACTGGTCGATCGTCGCTCCGAGCTTGCCTTCCTTCATGTAGGCGAACGCGTCGGGGGTGGCGTCGAAGCCTGCGGTGACCTTGGTCTTCAGATCGATGCCCGCCGACAGCATGGCCTCGATCGCGCCGATGATCATCTCGTCGTTGGCGCCGAACACGGCATCGAAGTCCGGGTAGGCCTGCATCAGGTTCTCCATGACGGAGTTGCCCTTTGCCCGGCCGAACTCCGCGGTCTGGCTGACGAGGATCTTGACGCCCGAGGTGGCGATGACTTCGTCGAAGCCCTTCTTGCGGTCGATCGCCGGCGAGGAGCCCGTGGTGCCTTCAAGCTCGATGACGGAGCCTGTGCCTCCCAGCTTGTCGATGATGAAGCGCGCGGCCGCGCGGCCGCCCTCGACGTTGTCCGCGCCGACGTGGACGAGCACCTTGTCGGTGTTGGCCTTGCGGTCGACTGTGGCGACGGGGATGCCCGCCTTCACGGCCGCCTCGATGGCCGGCACCAGGGAGTCCACCGTCATCGGGGAGATGAGGATGGCCTTCACCTTTTGCGCGATGAATCCCTCGACCGCCGCCGCCTGCTTGGCGGAATCGTTCTGCGCGTCGACGAACACGATCTTCGCGCCCAGCTTTGCGGCCGCCGCGTCAGCGTCGTTCTTCATCGTGACGAAGAACGGGAACTGCAGCCCGGGCACCGTCATGCCGATGACGATCTCACCGCCGCCCGCCTCTTTGGCTCCCCCGGCGAACAGCGCCCCGGGCATCACCATCAGCAGTGCAACAAACACAAATAGCAGCTTTTTCACGTTCACAACCTCCCTCTTTGATTCCTGAATCTCGATAACCCAGTCTCCCCTCTGGAAGGAGACTCATCCGTGAACTCGGCGCCAGAGCCGCCGGCCCAGCTCACCTCCTTTCATCCGCTCCTCGAGGCGCCGCCGTCGAATCCCGGACCGCCAGTCCGGGCTCGATCACGATTCTTCTCGTTCCCCCATCGCCGCTCGTCCTCATCGCGAGGACGAGCTCGACCGCCTTTTCGCAGATTTCCTCGAACGGCTGGATGACGGTTGTGAGCGAGGGGGTGATCATTCTCGCCATCGTGATGTCGTCCATGCCCATGAGGGAAACATCTCCCGGCACCGCCCAGCCGTTGCCCGAAAGGTATTTCAACGCGCCGATCGCCATGAGGTCGTTCTGCGCCCATAAGGCGGTGGCATGGGGATACCTTCCGAGGATCTCCCGCGCCCCCTCGAGGCCGGACTCGAACTTGAAGTCGCCCTCGAACACCAGCCCGTCGGGAAGGAGGGCTCCGTGACGCGCAAGGGCATCGCGGAACCCTGCAAGGCGCTCGCGAGAGAGCGCGATCTTCATGGGTCCCGTGATGCAGCCGATTGTGCGGTGGCCGAGCCCGGCCAGGTGCTCGCCGGCAATGGAACCGGCCCGGTAATTGTCCAGCACCACGCTCGCCAGCTCCTCTCTTTCGGCGGCCCGGTCGATGACGACGACGGGCACCCGGGTCTGGTCGATGATCCGCATGACCCGGCTCTCGTCCGATACGCGCGAAAAAATGATGCCGTCCACGTTCCGCCTGACCAGCATGTCGATGAAGCTTTCCTCGAGGTCGGGATTGTCCTTGTGGCTTCCAATGATGAGGTTGTACCCCTGAGCGACGGTGCTTTCTTCGATATGCTGGATGAAGCTCGCGAAGTAGGTTTGGTGTACGATCTCGGGAACGACGAGGCCGATCAGATGACCGCTCTTTATCCGCAGGCCCTTTGCCAGCAGATTCGGCTTGTAGTTCAGGCTTCGAATGGCATCCTCGACCCTCGAACGGGTGGCGTCTTCGACGGGGATGTTACGGTTGATGACGCGTGAGACCGTGGATTCCGATACATTCGAGAGCTTCGCGACGTCTTTCATCGAGGCCATTTGGTCTACTTTCCAGAAAAGCCCATGAAATCGATTGTGCAATCCTTATCATGAATCGCGCGTGCTGTCAATAGCAGCATAGAATAGCAACGAACAGCATCCCCCCGCGAACAACATCCGGCCAGCTCCGCCTCCACTCCTTCCCTTCCCTAACCTCCCGCCGCCTCGCGAATCCAGCCCCTTCACCCGCATCAAAATAGCCATCAGTCACCGCTCTCGAAACTGGGAGTGAAGACCTGTATACTCCAACTGGGTCGCCGATGAGCTCGCCACCGGCTCTTTTTAGGAGCCCGGCCTCCGCGGTGAACAGCCGGGCATTCTGGCAGTGACCCGCCAAACAGGATCAGGGGTAGGGAAGGAGAGGGTCCGATGGATCCGTTCGCCGATGATCGGGGTTCCGAGTGGCAGCGCAAGGGCGCGACTCTCAGCGACAAGACGGCTCGCCAGGAGTTCGGGCTGACGCAGGGTCAGATCGTCCAAGCAATCCGTGCGGGAAAGCTCCAGTACCGAGAGAACTCGATCTACGGGAACCCCTTCCTGCGGCTGTTCCGACGGGAGGTCGAGGCTCTGGTCAAGAAAGAGCACGGCGACGGGTACCTCGCGAACAAGCAGGCGAAGGCGGAGCTGGCCCGCATCAACCGGGAGCTGAAGCGGATGAAGAGGCAGATGGCCATATTGGAAGCGCGAAAATCGAAGCTCGCGGCCGATCTGGCGAAGTGACGGAGCACTGCAATGCGATCTGACGTCCCCATCGAGGTGCTCTCGCAGCCGCCGCCCGAGGCGATGCTCTCAAAGGATGTCGTCGTGCAGTGCCTCGGCCTTCTCGGGCAGATGTCCAAGACCCGCGATATCGACGCCGCATGGAACAGCGCCAAGCGGCAGATCGTGCGGGATCACCCCGACAGGTGTTGCCTTGACGGCAAGGTCCTGCGTTGGGCTTCACGGGCTGCGGACCGACCGCGAGAGAAGCTTTCGACCGTCGGTCACCGCAAGCTCGCTGCCTTGGCTGCGAAAGAGAAGATGACGCCGGACGAGCTTCTCGGTCGTCTGATTTCAACCCGGCGTCAAGCACGCAAGTGACCGCCATGCGGGGCGCACCCGCGCACACGATCCGGCGGGCACGATACATGCCGGTGATCGTGAGCTTCAGGCTCATCCAATGTACTTGGCCACGAAGTCCAGGTACCCTCGTCTTCCACCGGACTTGTTCCACTTCCGGGCGGAATTGTGGAGCTTCTTCAGGCACGCGACGATTTCATCCAACGTCTTCGGATCCGTCTTCTCCAGTTCTTTCATCCTCTCATCTTTCACGAATTGAATTCGCCCAAGACGCCATTCACACATCCTCCGTAGGTTGTCCCCGAGGTCGATTTCCACGTCGGTGACGGGGGTGTATCTTGGGGGCCGGCCGATTGTCTCGGCCTGGTACCCATCAATGAGGGTCTCTATGATGCGCATGACGTCGTAGTCCGTCATCTCCGGCCGCTGTTTGTATGTCGTCACGATCGCGAACTCGAGGTTCTGCAAAACATCCAGGTGTTCGTCGGTGAACTCATTCATCTATCCCGTTCCCGTCTTCAAGGGGACCGCCGTGCGCGGTGAAAGAATCCGACGATTCCGGAGTTGGGATTCATTCGGGCTGGGCCCGTCAATCTTTTCCCTGAACAGATGGTAATGACTTTTGATCCTCTCTCTGTATTCCGCGTCCAGCAACAGAACGTTCTGCGTGAGCCGTAAAAGCATCGGCGCCAACTCCGTCATTGGGCTTCCGCATCCACTTCGCATAGAAATCAAGATCCTCCCACCCCCACGCTAGTACCGCCTCGATTTTCCTTCGCCGTTCGGAGACGACGTTAAAGAAAACGCGGCGGTAATCGCATCCCGGCTCATCACAGTACAACTCGATGAACCCATAATTCCCCGCGGGGAGGTGCGGGATAGTCGCTGGAGGGACAAAAAGCGATCGGGTTTCCTTCTTGGAGAAATCAGGGAAATACAGGTGAAAAGGAACGAAGGGCATACTACCAACCGTCCTCGGAGTCCTCACTGTCATCGTAACCGCCGGCCGGCAACAGGGATTGGGGGGTGACATGCGGGAGATCGACAAGATCGAAATGCGAGCCCGGCCGCTGGATCTCGGATACCCCGTGGAGAGTTTCTTCTATCGCAGTATCCACGAAGAAAATCCGAGGCTTTTTTTTCAAGCCCCGACGACGCGGTGCGCAGCATGATTGCACTTCAGTCATCATGATATCTTTGCGGGTGATGGTCGTCAACGGCCGACTGCGGCAACACTCCCCGTAGCCTTGCGCTCCCGCTGATTTGGGCGTACCCTGCTGACGATCCGAATCGGAAGAAGGAGCGGCGCATGTCCTCAGATCTGAAGCGTCTTCTCGAGGCTGCGCTGCCCCCGAAGGTGCAGTGGGCGGGATTGCGCAGGGTCCGCACCTCGTTCCGCAGCTACCGCGCGAGGGATGGGAAGTTCGAGTCGGCTTTCAGCGGAGCCGATGAGGGCTGCATGGTCGAGGTCCTCCATGACGGTCAGTTCGGCTATGCTGCCACCAGCTCGACCGATCCGGCCGCGCTCCGCGCCGCGGCCGCGTGCGCTCTCTCCCTCGCGAAGTCAGCCGCGCCCCTGGCGGTCTTCCGATTCGGCCGCGAGGTTCGCCCCCCCACTGTGATCGCATTCGAAACGCCCCGCGGCCGTCGCGCGGCCTACGGAGCCGACGTTCTCTGCCGGCAGGCCGTCCGGCTCACCGAGGTCATGCGGCTCTCGGACAGGATCGTCCAAAGCGCCGCCGGTTTCGAGACGCGCGATATCGAGACGGAAATCGTTTCCACCTCGGGGGCGGACATCGGACAACGCCTGCACATCGTCAGCTGCTCTGTTCAGGCCGTGGCTCGTGATGGCGACGTCACCCAGCGGCGGACCGCAAACGGCATGATGGGCCGCACCAACCAGGGCGGCGACGAGCTCATTGACCTCGAGACCGGCGAGGCCGAGGCCGTACGGATCGCCGAGCAGGCCCTCGAGCTGCTCTCCGCGCCCGAGTGCCCAACGACGAGCGCGGACCTTGTGCTGGCCCCCGACCAGATGGTGATCCAGATCCACGAGTCCGTCGGCCACCCCCTGGAGCTGGACCGGATCCTCGGCGACGAGAGGAACTACGCGGGTTCCAGCTTCGTCAAGCTCGGCGACATCGGGCGCCTGCGCTATGGCTCCGAGCTCATGAACATCACCTTCGATCCGACAATCGGTCGGGAGGCCGCTTCCTACGGCGCCGACGACATCGGAAACCCTGCCCGCAGGGAGCACATCGTGAAGGAAGGCATCCTCGTGCGGGCCCTCGGCTCCCTTGAGAGCCAGGCTCGCGCGGGCGGTCCAGGCGTCGCCAACCAGCGGGCCCAGGACTGGTTCCGCGCGCCCATCGACCGGATGGCGAACCTCAACCTGGAGCCGGGCGAGACGCGGTTCGAGGACCTCATCGCCTCGGTCGGGAAGGGCGTGTACATGGAGACCAACCGCTCCTGGTCGATCGATGACCACCGCAACAAGTTCCAGTTCGGCTGCGAGCTGGGCCGTCTCATCGAGGACGGGGAACTCACACAGACTGTGCGCAACCCGAACTACCGCGGTATCTCGTCGAGCTTCTGGCGCAACCTCTTCAAGGTCGGCGACGCCTCCACCTTCGAAGTCTTCGGCACTCCCAACTGCGGCAAGGGCGAGCCCAATCAGGCCGTCACCACGGGACATGCAAGCCCTGTCTGCGCGTTCCGCAACGTGGAGATCTTCGGAGGCGAGCCATGAGCGAGATGCGCGAACTGGAGGCCCGGTTCGACAGGGCATGCGGCCTGCTCTTCGGGGAGCTCGCCGCCGGGGAGGCTCTGGCCGTGGACTTCACGGGAGAGTCGAGCCGGTTCATGCGCTTCACCGCCTGCAGAGTCAGGCAGATCGGCGCCGTTCTCCAGGCAGGGGTGCGGCTGACGTACTACCGGGACGGCAGGACCATCTCATCGGCCTTCGAGATGTCGGGCGACGAGGGCCTCGACGCCGAACGCGCCGCCGCGGCGCTCTCCGGCGCTCGGCGTGAAGCCCCCCTCCTTCCCGAGGACCCGTACCAGGTCCTCCCCGCGGCGTCCGGCAGCTCTCGCGAGGAGTTTCCCGGCCGCCTGCCCGACCCCGACGGCATCCCCCACGAGGTGCTGGGACCGGGCGAGGTCGTGACCTGCGCGGGCGCCGACTACGTGGGCATCCATTCCCAGGGCGCGGTCTGCCGCGGGGCAGCCAACAGCCGCGGGACACGGCATTGGTTTGCCACGGAGACTTTCTCGGTGGACTACTCCGCCTGGCTGCCCAATGGCAAGGCGCTGAAGTCCGCCTACGCCGGTCGCGAGTGGGATCGTGCCGAGTACGCGCGCAGGCTCCAGTCCGCCCGGCCCCGGCTCGAGGCCCTCTCGAAGCCCGAGAGGACGATCCTGCCGGGGAAATACCGCGTCTACGTCGCCCCCGACGCACTCGCGGAGTTCGTCCCCTTCCTCTCGTGGAACGGGCTTGGCGAGCGCTGCATGCGCGAGGGGGAGAGCGGCTGGCTCGCCCTGCGCGAGGGGCGAAGGACCATGTCCCCCCGGTTCCGTCTATCCCAGGACTTCAACCTCGGCACGGAGCCGCGGTTCAACGAGATCGGCGAGGTTGCCCCTTCCACGCTCGTGCTCATCGAAGGCGGAAAGCTCGCTGCCACCGTCGTCTCGGCCAGGTCGGCGAAGCAGTACGGAGTGCCCTCCACGGCCGCCCCCGAGGATGAGAGGGTTCGTTCTCCCGCGATCGATCCGGGAAACCTGGACGAAGAGAAGGCCATCGAGGCCATCGGCACGGGACTATATCTTTCCAACCTGCACTACCTCAACTGGAGCGACAACGACTCGGGCCGCATCACCGGCATGACCCGCTTCGCCTCCTTCTGGGTGGAGGGCGGAAGGATCGCGTCCCCGATCAGGGACATGCGATTCGACGAGAGCATCTACCACCTCTTCGGGGACAAGCTTCTGGACCTGAGCAGGCAGCGCTCCCTCGTGCCCGACACGGGCACCTACTTCCGTCGCAGCCTCGGAGGGGCGCTGCTCCCCGGGCTTCTCGTCGAGGATTTCGCCTTCACGCTCTGACTGATGGCGATTCTGACACGCAGGATTGACGCCTTGATTGCGATTCGACGACGCTTTTTTCGATGCAGTTGCCTAGATGCGGTACGCCGAAGCCGTGTCCATGATGAATGCTGACATAGTGGCGGCGCTTCCCACTAGATCCGACCTCGACATCCTCGGCCCGCTCATACGAGCCTTTTCGGTGGAACCGAGCGTGGCCTTTTTGAATCCTAGGTCGGCAGCCCGAGCGGTGGCCGCGATCAGGGCATCGACGAGCGGGATCCTCTCCGCGATCGCTTCCATGAGCTGCCATGCGAGCTCGGCCACCATACGATCCACGGGCGGGCGGACCGTCAGCTCCGGGGTCGTCGAAGTAGTGCGCCAGGAGGGCAGTGGTGTCCAGCACGTGTTCGCGTTCGGTGCTGCGCCACTCGAGTCTCGTTCCGGGTCGCAGCCCCTCTTTGCGCGCCAACTCCGCCGAGATCGTGACCTGGTTCTTCCCCGTGATGGTTGTGATCAATGGTTGTGATCATGGGAAGATTCTTATCAAGGATAATTTGACGTTCAGGGATTTGACCCGCACCCTTGAACTCAGGAATCGCTGTTTCTCTGACACACTTGCACGGATTGTGCATTGCGACGAGGGAGCTGAACAGGAGGGCTCTATGAGATTTCGGAGCCTTTTATCATAGATTTCGCTGTACCTATGGGAAATCTCGAGCTCCAAAAAACTCTGGGAAAAAAGGTGTTGACACTTAATATAACTGGTGTTATTAATAATAACGATAGTTATTTCTGGAGGTCTCCTTGGCCAGCAGGGCTGTGTTCACGAGAGAGATGATAATCGATGCTGCTTTTTCCATCACAAGGGAAAAAGGGTGGAAGGCCGTGACCGCCCGTACAATATCCAAGCGTCTGGAATGCTCCACCATGCCGATCTACTCGCTCTTTCAATCCATGGAACCCATCGGGACGGAGGTGAAAATCCGTGCCGGTTCGCTCATGCAGGAGTATCAGAAAAGGGCGTACACCGAAGACCCGATGCTCAACATCGCCATTGGGTACGTCATCTTCGCGCGCGATGAGCTCAACCTCTTCCGCTTTCTCTTCATCGACAATCCAACGAGGGTGAGCGAAAAGGACACGGTTTTGCGGGCGGAAGAGTTCACCAAGGAGTTCGGCTCGGTGAAGGGCGTGCGGGAGGTCATGGACCAGATCCCCGAATCGATGTCCAACCCCTTGATGCTGAAGTCCTGGATATTCACGCACGGCCTCGCCTCGATGATCGGCGAAGGCGTCATCACTCTCACCGATGAGACGATACGGAGCCTGCTCCTGTCGGCAGGGGGGGCTTTCTACATGTGGGATCAGGCGCAGGAAAGGGAGACAGGCAAAGGAGAAAGGGAATGAGTGAAGCAATGGTCTCCGTGAAGAAGTTCAGCAAACGGTACGGAGACACCGTGGCCGTCAAGGACATCAGCTTCGATGTACGTCGGGGCGAGATCTTCGCGCTTCTGGGCCCCAACGGAGCGGGCAAGACCAGCACGCTCGAGAGCCTGGAGGGGCTTCGGCGGCCGGACGGAGGAAGCCTGACAATTGACGGCCTGGATCCGACGCATCAGCGGCGCAGGCTGCGGAACACGATCGGCGTGCAGCTGCAGAGCTCGGCGCTCCCCCCGTCGATGACGGTGGATGAGGCGATGAAGTTCTTCTGCAGCTATCATAGGGTGGCCGTACGCCACGATCTCGTGGAGCGCCTCGGTCTTTCCGAGAAGAGTCGCACGCAGTATGGGCAGCTTTCCACCGGGCTTCAGCGGCGGCTGGCGTTGGCAGTGGCGATCGCTCACGAGCCGGACGTCCTCTTCCTGGACGAGCCGACGGCAGGCCTCGACGTGCAGTCGCGGGCCGAGCTGCACGCCATCATCAGGGAACTCCGCGGGTCGGGAACGACGGTGATCCTCGCGACGCACGACATGGCCGAGGCCGAGAAGCTAGCCGACCGCGCGGCCATACTCCTGAAGGGCGAGATCGCCGCCCTCGGCAGCCCCCGTCAGCTCACGGCGGCGGGCAGCAGGAAGACGCGGATCTCCGTGGCCACCGAGAATGACAGCCTCCATCAGGGCGGAGCCGAGTTTCCTGACGCCTCCTTTCAGGGGTGGAGCGAGGGATATGCCCTGTACATCTCGAGTGATCCGGGCAGGACCGTGAGCGCGATCCTCGCCCGCCTGGAATCGACGGAGGACCCGCTCGTGGACCTGCGGGTCGAGCGCCCGAGCCTCGAGGAGCGTTTCCTCGAGATCACCGGAGGCAGGAAATGAAGGCATTCATCCATCATCTCGCATACGACTTCAAGACCGGCATCAGGGATAAGTCGAAGCTCCTCATGTTCTACCTGTTCCCCCTGGTGTTTTTCGCCCTTGTCGGGGGATTCATGACAGCCATCAATCCCTTCTTCAAGGAGACAATGCTGCCGGCCATGCTCCTGTTCGCGTACATGTCGGCCGCGCTCCTCACCCTGCCGAGCATCTTCCTGAACGCGCGCGAGACCGGCGTGTTCAGGAGCTACAGCATAAACGGGGTTCCCTCCGCATCCATCATTTCTATACCTGTGATAGGGACCGCGGTGCATATGGCGGTCGTTTCGGTTGTCATGTCCGTGGCGGGTGTCGCGCTTTTCGGCGGCATCGCCCCGACGAATCTTGCCGGGTATGCGGCTGCCGCGCTTCTTTCGTACCTTGCGATGGCCGGCTTCGGCGTCCTGATCGGCGTCGCCGCGGGAAGCACGAACGTCTCGGTGCTCCTTGGGCAACTCATTTACATTCCGTCGATCATCCTCGGAGGACTGATGGTTCCTGCCGACCTCTTCCCTCAGGCATTCAAGAGCGTTTCCCTCCTGATGCCCGCAGCGCACGCGATGAGGGTTTTCAAGGGGCTCGGCAATCCGGAGTCGGCGGCGATCCCATGGATCCCGATCTGCGTTCTCGCGGTGAGCGCGGTTCTCAATTTCGGTCTCGCCGCCCTGCTGTTCCAATGGGATTCGAGGGCGAATCAACCCAGCCGAAAGGCGTATGCGGCTCTCCTGTCCGCCGTGCCGTTCATCGCTTCCCTGTTCATGGGCGCGGCATAGAGGCCCGGCCCGCCTCACCACCGGATGAGGTTGCCGCCGTAGGTGAGCCCTGCGCCGAAGCCGAAGGTGAGCAGAAGATCGCCGGGGGCGAGCAGCCCCCGGGCGCTCATCTCCGAAAGGGCGATGGGAATGGAGGCGGCGGATGTGTTCGCGTACTCCTGGATGTTGATGAAGAACTTGTCCAGGGGGATCTTCGCGCGCTTCGCCGCCGCCTCGATGATGCGCGCGTTGGCCTGGTGAGGCACGATCCAGCGGATGTCGTCGATCGAGAGCCCGGCCGAGGCGAGCATCGATGCCATGCCCTCGGCAACCGCTTTCACGGCGAAGTTGTACACCTGCCTGCCGTCCATCTTCAGCAGCGACCCTGATAGGTCCGTGGCGCCGGGCGGGAAGGGGAATCTCGTCCCCCCCATGGTGCGCTCGAGCAGCCGTGCGCCCGAGCCATCGGCTTTCAGGGACGAGCGAAGAATGCCCCTGTCGCCTTCGGCGTCGTCTCCCTGGACGATCGCGGCGCCTGCCCCGTCGCCGAACAGCACGCACGTGTTCCTGTCCCGCCAATTTGCGATCCTGCTCAGGACCTCCGCGCCGACCACGAGGACGGTCCGCGCGCCGCCTCCGCAGATGAACGATCGGGCGGTTTCCAATCCGTAGATGAAGCCCGTGCATCCCGCCGCGATGTCCATGGCCCCGGCGTGTGTGGCGCCGAGCCGGTCCTGGATGATGCACGAGACGGAAGGAAACCCGAGGAAATCCGGCGAAGCTGTGGCAACGAGGATCAGATCCACGCTCTCGGGGCCGATGCCGGCCTTGTCCAGGGCTTTCCTGGCCGCCTCGAAGGCAAAGTCGGAGGTGGCTTGGGAGGGGTCGGCGATGTGGCGGAACTTGATGCCCGTGTGGGAACGGATCCACTCGTCGGATGTGTCGAGGAAGCTCGCGAACTCATCGTTCGCCATCCTCCTCTCGGGAACCGCGAAATCCACTGCCCGGATGACGGCCCTCATACCGCGGATAGTAATGTTAATAAAACAGAGGGTCAACTGTCGTGATCCAACTCAATATATTCCTTTTTTGATCAACTATAGCTATCTCCTTATAATGTAGAGAGTTTGGATCGGCCGGGCCGTTTGCTTGACCATGCGGACGCTCCGTGGTATTGTCCACCGTCATGAAAACCTGCTTCCTTTTCCCCGGCCAGGGCGCCCAGTACCCCGGCATGGGCATGGATCTCTGGGAGCAGAGTCCCTCGGTCCGAACCCTCTTTGAGAGGGCATCCGGGGCGGCGGGAATGGACATGCGAAGGCTGCTCTCGGAATCCACGGCTGAGGAACTGCAGGCGACCGACAAGGCCCAGCCCGCAATCACCCTCGTGAACCTCTCCGCAAGCGCGGTTCTCAGGGAAAAGGGGGTTGCGCGGGACGGGTGCGCGGGGTTCAGCCTCGGGGAGTATGCCGCGTTGTGCGAGGCGGGGGTCATCGGCCTGGAGGACCTGTTCCCGATCGTGAAAGCGCGGGGCAGGTTCATGGAAGAGGCCGCGCGCTCGCTCGATACGGAGTTCGGCAAACCTGGGATGGCGGCGGTGCTCGGCCTCCATCCTGAAACCGTGGCCTCGATCGTGGAGCCGCTCGCAAAGGCGGGAGTGTACCTCGCCAATTACAACAGCCCGGGGCAGGTCGTTCTGTCGGGAAGCGCCGCGGGGCTTGCGAAGGCCGAGACGGCCCTCAAAGAGGCGGGCGCGAAGAGGTTCATCCGGCTGAAGGTTTCGGGGCCCTTCCATTGCCCGCTGATGGAGGGGGCGGCAAAGGCGTTCGCGGATGCCCTCGCGGGCTACTCTTTCTCGGACCCGCGGGCGGCTGTATACTCGAATGTGACAGGCAGGGCGATCCGCACGGGCGCCGAGGCGAAGGAGCTGTGCGTCCGACAGGTCGTCTCCATGGTGCGCTGGGTGACGGTCGAGGAGAGCCTCTTCGCCGACGGGTTTGCCCGATTTGTGGAGGCGGGGCCGGGGACGGTCCTCGCGGGGCTGATGCGTGCGCTGCGGCCAGAGGCGCGTTGCTCGCCAGCGGGCAGGATGGACGAGATCGCGGCAGTGAGCGCCGCTGGATGATCGGAGGAAGGACGTGCTGCTGAAGGGAAAGAACGCAATCGTGACCGGTGGGGCCCGGGGAATCGGGAAGGAAATCGTCATGGATTTCCTCCGCGAAGGTGCGAGCGTCGTGTTCCTCGACCTCAACCCGAGCGAGTCACTCGGCGAGATGGAGCAAGCGGCGGCTGCAGCCGGCGGGCGGGTCTCCTTCAGGAAGGCGGACGTGTCCGACGCCGACGAGATCGGCCCGGCGATCGAGCAGATCATCGCCGAGCTGGGGAAAGTGGACGTGCTCGTGAACAATGCCGGCATCACCCGGGACGGGCTCATCTTCCGCATGCCCGTCGCGGACTGGGAGAAGGTCCTGCGCATCAACCTCACTTCCGCGTTCCTGATCAGCCAGGTCGTGGCCAGGACCATGATCAAGCAGCGCAGCGGATCGATCATCAACATGGCCTCCATCGTGGGAGTCGGAGGCAATGCGGGCCAGGCCAATTATGCCGCATCAAAGGCGGGTCTGATCGGTCTGACGCGAAGCCTTGCGAAAGAAGCCGGTGGCCGCGGCGTGCGGGTGAACGCCGTCGCGCCGGGCTACATCGACACGGACATGACCCGCGGCCTCCCCGAGCAGGCGCGCGAGGCCTTTCTGACGCAGGTGGCGATGAAGCGCCCCGGCACGCCGCAGGAGGTTGCGAGGGTCGTCACCTTCCTCGCCTCGGACATGTCGGCCTACGTCTCCGGCGACGTGCTGCGCGTCGACGGGTGCATGTCGATATAGGAAAGAAGGAGGAGGCGGAATGGTGAGGCGCGTGGTCGTGACGGGCATGGGGACTGTGAATCCCCTGGGCAACAGCGTGAAGGATTTCTGGAAGGCCGCGAAGGACGGCGAGAACGGCATCGGGAAGCTGAGCCGTTTCGATACCGCGCTGTACCCCGCGAAGATCTCCGGAGAAGTGAAGGACTTCGCCCCCGACAAGATCCTCGGCGCCCGCGACGCCCGGAGGATGGACCGCTTCACCCAGTTCGCGATGGCCGCCGCGATCGAGGCCATGTCGGACGCCGGGCTCAAGGCCGGCAGCGTGGACCCCGAGCGGATGGGCGTCATCCTCGGAAACGGCATCGGCGGCATCGAGACCTTGGAGACCGCGTTCCGCAAGATCGCCGAGAAAGGCCCCCAGTCCATCCATCCCCTCACGGTCCCCATGATGATCTCCAACGAGGCTCCGGGGAACATCGCGATCCGCTTCCAGGCCCTCGGCCCCTGTTTCTGCGTCGTGACGGCCTGCGCCTCATCAAATGACGCGATCGGCGACGCGTACCGACTGATCCGCGAGGGGACGGCCGACGTCATGATTGCCGGCGGCACCGAGGCGCCGATCACCCCACTTGGCCTCGCCGGCTTCTGCCAGCTGCAGGCCGTGAGCACGCGCAACGACGCCCCTGAAAAGGCGAGCAGGCCCTTCGACAGGAACAGGGATGGGTTCGTGATCGCCGAAGGGGCGGGACTGCTCATCCTGGAGGAGCTGGAGCACGCGCGGAAGAGGGGCGCTCGAATCTATGCCGAGATGGGAGGATATGCGGCGAGCTGCGACGCCAATCATCTCACCGCACCGCATCCCGAGGGCAGGGGGGCGGCGCAGGCCATGCGGACGGCCGTGGCTTCCGCCGGCCTGGTCCCGACCGACATCGACTACATCAACGCTCACGGCACCTCGACGCCCATCAATGACCCAGTCGAGACAAAGGCGATCAAGACGGTCTTCGGCGAGCATGCACGGGCTCTGAAAGTGTCCTCCACCAAGTCGATGACAGGACATCTTCTGGGCGCCGCGGGGGGCATCGAGGCGGTGGTGACAGTGCTCGCGCTCGCCGAGCAGTTCTTCCCCCCCACGCGGAACCTCGAGGAGCCGGATCCCGAATGCGATCTGGACTATGTCCCGGGCAAGGGCAGGTCCGGCAGGATCCGGGCCGCGATCTCCAACGGCCTGGGGTTCGGCGGCCACAACTCCGTGGTGCTGTTCAAGGAGTTCAAGGGGTAGGAGCGGCCCTCATCGCGAGCGCCCCCAGGGCGAGCGAATTGAGCTTGTTCGCGACCGAGTCGCTGCGTGACACCAGGACGATGGGCGCCTTCGCGCCCATCACGATCCCCGCCTCCTCCGCCTTTGCGTAGAAGATCAGAGCCTTGTACAGGATATTGGCCGCCTCGATGTCCGGCGCCATGAGGATGTCTGCCCGGCCGGCAAGTTCGCTCGAGATTCCCTTGTGCCGGGCCGCCTCTACGCTGACGGCGTTGTCGAGAGCCAGCGGACCTTCGACCCGGCATCCGCTGATTTCGCCCCTGTCGGCCATCTTGGCCAGACATGCGGCATCCACCGTGGCGGGCATGGCGGGGTTGACGACCTCGATGGCGCAGAGGATGGCCACGATTGGCGAAGGGATTCCGATGCGGTGCGCGAGGTCGACCGCGTTCTGCACGATCTCGGCCTTCTGGTGGAGGTTCGGCGCGATGGTGAGAGCGGCGTCGGTGACGAGGAGGAACCTGTCGTTGCCCGGGAAGCGGAACACCCCGACGTGCGAGACGATCCTCCCCCAGTTCAGCCCGTTCTCCCGATCCAGGACGTGCCGCAGGAGGTCCGCGGTCTGCAGGAGGCCCTTCACGAGGATGTCCCCCTCCCCGCGCGCCACCAGTCCAACCGCCTCGGCCGCCGCCTCGGCCTTCGTGGGCGTGTCGACGAGCCGACAGCCCGCCAAGTCGACCGAGCGCGCCCGAGCCGCCTCTTCGATGTCGGCTCGCTTCCCGACAAGGATAGGCAGGGCGAACCCCATCTTCCGCGCCTCCTCGAGCGCTTCGAGGATCGTGGGGTCCGCGGCCTGCGCGACCACATAGCGGCGAGGGCCTGCCGCGCGCGCCGCGGCGATGATGTCGGAGAAGCTGTTCATGGCGTGCCAGTATACCATGGGGGGCCGCGGGCGGGGAGGAGAAAACGCGGACGCAAAATAAAAGCCGGCTTTCACCGGCTTTTAAGAAATCCGGCCGGGGACCGCAACGGGGCGGTTCCGCGCACGGATTCATATATGGTAAGGAGGGCAAAGCCCTCGTTCCATGCTCAATGTATCAGCGGGCAGGGGAAACGTCAAGTGCGCGCTTGCCGGCGGTCGGACTTGAACCGACACGAAGGTTGCCCCTCACCAGATTTTGAGTCTGGCATGTCTGCCATTTCATCACGCCGGCGACAGTTGGAGGATAGCGGCCGAGGCGGGGGGAGTCAATGCGCCGCCTCGCTCCGTGCTGCCTGCTTGGGCTCGCGAGCAGCCTCGCCTTGACAGCCCCTGGTAAATCAGTACGTTTACCCTGGGGGCCCATAGCTCAGTTGGTTAGAGCGACGGACTCATAATCCGTTGGTCCAAGGTTCAAGTCCTTGTGGGCCCAGAAATGCGGACAGAATTGCAGACACGGGAACTCCTCTTCGACATCGAACGCTTTGCCATCCACGACGCGCCGGGCATCCGCACCACGCTGTTCCTCAAGGGCTGTCCCCTCGCCTGCTGGTGGTGCCACAACCCCGAGTCCCTGGCTTCCCGGCCCCAGCTCGCCTTCTTCGAGGGCAAGTGCATCGCCTGCGCAGGGACGTGCCCTTCTGCGAGACCTCGGGCGGGGGGATCACCCTTTCGGGCGGCGAGCCCATGCACTAGGTCGAGTTCAGCGCGGCAGTGTTCGAGTGCTGCCTTTCGTCGATCTCGTCCTGTACGATTTCAAGCATGCCGATCCCGCCGAGCACAGGACGTACACCGGAGTCTCGAACGAGATCATACGGGAGAATCTTCGCAGGATCGACGCGCGGGGGCAGGAGCTACAAGCTCGACGGCCTGGAACCTCCGACCCGCGAGCGTATGGCGGAGGTCGCGGGCTGGATCGGGCGGTTCGGCCTCGAGGTGCTCGCGCGCTGATCCCGCGAACCGGGCCCGGCGGAGGCTCAGCCCGAGATCGACATCACCATTCCCTGGATGAAGAACCTGCGCAGGAAGACGAACAGCAGGACGGTGGGGATCGAGGTGAAGATCACCGCTGTCATGATCCAGGGAATGTTGCCGCCGCCGTAGCCCGACATCGTGGCCACGGCAACCATGATCGGTCGCACGTTCTGCGTGCGCGAGAGCACCATGCCGAAGAGCAGATCGTTCCAGATCCAGGTGGCCTGGAACAGAGCCACGACAGCCGTGGGCGGAAGGCTCTGGGGGATGAACACCGAGAGGAAGGAGCGCATGGGTCCGCAGCCGTCCAGCTTCGCCGCCTCCTCGATCTCGCGGGGGATAGTGGTGTAGAACCCCCGGTACACGAACAGGCTGAAGGGCACGCAGATCGCGGAGTAGATGAGGACCATCCCCATGCGGGTATCGTACAGTCCGAGTGTGTTGAATAGTCTGTAGACCGGAATCAGGTACATCTGGAACGGGAACAGGGTCCCGCTGTAGATGATGAGGAAGAGGAGGAAGTTGAACTTCGGACGCAGGCGCACGATGCTGAAGCCGGCCATCGAGGCGACGACGATGACCACGGCGGTGCCCGCCGCCGCGTACAGCAGCGAGTTGACGAAATGGGCGCCCAGCCTGTATGTCGTCATGACTTTCGTGAAGTTCTGCGGCAGGAAGAATCGCGTGGGCATCTGGTAGAACTTCTGCGAGACGAAGTCCTGGGGGTCCTTGAAGGAGACCAGCAGCGTGCTCACGATGGGCAGGAGCCACAGGAAGGCGAGAACGACGAGGATAGCATAGACGGGAATCTTCCGCAGGCCTGCCTTCATGCCTCTGCGCCCTTCCTCAATAGTAGAGCATGTCGCGCTTGGACATGCGGCGGACGTACGCCGCCGAGATGACGATGACGATCACGGAGAGCAGCACGGAGATGGCCGCGCCGTAGCCCATGTGGAACAGCGTGAAGGTCTCGCGGAACATCGAGACGGCGAGAGTCTCGGAGGACTGGTAGGGTCCTCCGCGCGTCATGACGTAGATGATGTCGAAGACCTTGAAGCTGTTCACCATCGCCATTGTGATGACCACCGTGGTGATGGGCCGCAGCATCGGGAACTTCACGTGGACGAAGGTCTGCCACTTGTTCGCCCCGTCGATGAGGCACGCCTCTATGGGGTCTTTCGGGATGGTACCGAGGCCCATGAGGAACATGACCATGTTCGTGCCCAGCTGCTGCCACGTCCAGGCGATGAGCATCGAGTAGGTGTTGAGAGGGACGCTGGTAAGCCACGAGAGCTTCACAGGCAGGCCCAGCAGCTTGAACATGCCGTTCAGGACCCCGAGCTCCCTGCTGAACATGTAGGTCCAGATCGTGCCCGTGGCCACAAAGGAGATCGTCAGGGGGATGAAGAAGATGCTCTTGAACGCGCCCTCTCCCCTCAGCCCCGCGACGAACACGGCCACCAGAAGGCCGCCCATGGCGGGGAAGGCGAGCGTGAAGACGACCCAGAGCACGGTGTTGAGCATCGAGCCGCCGATGAGCCTGTCGACGAAAAGGCTGGCGTAGTTCTTCAGGCCGTTGAAGACCGGCGTCCCCAGGCCGTCCCAGTCGAAGAAGCTGTAGTAGACGTTCTGCATCATCGGCACGACGAGCAGCACCACCACGAGGGCGAAGGCGGGGAGGATGAAGAGGTAGCTCGCGACGGTCTCTCTCGCTCTCAGGAAAGGCCTCCGCAAAAAAGCGGGGCGTCCTGTCGCGGCTCCGGCCACGGCGCGGCGCGCCCCGCATCGATTCGAACGGGAACCTTACCTGTTCTTCGACCAGTACTCGTCGGCGATCTTTTCCAGATCGGCGAGGATCGTGTCGACCTTCGACGGGTTCAGGACAAACTCGGCGAACTTGTCCACGGCTTTCTCGCAGATCTCCGTTGGGGTCGCTTCCCAGTAGCGGTTGAGAACCCGGTAGTTCTCGCTCACGACCTTGTTTTTAAGCGCAACCTTCACGGGGGGCAGGAAGCTGGTGTCCGCCTTGGAGTTGGGCGGGAACTGGCCGGTCTGCTTCGCGTACACGGAGTTGCCTTCTGGTCCCATCCACCAGTCGGCGACTTTCTTGGCCGCCGCGAGATTGGGAGCCCTCTTCGAGATGAGGATCGGGCTGGACTCGAGGATGACGACCTTGCCGGCCTTTGGGTTCACGGGGGGCATGACGAAGAAGCCAGCCTTGTCCTCGGGCACGCCGTTGCCGGTGAGCACGGTGAGGTACCAGGAGCCGCAGGGAACCATCGCGACCTCGCCGCTGTTGAAGAGGCGGGGGGCGTCGGCGAACAGGTCGACGGAGGGATCGGTGAAGTATCCCTTGTTGATCAGGTCAGCCCACACCCTGAAGGCGGCCTTGACCCTCGGGTCGGTGTACTTGACCTTGCCCGCGCACAGATCGACGTAGAGCTGGGGGTCCTGCCGGGCGACCATCTCCTCGAAGAGGATGAAGGTGGGCCAGCGGGCTTGGACGGTCTGCTCCATCGGCGTGACGCCGTTGGACTTCAGGACCTTGCAGACGTTCATGAACTCGTCCCAGGTGACGGGGACCTTCAGGTTGTACTTTGCGAAGACGTCCTTGTTGTACCACACGCCCCAGTACTCGACGACGTAGCAGAACCCGTACACCTTTCCATTGAAGGTGAACGCGTCGCGCACGCCCTGGGGGTACTCGCTCTTGTGCTTGTCCCACAGGTCGGTGAGGTCAGCCACCATGCCCTGGTCGATGAGGTCCTTCATCCTGTAGGTCGACCACCATGTGAAGAGGTCCGGGGCCTTGTCGGTGGGGAGGGCCGCCCGGACGGCCGCGACGTACACATCCGTGGTCGCGTACGGCGTTGGCGTGAATCCGACCCCGATCGCCTCCTTCGCCTTCTGCCCGACTTCCTCGTAGAAGGGCTGGTAGTTGGGGTTCCCGCCCTTGTCGTGCATCAGGATGAGATCCTTCGAGCTCTGCCCGAAGACGACCGACGCGCAGAGCAGGATTCCCAGCGCGAGAAGGACCGCTTTTCTCGTTCGCATACAAACCTCCTTTGGCGTGACTATCTCGAAAGGAGCCGCCGCTTGCCTCAACGAGGCGCCCCAGCGGTCACCCTGTCCCGTCCCATCAGCCCTTTTAGCACGGGACAGGAACGCTGTCAAGGTGGCGCATCTGTTTTATCAAAGTTTCACCACGCCCGGCGTCGGTCCGCGAGGAGATCAATTGTCCAGAATGGCGAAATATCCCGCAATTCAAGGGATTTTTCCGCCGCTGAAGGCGTGCGCGCTCGCGCACCGCCTTGACAGCGCGGTGAGTTTCTGGTTAAGTGGTGGATAAATTTAGCATGAGGGTTGGCAGGATGGCGGGGGTGACACTACAGGATGTTGCGGCGAAGGTGGGAGTGTCCCTCGCGACTGTCTCCCTCGCGCTGTCCGGCAAAGGCCGAGTCTCCCCGGAGATGCGCGCCCGTGTCCGCGCCGCGGCGTCCACCATGGGCTACACGGCGAGGATCGTCCCCCGGGGACGGGTCGCAGCCGATGCGGGGAACGTCGCCATCCTGCGCCTCGAAGACCGCGACTACGAGTGGAGCTTCATCCGCCCCATCCTCTCGGAGCTGGAACAGAACCTGATCGCGAAGGGCTACGCGCCGGTCTCGGTGCCCGTCGGCCTGAAGACGGCGCCCGAGCGCGTGCGGGACATGATCCGGTCCACGCGCTCACGGGCCGTGTTCTCCGTCCACTACGGCAACGGACGGCTCTTCGAGCAGCTGGAGGCGGAAGGCATCCGCCTCGTCGTCGTCAATAACAGCAGCTACCAGGACCGGTTCTACTCGGTCTGCGTGGACGATTTCCAGGGGGCCTATGAGGGAGCTCTGTACCTTGTTGGCCTCGGTCACAGGTCCATCGCCTTCGTCGAATACGGGCGGCCAGACCAGCCGGGGGTGATCGCCGACAGGTTCGTCGGATTCCGCAAGGCCCTGGACGAGAACCGGCTCGGCTTCTCCGCGGAGCAGAGGGTCTCCATCCGTTTCATGGACGAGGCGCGCCTCGCGAGGAGGCTCGCCGCCCTGTTCGCCCGCAAGGAGCCGCCGACGGCGATCTTCTCGCACGACGACTACCTCGGGATGTACGTGATCGCCGCGCTGAAGGAGCTCGGGCTTCGCGTGCCCGAGGACGTTTCCCTCATCGCCCCCGGAGACGTCCTGGATTACTCGCTCCCCTGCGCGCCGCAGATCACGACGATGCGGATCAACACGTCGCTCCTGGGACGGACGGCGGCGACGCTCATGCTGGACAGGCTGAACAACGAGCGCAAGGACGTTCATGTTCTGAAGGTAAAGGAGCAGCTCGTGAGGCGCTCCACGTGCAGGAAGGTGGAGCAGGAAGGAAGAGGAGGACGAGGATGACCCCCCGCGAAAGGGTGCTGCGCGCCTTTACCCATGCGCAGTCCGACGAGGTGCCCATCGATTTCAGCGGACACCGCTCCTCGGGCATCGCCGCCATCGCCTACGCGAGACTGCGCGATCACCTCGGCTTGCCGAGGCTGCCGATCAGGGTCTACGACGTGATCCAGCAGCTCGCCGTCGTGGATGAGGACGTGCTCGCGCGCTTCGGCGCGGACGCTGTCGAGATGGGACGAGGGTTCGCGACGGAGGCTGCGGACTGGCGCGACTGGGTCCTGCCAGACGGCACACCGTGCCAGCTCCCGGCCTGGACCAAGGTCGAGCGCGCCGCGGACAGGTGGGTGCTCCGCTCCCCGACGGGAACAGCCATGGGCCGCATGCCGGACGGCGCCCTGTACTTCGAGCAGCAGCATTTTCCTTTCGCGGAGACCGACGACCTGGAGGCGCTCCCGAGCGCTTTCGAGGAGTGCATGTGGACATCCTCCCTCACCGCCTCGCCGCCCGGGCCCCTGGCGGCAGGAGGGGAGGGACGGCTGCGCCTGCGGGAAGGAGCCGCCCGTTTCCGCGCGGGAACGGACAGGGTCGTCATCGGACTTTTCGGAGGGAACCTCCTCGAGGCGGGCCAGTTCCTTTATCGGAACGACACCTTCTTCATGCTCCTCGCGAGCGAGCCGCGCCGCGCGGAAGCCTTCCTCGACAAGACGGTGGAACTGCGCCTCGCCAATCTCAGGAGCTTCCTCGAGGCCGTGGGCGACTCGATCGACATCATCGTTTTCGGGGACGACCTCGGCATGCAGTCAGGGCCGCAGATCTCCCCTGAGATGTACAGGCGGATCTTCAAGCCGCGCCACAAGCTGATGTGGGAGACGGCCAAGTCACTCGCTCCCGTCAAGGTCATGCTCCACTGCTGCGGCGGGGTGCGCGAGCTGCTGCCAGATCTGATCGACGCGGGCCTGGACGCCATAAACCCGGTGCAGATCACCTGCAACGGCATGGAGCCCGAAGGCCTGAAGCGCGACTTCGGGAGGGACATCGTGTTCTGGGGCGGCGGCTGCGACACGCGCGAGGTGCTTCCTCACGGGTCGCCGGGGGAAGTCCGGGATCACGTCCGCCGGCAGGTGGAGATCATGTCGAGGGGCGGGGGCTTTGTGTTCCAGCAGGTGCACAACATCCTCGCCAACGTGCCGCCCGAGAATATCGTCGCCATGTTCGACGCCGTCAGGGGATAAGCCCCGGCGCCGCCGGCTCCCCCCTCTCTCACCTTTGTGCTATACTGCGTCCCTACGAACCATGGCAGCAGCACGGGACACGGTACAGAGAGCGAGGCGCATCGTCATCAAGGTCGGCACGCGCGTGGCGACCGAGGGGGACAATGCGTTCTCCGCGGATGTGGTCGGCTCCCTCGTGCGCCAGGTCGCGGCGCTGGGCGGTGATGCCAGTAGGCGCTCTTTCATCATCGTAAGCTCGGGGGCCATCGCGCTGGGGCTGAACAGGATGGGCCTCGACAGGAGGCCGAAGGAGATCAACCTTCTGCAAGCCGCCGCGGCGATGGGCCAGAGCAGGCTCATGCGGGCCTGGGAGCGGGAGTTTGAAGCCGCGCGCCGCGAGACCGCCCAGATCCTCCTCACGGCGGAGGACATCCGCAGCAGGGCCCGCTACCTGAACATCAGGAATACGATCTTCACCCTCTGGTCCTTCGGCGTCGTGCCGATCGTGAACGAGAACGACACCGTCTCCTTCGCCGAGATCCGGTTCGGCGACAATGACATCATCTCGGCGCACCTGGCGAACATGCTCGACGCCGACCTGCTCGTGATCCTCACCGACACGGACGGCCTCTACGACAGGAACCCGAAGACGCACGCGGATGCGCGGGTGCTGCGCACCGTGGAGAAGGTCACCGAGAGCGTGCTCGAGGGCGCCCGGGGCAAGGGCTCGACCTTCTCTTCGGGGGGAATGGAATCGAAGCTCAAGGCCGCCGATATCGCCACGCGGGGCGGCGTGGGCGTGATCATCGCCAAGGGCGAGGGCGTGGACCTCGCGCGGGTGCTCGCAGGCGAGGAGATCGGCACCTTCTTCGTGCCGGCCGAACGGCGCATGAAGGGGCGCAAGAAGTGGATGGCGTTCAGCCCCCAGACGGAAGGCGCCATCGTAGTCGACGGGGGAGCCAGGAAAGCAATCGTCGCGCAGGGACGATCTCTGCTGCCCGCTGGCGTGAAGGCCGTGAAGGGCGGCTTCGGCATGGGCAGCGTCGTTTCGATCCAGGACGAGGAAGGAAGGGAGATCGCACGGGGTCTCACCAACTTCGCGAGCGAGGAGCTTGAGAAGATCCGCGGCATGAACACTCGAAGGATCCCCGAGGTGTTGGGCGCCGAGGCGTATTTCGACGAGGTGGTGCACAGGGACAACCTCGTCGTCGTTGTGCAGGAGTGAGACCACATGGGCGACATTCGTGAATACGTGACGGGCATCGCGCGGGCGGCAAAGAGGGCATCCGCGACCCTCCGGACCCTCTCGGCCGAGGCAAAGAACGCCGCCCTCGCTTCGATTGCTGCGGCGATCGAAGCGCGTCGGGCAGCGGTCATCGAGGCGAACGCCCGAGATCTGTCCAAGGGGCGCAAGGCGGGGCTCTCGAAGCCGGTGCTGGACAGGCTCGCGCTCACCGATGCGCGCATCGACGGGCTGGTCGCGTCGCTGAAGGAGATCGCCGCATTCGAGGACCCAGTGGGCGAGGTCCTCGGGGTGCGAAGGCCCGCC